>CAJCHZ010000057.1 GCA_903970165.1 Betaproteobacteria bacterium
GCCGCCATGGACACCTTCTGCGCCTACCAGCCCAAGCTCGAAGACGTAATCCTCCCGCAAACAAGCCACATCACCGCCGCCGTAAAGCAGCTCATTGAGTACTGATTCCCGTTAGCCTGCTAAAGTAACGCGGCCCCGCACGTCCAATTCAGCTTCCCGCGACGCGGCGACTCTGCTCGCCAAAGCTTTCTCCCGTCATTTCTTCACTCTTCTTCCACAGTGCCTCGGCGTTCTTCCGGTCCAGCGCGTAACCCCTCACTCCTTCGCTGACCGCGGTGATGACCGCATCATCCGGAACCACGTGCCCCGCGTGACAGTTCTCACAATACCGTCCGCCGATTTCCTCGGCCGGCGCAACCACGCCAGCCCACACCGAAGTCGCCGCTCCCTGCGGTATCGTCTTCCACTGAAACGGATCTTTGCCTAGCGCCGCGAGCTGCTGGTTCATCTGGTCAAACAGCTTCTGCAGCACGCTCGGATCAAGGTGCCGCCCCAGCTCCGTTCGGATGGCGCCCGGATGCACCGCAGCCGCTCGCACCCCGCGCTCCCGGTGCCGCTCGTCAAACGCCACCGCAAAAAGAATGTTTGCCGTCTTCGACCGCCCATATGCCACGAACGGTTCGTAGGCCGTCCGCTCAAAGTTTGGGTCCGCCAGGTCAACGTTGGCAAAGCGGTGTCCCGACGATGACAAGCTGATCACCCGCCCTCCCGCCCGAAGCAGCGGCGCAATCCGGTTCACAAAAACAAAATGCCCCAGGTGATTCGTCCCGAATTGTGTCTCAAACCCGTCGGCCGTGTGCCCGAAAGGCGTGGCCATCACGCCTGCGTTGCCGATCACCACGTCAAAGGGTTCGCCCTTGGCCACCAGCGCATCCGCGCACGCGCGAACGCTTTTCAGGTTGGCAAGATCGAGCGCCACCAGCTCGAAGCTTCCGCCGTTCGCGGCGGCATCTCTTCGCACTTCGGCTGTCGCTGCCTGCGCCTTCTCCAGATCGCGTGCCGCTCCCACAACGCGCGCCCCGTGCGCCGCAAGCGCTCTCGCCGTCTCCACGCCAATCCCCGCCGACGCTCCCGTTACCAGAACGCGTTTCCCGCGAAGATTCACGCCCGACAAAACCTCTTCTGTCGTTGAAGTCGCTCCAAATGCTTTTGTCACTTTCATCTCCTCTTGCCAGGCGACGGTCCAACCCAGCCGCCAATAAAGCCATATCGCCCTAAGACCCTAATATTCGATACTCGGAGGCAGTCTCCAGTTACAGCGTTTGGCGGCCTCCTTTACGGGAAACTTTTTCGGTCATTTGGGCGTATCCTATAGGAGGGAAGGCAACATTCCGGCCTGCGAGGGGTACTCCAAATGATCTGCTCAAGCTGCCACAAAGATATCGCGATTGGCTCGAGGTTTTGCTACAACTGCGGCGCCAAACAGCCCGAATCCGGTGCGCCGGGTCTCTCTCCGGAGACTGGCGCTCATAAGAAGCTGATGCGTTCCAGCACCGATAAGAAGATTGCGGGCGTCGCCGCCGGCCTGGCCGATTATTTCGACGTAGATGTCACCATCATCCGGGTGGTTTGGCTGCTGCTCATCTTCTGTGCTGGCACGGGCGTGCTGGCCTACTTCATCCTGTGGATCGTTCTGCCCGTCGCTCCCGGCGGAATCGTGCCCACATCGGCCAGCATGACGACTACCTAGCGCTCTGGCAGACGCTCCATCACTCCCAGGGTGGGCAAGCGCCGCCCTTACCTGTTAAGGAAAAACCTGAACCAAAGGTAGGTCCTTCTTCCGAGGATGACCGCTGCGCCCCGCTACTCACCGCTCACTTCTTCTTATCATTCCGCGGCGCCCGAGGCTTTCCGCCGCCGCTCTCAAACAACGGATAATCCACCGAAATCAACCCAGCCCCAAACGTCGCCAGCGCAAAACACCCCGCAGCCAGCACGAGCGGGTAAGCATACTCACCCACGGCCAGATAAGTGTGTGGTGTAAAAACTCTCCACATCAACAACACCATCTCCACCGTCAGCAACAAAGCTGCTCCCCGCGTAAACAATCCCAGCAACAGCAATCCTCCTCCAAATAACTCGAGCACGCCGGAAATGTAAACCCAATATCCCGGAATACCATGCTGCGCGAAGAGCGCCTGCGTCGGGTTCGCCCGGTGTGCCAGCATTGGATACCCCTGCGAAATAAAAATCACGCCAAACGCCACGCGCAGCACCAGCAACGCCAGCGGCTGCAGCACATTAAGAGATTTCATCGAGTTCCTTTGAATCGGAATTGAAAATTAGTTGATGCGCAACGGCATTTTATCAGAAATGGAAACTGGGCACGCCCGCCACCGGACGCGCCTGAGAATCAGGTACAATATTTAGCGAACAATAACAGGGAAACCCAACCGCCCATGCCCGCAAAACGCGTGTTTGACGAATATGTAGAAGTGCGTTGTCCAACCGTAGCACTCTGTGAAGCCATGTGGGGTTCCCTCAACCGGCACGTTTGGAACGCGGAATGAAACGCAAACTCTTGATTGCAGTGCCATTGCTTTGCGTCGTCGCGGTGATCGCCTGGTTTTTCCGCCCGAAGCACGAATACCTGGGCGAGGCTTACGTTGGCGAACGCACCGCCACGCTTTGGAGCAGCGTAGCCCAGGTGCGCCAGCCGCTTGACACGCTGCACTACGGCGACCGCGTGGATGTCGTCGCCCGCCGCAATGACAGCATCAAGGTGCGCACGAGCGCCGGTGAATTGGGCTGGGTCGAAGGCCGTTACCTGATGGATCCTGCGCTATGGCAGCGCAGCACAAAACTCCTCAAGCAAGTCGCCGCGATGCCCGTGCAGGCCCGCGGACGTACCAAAGTCCAGACGAATCTTCGTGTCGAGCCGGGCCGCACGCAAGCCCGTCTCTATCAATTCGGCCGCGGTGTTCCCGTCGAAGTCGTCGGACGCGCGGTCGCCGATTGGGCGCAAGTCACCGACGAAAAGGAATCGTCCGGCGATTCCTCGGACGCCAAGAAAGAAGACTGGTTCCTGGTTCGCGGCGTCGCCACGCGTCCTCCAGGTGAAGCCGCCGGACGCACTGCCGAAACCACAACGACTCAGCCCGGCGACCAGTCTTTGCCGATTGCCGGCTGGGTGATTGGGCGCTTCCTTGAATTGGATTTGCCCGACCCGGTGCGCGACGGGGCCAACTCCTCAAACATTCGCCCCATCGCCTGGTTTGAACTGAATCGCATCAGCGATCCCGCGGGAGACAAAATCCAATACCTTGTGGCCGCGGCCAAGGGTCCTGAAGGACAGCCCTGCGATTTCACCACCCTGCGCGTCTATACCTGGAACGTAAAAAAAGAGCGTTACGAAACCGCCTTCATAGAAAATGATTTGTGCGGCCAGTTGCCGGTCAGAATCGGAAGGAGCCCCAAGGGCGATCCGGAATTTCGTTTTCGGGTCATGGACGGCAACAAAGAAGAGCGTGTTTATCGCTTGATGCAAACTGTAGTCCGCCGCATCCGCGAAGAAGGCGATTCCGCGAAAAAATCCGGACGCACCGCCGCAAAGCCATCTGCAAAACAGTAAGTTGCATTGAACCCACGCGTTCACCCTTGCCGGGCGAATCGAGGAGCGCAGGACTTTGAAAGGATAAAGCGAAGAATGGCGCTGCATATCAGCGAATCCGAAGTGCGGGCGGTGCTCACGATGCCGATGGCCATCGAGGCTGTCGAGACGATTTCGCGGAAGCAGTCGAATGGAGAAGTGGCCGTACATCCGCGGCGGCGATTTGAATTGCCCGGTGGAGGCTTTTTCCACTACATGGTGGCTGCGGATTTCTCCGCCGGATTCGTGGCCATGAAGCAGTACACCTATGTAAACGGAAAAATCAGATTCATGGTGCCGCTCTATGAAATGCGAACGGGCGATCTGGTGGCATTGATCGAAGCGGATTACATGGGGCAGCTACGCACCGGCGCGGCTTCCGGTGTGGCTACGAAATATCTTTCGCGGCAGAACAGCCGCGTCGCGGCAATCATCGGTACAGGCGGCCAGGCGCGGACGCAGCTGGAAGCCATCTCGGCAGTGCGAGAACTGAAGCTAGCCAAAATCTATGGCCGCGATCCTGCAAAGCGCGAAAAGTATGCGAAAGAAATGGCCGAACGCCTCGGTTTTCACGTGCAAGCGGCAGCATCTTCGGGCGAAGCCATTCGTGACGCCGATATTTTGTGCACCGCCACGACGGCGTCGAATCCTGTGGCCAGCGGTACGGACCTGGCGCCCGGCGTACACATGAACGCCATCGGTGCAAATCACGCTCATAAGCGCGAGCTGGATGATGATGCCGTGAAAAGCGCGGACGTGATCGTAGTCGATTCCATCGAACAGTCGCGGCAGGAAGCCGGTGACCTGATCATTGCGTTTGGCAAGGATGAGATTTGTTGGACCGGCGTGAAGAAACTTTCCGATGTCGTCGCCGGAAAAGCTTCCGGCCGCACCAGCGATGCGGAAGTCACCTTGTTCAAATCCAATGGGATTGCATCGTGGGATTTGGCTGTCGCGATGAAAATGTATGCGCTGGCGAAGGAAAAGGGATTGGGAAGGGAATTGCCGTTCTGGGCGGACGTGGTCCAGGCGCCGCTGCCGAACTATTGAGTTTCAAATGTTCGAGTTTCAGATGCTGGACTTCAAGTATTAAGATTTCGCTGCTGATCCGCTTACTGCGTCGCTTCTCTCAACTTGCGGCGCAAGCCTTCATGAAGCCGATTGCGCAAATCGCCCGGAAGTTCCACTGGCTCGCAATCGCAAAAAACTTTGATGGTCATTTTGGTCTGATCCACGACCAGTTTGCATTCGTGGCACTCTACGAAGTGGCTCTCAATTTCGTGCTTCGTCGCGGCATCGAGTTCGCCATCGATGAAGTTCGAGAGTTCGCGGATGACTTCGTCGCAGTTCAATTTGCGCCACCCTGCTTGAAGTAACGATCCAATTTTTGCCTCAATTTAAGCCTCGCGCGCAGGAGCCTCGATTTGACAGCAGGTACCGAAAGTCCCAGCGCGGACGCTGTGTCTTCGGTCGAAAGCTCTTCGATGTCGCGCAGTACGAATACCATCCGATATTCCGGCTCGATCTGTTCGATCACGCTAGACAAAATTTCGCGCATCTCGGTCTGGGCAAATCGTTGGTCCGGGCCGGGCCCCCAGTCCTGAATTTCGCGCGGCATCAAGTCTTCTTCCTCGCCCTTGATGGGCTCATCGAGCGAGACCTGATTTGGGCGGCGCTTGCGCAGGCGCATCAGCGCTTCATTCGCGGCGATGCGCACCAGCCAGGTATAAAAACGCGAATCGCCCTGGAAATTTTTGAGGTGGGCATAGGATTTCAGGAAGGCGTCCTGCATGGCATCTTCGGCGTCTTCGCGGTTTCCGGTAATGTTCATGGTCAGGCGAAAAATCTTGCGCTCGTAGCGGCTGACCAACTCCTCGAAGGCCGCCGTATCGCCCTTTTTGGCGGCAGCGACCAGCAGATGCTCGTCTTCGCGAGCAACCGTCGAGGGCAGCTTGTGTGGGTTGGGTGTGCTCAAGAGAATGTTTGGGCTTGGCATCAGCCCTGCTCCGAATGTCTCCACCCTTAAGTTAGCACAAAGCACGGCAGCACACGCCTCATTCTCCCTTCTTTGGATGAGCTACCGTTGGGGCGGGATTCAGAAATTCTGCCGGCATTTTCGGGCATATTATGCGGTTCGCAGCTAGCGGATCACTTTCCGGTTGCCGCATTAATCGTAGGATCGTTTTTCAGCTTGGGCTTGACATTCGCCGCGGAATCCGCCGCGCCGTACTTCAGGCCGGCTTTTTGCAATCCCTGCAAGAACTTTTCCACCTCCTCTTTGTCCGGATCCCAAATCTCTATATCCTCACGGACATTTTCCAGGTCGAGAAACGTCGGGTTGTACTTGCGCAGAGACTCAATGGCCGTGTGAGCTTCCTCATAACGCGCAAGCATGCCGCAGGCGGCCGCAATCATCAGCTGCATCCAATGGAACTCCGGCATGTTGATCTTCTTGGCGGCCAGCAAGGCTGCTTCGTACTCGTCTTTGCGATAGTGATGGTGAAAGAAGACGTTGCGATACCAGCCGGGGTGATGCCGATTGAGGTCAATCGCTCTTTGCGCCAGGGCCATGCCGCGCTCCCAATCGCCGGAGAAGGCAATCATGATCGCCATGTAAGCCCAGGTATCGCTATCTCGCGGATTGAGCGACATAGCCCGCTCGGCCATTTCGCGAAAAGCAATGAAGTCGCGAGTAAAGAAGTGCACAGCCGCGAGTTGTTTCCAGCCCGTCTGGCAGGCCGGATCCATCTTAACGGACTGCCAGGCGGCATCCCGAGCGCGTTCCAGGGGTTTCGCGCGCGGTTTTTCCAGCAGTTTCTCCCGCAGATTGAACCGATCGAAATACTCGAATAGGTACAAATTGGAAAGACAGGCCCAGGCCTGGGCGTGATTGGGCTCGTGTTCGAGCGCCTGTTCAAAGCCTGCGCAGAGCGCGGCATGCTCCTGGGGATCGACGTGCTGCATGAAGGCGTAGTAGCGCAAGACAAGTTCCGACGCACTGAGTTCCTCTACTTTTCGATTTCGTGTGGGGCTGGCCATGGAGCGAACCAGAACTCCATACCCGTCGGCCACAGTGGCCACGATGTGGTCGGTGATGTCGTCCTGACTCTGGAATGTGCCCGCGTCGCCGATTTCGCGGTCATAGGCCTCCACCCAGAGCTGCGCGCCGCTCGCAGCGTCTATTAATTGCGCGTTGACGCGAATGGCACGGCCCCTTTTTCGCGCGCTCCCTTCCATCACATACCGCGCGCCAAGCTCTCGGCCCACGGTGCGGATATCCGCGGAGCGGTCTTTGTAAACCATCGCAGAGTTGTGGGCGATGACCTGAAGGTATGGAAAGCGCGAGAGCCCCGCGGTGACGTCTTCGGTCAAACCGTCGGCCAGAGCTTCGAGATCCGCATCGCCGCTCACGCCCCGGAACGGCAGGACCGCGACCCAGAAGCCTTCTTCGGCGCGCCTTTCTCGCGAAACCGCTTGCTCCGGAACTGCGCCGGATGACGTCCGCGGCGATGTCATGGCTCCCAACGGAGAAAACCCGGCCTTGCGAAGATCACCGAGCATCTGTTCCACCATCTCCGGCTGCCACCAGATGCTGAGATCTTCCTCCGCACGGTCGACAAAATCCGGACGCGCATTCAACAGGTCGCGCAGCGCTGTCCGCGCTTGATCCATCCTTCCGAGCTGGCTGTTGACTACCGCGAGCGCCACTTGGGCGGTCCATAGGCCCGGCATATTGATCTTGAGCGCATGCTGAAGCGCCCGCTCGCCGTCCTGTTGCCGGTAGGCGTTGATCACCAGCGGCAGCCAAAACCATCCTGGGTGATTGGGATTGAGTTGCGTTGCACGCTCCGCCAGCGCGCAACCACGTTCCCAGTCCCCGGAGTAGGCGAAGTGCAACCCAAGAAACGCCGTGGTGTATCCCTGTATTCGGTTGAGCGACAGAGCACGCTCCGCCGCAGCGCGGAACTCGCCCAGTTCCCCGCGGAAAAAATGCGCGGATGCCAGGGCGGCATAGGCCAATTGACTGGAGGGCGCGAGGTTCACGGCGCGTCGGGCCGCCGTCAGCGAGCGCTCCATCGAATCAGGCTGCGCGTGGTATCCATGCGAATATTCGGCACGATAAAGCCACGACAGCATCGCCCAGCAATCCGCGTTACCTGGAGCCTTCTTCACGGCGCTTTGCAGCGCCGCAATTCCCGCCTGGTATTCGTCCTCGCTAACGTGCTGATGGAATCCGAAGCTGCGCAGCAGCGCCTCGTAGGGCGTAAGCGATTCCGGATCACGGTGACGCAGCGCCTCGGTCATGCTGTGGGCGAGTATGCCCTGTGCGTCTCCGATGGTCGCCACGATTCGCGGCACGACATCGTCGAGCACGTTTAGCGTGTCCTCGGTTGTGAACGGCCGATCGTAAGTTTCCGCCCACAGACTCGAGCCCGTATTGGCGTCGACCAATTGTGCCGCGATGCGAACCTTCGATCCCGCCTGGCGCAGGCTGCCTTCCAGCACGTAGCGCGCCCCGAGATCCTTGCCGATCGCGCGGATGTCTCCAGACTCGCTCGAGTATTTTGCCGTTGAACTGCGTGCGATCACCCGCAAATACGAAAAACGCGACAGGCCGGTGAGCACTTCCTCGGAAATCCCTTCGCTCAGTGCAGTGAGCTCGGCGTTGCCGCCGCTGTACTTGAACGGCAGCACGGCGATCCAAAAGCCTTCGTCGGCGCGCACCGATCCCGATCCGGCTCCAGCCGCTCTCGGCGTTGCGCCCGATGCCAGCTCCGGCGGCGTGCCGCGCGGCCCCACTTGCCCCAAATCGCGGAATTCATTGCCGACATCGCGCGCCGTTTGCAGGCGGTGCCGCGGATCCTTTTCCAGGCAGCGGCGGATCACGCGCGCCAGATCGCTCGGTAAATCCGCGCGCACCTCCGTGACGAGGGGCGGAGCGTCGCGCAGAATAGACGAGACGAGCTCGGCTGACGAAGTTCCACCAAACGGCCGGCGGCCCGTGGCCATCTCGTGCAAGATAACGCCAAGAGAAAAAATATCGGTGCGAGGATCAAGCGTGCGCCCTGAAACTTGTTCCGGCGACATATAAGCCGGCGTTCCCATTACGATGCCCGCCTGCGTAACACCAGCCGAAGTCTGCGTCGCGCCCTCGGAGCCCTCCGCTCGAACATCTTTTGCCAACCCAAAATCGAGAACCTTCACCCGGCCTTCCGTCGTCACCATCACATTGGCGGGCTTCAGGTCGCGATGGATGATTCCTTTCTCGTGCGCCGCGGCCAACGCGTCGGCCAAAGGGCCGGCAATCTCAACGATGCGTTCCACTGGCATGCCGTTCACCGGAATCAGCCGGTCCAGCGGCTGCCCCTCGATCAATTCCATGGTGAGAAAGTGGATGCCTTCGGATTCCTCCACCGAATACAGTGTGACAACGTTCGGATGGTTGAGTGCGGCGACCGCGCGGGCCTCACGCTGGAACCGGGCCAGGCGTTCGGGATCTCCGGCAACATCAGACGGCAGGAGCTTAAGCGCTATGTCGCGTCCCAGCTTGGTATCGGTCGCGCGATACACCTCACCCATTCCCCCCGCGCCAATGGCGGTGGTGATCTGGTAGTGTGCAAGTTTACGCCCGATCAGACTCAGCCTCCCGAGCGGGCACTCTTCCGCTCTTCCCGAAACTGGGTTGCAAGCTTACACCAAAGCAACTGCCACGGAATTGCTCCAGAGTCAAAAGGTATCCGGGAATAATCGAACTCCTATGAGCCGCACAATGGGAGGATCCGAATTCTGCGGGCATTTTCGGGCATCTTATGCGGTTCGCAGGCGGGGCCTCATGCACGAGGCCCAGGCTATTTTCCAGTGGCCGCGCCGAATACGCGGAGAAAGTTCTCGCCGCCGATTTTGCCGATCTCATCGTGCGTGAAGCCGGTCTTCAGCATGGCATCCACAACGACATAGTAGAACCCGGCCGTCTGATCCTGCCAGGCCTGATTGGTCCGTTCTCCGACGCGCGGATGCTGTTGGCCGGGAGGGGGACCACCAGGCGGAGGGCCAGGGCGGCTGCCGGGTTGGGTTAGCTTGGTATCCGTTCCGATGCACACATGGTCGACCCCGATCACATCGGCGAGGGCTCGAATATTCCGCGCATAGTCCAACGGGGTATCGGCCAGATGCGTCCAAACACCGATGATGCCCCCGGCGTTCGCGACGATCTTGGCTTGCTCTTTGCGGATGAGCCTTGGACGCATCATCTGCGCCATGCGCGAATCGCTTCCTAACTGCGTGTCCAAGCCGGTGTGCGAGATGATGACCGGCCGCGTCGTGGCCGCAAGCGCCATCTGCGTGGTTTGCATATTGGCATGCGCAAGATCAATGAGAATGCCGAGTCTGTTGCATTCCTTGATGACCGACGTCCCGAATGCGGTGAGTCCAGCGTAACGCGGAGGGTTGGTGTAAACATCGCCCAGCGGCACGGAGGCGTCACTATCGTGAAGCAGCCCGAGGTGTCGTAAACCCCGATGGTAGGCTTCTTCCACTCGCTCAAGATGGCCCTGAAGAAAGTGGGCGCCCTCGACCGCTTGGATGACCGTCGGCAGGCTTTTCTCATGAGCGCTGCGAAGGTCAGCCGTACTGAGCGAGCGCTTCATTTTGTTGCGCTCCAACTGTCGATCCATCGACGAGAGCCCTTTAAGGAAGCGGTCGTACGCATCGCCTTGTTGATAGTCCGTTGCAAAGGTCATACAGATGGCAGAGAGACCTGACCGCTTCATCTCGTCTGACAGGTCGATGTCCGGGCCGGGTATCTCTGCAGCCGTGAGCGGAACGTCGATATGATTGTGGGTGTCAATTCCGATCGTCGCTGCCACGATTTCAGCCACGCGCGGATCGGTTACCTCCGCAGCCCACGCGGAATGCGCGCGCAATATCATCCCAGCGCCCGCGGTCATCGCAACCGTGGAGAGAAATTGCTGCCTCGAATAACTTCTCTTAAAGTCTTGCATTTGGTCACAGCAAACAAGTCAAGGACGTAGCACTTACTGAGGTTCACCTCTTGGGGTATGCCGTGAAAATATAATCCTTTGAAGCCGCCAGCGTGTGGCACGCTGCGCCGCACCTGGCGTCGTGCCCGACCGGCGGTTTGCTGGACAACGTCGCCGGCGCGAACGTTCCGGATGCGGGGTCATAGTCGAACATGGCATATCCCCATCCGTGCGTATCCGAGAATCTCTTGCTGTCCTTCACGATGAACTCGACCTGCTGCAGATCTCCAGGTACCGTGTCCGGGGCGCTCGCGGAAAAAGGGGGATCTGTTATCTTTTTTGGTTTCCACTCAAGTTTCACAATCTTGGACCCGTCAGGGAAAGGCTTGCCATTGCCAGGAACGCCGTCCTGATAGGCTTTGATCATCGCCGGATTGGCGACGATCACACGGATAACGTTCGCGGCTTCGGTAAGGCTGGGCCCTACTACCTGCCATTGTTCGTATCCCTTGACCTCAGAAAATGCCAGCCCGCCCGGCACCTGCAGAGTGTACTTGTCCTGCTTGTCCTGCGCAGAGCTGGACCTGCCGCCAAAGACGGCGAGCACCAGCGCGGCAATCGCCGCCGCCCCGTATAGAGTTGTCTTCATGGCCCGTTCCTCCGCAGCATTTTGGAAGTGTGCGGTTCGCTCCGGTCGTGAGTTGCCGAATTCAGGGCATAAACATAGGTTATGCAAACGCTGTGGTCAAGGTGGATAAGTGTCCACGACGGGCAACGCAGTAATAATTCCACTAGCCCGACAAGTTTTGATCCATTCGCCACTGACCCACCGGCGGCCATTGATTCGCTGGCGTTCCGCAAGAAGGCTTGACAGTCATTGCCGGGCTGACTAGAGTTTTGGGAGAGCGTTTCTCAAGAGCACGATGGCCTACCGGACTCTCGTCACCTGTGCAGAACTGTCTTCTCCGCACCGTTTCAGATTATGGGCCACCCGTTTTGGACGATGCATACGAACACTTCGCGTCCAAGCCGCTGGTTTGCATGCTCTTGACCGTTGGGACCGCACAACACGAAACTTTCCATCCAGCGGCAGGAAATAGGCAACACTAGAACGATGCGAACACTTCCCGATCACCTGCGAAAAGGCATGAAACTGGTCATCGTCGGCTGCAATCCGAGCGAATCGTCGGTGCGCGTCGGCCATTACTACGCGGGGCGAACGAACCTTTTTTGGCCGGTGCTTTACGAAAGCGGCGTCGTGCCCGAGCCTTTTGACTATCACGACGACAAACGCGTGATCGAGTTTGGCATCGGACTTACCGACCTCGTTAAGAAACCCACCAAAGGCGTCGAAGAACTGTCGCGCGAGGATTTCGCCGAAGGCCGGATCGTTCTTTCGCAGAAGCTCGAGGAGTTCGCGCCGCATGTCGTAGCGTTTAACGGGAAAATTGTTTATGAACAATTTTCGCAGCGCAAATGCAAGTTTGGCCTTCAGAAAGAGCTGCTCTACGGCGCGCGCGTCTACGTGCTACCCTCGACCAGCGGCCAGAACGCCCTCGGTAAGGGAGAGAGAGTAAAACATTTTCGCAAGCTCGCGCAGTTGGTTACGCGCACCGAAAAAGATCGCGAAACGAAAACGTCCTGACACGGAGAAATCCTATGAGCAACGCAGCGAAGACGGCGTCCGCAGGGCCGGTCGTTCTGGAGACCAGGCAGGACGGCATCGCGCTGCTGGTTCTGAACCGGCCCGACAAGCTGAACGCTCTTAACAGCGAGCTCTCCACCGCGTTGAACGAAGCCCTTACGCGCATTGCAGACGACAACTCGGTGCATGTCGTGGTGGTGAGCGGCGCCGGGCGCGCTTTCTGTGCTGGCGGCGACCTGGGCGCAATCGGCAGAGGCCGCGAGCGCAATGAAACCGAAGAGCTTGGCCCGATCCTGCGTTCCGGCATGCAATCTGTGCTGAGGATGCGCATGATGCCGCAGCCCGTGATTGCCGCAGTGAACGGACCAGCGGCGGGCGCGGGCATGAACGTCGCGCTGGCGGCGGACATCCGCATCGCCGCGGATACGGCGACCTTCGGCCAGAATTTCGCTAAGGTCGGCTTGTTCCCGGATTATGGCGGGACTTACTTTCTCCCGCAACTTGTGGGGCTTTCCGCCGCAGCGGAGATGTTTTACACCGGCGATATGATTGACGCGCCGACGGCGCTGAGGCTGGGGATCGTGAACCGCGTTGTGCCGGCTGCGCAGCTTGAAGCCGAAGTGAGAGCGTTTGCTCTGAAGATCGCGCAGGGGCCGCAAATTGTGATCAGGGCCACCAAGAGGATGCTGTTCGCGAGCCACGAAAAGGAATTGGTGAAAGCGCTCGATCGCGAGGTGGAGCAGCAGATGAAATGCTTTCACTCGGACGACTGCAGCGAAGGAATTAGGGCCTTCATGGAGAAGCGGCATCCGAAGTTTCAGGGCAAGTAGAATCGAACGAGCGGCCCTCCCGCGACAGCTTTAATAAATATGGACGACATACAAATCTCCGCGAAGGACGTGCAGGCTCGCCTGGCGAGCGGCGGAAACATTTTGCTGGTGGATGTACGCGAGCCATGGGAATACCAACTGTGCCACATCGGCGATGCCAGACTGATTCCGCTCGGCACGCTTCAGGCCCAGGTGAATACTCTGCTGGACGCGGACGAAGTGATTTGCTATTGCCATCACGGAATGCGCAGTCTGGATGCCGCGGTGTGGCTGCGGCAACAAGGTGTGGATAGCGCGAAGTCCATGGCGGGCGGTATCGAACGCTGGTCGGTGGAAATTGATCCTCAAGTTCCGCGCTACTGAACAGGAAGAGTCCATGGCGAAGATAAAAATCCAGTTCCTTGAAAAACCCAGCTGCACGACCTGCCGCAAGGCGAAGAGCTTCCTGCTTGAACTCGGCGCTGACCTGGAACGCCGCGATTTGGACAAAGACAGCCTGAGCGAAGCGGAACTCGACCGTTTGATCGGAGCTCGCGATTACAAGCAATTTCTCAATCCGCGGAATGAGCTTTTCCGCGCAAAAAATCTTGGTGAGAAGCCTCCGTCTAGAGCGGAAGCCATAAAGCTGATGTCCCATACGCCGAATCTGATCAAGCGGCCAGTGGTCATTCGCGGCGAACAGATTGTTTTGGGTTTCGATGAAGCGGCTTATAGGAAGCTGCTGAGTGGCAGCGTGTCGTAAGTAGAATCAGGGCCAGTGACTTGTGATGGGTGACTGACAGGTTTCGTTCTGCTGATTGTCTTTCCATTCTTGAAGACCTCATGGCCATAGAATGCATCGCTATCGTCGGCGCCGGAGAGTTGGGACGAAGAGTTGCTTGTGCGTGCCTTCTCGCGGGATATACGACCGTTCTGGAAGACATTTCGCCGTCCATGCTGGAGCAGGGAATTGCCTGGATTGTGCAGGCGATTGGGGATGAGTGCGCGCGAGGGAAGATTGACCGCGCCACTTTTGTTGCCACTATGGCAAAGCTCAGACTTGTTCGGACCGCGGAAGATGCTTGCCGCGAAGCGGACCTGATCATCGAGACGGTTGCCGACGAAATCGAGATGAAGATCGAGCTGTTCACAATTTTCGACAAGTTTGCCAAGCCTGGCGCGATTCTTGCCAGCACTACGTCCTCGCTGGCCATAACCGACCTTGCTGAAGTGACGTTTTGCCCCGAGCGGTGCATCGGAATGCGTTTTTCCGCGGACACCGATGGCAGCGGCAAGCAGTCGGAACTTATCGCAGGGCGCGTGACTTCCGAAGAGACCATTGCGGCCTGCCAGGAAGTCGCGCTCCGCATGGGCAGGGAAGTTGCGATTGTCCGAGACGAGCAGGGGTTTGCGACCGGCTGCCCGGAATGTGGTTCGGCGTGCGCCCCAGACCCGATAACAAGAGAGAATCCATCGGCAAAACCGAGCCTGGGCGATACATGAAAAACGAGATGGACAAACTGCTTGCGGAGAAAATCGTGATTCTGCAGGGCGACCTGACGGACATGGATACAGACGCCATCGTCAACGCCGCGAACAACGACCTGCAACTTGGCGGCGGCGTTGCCGGAGCGATTCGCCGCAGGGGCGGCGACGAAATCCAGCGCGAGTGCGACGAGATTGGAAGCATTCCCGTGGGCTACGCGGCCATCACAGGGGGCGGCAAATTGAAAGCGCGGTACGTCATTCATGCAGCGAGCATGCAGCTTGGCGGTCGAACGACCGCAGCCGCTTTGGGTCATTCGGTTGCACATTCGCTTCGGATCGCCTCCGAGAGGGCTCTGAAGACGATCGCGTTTCCGGCGGTGGGGACAGGTATCGCGATGTTCCCGCTGGAAGAGTGCGCGAACATCATGCTAGACGAAACGGCGAAGCATCTCAGGCACCCGACTTCGCTTGAAAAGATTTACTTCGTGCTGTTTGATGAGAAGGCCTGCGACATTTTTACTCGAGCGCTGAAGAGGCTGAAACCTGAAGGGGCGTCGAAGAGTTAGACGGTGTGACTGCGGTTGCCCCCCTCCCCCTCATTTTTGTAGGTGTTGATTCTAAGGCGGTTAGTTGCGCGCCGGCCACAGACTGCAAACAAAAAAGCGGAGCTCCCGCACTCCATAGTATTACCTGATGTGCATTCTACTGCAGTTGACAATTTTTTCAATCGAAATCTTGGCAGGCCGGCTAGTTTTCTGGGACGCTTCCGCTTACCCAGGGGTTAGGTCTCTTGATTAGCGTGGGACGATCGCCAGCTGGGGGCGCTGCCGGGGCTGGGGTGGATGCGGGCGCGTCGCCTTTTGCGCTGACCGCTCCCGGGGTGGCATCGGAATAGGGCTTCTTTAGGAAGCCTTCGGCGCGGTCTTGGGCGCCCCCGGTGTTGTCGTTGGTTTGTTTTGCTTTGCTGTATTCGTTTACGGCGCGTTCGCGCTGTCCCAATATGTCGAAAACCTCGCCGAGATAGATGTGGCTCCAGACTTCGGTCCACTTTTCGGAGGGTTCGGGGACGGCTTGCAGGGATTCGCGGAAGGAGTTGGCCGCGGCCTGGTAGTTCTTCTGGTAAAAGAAGGCTTCGCCCATGCGGAAATTGGCGAGGGGGCGGCCGGGCTGGATGGAGAGCGCGCGTTGATACTGGCCGATCGCGTCGTAATAGCGGCCCTGTTCGGCAAGTTCTTCGCCGCGTGCGATGGCGGCGCGGGCGCGAAGCGCGACGCTACCTTTGAGTATCAAGTTGTTGGGATCGACCTTGATGCCGCCAGGTTTTGGACGACCGAAGGTTTCCACGACGAACGGAGATTCGAGGCCCAGGACGTCCACCATTTTCAGTTCGGGGTTGCCTTCGGTATCTATGCGTAGCTCGACGGGCATGCTGAACGTATCTATGGGCTGCTTGATTTTGCCGACGATGCGGAAACCTTTGGGGGTACGGTAGACGACGAATTCGGTCGTAAAATCTGGCACTCCGGTGGAGTTCAGCCACTGCGCAAAAAAGCCGCGAAGATTCGGACCCGAGGCACCCTTCAGAATGGACTGCTCTTCCTGATCGGCGAGATTCACGAAGTCATCGATGCGTGCCGCCTTGCCGGCATATTTGGTGGCAAATTGGTGAAGAAGGGCTTTGAAGGGAGCATCGCCCATTTCCGCGCGAAGCATGTGGAAGACCATAGCGCCTTTGTTCAGGACGACAGAACGGTAATCACTGGAGTAAGGAACGAGGCGGGCGGACTGCGCGATGGGTGCGGCGTCGTCATACATGAGGGCGCCGACAGCGAATTCGTCGACTGCGCGGAGGCCGGCTTCCTTGCCGGCGCTCTGTTCGGCATATAAGGCTTCGCAATAGCGGGAGAGTCCGTCGGTAACCCAGACATCGGCGGAAGACGCGGGAAGAACGGAGTTGCCAAACCACTGGGCGGCGACAAGACGAGCGATAGTGCGTTCGGCGGATTTGGGTTCCCAGAGTCGACGGTTAAGCATGAGAACCCCCGGGGCAGCGAAGTCTCGGACGGTTCCGTCGGGCAACTGAATGACGGTCATGTCGGTGTCGGGAAGGTCGCCAAAATAGTCGGAAAAAAGGGTGACGGCGCGGGCGACGTCGTCAGCAAATCCTTGAGCGTTGTCGGAGTCGGAGCGGGGAGCGAAGACAGCCACGTTAATCCCTTCAGCTTGTTTGGGATTGAGCTGAAGGTTGCCGGCAACGTAGCTGCCATGTGGACCCGGGTCTTTGCAATCGAAAGTGTAGAGCAGGCGACCCCCGGCGAGGGGGGTGGGAGCGGCACTCTTGCCTGAGCCAGCGGCGGCGAAATTATCGGGGACGTTCAAGCGGAACGTGGCGGTGTAGCGGTTTGCGGGATAGTTTGTGAGGGGGAACCATCTTGCTGGGAGAAGGAGGTAGGCGTATTCATGGGTTATCGAAGCGGCTCGCACACCTGGGACGGGGCTGTTTTCCTCGTTAGCCAGGAGGCCGACGTAAGTATAGACGAGCGTGACGTGGCCACCGGCGGCGACGGGAGTTGGGAGGGTGGCAAGAACGTAGAGCGGATTGGTGGAATCGCGCTCGTAATTGATGGCCTTCCCATCCGCGGTTTTGACCGAGGTAACGTTGAGATTCGGATGGAGTTCGACGCGTACGTTGCCGGTGACGTCGGTGGCGCGGAAGTCTATTTTGGCGATAGCGTTGATGGATTGGCCGTTGGCGTCAAGCGTGGCGGTTACGTCGTAATGCTCGGCGAGGAAGCCAAGAGAGCGAGGGACCTGTGCTTGCAGGTTGTGAGCGCCGCAGACAAGGGCTGCAGCGAGGAACAAAGTTGATTTCTTAGAAAAACTTCTACTTCGGCGGCAGAGCATCCGACACCTTTTCGATGGCACCTATCGATGGCGTTTATAGGCGGCACTCATCGCACATCGCAATGGGCACCTGATACCGGCGCCAACCGACACCTTCATGCCTATAGACACTTTTATGCCTATATAGGATAGCAGAGACCCGCCTAAGTGTTGCCAGAGGAGGCGGCGAGAAGAGCAGTAATTGCATCGGCGGCGCGGTCTACGGCACCTGGGGGGCCGAGGCGATCGCGGACTCCGGCAAGGCCGGCCCGGAGTTCTTCACGGGCGGGCTGGCTGGTGAGGAGACGCAGGACTTCCTCGGCGACGCGAGCGGGAGTGAAGTCCTTTTGAATCAGTTCGGGGACGACTTCGCGTTCGGCGATGAGGTTCACCATGCTGAAGTAAGAGGTGCGGACCAGAGGCTTGGCCAGCAGGGCGGTCAGTGGCGTCACGCGGTAAATGACGACCATGGGGACGTCGAGAAGAGCGGCTTCGACGGTGGCTGTGCCACTCGAGACGATGGCGGCATCGGCGGCTGCGAGGGCGTTGTAGGTTTGGCCTTCGACCACGCGGACCTTTAGGGCGGAGTGCCAACTTGCTTTGAGCTGGTTCACGCTGCCAGCGGCGGCCGCGGCTACTACGAATTGCGCTGGACAGGATGGACGGGCATTTTGAATGCGGAGACAGGCTTCGCGGATTATTGGTAGGTGCTGGGATAGCTCGGCGTGGCGGCTGCCGGGCAAAATAGTGACGATCGGCTGAGCAGGATCGAGATCGTGCTGGCGGCAGAAATCCTCGCGCGATTGCGTGGGGTGGACATTGCCTACCAGCGGGTGGCCGATGAATTTTGTGGGCACGCCCGCGTTGCCGAAGAAGGCTTCCTCGAAAGGGAAGATGCAGAGGGCTTGGGCGAAGCGGCGGCGCACGACGCGGACGCGCCATGGGCGCCAGGCCCAGAATTGCGGGCAGATGTAATAGATGTTGCGGACGCCGTGCGGGCGGAGTTTTCGGGCAAGACGGAGATGGAAACCCGGGAAGTCGGTGAGGATGGCGAATGGAGGCTTGCGGCGGCTGGCTTCGGTGACGAGGCGGCGCATGGCGCGGACCAGAGATGGCAGGTGGCTGAGAATTTCCGTGATACCGACGACGGAAACTTCGGAGTAGTCCGTGATGACGTCAACGCCGGCGGCGCGCATTTGCGGGCCACCCATGCCGAAGAGGGAGACTTCCATGCGTTTTTGGAGGGCTTTGGCGAGGCGTGCGGCGTACATATCACCGGAAACTTCGCCTGCGGAGATGAGGAGCGGAATGGGAGGCATTCGCTTTTGAGCGGAGCTCAATCCGTTGCTGGCTGAGGAGCTGGGAGCGGTCTGGGAGGCTGGTCGGCGAGAGAGCCGGCGGCGCTGCGCGCGTCGTCGGGGAGGCCGAGTTCCTGCTCTTTGTATTGGAGCTGGTAGAGGCGGTAATAGATGCCGCGCAGAGCGAGAAGTTCCTGATGAGCGCCTTGTTCGCGGAGGCGGCCTTTGTGGAATACGAGAATGCGCGAGGCGTATTGAATGGTGCTGAGGCGATGGGCGATTACGAGGGAAGTGCGGCCGCAGAGCAGACGGTCGAGGGCTTCGCGAATTTGCAGTTCGGTTTTTGTGTCCACGCTAGAAGTAGCTTCGTCGAGGATGAGGAAGCTGGGATTGTGGGCGAGCGCGCGAGCGAAGCAGATGAGCTGGCGCTGGCCTACCGAGAGCGTTGAGCCGCGCTCGTTGACTTCCGTGTCCACGCCCTGGGGAAGGCCGCGAACAAAATCGCCAAGGCCGATTTCGTCGAGCGCTTTTTGAACCGTTGCGCGATCGATCCCTGGGGAGCCGAGGCGTACGTTGGATTCGATTGTGCCGGTGAAGAGAAAAGAATCCTGCAAGACGATACCGAACAGGCGGCGGAGATCCTGGAGGTTGATGGATTTTATGTCAACGCCGTCGAGGAGAATCTGGCCGCGCTGGACATCGTAGAAACGGAGGAGCAGGGAAATAAGGGTGGTCTTGCCGGCACCCGTGTGGCCGACGATGGCGAACGTCTCGCCGGGTGCGATGCGGAAGGAAACATCGCGCAGAACCCAGTCTTCGTCGGTGGGCTCAGCCTTCTCGCGATAGCTGAACCAGACATTGCGGAATTCGATTTCGCCGCGTGGAGAGACAAGGCGCGCGGCGTTGGGATCGGAAGTGATGGAGATCGGTTCGTCGAGAAGCCGGAAAATGCGCTCGGACGCAGCCATCGCGGATTGCAGGATGTTGAATTTTTCGCTGAGGTCCTGAATGGGACGGAAAAAGCGCGTGGCGTACATGGTAAACGCGGTGAGCAGGCCGAGGCTCAGACCGCTGAAGAGGACGCGATTGCCGCCGGACCAGTAGATGAACGTGATGGTGGCAATGCTGAGAAGTTCGACGGCGGGATAAAAGAGCGCGAAGGCGAGGATAGCATCGCGCCAGGCGAGCATATTGTCTTTATTGCGCTTTTCAAATTCGAGGCGGGCTTTGCGCTCGCGATTAAAAAGCTGCACGACGCCCATTCCGGAAATGTATTCCTGAAGGAAAGAATTAATGCGGGCGATGGCGGTGCGGATGCGGCGATTGGCGTCGCGCACAAATTTGCGGAAGAAAAAGGTGACGACAAGAATGAACGGCAGGACGGCGAAGGCGTCGAAGGCAAGGCGGCGGTCTACCGTGAAAAGCAGAGCGGCCATGACCGCGAGGAGGAAGAAATCGTTGATCATGGTGACGACGCCGGCGGCGAAGAGATCGTTCAACGCGTCGACGTCGGTGGTTACCCTCGTGACGAGGCGGCCGACGGGGTTGCGGTCGAAATAGCTCATGGGCAGACGCTGGATATGCGCGAAGATTTCGCGGCGCATGTCGTACATGGTCTGCTGGCCGACCCGCTGCATGATGCGGATCTGGATGTATTGCGCGAGAAAATCGGTGATAAGGACGGCGAGGAAGATGAGGCTGGTCCACTCGATGCCGCGCCAAGCGAGATTTTCCGGAATGAGTTGGTTCAGGGTGGGCGTGAAGTACTTATCAATGGCGCGGTAGAAAAGCCATGGCGGAGCGAGTTCGAGCGGCGTGACCACCGCGACGAGCAGCATGGCCACCACGACGTGCCACTTGTATGGGCGCAGATACTGCATGAGCCGCCGCATCAAGCGCGAGTCGTAGGCTTTGCCGAGTGCTTCTTCTTCGTGAATGTTGCTCATGCCCGTTCGAGTTCTTCTTCCAGCAGCTGTTTCTGATACAGGTCAGCGTAATAGCCGCCGCGCGCGAGAAGTTCGTCGTGCGTACCGCGTTCGCTGATGCGGCCGTCCCGCAGAACGACGATTTGATCGGCGTCCCGCACGGTTGAGGTGCGATGCGCGATCAAGATGGTGGTGCGGCCGCGCATGATGCCGCGCAAGCGGCTGAGAATGCGCTCTTCGGTTTGCGTGTCCACGCTCGAGAGGGAATCGTCCAGAATCAGAATGCGCGGGTCGCGGACGATGGCGCGGGCGAGGGCGGTGCGCTGCTTCTGACCGCCGGAAAGAGTGACCCCGCGCTCGCCGACCATGGTGTCGTACTTTGCGGGGAACTCCTGGACTTCGGCGTCAAAGCTGGCGACTTCCGCAGCGGCGCGTACGCGCTCTGGATCGTATTTGGGCAGGCCAAAGGCAATGTTTTCGCCGACGGTTTCGCTGAAGAGATAGGTGTCCTGCGGAACGTAGCCGATAGAGCGCCTGAGCGTTTCGAGCGGCCACTCGCGGATGGATCGGCCGTCCATAAAGACAGCGCCTTCGGGGGCTTCCCAGAGGCGCGCGACGAGGGCAGCCAGCGTGGTTTTGCCGCTGCCTGTTGGCCCGACGATAGCGAGCGTGGAACCCGCCGGGATTTTCAGATTGATGTCGTGCAGCACGCCGTCCGAGCCAGATGCTTTTGCTTTGCCGCTGCCGTTCATGGCGCTGGCGCCAGACATGGTCGTGGGATACGCAAAGTTGAGATTGCGAAATTCAATCTCGCCGTCCACCTCCACTCCGGAGGGCACTTTTGCGGCGCGGTCGTCAATTTTGGGCTGCGCAGTGAGAATGTAATTTAGCCGGCCCATGGAAGCGGCGCCGCGCTGAAAAATATTTGTGACCCAGCCAAGCGCAATCATGGGCCAGACGAGGATGCCGAGGTAGCTATAGAAGGCAATGAGGGCGCCGATGGAAATTCTGGCGCCGAGAACGAGGTGGCCGCCTTGCCACAGGACGATTAGAAAGGTTACGCCGATCAGCGCCTGCAGCGACGGCATGAACATGCTCCAAGTGCGGATGAGCTCGACGTTACGCGAGACGTAGAGACGGTTGGGCTCGTCAAAGCCGCGAACCTCGGCATCTTCCTGAGCGTAGGCACGCACGACGCGAACGCCGGCGAGGTTTTCCTGCACTCTTGCGGAGAGCGTTGCGAGCGCGGCTTGAATTTTTTCGTAGAGTTCGTGAATTACTTTTCCAAAGCGCTGGACCACGACGGCGACGACGGGCACTGGCAGCAAAACCCAGAGCGTCAACATGGGAGAGAGTTGCCACATCACCGAAATCGCCAGCGCCATGCCGACAATCGTCTGGCCGCTATACATGATTCCCGGGCCAAGCACCATGCGCACGGCGTTGAGGTCATTGGTGGCGCGGGACATCAGTTCGCCAGTGCGATTCCGGACGTAAAATTCGGGCTCGAGAAGAAGCAAGCGGTTCAGCAAATCGCCGCGGATGTCGAATTCGATGTCGCGCGAGACGCCGATGAGAACCCAGCGCGTCAGAAAAGAAAGAACCGCGCGGAGCGATACGAGTACGATCAGCATCAGGCAGTAAATTCCGAGGGCGTGGCGGCTGTGCGGCTCGAAATAAGGAATGGCGCGAGACAGCCACGAGTTCGCCAAGAGGTGGCCCTGCACGCTTCGTTCAAACGGCCTGCTGCTGCCGGCAAGAATGTCAGTGATAACTCCGGTGGCGAGCGGAATCACATTTTGCGCGACGCTGGCCACCACCAGCGTGACCAATCCAAGAGCGATGCCCCCGGGATAGCGACCCAGGTAGGGAAACAGGCCCAGCAGATTCTTCCACGCGGAAGATTTCGGCGGTTTTTTGGCTGCCGCCGTTGCTCCGATGGTGGCCGCGGCCGCGCTCATTTGAGCACCGAATGCGCGTTTTCGATGGAAGGCGTTTCGAGAAGGAAATGTTCGTAGGTGCGGTCCAGCGACTGATAGCGTTTTGTCGCCGGGTTCCAGGCAACGCCGATGGGGAGCTGGTGCGGGTCGGCCGCGCCAATGATGGGCGTGACGTAAAGCTGGAGGCCCTTTACGGGATCCTGCTCGTACTGGAGGCGCCAGCCGCCGACCGATGTGAGTGGCGTCATTGCGAGATAGCCCTTGGAGTTTTTCAGGTGCTCGTCGCAGCGGAAGAGTTCCGTCCATTTACCGTCTTCATTTTCGACAATAACGGCGCGGGTCACGATCGTTCCCGGAAGATCATTTTTGGGCGTTTTGGGAACGACGTTTGCTGCGAGAAATTGCTGCTTTCCGTTTTTCGCGAGGTCGCCGAAGATGAGGACTTGTGTTTCTTTTCCGAGCAAGCCGATTGCCGCGGATTGCATGTCTTCCGGGACGGCGGGTTCGGCAGGCTTTGCCATTGCGTCGGAGACGGACTTTGGCGCCGGATCATCGCCACAACCGGTAAGCAGCAAAGCGGTGAAGGCGAGAGCGCCAACCGCAAACGCAAGAAAAATCCGGCGGCGTTTGATTGTCCGCAAAGAGAAGCGGTGGGCTTGCACCGCCGTCTGCGGAGACGTCCTATGAGATGCGAAAGTACAGGGCTCTTTCGCTTCGCACTCCCCGAATGTTTTTGATTGGTTCATGAAGAGTTGCCGGCGTAAGCGCGATTTCCGCTCCGCACGCGGCTGTATCCTTTTCCGGAGAACTCTGCAATCGCATTCCGTGCGGACCGTACCGCTCCGGCCAGTCACACCCCGCAATACCATCGATTCTAGCCGTTGGTAGCCTTCCGGGGAAGGACGGAGCGTTCGCTGTTCCCGACGAGCACTATTGCACATTCCGATGGCGCGGATTTACCGGCCCAGAATCGCGTCCAGCCGCGCTTCAAAATTTTCCTCGCCCTCGGACCATAACTGGCTCCGGTCGACCGGCAGCGCCTGGTGAATCGCGTCCATCCAATTGAATAACTGTTGGATGTTTGCGCGGGTCTTTGCGTGATATTCCTTCAGGTTGGCGGGCGTAGCCATCCACTGGCGGAACGTCTTTTCCATTGGATGGTCGGAGGAGTCGAATGGATTCGAGGCTGCGCCGGGGGCGAGGAGGCCACCATGGCCAGTAAAGAAATGTTCGAAGCCCAGATCGGAGGTGAAGTGTCCTTCGGATGCCGCGAGGCCGCTGTCGTATTCCGGGCCGTGACAGGTGAGCACGAGCGGTTCCGGCTTGTGCAACCACTTGAGGTTTTCGATGTCGAAGGTCCAAAGATCCCATTTCGCGGTGGCGATGTACGCGCTGTCGAGATGGATGTGCTGTGCCGCAAGCGCAGCAACTTCCGCTGCCCCATAGCCGAGATCTTTGAGATCCCATTCGGCGAGGGGAATTTCCGTTGCATCCACAGGCTGGACGACCAATTCCTTGAAGGCCTTCTCGGAGGCGGAAAGCGGCGCGGTCGTGAGAAACCTCGCGAACTGGGCGATCAGAGTTGCTTCAGAGAAATCGCGCGTCCACACGCGCAGGTATGCTCGGTTGGCCATTGGGGTTCGAGTCTTGATTATACGTGGGAGAGTGGCGGGAGGCGAATCGAGCGAAGAATTGGAAGAGAAAAAATCAGGAAGAGGGAAAAGCTGCAGGCCGGGCTCAGGAACTGCGTGCAAATGTTCTACTGAATCTGCTGGTCCTTCGACAATCCCTGGTTGATGTCTTTTAGGGTCTGGAAGCCATCTTTGACGACGGTCGTTTTGATGTTGTCTTTAGTAACGATGACTGGTTTCAGCAGGATGGAGGGTACATCGATCTTGCCGTTGTTTATCGTCGCCTCCGCGCCCGCTTTTTCGTCCTGCGCTAGGTGAACTGCTTCCTCCGCCGCCCTCGCGGCTTCTTTGATGATGGGTTTATAGACAGTCATGCTCTGCGCGCCCTGGACGATGGAGATAATATTTGCCAAATCCGCGTCCTGCCCGGAAACGAGGACTTTGCCTGCTAGATTGTGCTCGCTGAGCGCTTCAAGCGCTCCTTGAGCCAACCCGTCATTGGAGGCGAGAACGGCGGCAATTTTGCCGTGAGCGGAATCGATCGCCGAAAGCATTTGAAGATACGCCTCGGAAGGGAGCCAGTCTTTCGTGTACTCGTCCGCAATGACCTTGATGTCGCCTCGATCAATATAGGGGCGCAGCACTTTGATTTGTTCGTCGTGCAGAACTTTGGCGCCGCCGTCGTTCGGTGAGCCTGCGATGATGACGTAATTTCCTTTGGGCGCGCGCTTTACGAGATATTCCGCCTGCATCCTGGCGATGGCGACGCGGTCAAAGCTGACGTAGAGATCAACGTCGCAGTTCTGAGCCAGACGGTCGTAGCTGATGACCTTCACGTTCGCGGACTTCGCGGCGTCCACCATGCGGGCGGCTTTGGCAGTGTCGTGGGGCAAGAGGACAAGCACTTTGATGCCGGCCTTGATCATGTCCTCGACTTGCTGGAATTGGAGGTCATCGTCGCCGTTGGCGTCGCTGGAGACTACGTCAGCACCTAACTGTTTGGCGCGGGCTTTGAAGGAATCGAGGTCGGTCTGCCAGCGCTCGCCTTTCAAAGCTTCCAGAGAAAAACCGATTTGTGCATTGCCGGCGTTTTGCGCCTCAATGAGCTGTCCGTTGAAGGCGATTACCAATAGGGCGGAGAGAGCCGCGCGGATTGCTACGGATTTTGGCAAGAAGATGCACCCCCCATCAGGCCGACGTTAGCATGCGCGTTGGAAGGCAACAAGAGTGTAGGGGTACAGCTTGTGCCAACGCGCTAATACGCAGATTCTCGGCCAAATGGAACCCAGGGTAATACTCGTTAGAGCAGGGTCGAAGCCTAGCGGTCGGTGCCGCCGGCGGTCGTGGAGCGGGTTATGGGCGGTTCGCCAATCGTTAGAGTTGCAGCGATTTGCTGCAATCGCTGCTGGAGCGTTTCACCGACGCCGGAAAAAACCTGCGCGCACGTTTCGCGGAGTTTTTCTTCGGCGTTTGCGGCAATTCTTGCAGCGGCTTCGCGCGATTGGTGGTCCAGGCTCGCCACGGTGGCGAGCAGCCATTGCGTCGAGACGTTTTCCAGGCGGTTGCGATGCTGCTCGCAAGCCTGGTTGCTCAGGTGCGCGTAAATTTCGCTCATCTGCAGGCGATGTTCCTCGACCGTGGATTTCCAGGCGTCGAGCAGCGGTGACATGCCGGACTGCACCTTCTCGCGCGCGTCCACAACGCCGGCTTCGACAGCGCCGGTCATGCGTTTGCGAAATTCGCGCAAAAAAGTTTCCTGTTCGTCGGTAACTTTGTGAGCCATCTCGGCGCGCGCCACGTCGAGTTGCGTGCGCGTTTCGCCCAGGGAGCGCTGCGCCTCCTCGCCAAAGCCATCGAGTTCCTGACGGGCCTGGCGCTGAATTTCGTCTGTGAAGGCCGCAGTGGTCGTCTCGGCAGCCTCAGCGAAGAGCGCGCGGGCTTGATTGAAGGCGTCGCGCACTACATCGTCCATCTGAGTTTGCGTATGTCCGATAAAGCTCCGGCTGGAGTGATCCAGTTCGCTGGCGAAAACGCTGGAAACTTCGCCGGCTTTTTCGCGGAACTGGTTCTCCGCCTGCTCCACGGTCTTTTCCGTGAGGCTCTGGATCTGCGTCTGCGCCTTTTTCTCGTACCATTCCGCGGATTTCATCAAGTCGTCCACGGCTTGGTGCTTCACCGCGGAGGCTTTCGACTCGATTTCAGCAAGGTTGCGCGCGGCGACGGTTTGCGCGGCTTCCTGCAAAAGTTCGTCCACGCCGCCCAGATTTTCCCGGAAGCGCGCCAGCGATTCGGCGAATGCCTCGTCGGCCGAGGTGCGGATGCGGTCCTGCTGGAGGGTCATCGCGGCGTCGAGCAAAGAGCGGCCGCCTGCGAGCCGGTGAATGGCTTGTTCCGTGCGCGAGACGTGCGGCTCGACCATGGACTCAACCTGCTTGTCAAAGCGCGAAAGAGCCTGCTGGCAATACTCATCGAAGGTGGCGCGGATTCGTCCATTGATCTCTTCGAGTTGCGTTTCCGAACGCCGGTGCAATTCGTTGCGATGAAGTGTGAGCACGTCGTCAATCTGTGTTTCAAACGCGGCCAACGCGCGGCTTTGCGTTGTTTCGATGCGCGCCGACAGATGTTCCAAACGTTCGCTGGATTCAGCGGCGCGCGCCACGGCCCCATCGAGCTGTTGCGATTTTTCCTGCAGCGAATTCTGCAGGCCAGCGATGCGCTGTTCGGCTTCGACGGCTGCGGCGCTTACGGATCCGACGGCCAACGCAGCTTGCCTGCCCGCTTCTTCCTGCATCTGCGAAAGCATCAAGCGCAACTGTTCGTTCACCCCGGCCACTCGTTGTTCGGCTTCAGCGGCAGTCCCGCTGATTGATTCCCGAAGCGCGGCTGCTTGCCGGGCGGCTTCTTCTTGCGCTTGCGATAGGTTGTTGCGCACAAGCTCGTTGAGCCCGGCCACGCGCTGCTCCGCTTCCGCAGCAGCGGAACTTGCCGACTCGCGGACGGCTCCCACACGGCGCTCTGCCTCTTCCAGCACCTGGGACACAACGGAGCGCAACTGTCCATTCACTTCGGCCACGCGCTGCTCGACCTCAACAGCTGGTCCGCGCAGCGACTCGCGAAGAGCCGCGGCCTGCCGAGCAGCCTCTTCCTGTACCTGCAAGAAGTGGTTGCGCACCTGTTCGTTCAGGGCGCCCGCGCGCTGTTCCGCTTCCGCCACTGCCGCGCTGATCGATTCGCGTGTTGCGGCAGCCTGGCGCGCAGCTTCTTCCTGAGCTTGCGAGATCAATCTGCCAGCCTGTTCGCTAAGACCCGCTGCGGCTTTTTCCTGCGCTTCGCCCAATGAGCTCTCAACCGCGGCACGCCAGCGCACTTGCGCAGCTTCCGTCTCGTTGCTGATTTGGCTTTGCCAGGAAGCGTGCGTGGCGGAAATCGCCGCAGAGACTTGTTGCTGAATTTCAACCGCGGCCGCGCTCATCGCTTCGCGATGCGCTTGCGCGGTGACTTCGCGCTGCCGGGCCACTTCTTCAACCTCGCGCACAGCCTCGGCGGCGCGCGCCGAAATGCTGGCATGCGATTGCTCTGCCTGCACGCGAAGCTGCGCGGTGGTTTCTTCCGCCTGTTTGCTGATGGCTGCGAGCGTTTCGACGGCCCTCGCAAGATGCTGAGCCTGCTCGCTGCGCTCCGCCGTTCCCCGGTCCAAAATTTGCTGCGTCAATTCACGCGTGAGCTGCTCAAGCTGCGGCGCAATCCAGCCTGGAAGGTCTCTCCGCAACGCTTCGGCCGCGGCGGAATTTGCCGCGCGAGAACTTAGCTCGGATTCGTCCTGAATTTTTTGGATGGCGGCAGTAAGGTTCTCCGACAACTGTTCGTTGGCCACCGAAATTCTTTGTTCCCACTCCTCCATGGAGACGCGGCGCTCAGCGGCGACGGCTTGTGCGGCGACTTCGCGTGCTGCAGCCTGAATCTGCTGTTTCGCATCGGCCATCAACCGAGCCATGTGCCGGGCCAGTTGCAAAGAAGCGTCCGTGGCACTGGCCGGAGCAGGGAAGACGCGCAGATTGTCTTGCGCCTGCGGAACCGCGGCAGCCGTTTCTGGTTCCGTCAAAGGCAGATGGATTTCCGCAGGGTCGGAAGGCCTTGAGGGCACCTCGTGTCTGCCTTCATAAGCACCGGAAGTGCGAACTATTTCCTGAGGCGCAAACCAATCCGGCGGCGGGAAAGCAATTCCCCAGGCGTTCCCCGGAGTTTCAAGCTCCAGCGCAATCTGAAATAGCTGCCGTACCGTGCGGGGACGTTGAATCCACGCCACGCGTCCCCGAACCGTGCGTGGCGGCTGACCGGCTTCCGGGTGCGGCACTTCCAACGTGACCCACATATTTTTTAGAACGTAGTGCTTTGACTGGTAGCGGCAGCCGTGGCAATTAATGATCAGGGTCGAAGTGCGCTCCGTGAATGGGCGGCCCAGCGCGTCCACGCCCGTCACAGCCAGCGGCACCGCCTGCATGATTCGCGTGCTGCGGCGCTTGCGCAATTCCTCGTTCTGATGTGCAACTGAGTCCGACATCATTTCCGCTGTTTCGTCGGCAAGATTGCCGCCCTGTTCGTCCATGGACACCGTCGCTCCTGAGATCTGTTCGGGGGCCCAGAATGTTTACGACTGTTCTTGAAAAAATACCGGTTGATCACACTCCATTTTGCGTTCCAAAAGGAGAAACACTCAGCCGTCGGCAAAGGGACTCAGGCCCCAAACCCATTTTGTTAGAACAAGCAAGATGAGGCCCACAAAAATCACGGGAATACTCACCTCGTAGAGCATCGTAGTGCGAAATATAGTGCGCTAGACTTGGCAAAGCGCACCTCCTTGCGGTGGGGACCACTCCGCGGGAATGAAACTCTATACCCAAAATGGTCCGGGCGCCAGTGTCGGCTATACGTACTAGCCGGCGACATTAGAATCATTTTAGGAATCATCAAAGAGTCACAGCGACGTCAGGGCGGCTTAATGTTTCGACGTTCGAAGCTCCACTCCTAATTCTCAATTGGGGATCGGTTTCAGTCGACTACAAATCCCGGCGGCCTTCCATCGCCTTCAACATGGTGACTTCATCGGCATATTCCAAATCGGCTCCAACAGGAATGCCAACGCCAATTCGCGTGACCCGCACGCCAAGCGGCTTCAGCAATTTCGAGAGGTACACGGCTGTTGCTTCGCCTTCCGCAGTGGGATTTGTGGCGATGATAATTTCTTCGACCGAGCCGCCCTTGAGCCGCTCAATAAGCGACTTAATCCTTAGCTGCTCCGGCCCACGTCCGGACAGCGGCGAAAGCGAGCCACCCAGCACGTGGTACATTCCGCTGTAGGTCCGCGTTTTTTCCACGGCCATAATGTTGTGGGCTTCCTCGACCACGCAGATTGTCTTTTTATCGCGGTTCGCGCCGGTGCAGTAAAGACAAGGATCGTTGTCCGTAATATTGCTGCAGACGGAGCATTCGCGGACTTTCTCTTTCGCATTGCGAATGGCGTCCGCCAGCGCCAGCGCATCCTCCGGTGCGGCACGCAACAAATGAAACGCCAGCCTCTGCGCGGTTTTCTGTCCTATACCAGGGAGGTGCTTCAATTCATCAATAAGTCGTTCCACAGGAGCGGCAAAATCAGGCATGCATGATGTGTAGCACAGGCAGCATCCTGGCGCAAACAGCCGAAACCGGCAGTTCGTCATGTCCTTCTCTAACTATAATAAAACAGATGCCTTACGCCAGAACGAGTTACTACCTCTAGGCTGCCCTGGAAGAAAATGCAAGATTCCCCACGCCACACGTTCTAACATCAGAACTAATCGAGCGGTAGTTCCAAGGACACCCCATGCTGCCCCTGATCTACCTGATGGTGGTTCTATTCGCTTGTCTGGCGTTCGCCACCCCGTTCCTCACCATTTTTCTTTTGGGGCGGCAGGCACGGCTGCGCAGGGAATTCAACGACCTCATCGCCGAGAATGAAAAGCGCTTCACAAGATTGCAGCGCGCGATCGGTGAGTTGCAAAGCAAGGTGGCCGTCGCGGCCCAAGCTGCGCCAGCCGCGTCTCAGCCAACCACGTCTCAGCCCGCCGCAGCGCAGGCTCCAGCGCCATCCACGCAAACCGCGCCACCGGCGGAGAAGCCGGTAGCAGGTCCGCCAGCTCAGCAAGTTCCTGTGCCACGTTCCTATCCGGCTGTCCCAACTCCTGATCCGCCAAGCAAAGCGTGGCCGACGGTTACTCCAGAGCTGCGTGTCGAAGCCCAACCGCCCGTCCAGCTGCCAACGCCGCCATCCATTCCTGCGGCTGAGAAAAAGGCCACGCCTGAGCAAGCGCCGCACCCGCTTGCTGCTCCGCCAACTCCGCCGCGAACCGCAGTACCTCCTGCAGCAGCACCGCCTGGCTCCGCTGCACTGCCTAGCTTCGTTGCTCCGGCGATCCCTCCGCTGAGAACTCCCGCGCCGCAGCCGGCTCTACAGCAGCGCAAAAAAACTGTCGCCTCTTTCGAAGAAACCCTCGGCACAAGCTGGTTCGCCATTCTTGGCGTCATCATGACCGTCATCGGCCTCGCGCTTCTCGGCAAAATCGCATTGGAGCATCTCGAAGCCGGCGGCAAAGCCTTTCTCATGTACGTCCTTTCCATCGCGATTCTCGGCGGTGGCATTTTTCTCGAGAAACGCGAGCGCTACCAACGCTACGGCCGTATTGCTATCGGCGGCGGCTGGGCGTTGCTTTTCTTCACCACATTTGGAATTCACTACGTGCCCGCGATGCGCGTCCTCGACTCCGGCGTTTTCGATTCCGTCCTCATGCTGGCCGTCGCGATCGCCATGGGAGCGCATACGCTGCGCTACCGGTCGCAACTTGCCACTGGCCTGGCCTTTCTGCTCGGATATTCCACCGTCGCGCTCAGCCAGGACACCGTTTACAGCCTTAGCGCGGGAGTGATGCTTGCCGTCGGCCTGGTCATCATCGTACGCAAAATGGCCTGGTACCAACTCGAAGTCTTCGGCATCCTCTCCAGCTATCTCAATCATCTTTACTGGCTCTACGGAATCCTCGGCGTACAGGGCGCTCATGGCCGCGACTTCCCTCAGTATCAAGCGAGCCTCGCGCTGCTGTTTTTTTATTGGCTGACGTTCCGCGTCTCCTACATTGCCCGTGATATCAAGACGGATTTCGAAGAGCACATCTCGACTGTATCCGCGATTCTCAATACTCTTCTTTTGCTTGGCACACTGAAATTTCAATCCGTGAACCCGGAGCTCGCCTACATTGGTTTGCTCGCCGTTGGCGGACTTGAATTTACATTTGGCCAACTTCCCGTCACGAAACAGCGACGCCGAGCGTTTGTTCTTCTCAGCGTCATGGGTGCGGCTCTCATGCTTGCCGCTGTGCCTTCGCATTATTCCGGCAACAATGTGGCCATTCTCTGGCTCGTTGGCGCGGAGATTTTTCTCGCCGCTGGAATTATATTTAAAGAAGCCGTCTTCCTTCGCATCGGTCTCTTGACCGGGCTTCTCGTAGGCATAGACCTGTTCGGATTCAACTTCTTTCCTCTCGCCGAGCTGCGCGCCAAATCCGAAGACCTGGTTCTCGCCAGCGGCGTTCTCTTCGCGCTCTGCGCCGCCGTTTTTTACTTGAACGCCCTGGAAGTAGCTTCGCGCTGGAAAGATTCCTTCCAAGGTTCTCTCGACCGCCGTCTTGCGGTCGTCCATTCCTATCTCGGCGCCTTCTCAGCCGCCACCGCTGCTTGGGCTCTCTTTTCAATCGATTGGACCGCTGTCGCTCTCGCCGCCATCATGCTCGGCTTGGCTGCCGCTAACCGCAAGATCGGGTCGCGCCATGTTCAGCTTCAGTGTGCCCTGCTCGGTATGCTCACGCTGTATCGCGCGTTCGTTTTCAATCTGCATATCGAAAGCCCCGCGCACTTGCACATCACAACGCGTCTCATCACGCTCCCGATTCTCGCTGCGATTTTCTACGCCACCGCGTGGCTCGTTGCCTTGCGCGACGATCAGGAGCAGCGCGTCTTTCGCGCGCTTTTCTCCTTTGCGGGCGCGGGAATGCTTGGCTTTCTCATCTGGACTGAATCTCCCGCAATTTGGATGGCCCCGCTCTTTCTCGGCGCCGGAATCATCCTTGCACTGGTGGCGCGCCGGCTGAATCTCCTTCACCTCACGCTTCAGGAACATGCTTTCGCGCTGGCTGCCGTTCTTCGCGCGTTTGAATACAACCTGAACGTCGCCGGCCAGTTCGGTCCGTTCAGCACACGCATCCTCACCATTTCGCTCATCGCGGCCGGCCTTTATGCCATATCCCGCCGGGCCACGCTGCAGGACGCCTCTCACCGTTTGATTGCCGCCTACCTGCACACCACGGCCGCCACATTCTTGCTGGCACTCTTGATGTGGCGCGAAGCCTCAAACGGCTGGCTCGCCGCCTTCTGGGCGCTTTTCGCTCTCTCGCTCGCCGCCGTCGATTTGCGGTTCGAGCTCGACGATCTGCGCTGGCAGGCCCACGCCCTCTCCATCATCACGATGCTGCGCTGCCTCGCCGTTAACATAAATACGCAAGAACTTTGGCATGGCCTGAGCGTGCGTCTTCTCTCGCTCTCGATTGTCATCGTCATTTTCTACGCCATGGCGCAGTTCATCCGCATGCCGGAGGAATGGCGCGACCGCGATTTTCACCACATCTATTCGTGGTCCGCGTCGCTGCTCGGCTCGATGCTTCTCTGGTACGAGCTCGACCCTCTCGGCAGAGCGGTTGGCTGGGCGGTCTTCGGCTTCGTCCTGTTCGAATACGGCTTTCTGCGCAAGATAAAGCAATTCCGTTATCAGGCCTACGTCGGCTTCGCCGCTGCCTTCGTTCGCATCTTTTTTGCAAACCTCAGCGCGGACCCGCGTGGCGACCTTTTTGGTCCCCGCACGTATACCGTGCTCCCGCTCATCCTGATTTTCTATTTTGTTTACGCGCAGCTTTCCCAAAAAGAAGACGGCCCCAACCGCGAGGTGCGTTTCCGTTCCGAAGTGCTTGTCGCCTATCTCGGCACAGCCACGCTCATGGCGCTCTTCTATTTTATGTTCGATGACGACTGGGTGGTGGTCTCCTACTCGGCCGTCGCGTTCGCCCTTTTTGGAGCCGCCTGGTTCCTCAAGCGTGAAATCTTTCTGCAGCAGGGAATTCTCGTCACGTTGGCGGCATTCGCGCGCGGAATGACCCACAATCTTTTCGGCTCCAGCTATTTCACCGGCCGCAGTTGGAGTGGCAACTACCTCGTTGTGAGTATCGCCGTGGCCATTCTGCTAGCCACACTCTTCTTCGCCTTTCCTTTGCGCCAAGAATACAAACTCACCACCGACTCCCTCCGCCGCAGCAAGTTTGCTGCTTTTTTCGTTGGCCGTCCCGAACTGCTTCAATTCTTCGTTCCCGTCGTTCTGGTAACGGTAATGCTCGCCCTCGAGGCGCAGGAAGCGATGATCACCGTTTCCTGGGGCATCGAAGGCGTCATGATCGTCCTCCTCGCCTTGGCCATCAAGGAGCGCATCTTTCTACGGACTGGGTTCGGCCTGCTCCTGCTGAGTTTCGGCAAAGTCTGCGTGATTGACTTGTGGCGCCTTCACGGCTTCGACCAAGCGGTTACGGTCGTCATCGTGGGTGTTGCGTTTGCGATGGTTTCCTTCCTCTACATCAAATACCAGGACAACATCCGGAAATACTTATGAAGCGGCCCGCAGCATTCTTCACAGCATTTTTCGCGATCCTGATTGTCTCCTTAGGCGGTTTGTACCTGGCCGAGCGCCGCCCCAAATCCACTCCCACTTCCGCTAACGCCGTCCTCGACATGGTGGCCGACGCGCAGCGGGACATCTCCCGCATCCCCATGCACTTCACGCGTCTCTCCGACGAGCAAGAGATCAAAATCGGCCGCGAACTCTCCGGACAATATGCCGGCCAATTCCAGAAGCTCAGCGCAGAAGACGAAGCCCTCGCGAAATACGTCCAGCGCGTTGGTGGCACTGTCTCGGCCCACGCCCATCGTCATCTCGCCTACGAATTTCACTTGATCCCCAATCACAACATGATCAACGCCTTCTCTCTCCCCGGCGGTCCCGTTTACATCGGAGAAGGCATGCTCGACCAGATGGAAACCGAGGACGAACTCGCCGCCATCCTTGGCCACGAAGTCGAACACATCGATCACTATCACTGCATCGAGCGCGTGCAGCTCGAAGCCAAACTAAAGAATCTAAATTTAGATATCGTTGGAGAGTTGCTGCAAATCCCTCTGGAATTTTGGCAGGCGGGCTACCACAAAGACGAAGAGTTCGAGGCCGATCGCGAAGGCGTCCGCCTCGCCGTCGAATCAGGCTATTCGCCATACGGGGCAGTCACTCTGTTCACGCGCATCGCCAAGCTCTGCAACGAATACGTAATCCACGCCGAAACCCCGGAACAAGAACTCTCCGAATTAGCCATCCAAAGCCTTGCAGGCTATTTCCGTTCCCACCCGCTCCCCTCCGAGCGCCTCGGCCGCATTAACAGCCTGATCGCCGAAGAACATTGGCAAGGCCGCACGGAACAAAAACCTTTCCATGTCGAATACGAAGTCCACAACGGCCAATTCGTGAAGTAAGACGAGCGGCACACGAATTGACCAGCCCATTCCTTGGGCTATACTTTTGGCCAACCAGCTTCGTCGGAGGATCGCCCATGTTTGATGACCCAGGTCCACCGGGTGGACCCGAGGGTTCGCCCGGTGATGCAACGATGTCCGTCGACGCCGCTCCCAGCCATTTTGATTCGGTCCCTTCTCCTCCGCTTCCGGTCACGATCGGTCGCTATCGCATCATCCGCCTGTTGGGCGAAGGCGGAATGGGCGCCGTCTACGAGGCAGAACAAGACCAGCCGCGTCGCAGGGTCGCGATAAAAGTCATCAAGGCCGCGTGGGCAAGTCCGTCAACCCTTCAACGCTTCCAGCTTGAAACCGAGTCCCTCGGCCGCCTCCACCACGTTGGCATCGCCCAAATCTACGAAGCGGGCAGCGCCGAAACTCCTCTCGGCGTGCAGCCTTTCTTCGCCATGGAGCTCATTCAAGGCGAACCGGTGGTCCAATACGCCGACGTGCACCATCTCGACACGCGCCAACGACTGGCGTTGATGGTTCAGGTTTGTGAAGCGGCTCATCACGCGCATCAGCGCGGCATAATTCACCGCGATCTCAAACCGGGCAATATTCTCGTCGACGAATCCGGTCAGCCCAAAATCCTGGATTTCGGTCTGGCCCGCGCCACCGATTCGGACGCGCAAGTCACTCGACAGACCGATGTCGGGCAGTTGCTTGGCACGCTCGCCTACATGAGTCCGGAACAAGTGCTTGCTGATCCGCTACTCATTGATACGCGCAGCGACGTCTACGCGCTCGGCATAATTCTCTACCAACTTTTGGCCCGCAAATTTCCCTATATTCTGCCCCGCGAAATTCACGACGTGGTCCATACTATCCGCAACGTCGATCCTGCCCCTCTCAGCTCCGTGAACCACAATTACCGCGGCGATATCGAGACCATCGTCGCCAAGGCTCTTGAGAAAGACAAAGCCCGCCGCTACGCCTCCGCCGCCGATCTGGCCGCGGACATTCAGCGCTACCTCAGCGATCAGCCCATCGCCGCGAAGCCGGCCAGCACCATATACCAGTTGCAGAAATTTGCTCTTCGCCACAAGGCCCTTGTGACGGCCGCGGGCGCCGTATTAGCCGTGCTGGTTTTGGGAATCGTGGCGAGTACCTGGGAAGCGTTCCGGGCCCGCCGCGCCGAAGCGGTGGCCAAACAGGAATCGGCCATTGCCCAGGCTGTGAACGAGTTTCTCCAGAAAGACATTCTCGGCCAGGCCAGCGCCTACAACCAATCCAAGCCCGATCCCGATCTGAAAGTACGCGCGGCGCTGGAACGCGCTGCGCAAAACATTCACGGCAAATTTGAGAAGCAGCCGGAAGTCGAAGCCTCCATTAGAGAAACGATCGGCAAATCCTTGCATGGTCTGGGTCTATACGACGAGGCTCGCGCACAATTTGAGCCCGCGCTGGATATCGAACGCCGTATCCTGGGTCCGGAAAATCCAAAGACTATCGATACCATGCTCGCCCTCGGCGCAACCGAGGAAGCGCAAGGCAAGTTTCCCGAAGCCGAAGCTCTGGATAAACAGGTTTTGGAACTCAGCCGACGCGTGCTCGGTCCCGGGAGTCCTACGACGATCCAAACCATGAATCGTTTGTGCTCCGTCTACGACTTTGAGGGCAAATACGCGGAGGGCGAGGCCATTGGCACTCAGTCTGTGGAGATCAGTCGCCGCGCAAACGGCCCGGAATCTCCAGACACTCTCTCCGCCATGCACTTTCTGGCGATTATCTACTACGAGCAGGGCAAATATCCGGAGGCGATAGCTCTGGGCAAGCAAACTTTGGAACTCCGGCGCCGCATTCTTGGGCCTGAGCACCCGGACACCTTGGGCACATTGAATAACCTGGCGGCTGCCTATGGACAGCAAGGCGACTATGCGCAAGAGGAATTGCTTGAGAATCAACTGCTGGAAATAAGACGGCGCGTTCTTGGACCTGAACACCCGGACACCTTGGATACGATGATCAATCTTGCTCTCGTCCACCGCTATCAAAAAAAATATTCCGAGGCTGAGTCCGTCGATCGCCAGGTTCTGGAAATCCAGCGCCGGTCTCTCGGGCCAGAGCATCCTCTCACCTTGCGTTCCATGAACAATCTGGCCATCGATCTCCAGCTTCAGGGTAACGCGGCGCAAGCGGAAGCCCTCGATCAACAGGTATATGAGATTCGCCGCCGCGTGCTCGGCCCGGAAAACCCGGATACGCTGCGGTCTGTAGCCAGCCTGGCCTACGATTACCGAAGTGCTCATAAATATGAACAAGCTGCTGCGCTCGACCAGAAGAATTTTGAGGTCCGCGCCCGGATCTTGGGTCCGAATAATCCCGACACGCTCGATTCCATCAAGAGCCTGGGTTTCGACTATCGCGGAGAGGGTCGGCTTGATTTGGCCATTGGTGTGATGCGAAAGGTCGTCGAGCTCCGCCCGGATGACGCGCGATATCTGAATGAATTAGCGTGGTTTCTTCTGACAGCGCCAGACCCCGCATTCCGCGATCCTGTGGAAGCGCTGGGTTACTCGCGCCGCGCGACTAAAATTCAGCCTGACCAGGGCGGCCTCCTGAACACGCTCGGTCTCGCTCTTGTTCGCAACGGACTCTGGGAGGAAGCGATCGTCACTTTGAATAAAGCCGTCACGCTGGACAAGAGTGGTGACTATTCGGATTTTCTGTTTCTGGCCATGGCTTACCAAGGCCATAGAGACACCGCGGAAGCGCAACGCAATTTCGACATCGGTTCAGGTATGGCAAGCAAGCTCCCCGCCACGGACCTGGATAGTAGAAAGTTCTGGGCCGAAGCAGCAAAGGCTCTCGGCAAGCCTGGCCCGCCCTCGCGTTAGTGCATACCGGCTAACAAGTGCTGTCTGCTTGTGAGCCTTCGGCACCTGTGATAATCATGCGATATGAAAATCAGGGCGTTCATCCTCGCTTCGCCAATCGCGTTTTTCCCTCTTTTGGCGAGCCCTCAGCAGCCAGTCGAACCTCCACCTTCCACGGTTGTGAAAGCAGCCAGGCTCCTCGATGTCATCAAAGGAACGTATATCGAGAACGCCGCTGTGTGGATTGAAGGTGAGCGCGTCAAGGAGGTTGGCCGGGCCGCCGAGGTTGAGCCGCATGCACCCAAAAACGCAAAACGAATCGACCTCGGTCGCGTCACGGTCTTGCCTGGGTTGATCGATTGCCACACGCACATCATGGCGCGCATGGAAAGCGGCGACGAGGCTTATGTGCTGGACCTGGCGACGAAATCGCAAGCATTCCGTGCGCTCGAAGGCGCGTTCAATGCGCGCATTACGCTGAATGCGGGGTTTACAACAATTCGCGATGTGGAAAGCGAGGGCGCGGGATATGCGGATGTGGCGCTTCGTGACGCAATCCAGCAAGGACTTGCAGAAGGCCCTCGCATGCAAGTGGCGACTCGCGCCATCGCCGCGGTGGGCCAATATGAACCGTTTGGGATTTCACCGGACCTGGTGAACTTCCCTACGGGTGCGCAGATGATCAGCGGTGTCGAGGACGCTCGCCGCGCCGTTCGTGAACAGATCGGGCATGGCGCGGACCTCATTAAGGTTTATGCGGACTGGAGAAATCCAACGCTCACGGTCGAAGAAATGCACGTCATCGTGGAAGAAGCTCACAAACAAAAACTGAAGGTTGCGGCCCACGCCAACACAGCGGAAGGAATCAAGAATGCGATTGCCGCGGGAGTGGATTCGATCGAGCATGGGAGTTATGCCAGTCCTGAAGATCTGAAGATGATGAAGGCCAACGGAACATTTCTGGTACCGACTCTTGGTGTGGTCTACGCGCTTCATGATGCAAAAAAATACGAAGCGATGAATCCCGAGCAGCGTAACAGGCGCGAAACTTTTCGGCAAAATATGCAACAGATCCTTCAACTAGCCGGCAGCCTGGGCGTGAAGATTGCATCCGGCTTCGACGCGGGCACCGCGGACGGCCAAGGTAAGAACGCCAACGAACTCGTCGCTCTCACACTGGTTGGAACGACGCCGCTGCAGGCGATTCGCGCCGCAACCGCCGATGCTTCTGAGTTGATGGGCTGGCAGGACAGGGTAGGCGCGATCGAAACGGGAAAATATGCCGACTTGATTGCAGTGGAGGGCGACCCGCTTGCCGATATCACTGCAATTCAGAAAGTAAAGTTTGTGATGAAAGGCGGCGCGGTCGTGAAAGACGATCTTTCTCGCTAAGCTTACGTCCCTCGCACACCATGCTCCGAAGGGTTGCTGCATGCACGCGATGTGTACAGCTCAAAAAGCCGCGCTCAGTCATAGAAATTGTATGGAGCCTGTGGGACTGGCTTTGCTGCATCCAACTGAAAACAGTAGTCTCCCTTCGGGTGCCGCCACGGATCGTCCGCATTCGTATTGGGCAATTCGTGGCTATCCGTTGCGAAGGTCGCACAGAGTTCGTATTCGCTGTGCTTCTTTGGGTGATAAAGGAAAGGCTTTCCAGTGAGGACGTCTTTCTTAACCACGCCATTAATCTTGTCCAGATCATCCGGCAGCGCTTTTTCGGATTTATCCCAGGCGCTATTGATTTGCTGTGCAAGCGATGCCAACGCCTGCACATTCTTGTAGTCCGCTCGCACAAGGCGCTGTTTGCTCGGGCTGCCAAGAAATCGAAAGCCCAGTATCAATACAACAATGACGGCCACCGCCGCCAGCAGTGTGGCCCACACATTCCTATTCATCGCCACTCTTCACGGGAACCGGCCTTGGCTGTAGTGCCCCGAAGTAATACCAAAAAATCCCGCTCACGATCGCCAGTACAATCGCGGCCTTCGCAGAAAAGTTTGCGGTCAATTCGCCCCGAAAAACGGAGGTCAGAAACGCGATCAAATCACCCACCGCAATCGCCGCCGTGACGAAAAGCGCGATATAAGTAAGCCACTTCCTGACGGCAGATTCCAACTTCTCCGGATGGTTCTCAAGTTCACGATTAATGTAATTCATGACGAACAGGTAGACAGGAAATGCCACGATGATCGAGGCAAGCGCGTTCGCCACCTGGTAGATGCCGAAATAGCTAGGCTGTTGGAGAGGATCCTTGAGCCAGTGATCGATCAACTCGAACATGACCGCGCCGAGCCCAAATGTCCATGTGGCAAGCGTAGCAAAGCTCAGAAGATAGAGAAACGCATCCTTGGCGGAGGCTGAGCGCTTATAGGGAGGGATTCGAAGCCCACTTCGCGTCTCGTAATGGTCGGCGAGCACGCGGTACACTTCTTCCTCCGGCCATGCGCGCCCGCGCAACAGCCCGACGAGCGTTTCATCCGAAGCGCCCTGGCTTTTCGCCGTGTCAAGGAATTTCTGCAACTCAGCCGGGATCACGACGTGTAATTGTAGCGCAACGGGGCTTCGTCTAAGAATACTTAAGGTTTTGTTTCCACCACGTCCAGCGTCGCTTCTGCGGCGTCAACAACTCTTGTCCATGAGTCATCTTCGTGCCGCGTCAGGTAAAACACAAACGGCGTTATCTGGAATGGCAGGTTTTCGTCTTCAGCCACGGTGCCCACGGGCTTGGATTTGAGCATTCTCAGCTGATCATGCCAGGGGTCAACCTTGATGCGTCCACCGAGTGGCAATGCAGCTATCTCGTTGCCCGCCGGCTTGGCGTTGGACGACGGGGTGGAGAACACCGCATAGGCGACGGCCCAGCTTGTTCGTACCCTGTCACCCAGATGCGGGCTGATAAGATTGGGAATTTCCTTCGACCATTTCTTGAGCGCCAAAAAGAAAAGTTGCGTGGTGCCAGACTGCTCGTTATAGGGCGAGTTCTTCAGCAACTCGATCCCTTTCTGCTTCGCCGCCTGTTCCTCTTCTGGTGTGTGAGCAAAGCCAAAGTGTTCGAACGTTTCCTTTTCGTCGAAGCGCACGTGGTTCAAAAACCCCAATTGCGTGTCCACGGGATGTCCAAGCACGACGTGAGCGAGTTCGTGAGCCAGAATAGCGGCAAGGCTCCCCTCATCGGGAAGCACGTCAACCAAACCCCGGCTGAGGACGATCGTGTGGCCTACGGTGAACGACTCCAGCGTCGAGGTCATCAGCACCCGGCAGCGAACTTGCGGCTGGATGTCGAGGTTATTGGTCACTTCCAGGTTGTTCACCACCGTCTCCAGCACTTTATCCACTTCTCCGCGTGGCGCGAGCAATCCCTGTCGTTCCAGACGGCCCGTTAAGTTGTCTTCGGCCTGCCGCCCCCAGGAGCGCTTCGATTGAATCGGCGAGTAATCGTTAGAGACTTCGGCATGATCCTTTACAGGAAAAATTGATTCAATAGAGACTTTGCTCAGTTCTTGCTCCTCCCCGCTATGACTGAGGTCATAGCCCCACAGACGTGTCTGCGCTCGGAATGCCCTGAATCCCATGTTCTTGGTCTTTGGGTCTTTCACATTGCCTTCTTCGCTGTAGATGAAGGCCGGGAGCCAGAGGTTCTTGCCAGCATTCGTCCGCCAGCTATCGAAGTTGAAATAGCCACTTGTCAGCGATGATCCGCCATAAGCCCCGTTAAAACGCACGATGTGATAATCCTGATCTTCTACCCAGATGCGGCCCACGAAACGCCCTTTCCCGGTCTTCGGCAACGGGTCTACGTCAAATACGAGACAACGAACTTCACCGAGGAATTCTCGGCCGACGTACTCAATTTTGTAGTGCCCGCGGTCAAAGCCATCCATGTCCACGTAGATCATCTGCAGAAAGCCCTGCGGAACAAATTCCATTGCGGAGAAGAATCCTTTCCAGGCTCCGAAGACCTTGTGCTTCAAACCTGCGTCACCCAGCGGCTCGATCTCTATGCCCTTCGCCAGTTCTGCCCGGCCAAGAAAGTATTTGTCGCCATCGGCCGCTGCTCCCATCTGTTTGTCGGGACGGAGGTTTTGGATGTATGTCTCCACCAGCGGCGAATATTGGTGCAGCAATTGCACCTCTGCTTGCTCCTGCGAAATGATCTTGTCCACTACGTCGCTGAAGTTTGCCGGTTCCTGGGCAGTTGCAAACAACGGAGTCGTTCCAAGAACGAGAATCACTGGAAGAATCTTGAGGCTGCGCATGAATGCCTCCCAAACCTCGGACCTTGGATATAGGGCGGGTGTTCCGCAAACTAACTCTTCGATCGCACCCTGTCATCTGTCCTCAGGAGCAGTTTAAGTACACCGGCCTTGAGTAGGGCAGACGTTTCTTGTCTGTCCGCCTCAGGCTTTGCGAATTGGAATGCGCCTCCTGTTCACCAATCACGGTTAGCTTTGTGCAATAATCGCGGGCGTCTTGTGAAAGTCCAGATTACATCTCCCGAATTTGGGGTGGACGATGCGCTTGAGTTTTTCTGTAAGGAAATCAATTACGCCTGCGTGCGCTTTTCTTGCCCTGATACTGCTCACCTCGTATGGGCTACGTGCGAACCCCATATCCATACATGCCCGCAAAGCAGTAGAAACGATGCAACAGCTTCGTACGATTGGAGTGCCCAAGTTTGAGGCAGGTCCGCCCGCGAAAGTTCCGGGTATGCTCCGGCTACGGAAGCAGGAGCTGAAAGCCTTGATCATTGAAGACTTAAACGATCAGAATCGCCACTCGTTCCCAGCGAAGATGAAATATTGGAGCAGCTTATAGCCGCTGGCTGGGAGGAGATAGCAAGCCACAAATGGAATGCCTGCGGGGAAATAAGGCAAATCAAGTTCGAATTCGAGCCCGGATACGAGCCCGGAATCCTAATCGTGTCCACCCAGCTGTGGCTTCCTTGCGGTAACACCGACCCGGACTCTGCAATCTACGTGTTTCAGGGAATAGCTCGGCGATGGGATCTGACCCTTGTTGCCGAATCCGATTTTGATCCTGTCGGCGAGAATGATGCTGCCGGCACGCAATATCAGATTTCGCCGCCCGACTCTCGCGGGCACTGGTTCCTGGTTGTTGCGCACGTTCCGCCTTCCTGTCGGCGTGTTCCCCCTGTTCTCCACTACAAGGCTTTGGGGCCCGGAGTAGAGCCTGAGAAACCTGTGCAGCTGCTATCCGGCCGAGAAAAAATCGATCCGTTCTTTGAGCCGGCATTCGAAATAAATGTTGAAACAGACTGGTTCGCCGTGACCGAAGGGAGAGTAAGAAAGCTTGACGGAGAATTGGGAATTGCCATTTCCCGCTACGAACTCACCGACCACCAGGTGCTGCGGACGGCTCCGTTAGCGCTCACACCGGAGGACTTTTGGGACCAGTGGGTCCAGCTGAATTGGGATGAAGCAAAGCGACGGACAAAATCTTCTTCGGACACAAGCCTGCAGGACTGGCATTCCAAATTGAGCGGCCTGGCCCCAGGCTCCGTCGAAATAGAATCGGCTCAGCAGTGCTCTGAAACTGGGGACCGCCAAAATTGGCTTTTAGAACGATCCATCGACCAGAAGCTGAATACCTCGATTGCCGACGAGAACTTGTACATAGAAGGGCAAAAAGAGATGGTAGATTTGCTCTGGAAGCAGTCCACAAAACTCATCCGCCCTGGTGTACGGGAAAAAGCCCCCTGACGGCGATCATTGACCATCGCCTGCCCAATTGGTGACGGCGGATTTTGAAGGAAGTTCTGTTTGCTAAAACAATCCGGGGATTTTGATTCCTGAGATTCCGGGGATTCCGCTGGCGATACTTTTCATTTGGTTGGCGAGCTCTTCATCCACGCGGCGCCCGGCTTCATTCACTGCGGCGCGAACTAAATCCTGCAGCATCTCCTGATCCTTGCTGTTGAAAACGTCCGGCTCGATCCGCAGCTCCACCACTTGCTTCTGGCCGTTCATCTTCACGCTGACCATGCCCCCGCCCGCCGAAGCTTCCACTGTCACGGAGTTTACCTGGCGTTGCAGGTCTTCCATCTGCTGCTTCGCTTTCGAAAGCATCTGTTGGAGCGCGCTGACTTCCATCAGGATCCCTCTTGCCGCCACTTTACTTCGGAGATTTTTCCTCCGAAACGTTGCATCATCGACCGCACCATCGGATCTTTTTCAAACTGCACGCGCAATTCCTGCGTGCTGGAAGTTCCGCGCGGCACAGCCGATGCAACTGCCTCTACTTTAGCACACACGCGCACCGGGCGGCCCAGCACTTTGCTCGAAGATGCACGGACCTTGTCGATCGAGTCGCGCCCCTCCATCATTTCCGCGAACGCGCGCTTGTCCTGCGAAAAATAAATTCGCAGCTCCGCGCCTTCCAGTTCCCAGCGTGATCCCTGTCCCACAATTTCGCCAAGGAATTTTTGCTGCGCCTGAATCGCCGCCTTGATTTCTTCCACTTGCTCCGGCGTAATTCCGTCCGCTCGTGCTGCAGTTGTGTTTTCCGTCGCGGACTCAGGCTCACACGCAGCAGCTTCCACGGAATCTGCATGCTCGGCCGCTTGCGATCCGGGGTATGGCGACTCCGCCTCGGGCAGCGCCTCACCGGCGCCCTGCGTCATTTCCGCTTCCAAAGGCGCGGTCACGACCGACTCCATAGTCGCCGCGGTTTTTATTTCTGCGCCAGCAGGCGCTGCCGCCGCCGGCGAAGCGAAACTCGGCGTTACTACCGGGCGCTGCGGTTGCAGGGGCGCAATAAATTCTGCTCTTGTTGCCACAACGTCAGTCTGCGGTGACGGCGCAAAACTCCGCACGGCTGGCATCTGGGTTGCCTTCAACGCCGGGCTGGCAAACGCGCTACCGCGTATCCCACCCGAACCCGCTGCGCCCGCGGCTACTCCGCCGCGAAGTTCCGCCAGCAACTCCTCCATCGGCGCAAGCCGCTGGGCATTAATCAAGCGCAACAAGCCCATCTCCAGATGCACCCGAGCGTCCGGCTTCCGCCGCAAATCGTCATCCGTCTGCAAAAGTATCTGAAAAAATCGCGTCAGGTCCTCTTCGCTGAACTGCGCCGCGGCTTTCGCGAGCGCAGGCCGCTGATCGGCCGTCGCTGCAATCAAATCTGAATCCGGCCCGCAAACGCGCGCAATCAAAAGATTGCGGAAATGCCTGATCGCCTCGCGGCAAAAATGCTGAAGGTTGCGCCCTTCTTTTTGAAAAGTGTGCACGAGACCAAGTGCACGGTCCGCCGAGCCTTCCGCAATCGCAGCCACGAGCTCACTCAGTGAATCCTCTGGCACAACTCCCAGCAGCTCGCGCACTTCTTTGTCCGGAATAACGTCGCCGCAATAAGCCCGCGCCTGTTCCAGCAAGGAAAGCGCATCGCGCAAACTTCCTTCCGCCATCCGCGCAATCACGGCGAGCGCGCCAGGTTCAATTTTCAAATTTTCTTTTTCGGCGATCTCTTCGATCCGCGCCGTAATTTCCGCGAACGTCAGCGCTCGAAAATGGAAATGTTGCGACCGCGACCGAATCGTATCTTCCAAATCCTCCGGCTGCGTCGTCGCCATCACGAACACGACCCGGTCCGGCGGCTCTTCCAAAGTTTTCAGCAGGGCGTTGGAAGCCTCGCCGGTCAGCATGTGCGCTTCGTCGAGAATCACCACCTTGCTTCTCGAAGCCGCCGGCGCGTAACGCACCATTTCCCGCAATTCGCGAATCTGATCAATGCCGCGATTCGACGCCGCGTCAATCTCAATTACATCCAGCGAAGTCCCTGCCGCAATCTCTTTGCACGAATCACAAACGCCGCAAGGGTCCGCCGTGGGACCGTTCACGCAGTTCAGCGCCTTCGCAAGAATCCGCGCCGCGGTGGTTTTTCCGACGCCGCGCGCGCCGGAAAAAATATAAGCATGGGCCACCCGATTATTTTTAATCGCGTTGGCAAGCGTCGCTGTGACGTGGGTTTGTCCGACAAGATCGCGGAAAGTTTGTGGCCGATATTTCCGTGCAATGACCTGGTAGTTCATCTGGTTGCTTTATTTGGAACTTTCACGCTGCTTCTTCATCAGCGAAAAAACATTAATCACAACTGCAGTGCAAGCTAAAACCAAAACCAAGGAGAATAGCTCCAGCGACGATCATAAACTCTCCTCCGATTGCCGCGCTCTCACAACTGCAAAAGCTGACAGTTGTTGGCTGTCAGCTTCGTTTCGGCGCGAGGAACTTCGGGTGATCTGCGGCACCCGAGGCAATCCCGATACCGTTGCTCCCTTCCGGGCCTGGCGGGGTTCGCGGGACCTCGTTGCACAGAGCCCGAAGTTCCACGCTCCGGCAGCCGCGCTCGTCACGCGGCTGCGAAGAAAAGTCTAGCACACTCGGTCGGCCCGATTTTCCCGTTGCTAGTTTTTCGGATAATTCGGGTCGGCTTTTACTTCTAGGATTTGCTTAGTGTGGCGTTCGCTATGGGCTGCGATCAGGAGGACAAATTCGTAGGCGTCCAGCTTCACGCCCATCGGGCTATCCACTGCGTGATCTCGCAGGCCGGTGGTGGTCTTCAGGAAGTCTTCCGTTTTTGCGCGGCTTTCGACGAAGTGCTTGATGGCATCGTCTGGCGTGGCGAAGCGGTTCGTCGGGACGAGCGGCTCAGGCGCCTGCAGTTTATGCGAGCGGTCGGGAACCATGGCAAGGACGCCGTCGTCAATTTTTTTTGTATCGCGATCAGGGACGGCTGGCGCGACCATCACCTTTTCAACAACCATGCCACGAATGAAGTCTTCTGCGACGGCGATGTGCTCCATCACCTGGGCGATAGACCAGCGGTCGGGGCCAGGCTTGAAGTTCCACTGCGCTTCGGAGAGTCCTTTGGTGGCTTCGAGGACGCCCTTCTTGGTGGTTTCCAGGTACTGAAGCGCTTTCTCTTTTTCGGCGGGCGTAACTTCCTGTGCGCGGACCAGAGCGGCGCCCGTACAAGCCAGAATCGCAATCGCTGCTGCTGCCCTCAGATGTTTGATCATGATGTGCTCGCTTTCGTTTTGTTTGATTGGAGGGAAAAGGAATGTGCCACGAACGCAGGAGAGCCTGACTGGTCGAAACTCAAAGCCAGATGAGAAGGTCCTCCGCGTTCCTAGAACTGTAGCAGCGATGCCCATCATGAGCAACGCCATGTAGCACTGAAGCTATCCTGGCGCGGACCTGACTACGCTGTGATTGCATCGACTGGAGAAAACAACCGCTCAATGCGCTTGGGCTACGCGGATGTTATGGGTGGGGTCGTCGATGGAGGCTTGCAGCGGCACTGTGTCCGTTAATTTGTAAGAGTTGTATTCGATGGTCAGGAGGGCGGTGCCGCCGATGCGGATTTGGCTTTCCGTTTTGTTTTGGGCGGGGAGCCAGAAGTTTTCGACTTTTTGGTATTTGTGGTTGATGGAGCTTTTTTTGATCCAGAAGGAGGGGTTTTTGGCGGGTTCGGCTTCGATGCGGGTTACAGCGAAGTCTTTGGCGTCCACCCAGATTTTGCCGCGGTAAAGATATTTGTTTTCGGATTTGGGGATGACGTTGAGGACGTATTGGGGGGAATCGGACGAGTCTTCGTAGGCCGCGAGGGTGAAGTCGTAGTTGCGGGAAGTGAGGGCGGTGCGCAAGCGATTTTCTTCGTTGGAGGCGGCTTTCTCTTCGTCGAGCAGGCGTTTGAAAATGTGGTCGAGGATGAATTTTGTGCCGGACTGGGAGAGGATTACGAAATTTTTCTCGTTGGGGGAGTTGTAGGTAAGGCTGACAGTCATTTCGGCGTTGCGTTCGCCGAAGGGGCCGGTGTAGTGCATAGTGTACGTGCGAGTGGCCTGGAAGCTGCGGAGCGCCGCGGCGCGTTCGCGGTTTCGGGTTTCAAGTTGGAAGACGATTTGATCGACCGACAGAGATGGGATGGGGCTGGCGTTGGGCGAGGTTGAAGCTGAGCTTGAGGCTGAACGTGGGGAGACTGAGAGAGTTTGGGCGGAAGATTTCAGAGTTACACAGAGGACAATGAGAGCACCGAGGACACAGAGAAGCGCCGCGAAGAAAGCTTGCTTCTGGCGATTGGATTGAGAGATTGAGAAAAGATTTTTGCGCGTTGCCGTGCGCATTGAAATGAGATTCCTTCTCAAGAAGTGCCTCCATTTATTACCGTAAGTCAAAGCGGGAGCAGGGCTCCCGCACTCCCAATTAGCCCAGGCGCTCTGTGGCGACTGTGGCTTGTGCTGAAAGCTTTGCCGATTTTTGCCAGCCGATGTTGTTGCGCAGTTCGCGGGCGTAGTCGGCATAGACTCCGTCGAAAATTTTGTCCCAGCTTGCGTTTACGGCGTAGGCGCGGCTGGCTTCCCGCATGGTTTGGAGCTGATGCGGGTTGTCGGCGAGATTGCGGATGTGGGCCACGAAATCGTCCGGAGTGCGGGCGATGAAGCCGGTCTCGCCAGGGATGATCAGGAATTGCGGGCCGCCTTTTTCGGTGACGATGGCGGGAACGCCGGAGGCGAGGGCCTCGAGGACCACGTTCCCGTAGGTGTCGGTGCGGGAAGGGAAGACGAAGACGTCCATGGAGGCGTAGGCGGCGGCTAGGGATTCGCCGCTTAGGACGCCGGTGAAGTCGGCTTTGTCCATGTTGGCGCGGAGCCAAGGCTCTTCGGCGCCCTGGCCGACGATCAGGAAACGGAAGTCGGAGAAGCCGGAGTCGAGAAGAGAGTCTTCGAGCTCAGCGAGGAAGCGGATGTTTTTTTCTTTGGTGAGGCGGCCAACGTATCCGATGGTTAGGGGGCGGCAGTCGAGGTCGCGCGCGCCAGCCCCGGATTGGGAGTCGCGGGGCTTGAAGAGATTGGAATTTACGCCGCGGTGCATGGGGTAGACGGGTTTGTTGGTGCGAGACGCAAGCAACTCCATGAGTTCCTGATTGGGCGCGAAAAGCATTTGCGCGATTTTGTAAAAGCGCAAAGTGGCGGAGAGAGAGGACTCGCGGAAGAACGCTCCGATTTTTGTGCGCAGGTTTGCAGGGAGAAAGCTGAACATCGGATTGGTGCGTTGTTCGAGATATTCATGGACGTTGGTATGCCAGGAAGCGGCCAGGGGGACGCGCAGACGATGGGCAAGAAAGACGCCGAGTTGGCCAACGTCGCTGGGGCCAGTGACATGGATGACGTCGGGGTTGAAAGCGCGCAGGCCTTTTTCTACCGAGGAGATATGGCGCCAGAAGGCAAAATCGAAGACGTGGTTTTTATCGAGCGCAAAACCGATGGGACCGCGGCGGCGAGTCATGCGCGTGACGGAGCCGTCCGTCTCAACGGAGTCTTGCGTGCCGCCGCAAACGGTCAGGAAGGGGAGTCCGCGTTTTCGCGCGAACGCCTCAAACTGGCGGCTGGTGTTCGCCACCCCGTCGATTTCGGCGTAGGTATCCGGAAAGAATGCGACTCGTGGATAGTCTGCCATTTTGATTGAGCCTCCTGGCTGGTGCCATGGGGGAAATGCATTTCGTGTTCCGTACTGGCGAAGTACGAACGAGCTGCCTTGCGAACGGGGGCCAGTTCGAGAAGACGGACTACGTTGAAAAAGAGCCTGACGAAGCCGGGCGGTTGCTTCCAGAGTTCGATGAGCGGGCGAATTTCGCCGTTGTGGCAGGGGTGGAAGACCCGTTCGTCCCAGAGGCGAGAGCCTTCGGGGAATTCGGGATGCTCGCGGACGACGTCAAGAAGGGAGAGAAACATGCGGATTGTAAAGGGTTCCGCGTATTGGGGCATGAAGAGGACATGCGAGCGGCGCTCGTTGCGGATTTCGTGGACGAATTCGGTGAAGCTGCGGGCGTTCGTGAGATTGAGGACGGCGTTAGGTTCAGCACCGTGACGATCCCCGCCGCTGACGACGATTTGGTTCCAGCTTTCGGCGAATTGCAGGGTGGCACGGTTTTCGTTCGAGGTGCGGACGCCACTGAGTTCCAGAGCGTGAACGTAAATGCCGAGCTTGGCGGAGAAGTCGGATAAGGCCTGCATGTGGCGCTCTTTGCCGACACCAGTGAGGTCCCACATAGGGTGGTTGAGGATGATGAGAACGTCGGGCATTTTGTGAAGCATTGCGAGGAGATCGCGGAGGCGGTCTTTCTCGGGGTTTTTTGTGTATTCGGCGAACTGGGCCATGATGGCGGCGGCTTCCGAGCTGGGAAGATTGTGGATGCCCAGATGGAAGACGGTGTGCAGGTATGGAACAGTCCACTCCACCGAGGCGGGAGTGCGGCGAGCTTCGGGGACGACGCGAAGCAGCATAGGAGCTTCGATGTTGTCGTGGTCGGTGAGGGATACCATGCTTTCGAGGCCCAGGACGTGTTCGATTTGATTGCGCTCGAGCTGAAAGGCGGCGAGGGGGTGAAGCGGGGGCGTCCAATACGCCTTGCTGAAGTCGATGACCCTCCCCGATTTGATTTTGGCGATCCAGCCCTGGACTTGCAAACCGAAGCGGAGAGGCCAGTGGCGGGCGGCAAATTTGGGGATAAACGTGAGGCCTTCTTTGGAGCGATTGGTG
>CAJCHZ010000058.1 GCA_903970165.1 Betaproteobacteria bacterium
GCGTGATTTTCGAGGAAGGTAACGTGAGCAGCGCCGCGGCTGAGGGCCTCGATGCCGACAGCGCCAGTGCCGCCGAAGACGTCAAGGAAGCGCGAGCCTGCCACACTTGGGCCGAGCACATTGAAGAGCGTTTCGCGCAAGCGGTCGCTGGTGGGACGGAGCGCGAGGCCCTTCAGGCTCTTCAGGATGCGGCTGCGATATTTTCCAGCGATGATGCGCATGGATGAAGGAATGAAAAAACATTAACACAGCGGGCGCAGAGACAAAGAGTACCTGGAGAAGAAAAAAACAGTCGAAGCGTGCCTGTGTGGGTCGCGCGTTAGGCTGACTGCGCTCTTTCCAGGAGGCGGGTGCTGAGTTGGGAGAATTCTGTGATTAAGTTGGTGGCGTTCTGGCCTGCCATGGTTGCGGCGTCGATCTCGGTGGTGAGCAGGATGGAGGTCGCGACGTCGGCGCTGCATTCGAGGCAGTATTTTCCGGTTTTTCCTGGTAGATCAAAAAGCTCGGCTCGGTGGCCGCAAACGCAGCACTGCAAAGTTGGAGGTTCTTCACAACCTTTCGGACCCGATGACATTGGCTTTCTCCCGGAGCCGCGTGGAGCGGGTTGCGACTCACGGATGATGGTAGGGAACCGGGTGTAAGGAAGTCCGGAGCCTGCAATTAGGATTTCGTAAACCACAATAAACCAAGATAAATCAATAGTTTAGCCGATGCGGGCGAGTTGGTAGCGGCGTTGCCATTCTTTGGGGAGTTGGCGGAGGAGGCCTTCAAGGGCGGCGGATTGGTTGGCGTCTTCGGCGAGAGAGAAGGCTTCCTTGCGGGCGAGCTCCAGGGGCTCTTTGTCGCGTAGGGGGTTGGCGATGTGGAAGCCGAGGTCGCCGGATTGGCGGGTGCCGAAGAATTCGCCGGGGCCGCGGAGCTGCAAATCGATTTCTGCGATTTTGAAGCCGTCGGTGGTCTCGACCATCGCTTGCAAGCGCGCTTGCGCTTCTTCCGTCATGCGGACGGGACCGACGAGGATGCAATGGGATTTAGCGGCGCCGCGGCCGATGCGTCCGCGGAGCTGGTGGAGCTGGGCGAGGCCGAAACGTTCGGCGTGCTCGATGACCATGACGGTGGCGTTGGGAACGTCCACGCCGACTTCAATGACAGTGGTGGCAACAAGGATTTGCGTTTCGTTTTTGCGAAAACTTTCCATGACCGCGTCTTTTTCTTCGCTGGAGAGGCGGCCGTGGAGAAGGCCGAGTTTCAGCTTGGGAAAAACTTCTTTCGAGAGGCGCTTGAATTCTTCCATCGCGGCTTTCAATTCAAGTTTCGATTCTTCGATTACCGGATAGACGATGTAGGCCTGATGACCAGCGTTGATTTCGCGGCGCAAGGATTCCCAAGTGCCGGGGAGATGTGGCTCGGAAGTGAGGTGCGTCTGGATGGGCGTGCGACCCGGTGGAAGCTCGTCGAGGACAGAAACATCGAGATCGCCGTAGAGAGTGAGGGAGAGCGTGCGCGGGATGGGAGTTGCGGTGAGAACGAGGACATGCGGAGCGTGGCCATGGCTTGCGGCTTTGTCCATCAGCCGTTTGCGCTGCATGACGCCGAAGCGGTGCTGCTCATCAATGGCGGCGAAGCCGAGGCGGGCAAACTGGACTTGATCTTCGATGAGCGCGTGCGTGCCGATGACGAGTTGCGCTTCGCCAGTACGGATGCGTTCGAGGGCCGCGGATTTTTCGGCAAATTTCATTCCGCTGATGAGGAGTTCCACTTTGTAGCCGCCAGGAGCGAGGATGCGTCGCGCGGAAAGATAGTGCTGCACGGCGAGAATTTCCGTTGGAGCCATCAGCGCGGCCTGGCAAGCGTTTTCCATGGCAATGACGGCAGCTTGCAGAGCAACGATGGTTTTGCCGCTGCCGACGTCGCCTTGCAACAGGCGGTTCATGGGAGCGGGTTTTTCTAGGTCGGCGGCGATTTCCGCGAGGACGCGTTTTTGCGCCGCGGTCGGCTTGAAAGGCAGGATGCGCTTGAGGGCTTCGCGTATTTTTTCTTCGCGGACGCGGAAGGCGATAGCGTTTCCTTTGCGTGTGGCTTTGCGGTCGAGCGCAAGGCTGAGCTGATACAGAAAAAATTCCTCGAAGATCAAGCGCTGCTGCGCGGGCGTGCGAAAGGTATTGAGCGCTTCGATGGATTCGTTCGGAGGAGGAAAGTGGACATGGATCTGCGCTTCGCGGCGTGAGGGAAAATTCAGGCGGGCGCGTAAAGCTTCGGGAAGAATGTCTGGAACGCCGGCCTCGAGCATTTGCACAGCCGCGTACATGGCGCGGCGGATGGCGCGGGAGCCGAAAGAACCGATGGCTTCGTAAATGGGGACGATGCGGCCGACTTCGGTGGAGTCCGGCTCACCGTTGCCGAGCATCTCGAGTTGCGGGTTAATCATTTCGAGGCGGGCCGGGCGGAGCTTGTCTATTTCGACTTTCCCGTGAAGGATGAGCTGCTGGCCAGCTTTGAGGCGGTCTTCGAGGTAGCCGCCATGAAAGAATTTGCAGGGGAGAAGGCCGCCGACGGCGTCCTGCACCAGGAGATGATAGATGGCGTTGTAATGGTGTTTGTGGGGGATGGCCTGGCCGCTCATGACGCGGGCGCGGATAGTGAATGTGCCGCCGGGCAGGATGTCTTTTATGTTGGAGAAATGGATGCGGTCTTCGTAGCGGAAGGGGAGATAGGCGAGAAGGTCCTCGAAAGTGTGGATGCCGCGCTTGGCCAGGAGTTCGGCGCGCTGCGGGCCGACGCCTTTGATCATACGGACTTCCGTCGAGAGGCTGAGGGTCATTCGCACCTCTTTTATATCATTGCCGGATGGAGCAAGCGGTCATCCCCAGAAAGATGACCCTGGCGACTGTTTGTTGTTTTGGGCCCCTTTGCAATTTTGTAAGTGTTGCATCTACAGGAGTTAGGTTTTCCTTAAGTCCCTTAGAATCAACACTTGCGTGGCCACTTGCAAGTGTTGTATCCAAAGGACTTAGGCTTACTGTGGGGGGTGAGCCTGAATTTGTCCTATTCGTCTTACGTACGCGCGAAGGAGGGGCACTATTATTGTGCCCATCCCATCCATCGGCGAGAGTTGCGGCAGGCTCTGTACGTAGTATAAGTGACGAGGTTTTGGTGAGTTTGTTTGGGGAGATTTGTTGGCCTTGCAGGAGGCATTGTGGCGGAAGACCGGCTTAGTGGCTCGGGCAGGTTGAGTGGTTCGGATAAACGGGCGCTGCTGCTTTGGGTGCTGCTGGGTATTGTGGGCGTGTTGTTTGCCTACAAATACTTTTTCCAGGCGTTCCCGGAAGCTTCCGTGGATTTCAAGGTTTCGCGAGGGGAAGCGCTGGCACGGGCGCAGAAGTTTCTCAGCAGCGTGGGCGAGGATGTGAGCGGCTATCGAACGTCGATCGTGTTCGATCTGGACGACAACGCGAAGACTTATCTGGAGCGGGGGCTGGGACTCAAGCAAGCGAACCAGCTTATGTCGAAAGAGCTGAACATCTGGTATTGGGATGTACGGTTTTTCAAACCGCAGCAGGAGGAAGAGTTTCTGGTCAGGGTAAATCCGGCTGGGGAAATTGTCGGGTACGACCACAAGGTTGGAGAGGCGCGGGCAGGAGCGGCGCTGGAGCGGACGGCAGCGGAAGCGTCCGCAAAGGAATTTTTGAGCGGCAAGATGGGCGTGGATTTGAGCGGGTGGGATTTTCTTACCGAGGAAGCAAATTCGAGCAAGAAACCGAACCGGCTGGATTGGTCGTTTAGCTGGGAAAAGCATGGATTCCGGGCGAAGGACGCGCCTTACCGGCTGCGCGTGACCCTTCAGGGGGATCGCCCGGGAAGTTCGGAAGAGTTTTTGCAAGTGCCGGAGGCGTGGGAGAGAAGCTTTGCGCATCTGAGGTCGAGCAACGATTCGCTTACTTTGGTTTTTACTGTGTTTTACATCGCTTTGTTGGTGGCGGCAATTTGGCTGGCGATTCAGCTGACGTACAAAGGAATGACGTCGTGGCGTGGAGCGCTCGTGCTGGGCGCGATGGTGGCGGGCTTGCTGTTCCTGCAGAGCTTGAATGACTGGCCGCTCTGGAGCGCGAGTTACAACACAACCGAAAGTTACGGAACTTTCCTGGCCATGCAGATAGCCAGGGCGCTGGCGCTGGCGGTGGTTACGGCGATTACGATTACGCTGGTGCTTCCGGCAGGCGAGCCGCTGTACCGTGCTTCACAGCCCGACCGGCTGCAGCTTTCGAAGATTTTCACGTTGCGGGGATTGCGGTCGAAAGAATTTTTTTCGTCGGCGGTAGTGGGGTTGTCGCTGGCGGCGGTGCACATAGGATATGTGGTCGCGTTTTACATTGTGGCGAGCCATTACGGGGCTTGGGCTCCGCAGGAAGTGAACTATCAAGACTCCGTGAACACGGCGTTCCCCTGGATTTCGGGAGCGGCGATAGGATTGCTGGCTTCGACGAACGAAGAATTTACGTTCCGGCTGTTTGCGATTCCGTTTTTTGCGCGGCTGACGAAGTCGCGATGGATTGCGGTGATCGTGCCGGCGTTTATGTGGAGCTTTCTGCACAGCAATTATCCGCAGGAACCTCCGTACATTCGTGGGATTGAAATTGGGCTTTTCGGCATCGTGGCGGGACTGGTGATGTTGCGCTGGGGCATTCTGGCGACTCTGATCTGGCACTACACGGTGGATGCGTCGCTGGTGGGATTGTTCCTGCTGCGCTCGAACAGCCTGTACTTCAAAGTATCCGGAGTGGTTGTGGCAGCGGCAGCGGTGGCGCCGCTGGCGTTTGCCGGCGTTGCGTATCTCGTGCGGGGCCGGTTTGAGGCGGACGAAGATTTGCTGAACAGGGCCGCGCCAGCGGCGGAGTTCCGCGTTGCGGATGCGCCCGTTGAGATCGCAACCGCGGGCGTTTCGCGGCGGTATGCGCCGCTGACACCCCCGATGATCGGCGTTCTGGCGGTGTGCCTCGTGGCTGGCGGGGTACTTGCGTGGCGAGGGAAGACGGAAACACTTGGAGATTTCCTGAAGCTGAGCGTGAACGCGAAAAGCGTGCGCCTGGCGGCAGATGAGATTCTGCGGAAACGCGGAGTGAATCCGGATTCGTATAAACGCGCGGTCCTTTTGGTAAACGTGACCGATCCGGTCACGAATGAATTCTTGCGGGAACGAGTGGGCGTTAAGAGACTGAACGAGATTTATGCAGCTGAGATGCCGGGGGTGGTATGGCAGGTGCGCTACTTCCGGGATAGCCAGCCGGAGGAATATTCGGTGAAGCTCGGTCAGGATGGGGCGCTGCTGGCCTTCAATCACCGGCTGCCGGAAGATGCGGCTGGAGCTTCCCTCAGCAAAGAAGAAGCCCTGGACAAGGCGCAAGCGTATTTGACGGACGTGAAGAAAATAGATCTGCGCCAGTGGAATCTCGTGGAGCAGGATTCGGACAAGAGGATTCACCGGACGGATCACGAGCTTGCGTGGGAGATGAAGAAACCGCTCGACGAAGGCTACGGCTCGGCGGCAAGTGGCGAGGGACATGCGTTTGTGCGCTTCAAGGTCGCGGTGCTCGGAGATGAGGTGGTGGATTACCGGGGCTCGTATTACTCGAAACCGGATTCGCGAGAAGAACAAGAGGCAACGGAAGGGGGGACACTCTGGAGGTATATAAAAATTCCCGATGAGTGGCGGCGGAAACAGGAAGAACAAACCTTGCCGCGCACTTTGCTTTCGTACGGATTGTACATCGTGTTTCTGGTTGGGGGCGGGCTTACCGCGCTCATCATTTTTCTGAAGAATCTTCGTTCAGAAACGGCGCGATCCGTTCCGTGGAAGAGATTGTCCGGATGGGCGATTTGGGGAATGGTGGCGTATTTGATCGTTTTTGCATTCGGGGACCGCATCCAGACGGCCCTGAACTCATACAACACTGCAATTCCTTATAAAACGACGATGGGGATCCTGGGAATCGGAGTGCTGCTGGGGGCGCCGGTTAATTTCGGGCTAGTCATTTTTGTGTTTGGGCTGGCGTGGTATTACGGAAAGCTAGCGTTTGGAGAACAGGAGCTGCCGGTGGGCGGGCGACTGCCCGGAATTTATTACCGCGATGCACTGTGGATCGGCGTGTGCGGAACGGCTGGTCTTGTGGGAGTTGGGCGGCTGATCGCACTTTTGTCCAAGTATTGGCCGACGGTGGAACGCAACTTTCCGGCGTCGATTGGGCAGAACTTCGACTCGTCGATTCCGTCCGCGGCGGCGTTTGGACAAGCCTTGAGCAGCGGGCTTTTGCGCGCGGGCTTGGTCGCCGCTGTTGCGGCATTTGTGGCTGCGATGGTGAAGCCGCGGTGGCTGCGTTTTTTGATTTTCCTGTTGGCGGCATTGTCACTCGTAGGCGGCGATTGGAGCAATGCGGCCGGTTTTGCGAAGCAATTTGTAGGACAAGCAATCGTGTTGGGAGTGATCGTGTTCGCGGTGCAGAAAATTGTGCGGTTCAATGTGCTGGGATACTTCCTGGTGTCGGCATGTACTTCACTTCTGGGCGCAGCCACAGAACTATTGGGGCAGCCAGACGCGTATTACCGCACTAACGGCTATGTGCTGTTGCTCATGATGGGTCTGTTGCTGGCAGGGCCGCTGATTTTATGGCGAATGCGCGGGTCTGGTGGAGGTTCGGAGCAAATAGCTTCGCCAACGATTTGATTGCCGGGGAACCTATGATGCTTCGCTTAGTCTCTTAGAGGCGAACCCAAAGGTTCGCCACCTACAGCCATACAACCCTACGGTGTAAGTCCGAAACAAATGGGGTACGATAATCGTTGTTTAAGTGGAAGCGGATGCTCACCCATGGGACTTTTCGCACGTCCAAATTGGGTGGTCTTAAAGATTCTGTGTGTGGTAGCCAGCCAAAACTGGCTAACGTGTTGGAAAACAAGAAGCAACACACGCACATACGAAAAGAAAGCGAAATATGCCGCTCCCAAGATGGGCTCTAGCAGTGGCTAATGATTCAGGCCTGGCAGGCGGCAACAGCGCCTCGCTGGCCGCGGCGGACTCTTTGCCCAACCTGAACGAGCAGACCCTGGTGGCGGAAGCTCAGGCCGGCAGCAGGGCGGCGTTTGAGGAGCTGGTGCACCGTTACGACCGGGACGTGCTGCGGCTGGCGCTCAATTTGATGAAGCGCCCGGAAGACGCGCGGGATGTTTATCAGGAAGCGTTTTTGAAAGTTTACCGGAACTTGCACCGGTTCCGTTTCGAATGCAGTTTTTATACGTGGCTCTACCGGATTGTGACGAACGTTTGCTTGGACCATCTGAGGCGGCGGCAGGCGCGGCCCGAGGATCAATCGCCGGAATCGAATTCAGGGCATCACGAAGAGGGCATTACTGACTTTTTTGAGCGGCAGCGCGAGAACCGTCCTACGCTTGATCCCGAACGACAACTTTTTGGCAAAGAGATTCAGGCGCGCATCGCTTCCGCGATGGAACGGCTTTCGCCGCGCGAACGCGTTGTGTTTGAGATGAAGCACTATCAGGGATTGAAACTGCGGGCGATTGGGGATGCCCTGGGGACGACGGAAGAAACGGTAAAGAATTCGTTGTTCCGGGCGACGCGTAAGCTGCGCAGCCAGTTGGGAGGCTTGCGATGAGCGCGCCTCAGAAACAGGTTTGCAAAGATGTTGCGGCGCTGCTGGTTTTCTATGCTTGCGCAGAGACCAGCGCGCATGAGAACGCGCAGATTGAAAAGCACCTTGCAGCGTGCGCGGCTTGCGCTTCGCAACTTGCCGAGGAACGGTCTCTCCATGAGTCCCTAATGGATGCGCTGCAGGCATCCGAGCAATTTGATAGCGGAGGGATTCTTCTTTCGCAGTGCCGGAGCGAGCTTGCGGAAGCGCTAGATGACCTGGCGTCTCCGGTTGAGAAAAAACACTGGGCTCCCGTGGGATGGCTGCGCAGCTGGATGGCGCTGCGGCCGGTTTGGAGCGCAGCGGTTCTGGTTTTGATTGGCTTAGGGCTGGGTACGCAGGGGCTGCCGTGGTTGTCGGCGCGGTTTGATTCCAATTCGAATGGGCAGACCGTGAATGTTTCTCCATCGGCGCGCTTTACGGACGACCAACTGGCGAAGATGGCTGTGGCGGGCATCAGTTTTTCTCCCACATACGACAACACAGCTGGAAATGTGCAACTGCACGTGCGGACAGAACAGCCGGTAGAGCTTTCCGGCAGCGTTGACGATCCCGATATGCGCCGCGTTCTGACGTACGTGGTGGAAAATGGAAATCAGACGGAAGCGGGAGTGCGGCTCGATTGCATGGAAGCGTTGCGTGTGCTCATAGGAGAAGCGGATGTGCGCCGGGCGCTGCTTTACGCTGCGCGGCATGATCAAAATCCCGCAGTGCGCATGAAAGCGATGGAATCGTTGCGCGATGTAGTGGTGGACGAGACTGTGCGCGAGACGCTGATTGACGCGTTGGAACACGACTCCAATCCGGGCGTGCGCGTGGAGGCGGTGAACCTGTTGGTGCGCTCGTTGGAGGGTGGGACGCCGGAAGCTGCGCTTGCTCCGAAACCCATGCTGGCCCCTGAGCCATTGGAGCGCTCTCTCGACCCATCGATGGAACGCGTGATTCAGACACTCCAGGACCTGGAGCGCAGCGATCCCAACCGCTATGTGCGGCTGCGCAGCGCCGCGGCTTTGCGGCAGATTGATCCGCACGAGGTGCAGTAAGAGCCACGGCAGGAAATTCATTGGGAAATTACTGGGAAGTGCGGCTAGAAGTGCTATGAGAAGTTCAGCCAGCTGAGAAGAGTTCCAAGCAAGCATGAACAAGCTTCCCATTATCAGGGCGATTCGAGACGCGCGGGCGAGCGCTTCCCGCGTTGCCCTGCTGACTGTTTTGTTTTCCGCGATCGTGCCGGGCCTGATTTTTGTGGCAAAGGCGGGTGACGCGCTTCCTGTCGGGCCTGGTGTTCCGGGTGACCCGGCGCCGCACGTGGTCACGGATCGCACTGGCACGCTGCAAACCAAAGACGGCCTTACGCTGCACCTGAACACGGACCTGGGCTCCGTGCGGATTATCGTGCTCGGACCGGGCGCGCCGCAAGCCGTGCATTACATCGTGCATATCGAAACGGATGCGCGTGCGCCATTAGCACAGAACCTTCTGGACCGCTACGCGCTCTCGGCAAAAACGGTGGGAAGCGGCGTGGAGATTACGGGAGCTTTACCGCCGCAGACCGGCAAAAGCGAAGCAATTGCGCAATTCTGGGTGCAATTTGAAGTGGCAGTGCCCACAGGCTACAACGTGGACGTGAACACGGGCGTTGGCGACATCGAGACGCAGGACATTGGCGGGACGGCGAACCTGGTCACGCAGGGCGGAAATATTCGGGCGGGGCGCATAGGCTTCAACATAGTACGAAATGTTTCGCTGAACCATCCGCTGGCAAAGCTGTCCACGCAGGGCGGCCACATTCAAGTGCAGGATGTTGCTGGGGACCTAGACGCGTTCACGGCAGGCGGGCACATTGTCGCGGGAAACGTCGCCGGAGATGGAACGTTGCGCACGGGCGGCGGGCACATTCGCGCGGGACAAATCGGCGGGCGCGCGCAATTGGAAACGGACGGCGGGAACATCACGCTGAAGCAGGCGGGAAGTTTTGTCAGCGTGCGCACTGGCGGCGGACAGATTGATTTCGGCGAAGTACGCGGCTCGGTGCGGGCGCAAACGGGCGGGGGCGGCATACGCATCATTACGGTTTCGGGGCCGATGGAAGTCGAATCCAACGGCGGAAGCGTCTGCCTGACGCGTGTGGCGGGCGCGGTGCAGGCCGCCACTGCGGGCGGAACAATTCAGGCATGGTTCAATCCGGATGCGGGTTCCACAAACGGAGTCGTGAGCCTCCCGGGAGCTTCGCAGCTTTCTTCGGGAGCGGGAGACATCAACGTCTTCCTGCCGCGAAATCTGGCGGTGACGATCGATGCGTTGGTGGAGAAAGGCGGCTTAAGCCGGATTGATGCCGACCCCGCGCTGCTTCTGAACATCCAGCCGCAGGGAAATCGAGAATTGGGCTCGGTGCGAGCCACAGGAATATTGAATGGCGGGGGCGCGCTGCTGAAACTGCGCACGACCGTGGGCAAAATCCGGCTGCAATACCTCGATGAAGATATAGGGCTGCGCGATTCGCTGATTCAACAGCAGCGCGAGCGAATCGAGCGCGTACGCGACTCAGACTTTCCTTCCAATAAAGCTCCGGACATGGGGCCGAGAGGCGAAGGGCAAACTTCCGTTGATGAAAGGCGGGACTGGCTGGAAAGCTGGATGGATAGCCTCGAGCGGTTCCTTCTTGGAGGCATACATGAAGACTCCAGCGAGTTCTTCAAGCGGCTGATCGCCAGACCCGCGCCCGCATATCCCGAGCTTGCGCGGAAGGCGGGTATTCATGGAGTCGTGAAGCTGCAAGTGCGCGTGAAAACGGATGGAAGCGTGGAAGTCGTCAAGGTTCTGGAAGGCGAACCGGTTCTCGTGGATGCCGCGAGCGACGCGATAAAGAGGTGGCGCGCACGGCCGGCGTCGATAAATGGAAATCCGGTCGAGACTATTTCGACCGTGACGTTTGATTTTGAACCGTCGCACTGACGGAGTGTAACGGTTCCTCTGTGGGTGTAGTAACGAGCAACCGCTCGTGAGATGAACTCGATAGGGGTAAACGAAATGCGACGTCCAGGTTTGCGCGCGGCCGTGTTGATGCTCCTTATGCTTGCAGGAGTGACTGCTGCTCCTGGCTTTGCGATCAGCAAGGACTTCCATGAGTCATTTCCGCTGGAGGCAGGCGGTACGTTTGAACTGCAGAACGTTAATGGCCCGGTGGAGGTGGAAGGCTGGGACCGCAACGTTGTGGAAATTCGTGCGGTGAAAATCGCCAAGGTAAAAGAGGCGGACATCGAACGCGTGACGATCGAGGTGGAAGTACGGCCAAATTCCGTGTCGGTCGTGACACGGTATCCGCAGAATGAAGGCGTGGAAGTGGCCGTCGAATACATGGTGCACGTTCCGCATGGTGCACGGGTCGAACACATTGGCATGGTCAATGGCACGCTGAAAATTGCCGGAGTCGAAGCCGTGGAGGATCTGCGCACGGTGAACGGAAATATTGAGGTGTACGAGGGCGGCGGAAGCGTGCATGCGCGCACGACCAACGGCAATCTCCACCTGGAGCTTTCGCGCGCGATGGATGACAAGGGCATGACCGCGGAAACGACGAACGGCTCGCTTTTGCTAGCTGTGCCGGAGGATACGCAGGCAAATCTTGAGGCGCGTTCGTTAAATGGAAATTTTTATTCGGAGTTACCCCTGTCTCTGGAGAGCTCCATAAAGCCGCGGGAAATGCGGGGAAAGTATGGCAAAGGCGGCGCGCCGATTAAGCTAAATACCATCAACGGTGGAATACGCGTGGTGATTTTGCGCTCAACGGTTTAGCGCGAGGCGCGTCTAAGCAAAGCAGGAGGCAGAAATATCATGCTGAAACGTATTTTGTTTGTGGGCGGAGCGGTGGCGCTTGGTGCTGTGCTGATTGCGCTGCCCGGGCGTTCCGAGATGCCGCAAGATGCGGTGGCTGAAAAGACGGCGCGGACAGAAGCGAGCCGTGCGCAAGTGGCTCTACAGGCCGCGCTTCAAGACGCGCAGGAGCGCAAGCGCGTGCTGATCACGCCCGATGCACAGGTGGACTCAGACGGTCCCGTGGTTTTGCTCGACGACGGCGCCAGTTGGCTGGGCGTGGAATCGCAGGAAGTCAATTCAGACAAGGCCAGGGAACTGAAGTTGCCGGCAGAACGCGGCGTGTTGCTGCAGCGAATCGTGCCGGACAGTCCCGCGGCGAAAGCGGGCTTGAAAGAGAACGATGTCATCACCGAAATTAACGGACAGCGCGTCGAAGGCGCTACGCAATTTCGCCGCATGATTCACGAAATTCCCGCCGGGCGGAACGTGCAATTCACAGTGTGGCGCGACGGCCACGCGCAAACCATCCACGTTACGCTGGGATCGTCCGAGGATAACGCCAATGCCCGGGTAAAACCCTTCCCGCGCGCGTTCTCCTTCCAGCTTCCGAACGTTGAGATCCCGGAAATTCCCGATGGGCCGGCGACGGACTGGACTTACGAGTTGATGCCTGGCGGCCGACCGCGTCTGGGCATTGATGCCGAAGACCTTAGCGGCCAATTCGGAGCCTATTTTGGCGCGCCGGATGGCGAAGGCGTGCTGGTGCGCGAGGTGAACACGGGGTCCGCTGCGGAAAAAGCGGGGCTAAAAAGTGGGGACGTAATCATTTCGCTGAACGGCGATCGCATCCGTTCGCTTGGCGATTTGCGCGAGAAGCTTGCCGGGAAGCGGGAAGAAAAGACGGTAAAGCTCGGCGTTCTACGCAGCAAGAGCGAGCAGACGATTACCGTGGAACTGCCGCCACCACCTTCGAAAGCTCCTCGGGCTATTTCGCGGCGCACCAATATTTAAGAAAGCTTCGCTCAAAAAGAGGCCCGGACAATTTGTCCGGGCCTCTTTGTTTTTTCGGGCGCTCAAGAGAAGCTACCCGTCGCGCTAACGCGCTTCAGGACTTGCCCTCGCGGCCGTACTTTCGTACGAGACGGAATGGACGTCCCATGGCATCGAGAAACCAGTGACGTTTATTTTCTTCGCCTTCAACCCAGTCTTCCTCCGTGGGCGAGAAGGAGAGCCGGAAAAGATAGGACAAGCTGGAAGAACCGCCGCCGTGCATACCTATGCGAAACTTCGCCCGTTCGACAATTCCGGGCGGCGCGGAACCTGCCGCGGGAAGCCATTGGACAATCCGTCTAGACAGCTGTCCGGCGGCCGGGTCCGATCGCAAAGCCGAGGCGATGGACTCGGGTAGCGGAGCACTCAGTACATCAGCGGCCAACCGCAATCCAACGTGTAACATGCGCGACGCGCCAACTTCATTGGCGGCCGATTTTACGCGGACCCAATCGAGTTGCTGCCGGGATACGAAGGCCGCTACGTCGGCGATGTAAACCAGCCGCTCCCAAAAGTGTTTTGCGCCGTGGATGCAAATCAGGATCAGTTCGTCTTCGGGGGAAAGGGCGGGGACTTCGTGCGCATCGAACTTTTCGCGGACTTGACGGCTAAAAAGCGCCTCCAGCGGAAGAGGCTTCGGATGATAGCGAAAGGTGAGCTCGGTGTGGAATTCGATGAGGAGTTTCGTGCCGGGGTGCCGGAAATTGTATTCGCCCGGAATTTTTTTAGCATGGATAGCGGTCACGGGGACCGTGGATTCGTATCCGAGGCCGAGCATCAACTCTGTGGAGCGCAAAATATCCTTATCGCGCACGATCAAATCCAGATCGCCATATTGACGCAATCCCGGATCACCGTAACTGCGAACAGAGAGCACAGGCCCTTTAATCACGAGAGCCTCGATACCCGAGGCGCCGAAGCAATCGAAGAGGCGGAACATCTCCGCGCTCACATTCATGGTGAAGAGCGTTTGATTGCGGCGCCAGGTGCGCATAGCGTCGCGGTTTTCCGCCGGAATGACTGACTCGTCGTAGTCAAAAAGACGCGCGGCAGTTATTCCGAGGACGCCGTGGTCATCGGCGAAGGCAATCAGAGAAGACCAGTCGAGAGGCGCACGAAGCCTTGCGGCCAGGCGTTGAAGGTCCGGCTGCGGCCTGGCACACTCGAGCAGGAGCGCCCACTCCGCTTCCAGATCTTCGGCTCCTTGTGGCAGTGTTTCCGTCAGAAAATCCCCCGGCCATTTTCATGGAGGCGCGCGGAATTGGCAAACTCTTCCGTTAGCGGGAAAACCTCTCGGCCAAAGTGGAGACGCGGCGGAAAGCATCTTCCTGCCGGCGAAAAACATTGGGGAATTTTTCCGCGGCAGCTTGCGCGATTTCCTGCAAAGGCGCGACGCCGTTCATGGCCTGCAAGAGCCAGTGCTCCGCCAGGCCAGCTTCGGTGAGGTGCGGAACGTAATCTACAGCGTGGCGACGAAGTGTCTCCGACATAAATTGCGCGCCTTCAAAAGTAGATTGACGGAAAATTCGTTCGGGCTGACCGCTGTAGGCTGGGATTTTTGTCTCCCAGCGCCAGATATAATCGCCCCCAACGGGATCAGCGTGCAAATCGACCTCAATCTGCTGACCTGCCTCCAAAGGCACGGGCTCAAGCCATGGCAGAAAACCCTGGCCGTAAACAGTGCTTACCGGTCCGGGGCCGCTCGAAAATCCAATGTTTTCAAAGAGTTTAGCTTCAAACCAGGCGGTCACTCCGTGTCCTACGCCGTTGCGAGTGGCGCGGAAATGCATTTTCGCGGAAGCGCGGGTGTTGAGGTGCGCCGTATAGTCCAGCGTGCACCAGTTGTGAGGCTCCGTCAGAAGCTGCTCGCGCTTCGAACGCACTTTGTAGACGCCATTCAGAATTAGCGAAAGCGGAGTGGAAAGGTCAATGTCGCGGCCAGGATCTTTCCAAGGCGAACTAATGCGGTTGTAGTATTCCGGCGCCTCGACGATGGCGGCGTAAAGCACATCGCACTGGGGGATTTGCGCGCCGCCGTCTTTCAGAAAACGGACTCGAGCATCCTCAATCGACGGCAGAGCGTCATTGAAGAACGGCAAAGCTCCACGCACATCGGAAACAACGACATCGGCGCGCTCGGGAAGCTCGATTTGACGGGAATCGCCGTGAAGGAATTCGATGCGATCGGTAAAGCCGTTGGCTGCAGCTAACCGTCGCGCCAGGTGAATGACGTCGCCGCCATCGATTGCATATACGCGCTTCGCGCCAGCCCGGCAAGCCAGCAGCGCAAAAATACCGGGGCCGCAGCCGAGGTCTACGACGACATCTCCGGGGCGCACGGCGCGGCCAACCGCATCGGCGTAGGCTTCAAAGCGTGCTTTGTCGGCGACCATGTCGCCAAATTCATCGAGCCTGTACATCTCAGCGGCCGGCTGCGGCGCCGATGCTGAGTGGGGCTGCCAGCGAACGCGTGGCATCGGCCAGGATCAAATCGCAGAGCGCACCGACTCGAGATGGGTCGCTATGGGGGACAATTCGCCGCACTGGAACCCGTGAAACCAGGCGTGACAGCAACTCAAATTCCTGTGCACGCTGCGCGCGATCCAGAAGCCAATTCATATAGGTATTCTGCACAAGTTCCAGAAACACGTCGCAGCCGCTTACTTCTTCCACGCGCGGAGCATTTTCCGTTTCGCGAGGAGCCAGAATGTAAACGCCCCCGAGAGGCTGCTTCTGAATTTCCAGTCTGGCCTGCCCGCCATTCAGCGGCAAATAACATTTCTCCCAGTTAGGCGCTATGAGAGGCAGGGCGTCTCGCTTTCCCATCAGCATCTCGACGGATTCCGGCCACAAACACACGCGAGGATAACCTGCCTCAATAGCAAAGTCGCCGTCGGCTTCCTCGACAGCAGCAATATCCTCGCAAAGAACGGGCACTCCCCGCAGCGCTAGGGCCGCCGCAGTCGTGGATTTTCCTGCTCCGGCCGCGCCGGTCAATGCAATGGCTTTGCCACCCAAGCAGAGCGCGCTCGCGTGAAGCGCAGTGAAGCCGCGCCGGCGAAGTATATAGCCCATGACCGGCCCAAGAAAATAGGTCGAAAGATCCCTCATGGACTGGCCTTCGCCGGGAGTTCCCCATAGGCGCGTAGTGGCGGCGTTCACCACAAAGCAGGTTCCATCCGAATAGTAGAGCCTGAAGAATTGGCCGTCGCCGAGTGAGGTGAGAACAAACGCCGGATCGTGCGTCTCCTCGCAAGCTGGGATGGTTTGAAGGATTACCTGTGGCAGTTGCAAGGCAGCTTCCGCCCACGAAGGGGGCTTCTGAAAATCCACAATCAAGTCAGGGGAGGGGGAGGCGTCAGAAGCCTCGAATAACCCGGGAATTGGAGTGTTGGAAGTAAAACTGAGGCCGTATACTTGATAGCGAAGAGTCACAGGATGAGGCCCATTCGATCGCAGCACGTGTCAGAACATAAAACTACTATTAAGCTGTTTTACGCATAGTCAATGATTTGCTGCCATCCAGAGTCCCTTTGGTACCCGACTTGGTCAAAGTCATCTCCGTTAAATTGCCATAGACTAGGAGTTTGGGTGCTTGGTAGGGCTTTTTCGCAGATGCCTCAGACCGCGACCTCATTCAGTTTCCCCCAGTTCGACTGTACTGAATACGTTCGTTGTTTTCAACGCTTTTTAGCCAACAATCGAGTGCAACGGGCCGCAGGCTGGCCCACAAAGCTGAACCCCGGGCGGGGGAGGAAGTTGCGCAATGCATTACGCAGTTTACAAAGTTCCGCAGTCTCTCGCAAGCCCCCTCCCCGAGAACGCTTTTCCACCCATTTTTTTCCGCTTGCAGGAGCAAGGGATCGCCGAGAAGAGGAGTCTTGCGCCGCAGGCGCACTTCCTCTGGCAATAATCCTTGCATCGAATCCCTCAGGAGTTCCTTGTTCATGCACCAGGGCACGGGAGGGACGCGCAGGAGGAAACGAATCAATCGCTGATCGAGCAGAGGCGCGCGCGCTTCCACGGCGACCCCGGTCCAGCCCGCATCCTCGTTCTCAAAAACGCTGGGCCAGTACGCACCGCTTAACGAAGCAAACCCGACTGGATGAAGCGGATGCTCTTCTTTGGCGGGCTTCTGCAATGCCAACCAGCGCTCGCGCAGATCCAGGTCCTTCTCGAAGCTCGGTTCCAGCCAGGGCGGATATTCCGCTGTTTCTTTCGCGCGGCCCATCCAGCGCTGTAGACGTGTTCGAAGACCTGCACGCAGCGGGGGCACCCTCCCGTGACGCAAAACGTACGCCCCAACCGCTCGGGCCGCCATGTCCAGCCGGCCGCGCTGGAGCAGGAGGACGAGGTGAGGCCACGCGCGGCCCGTCAGGATGTCGTCGCCGCCATCGCCGGATAGGACCACGCGCGCCCGGGTCGCGACTTGACGATAGTGCTCTACGTGCAGCGCAAAAAACGGTTCGGCGCAAGGCTCGGGCGTCTTTAATCCCAGTTCGTCCCAGCGGCCAAACGGCTCGCACGAACCTCCCGAGAGAATCTCGATGGGGATGCCGATGTGCTGCGCAGCGATGGATGCAAACTTGCCTTCTTCGTCGTCAAAGAGCGGCGAGTAATCCACGGTGTAGGCACGCAGTGAATCGCGCAGGCCGCGCTCGGCCTGCACTTTGCCGGCTGTTGCCGCAACGCTTGTCGAATCCAACCCACCACTCATGAAGAATGCTGCCGGTCCATTTGGCAAACGATCCTTCACTGCTTCCTGCAAATGGGAGCGGAAGGCTTCGATATATTCCTCACGGCGTTTGAATCTCAGAGGCTCTTCGACGGGAAGGTAGGCGTAACGGCGCACTCGCGACTCGCCATTTGCGTAGTGGAGAACATGGCCTGCCGGCAAGCGGCGTACATCGCAAAATGCGGTGCGCTCAGGATCGGGACACCAGGATTGCAGCAAGAAATCGCCTACAAAATGCAGGTCAAGCTTTGCCGATACTTCCGGCGCAAGCCGCAAAGTGTTAAGTGTGTTGCTGAAAATAAGCTGGCCACCTGCATCCGCATAAAAAAAAGGCCGGGCGCCCAACAAGCTGCGCGCGCACCACAACTGTTTCGCTTCCGAATCCCAGAGCGCGAACGAAAAGTCTCCGATCAGAGACTCAAAGCTTTTTTCTCCGCACAATCTCCAGGCCCTTAGGATCAGTTCTTCGTTGGCGGCATCGGCGGAAGTCATCTCGCCATGCTGCTCGATCCTTTTGCGCAATTCCTCGCGCCCATCAAGCCGCACATCGCCCAGCAGCCAGACTCGGCCATCTAGGGAGCATGGCTGTTCGGCGGATTGCGGGGAAGGCCCTGTGCGCAGCAGCGTAAAACAAAATCCCGTGCCCGGGCGCGTCCAGACTTGCGTCGCGTCCGGCCCACGAAAAGCCAAACTCTCTGCCATGCGTTCGAGAAGGCGAACATCAGGCATTCCGCCGTCGGAGCGGACGATCCCCGCGAAGCCGCTCATCGCCGCCCCGGCGTCGACGAAAGGGCCGCGTCAAACGCGGCATAGTGTTCGTGAAGTGCTTCCGGCTCATTCAAAGCAACTCCATGGCGCTCGACCCAGGCGTGCGCCTCGAATTTCTCAGACTCTTTCCGAACGCCGATGCGCAACTCGGAAGCAATTCCCTGCCGCCCCAGCAGCCACCAGAGCGCAAGTGATTCTTCGAGGCAGGTGGGGTGGCCGATACCGTGGCGCACCGCGGCGCGCACCATGCGAACGGTCAAATCCGCACTCGCAGGCATGGAAGCGGCCGCAGAGCTATCCAGCGGAGCCTTCGCAGTGGGAAGAAGCTTTTGCAGGAAGGCCTGCGTCTTGCGAAATCCACGCAGCCTCAAACTCAAACAGATGAACGGCAACAATGCGGCTGCACGCAGGAAAACTCCGCGCGCCGGGCGCTCCAGCGCGCTAAACCGTCGGAGCCGTTCCCACATCGGCAGGCTGAATCTGCAGCAATCCGTTTTCGACGAGCCGCACAAGCAGTTCGGTAAGATGCAGACGCAGCAGTTCGGACTCCACGTCAAACTCGTTCTGGAGCTCCTGATACGCCGCGTCAATGCTCGGGGCGGCGACGACTACCTGCCACATGCGCGTCCCGGTTTCGTCCAGACCAAAATAGCGTTCCGTCTCCAGATTCAACAGCACGGATTCCTTGTCGAGAAAACGCACGAGCACGTGCGGCACCGTTTCGGCGCGATCCGCGAATGACACCATCAGCCCCACTCCTCAACTCTCCGTCCGGACACGCAGGCTAGGCTTCCGCTTGAGTCCTGCCCAACAAAGATTTTCGTGCACATCATTCTACCGGGGATTCGGGTGATTCGCCATGCGGAGTAACAGTTGCGATGGAATAAAATTTCGGCGAGCCGGCGAATCACGCTCCCCGCATTGCCTTCTCACGGAGTTTCATCTTCCGCAAAGATAACCCTTGCCGTCACGCTCTTTCGCGCACCTTCTTCCAGTTCGACCTTCTCGCCTTTTCCTGCATACACCTTGAAAAACTCCGGCCGATGGATGTCTTCCTCTATTACCTCGTCGAATGCCAACACCACGAAGGTTCCTGGACTTAAGCCGCGTACCGTGAAGTGGCCGTGCTCGTCACTCGACGCCAGCGGGCTGCATTTTATACACCAGCCCGGTCAGTTGTTGGCCCGACTGCAGCGTGAATGTCGTTTGCAGGAGTTCGCTGGCCATTTGCACAAATCCCCCGCGTTTCAGTATGACAAGGTATCTCCCTGGCTCCAGGTCTTCGATCAGGAATGTACCGTCCGTGCTGGTCGTTGCCGATGACAGCCTCGCTCCGCCGCGCAATTGCACCATTGCTTTTCGGATCGGCAACCCGCTCTTGGCATCGACCACTTCCCCTTGAATGCTTTGCTTCGGCTGTTCCTTCGGCGCATCGGTTTGACTTGGAGAGGGCGCGACAAAAACCAGACAAGCAAAAGAAATCGCCAACCAGCGCAACATAAGAACCTCCCGGGAAACAACCATCAGTGCTTCCTGGCCTGTTATATCACGGTGATGTTACATCTTTATATTGGCGGTAAAAGCTACTTGATCCATCTAGAGCAAGTCATTCCATGAGTAACGGCCTAATGGATAGAGATGATCCGATTCAAAGCTTTAGAACCTTCCGTTCGCCTCGAGTTGCCTTTTCGTGCAGCCGATTGTCTTCGCGCTGAAGACACGCTATAAGTTTTGTCGTGCCGGAAGCCGCGATCGCTGTTGCATCCCTCGAAAAATCGTTTCCCCCCGCGCGCAGCGGCTGGCGCGCCTTCTTGCAGCCATTTGAAAAACCGACCGTTGTCGCACTCGCCGGACTTTCCTTCGAAATGCGCCCGGGAGAAGCGCTGGCACTGCTGGGTGCGAATGGCGCGGGAAAATCCACGCTGCTCAAAATTCTCGCGACGCTGCTTCTTCCCACTCATGGGCGCGCCCAAATCGCGGGACATGACGCCGTCCTCGACCCGCGCGCCGTCCGGAGCCAAATCGGCTATCACGCCGGCAGCGATCTCGGCTTTTACGCGCGCCTTACCGGCCGCGAAAATCTGCGCTTTTTCGGGCGCCTAAATCATCTTTCGGACGCTGCCTTCGGGCGGCGGATCGCGCTGCTCGCGGAACAATTTCATCTCGAAGAGGTGCTCGGCCGCCAGGTCCGCACGCTCTCCTCAGGCACGGTGCAACGCCTTAGTCTCGCCCGCGCCCTGCTTCACGAGCCGCGCGTCCTCCTCCTCGACGAACCTACGCGCAGCCTCGATGCCATCGCGGCCTCGGAATTTCGCCGCTACCTCAAATCCGAAGTTCTTGGCCGCGGCGACACTTCCCTGCTCTTTGCCTCACACACGCTGCCCGAGGTTGAATTGCTCGCCGATCGCGTCGCCGTGATGGACGCCGGGCGGCTCGTCGCCTGCGATACTCCTGCGGCCTTAAAGCGCAGTACCGGCGCCGCGACGCTTGAAGACGCTTTCATGCGCCTCACAGGCCGCTCCCCGCAGCTCACCGCCGAGGAAACCACCGAATGATCCACGCGCTCCAGGAGCTGTGGGCGTTTTTCTGGCGCGATCTCTCCATCGCGCGTACCTACCGAACCGTTTTCGTACTCGAAGCCCTTGAAGCGCTCTTCGGCGTGGCTATGTTTTTTTACGTCGCGCGCTTTGTGGACAGCCCGCAGCTCCAGCACGCTCTCCCGCAGAGCGGAGGCTATTTCGCTTTTTCCCTGATCGGCTTCGTCTTTCTCGACTATTTGAACGCCGCGATGGACACCTTCGACCGCAGCCTGTTAGAAGCGCGCGACTCCGGCACGCTCGAACATCTCCTCGTCACACAGACTTCTCTGCCCGTAATTCTTGCCGGCTCGGCGATCTATCCATTTGTGGCTACAACGATGCGGATTGCGGTTTATGTTGCGTGGGGCGCGATCCTTTTCGGCTTTCCTTTGCGCGATGCCAATTGGCTCGCGGTAGCCGCCGTGCTGCTTGCGACTCTGCTCGCTTTTTCCGGATTGGGAATTCTCTCCGCCAGTTACCTCCTGCTTTTCAAGCGCGGCAATCCCGCGAAGTGGTTTCTTCTCGGCGTTTCCAGCGTCGCCGGCGGCATGCTTTTTCCCATCAGCGTGCTACCCGATTGGCTTCAGGTGGTCGCCCGCTTGAATCCTGTTACCTATGCTCTCGGCGCCATGCGCGCTGCTCTGCTCGACGGCGCAAACGTGCAAGTAGTCTGGCGCCCACTGATCGTCCTACTTGTTTTCAGCGCGGTCCTTTTACCTCTTTCCATGGCCGTATTCGCCTGGGCTCTTCGCCGCACCAAAACCACAGGCACTCTAATGCACCGCTAGCGCACCAAATCGCGAAACTCAGTTTTCGAAACTGAAAATACGAGACTGCAATTTCGTTTTTCAAATTTCGTTTTTCGACCTCCCCATACAAAAAGGCCGGTCCCGCAAAGCGAGACCGGCCCAGTAGAAAGCAGTGCGAATCTGCTCAGGACTTCTTCTTCGTGTTCACCTTGATATCAATGCCCGGCGCCATCTGCTGCAATTGTGCCAGACCCTCTTTCGCCTGCTGGCCATAAGGTCCATTGGGGTCCAGCTCAATTGCCTTCTGGTACGCCTCGATTGTCCCCGGAGCGAATTGGGGCACGTCCTTGTCCCCGACTTTCTTCACTGTCATTTTGAAAATCAGGCAAGCTCCCAGCAGGTACCAGGTCTGCGCGTTCTTCGGATCCAACTCCGCGGATTTCTGCAGCGGCTCCACGGCATCGCCTCCGCGGTTCGCGTTATACAAGCTGATCCCGAAGTTGCGCCAGGCGGTCGCCGCTTTCGTGGGGTCGAGTTCCGCGCTCTTGGAGTACGCGGCCTTTGCTTCGTCGATCTTTCCCGCGCGCGCCAGCACGTTTCCCAGATTGTTGTAGTAGCCAGGGTCATCAGGCTTAGCTGTAATGGCCTGCTGATAAGCCTGCGCAGCCTCGTCGTTGCGGCCCGCCAGGTCATACGCTTCTCCCAGCCTCGCCCACAATAGGTGCCGATTGGGGTCTTTTTCCGCCGCTGCCTGTTGCGCAGCTTGGAATTCCGCGGCAGCCTTGTCGGACAGATCCTTCAGGTTTTGCTTCAGCGCATCCTTCTGATCCGAAGGTGCCTTCGACAGGTCATCCTTCGCTTTGCGCTCCTGGTCCAGCAGCGCAGTCCCTGCAGTGTAGTGCGCCTTCATGCCCTCGAATTTTTGCTTTGCTTCGGCGTCCGCCTTGGCTTTTTCCGTCGCAGCCGCGCCCTCTTTCGCCATCTCTGTCTTGAAGTTCATATCCAGCTTCGCTTCATCGTTGCTGGTTACCTTGATTTGCCCTATCTTGACGGGAGTCTGCTTCTCGTTTGGCGGCGGGAAAGTCATAATCGTCACGTCGTAGACGCCTGGCCGAAGATTGTGAAAAGTGTACCTGCCATCCGCGTCCGTCTTGGCCTCCAACTTCGCGCCCTGATCGCTTATCGCTTCGACCCCCAGTCCAAACCACGGCTTTCCATTGATGTCATCAACGATACCGGTGAGCGTTCCAGTCACTTGCGCCTTCGTTCCCGGAGCAAGCATGCAAACTAGCAGGGCCGCGAGCACCGCAGCCAACGTCCCATACTTCCGAAATATCTTCATACCCATTTCTCCTTTTGCCGAGGCATACCCTGCCCGGCCTGGCTGGCGGGATGTGCCCTATTATGCCTAATCTTAGCTCTTTTCCAAGGGTCAGGAGTGCGCCGGGATCGCCTGCCGGTAGGGGATAGGATCGGGCACGCCTGCCTCCGCAAACGCCTTCAAACGCAGCAGGCAGCTGTCGCAAGCCCCGCAAGCTCTTTGCTCGCCTTGGTAACACGACCACGTTAGCTGCAGCGGCGCACCTAGCTCCAACCCGCGCAGGATGATCTCACTTTTTTTCATTCGAATCACCGGCGTCTCAATCTTAATTTCCGTCTCCGGCCGCGTCCCCACGCGCACCAATTCCTGAAAAACCTGGTAATACTCCGCGCGGCAATCCGGATAACCGGAACTATCCTCCGCTACGGCCCCAATGTAAACCGCTCCCGCGCCAATCGCCTCCGCCCAGCTCACGCCCACTGAAAGAAAATGCGCGTTGCGAAACGGCACATATGTCACCGGAATCGCACTGCCATGCGGCCCCGCTGCGCCCAATTCATTTTCCGGCACGGCAATCTGCGCATCCGTCAGCGCCGAACCGCCAATCGCACGAAAATGATCCAGCTTCACCACCAAACGCTGTTGCACTTCCAACCAATCCGCAATGCGGTCGAACGCGAGTCTTTCCCGCGACTCAGTACGCTGTCCATAGCTGGCATGAAGTAGTGCGAGATTCTCGTGGCCGTACTTCTCAAGCGCGATCGTCGCGCACACGCACGAATCCATCCCTCCGCTAAGCAGCACCACCGCCTTAGTCGCCCTTATCTTGCTCATCATTGCGTCCACATTCTCTCAGAAATCAGCGTGCCACATCTGCCGCTCTCAGCACGCCTCCGGTCCTCCAATTCTTCAGCCTCCTTAACATCCTCTGCTTCACACGCCTTTCGTCGCCGGATCCCACACAAATTTATGCAACTGCAACCCGAGCCGCACCGGCAACCCATCCGCCAGTATCCACTCCACCACCTTGCGAGGCTCCAGCCCCTTCCACTTCCCCGCCGGATCATCAAACACCGGCGAAAACAAGACCTGCTTCACGCGTGCTACCAGCCCGTGCTTGGCTGTGAAATCTCTAGCAAACTCATAATCCCGCCTCGTCATCAGCACAAATTTCACTTCATCCTTCGCGTCCAGCTCCGCGAGATTGCGCATTTCAAACGTATCCGCCTCTCCCGAATCCGGGCACTTCACATCCACAATCTTGATCACCTCGCGTGGCAACCGCCCGGTAAAACGCTCGCCGCTCGTCTCAATCATCACCGTATAACCCTCAGCGATCAATTTCTCCGCCAGCGGATAAACCTCTTCTTGCAAAAGCGGCTCACCGCCAGTTAATTCCACTAGGGGTACGGGAGCCTGCGAGCCAGACGTCTCTGCCTTGCGGCCCGTAAGTTCATCCACGCGCGCCATGACCTCCGCGACGCTCATCCTGGTCCCGCCATGAAACGCATAAGCCGTATCGCACCATGTGCACCTTAAATTACATCCAGTCAATCGCACGAAAACACACGGCAACCCCGCCCGCGTTCCTTCGCCCTGTATGGACTTAAATATTTCGGTTATGAACATATGGAGTGGGAGCTCTGCTCCCGCTTTTCCCGCTGAGCCAATTCCCAAATCGAACGCTTGAACTCTATTGCGCCCCCGAACTCTTCTTCCGTCCAACCGTCCGTCCGAACCACCACAGCGTCCCGCCAACAAACGCAAACGGCAAAATCAATCTCCAATAGGCCGGCGGCGTCCCTCCCATAAGCTGAAACACAACGACATATCCAATCGCCACTAAAGCCGCGGGAATCAAAATAATATAGAACGCGCGATTCACAATCCCACCGCCGACAATCTCGTCAACGGCCCGGCCGGTACTGCGCCCTGCTCGTATCCGTCTCCCACAAAACCACATCCGTAACGCGCGCCCCGGGCGGCAGATCCTTCAGTCCTCGCGTCACTTCTTCATAAAAATACTTAGCCAAATTCTCTGCCGATGGATTCACCGTCTTAAAGGGCTCCAGGTCATTTACAAACTGGTGATCGAGCCTACCCATAACCTCGCGCACAATCTGCTTTACCCGCGTAAAATCCACCAGCAGCCCGATCGAATCCAGCTCTGGCCCCTCCAGCGTCACGCGCACCCGATAATTATGCCCATGCACGTTCTCGCACTTCCCGCGATACCCGCGAAGCGCATGCCCCGCCGAAAATGTCTCTTCCACGCTGACCTGGAACATTCTTCTCCGCGTCCTCTGTGCTCTCCGTGTCCTCTGCGTAAAATCTTTTTACTTCTTTTTTCCCGCCAAAAACCGCGAGACCTCAGCCAAATTCTGCGTCACTCGATACCTCGGCAACGACTCTATAAAAATTTTACCATACGCCATCCTCTGAATCCGGCTATCCAAAAGCGCCAAAACCCCGCGATCCGTCTTCGTCCGAATCAACCTCCCAAACCCCTGCTTCAAAGCCAAAACCGCTTCCGGCACTTGAAACTCCGCAAACGGATTTCGCCCGTCCTCCTGCAGCGCACGCACCCGGGCCGCCACAATCGGATCGCTCGGCACCGCAAACGGCAACCGGTCCACAATCACGCAGGAAAGCTGCTCCCCCGGCACATCCACGCCCTGCCAAAAACTAGCCGTGGCAAAAAGCACTGCTCCCGGCGTGTTCTTAAATCTTTCCAAAAGCACCGACCGCGGCGAAGTCCCCTGTAGCAGAAGCGGAAACGGCACCCGCGTCCGCACGCGCTCAAACAGCTCATTCATCTGCGAGTAGCTCGTAAACAAACAAAACGCCCTGCCCTGGCTCGTCTCCAGCAAATTCACAATCTCGTCCGCCGCCTTCGCCGCATATCCCGGATTCCGCACGTCCGGCATCCCCGCCGGCAAATAAAGCAAAGCCTGTTCTGGATAATCAAACTCCGGCGGCAAAGCCCGCTCTTTCGCGTGATCCAAACCGAGCCGGCTGCGAATAAATTCAAACCGCCCTTCCACCGTCAACGTCGCCGAAGTCAGCACCACCGTATCGAACTGCTCAAAAAGCCGCTCGCGCAAAATCTGGCTCACATCGATCGGCGTGGCCGCCAAAAACACTCCCTTGTTCCTCCGCTCATACCAATACACAAAATTCTTCTCATTCGATTCGAACAAAAATGACAACTCCTGCCGTATCTCAAAACTCCGCCGGGCAATCCGCAAAACTTCTTCCGGTTTCTGCGTCATCGCCGCGCATTCCGTCTCAAATCCCTTCAGCGCGGACGCCAAATCATCATAAGCCTCGCGGTTCTGCTCGAGAAACGCCTCCCGCTCCGCGCGCGAAAACGGATATCTCCCATCCCGCGGAGGAAACGTGTCAAAAAACGCGCGGCTCCTCTCGCGAATTCTCTGCGTCTTTCGCAACAACCCAGGGGTGCCCAAATGCAGCAACCGCAAAGTCTGATCCGCATCCCGCGCCAACTCGTCAAACCGGAAATTCGAAATCTGCCGCCCGAAATAATCGCTGGCGACATCTTCCATCTCGTGCGCTTCATCAAACACAACCGCCGAATACTCCGGCAAAATGCTCCCAAAATCGTCCTGCTTCAAAGCCAAATCCGCAAAAAACAAATGGTGGTTCACGATAATCAAATCCGCGTCCTTCGCCCGCTGGTGCATCCCCGTAACAAAACACGGATTAAACGAAGGACACTTCTGCCCCATGCAAGTATCCCGCCGCGCATCCAGCCGCGACCACAACTCCGAATCATCCGGCAAAAACGTCAGCTCCGCTCGGTCGCCCGTCTCCGTCAGCTTCGCCCATTGCTTGATCTGCTGAAACGCGTCCAGCTCATCCATCCCCTTCAGCAGCGCCTGGTCCGCCATGTGATTCATCTTCTCAACGCACAAAAAATTCGAGCGCCCCTTCATCACCGCCACCTTCAAATTCGGCGCAAAGTGTTTCTGCAAAAATGGAATATCCTTCTGAAACAATTGCTCCTGCAGGGATTTCGTCGCGGTGGAAATCACCACTCTCCGCCCGCTGCAAATCGCCGGCACCAGATATCCCAGCGTCTTCCCTGTACCTGTCCCCGCTTCCAAAATCGCGTGATGATGCGTTTCGAACGCGTCGTGCACCATCTCCGCCATTTCCAATTGCGCGCGCCGGTGCTCGTAACCGCCAATCATGCACCGTTCGAGAAATCCTCCCGGACCAAACACATCCCGCATCGAGGGTTTTTCTGGAATTGGATCAGAAGCTGCCGAAGCCACACCGGAAGCCGCCTCCGCAACAAACACCTCTTCCTCGTCACGCGCCAGCGAGCTGCGCCCCGTCTCTTCTGTACTCCTCATCGATTTGGCAGCTTTTCTAGCCAGAAAATTGACCTTCTCCGTCGCTCATTCGATGAAACTACAGCAAACATGCATGCCAGTCGGCATCACGATTCCGTAACAATATCACACCGCCTCTCATCATTCCGGCATGCCCTTGTAGGGCCATCTTTGTAAGGATGAGTTCGGCGCCGTAACGCTCGCTCGCGTTCAAATAGTCATCCAAACCTGCTCTCCATCGTCCAAAACTGAGCGACACCCGCCGCCACCAATGCCAAAATCCACTATCATGAGCACCACTCCGATGACCACCACTTCCTCGCCCGACACTCTTCTCCACGCCGCGCAGGCAATCCTCACCGCCGGCGCAATCTGCGGCACGCTCGACGGCCTCAGCGCCCTCGCCATCTCCAAAGGTCACTTTGTGCGTCTGTTTCAGTTTATCGCCAGCGGAATCCTCGGCCCCGACGCCTTCAAGGGAGGCATGAAAATCGCTCTGTTGGGCCTGAGTCTGCACTTTCTTATAGCGCTCACAGCCTCAGCCGTCTTCTACACTGCCAGCCGCTTCGTTCCTTTCCTCATCGACCACGCCATAATCTCCGGCGCACTCTTCGGCATCCTGGTTCACCTTTTCATGAATCTCGCCGTAATCCCCATGTCCGCCATCGGCCGCAGGCCTTTCAATCCAACATCCTTCACCATGCAACTCCTGATCCACATAGTCGTGGTCGGCCAATCCATAGCCCTAATCGTGCGCTACTTTTCGCGCGGTTAGAAAATTGCTCGCCAAGTCATCGCTCGCCACTTTTTATTCAAAAAACTTTCTCGTCACTCGGCACTAGCCACTCGCCACTTCCTCAGTTCAAAAAATTCGATTCCTTATCTTTTCCCCTCAAAAATCTAGCACCAACAAAGTAATGTCATCCTCCTGCCTCCGCCCCTCCGTATGACCCGACCACCGCCCGATCTCCTCAAGCAGCGCTGCCGTCAATCGCGCGGCAGAATCCCCTCTATGGCTATTCAGAAACTGCGCCAGCCGCGCCTTCCCGAACTCCTCCTGCCCCGCATTCATGGCCTCGAACAAGCCGTCCGTATACAGCAAACAACGGTCTCCAGTTTGCAATGCAATCTCCAGGCTCGCGTACTCCGCCTCAGGAAATAACCCCAGCATTAACCCATTTTCCTCAATCGACCGCACTTCCTTCTTCGCGCGCGGAGCCAGCAAAAGCGGCGGATGCCCCGCCCCGGCGTAGCGCATCAGCCCCTTCTCCAAATCCAGGAAAACATACGCCGCCGTAACAAAGTGCTCCTCGAACTTCCCGCAAAGCGCCCGGTTCAATCCCGCAAGCACCCTTGCCGGCTCTTTCGCATTCTCCGCTTGCCCTGCAAACGCCACCTTCAGCATCGAAGCAATCAGTGCCGCGGGCACGCCATGCCCCGTAACGTCCGCAACAAGAATCCCAACCCTTCGCTCATCTACCGCAAGAAAATCATAAAAATCTCCAGCCACAGCACTCATCGGCACATACCGCGCTGCAACTTCCAGCCCCGCTATCCGCGGCACCTCTTTCGGCAAGGTCGAAGCTTGTATTTGCCGCGCAATCTCCAGCTCCTTATTCAGGTTTAAGAGGCTCTCTTCCTTGGCGAAGCTCAGCGACGCCGTCACATATCCCAAGCAGCCAACGAAAACCAGGAATCCGACAAACTCCACGTTGAGGCCACTCAGAATTTTCAGTCCCAGCAGGTTTGCTTGCAAAATGAACAACACCCAGATCAAAAAACCGGTGATAAACACCAGCATTTGCCTGCTGACCGGTTTGCGGCGACCAGCAGGACGCGGGCCGAAAACCAGAAACAATGCGCTGGTCAAAAAAATTACCAGTACCATTAGGTTATTCGAAAGAAACAACGTTTTGAGACTGACTCGCAACGCAGCCCCTAGAATCGCCCATACCGCAAAAGCAGCCTGAAAAACAATCAGCCAGCCAAAGAATCGACGGAATCGTTCGGTGGCCACCTGATGGAGGAAGAGTCCAAACGGAAGAATAATCGTCCCGGTGATCACCCAGTTCAAATACAGCCAGAACGTCGGCGAAAACTCCAGGCTGAACTGGATCGTTTGCAATGTAGTGAGCAGCCGGAGCCCGTACAAAATGCTGAACAATCCGAAATAAATCAGCGTCAGTTCACGTATCTTGCGCCGCGAAAGAAAAAGCACGATGGCCACCGCGCCAAGCGACAGCAGCACCACGGCAGCGGCAATGTTCAACAACTCCCATCGCAGCTGCCAGACTTCTATTTTCATGATCTTCTGCGCTCCTGTGCCAGCCTGAAAAGAGCCAACATAAGCTCAATCACGGGTGCCATTCATTCCAGAGAGACGGATGTTATTCGAATCACTTTGGGCAGAAGCAGCTATCAGTGCTCGCACAACGGCGGCTGCGAGCAGCCATTATCGCTTTTTGCGCGGAGACTTTGTCATCCGCCTCGGGCCGGCGGGCTCTTTGCTTTTCTTGCCGGACTTCGCATTCTTTTCCGTCCGCAGCTTCCACGCCGTGCGTAACGCCCCTTCCAGCAAATCTTCATTCGCCGCCGCCAACCGAATATGAGTCGCCCCGTTTCTTCCCCATGCTCCGCCGACAGGCAGAAAAAGCTGCGGCATCTCCTCCACAAACGCCGCTTGCTGCTCCGGCGTAAGCATCAAGTTCCCGTAGCCTTGCTTCTCCGACGCCAGCGTTGCAAAAATCCTGCCTCCCACGCGAAAGTCCGGGTTGCCCATGTGCGAACCCTCTTCCGCGCCTTCCATGCTCAGCGCAATCCTTCGAAAATCTTTGGCTTTCATGCCCGCCTCACCGTCCCCGCGCTTAATATCCTACAGCGCTGCTCAAATCGTGCCAGCGCAAGCCAACTCCGTCTTTCCCGCAATCTACCCGTCATTCCGTGTGAATCGCCTTGTGCTGGCTCACCGTGTTGCCGTCCCCCCTCTTTAATCTGTGAAAAGTAATCGCCGACAAAATGGTGAGGCACCCCAAAGCAAGAAAAGCTTTGTGAATACCGCTAATCATCTCCTGCGAATTGGTATGCGCGCGATGCGGAATGAAAAATACCGTAGCCAGGCCCGCCGTCGCCACTCCAAAACTGATGGACATCTGCTGCACGGTGCTCGCAATCGAGCTGGCGCTGCTTGCCTGCTCTTCCGTGACGTCCGCGTACACCAGCGTGTTCATGCTCGTATATTGGAGCGATGTGAAAGCGCCGTAACAGAAAGCCTGCATTACAATGAGCCAGACTGGCGTCCGCACCCCAATCGTCCCGAAAAGCAGAAGCAGCAGTCCCAGGATCACGGTGTTGGAAATGAGCACGCCGCGGTATCCAATGCGGTTCAGAATTTTGGGCAAAAGAAACTTCGTGCTCATCGAAGCAACGGCCTGCGGCATGATCAACAGTCCGGACTGAATGGGCGTAAATCCCAATCCTACCTGGTAAAGCAGCGGCAGCAGAAAAGGCACTCCGCCGATTCCCAGGCGCGTAAAGAAATTGCCGCTCACCGCGGCGCTGAACGTCCGAATGCGAAACAAGCTCAGCCGCAGCAAAGGGAACGCCGTCTGGGAGGCATGCAGTCCGTACCCTGCGAGAAGCGCGACGGAAACCACCAGCAGGCCGGCCATTTCCGCGGGGCTCAAAGTGTGCTCGCCGAATATCTCCAGCACGTACGACAGCAGCGCGATCCCCGATCCGAATAGAATCAGCCCCACAATATCCAGCCGGGGCGTTTTTTCTTCTCGATAGTCCGGCAAATGGATGAAAACCATCAGTAGCCCGGCGATTCCAATCGGAATGTTTACGAAAAAAATGACTCGCCAGTGCAGGTAGCCGACAATCAGTCCGCCGGCGATCGGACCCAGCATGGGACCAATCAACGCCGGAATGGCCACGAAACTCATGATCCGTATAAGGTCGGATTTAGCGAACGCACGCACCAGCGTCAGCCTGCCCACTGGCACCATCATCGCTCCGCCGACGCCCTGCAGAATCCTGCACCCCACCAGCAAATGGATATTGCTCGATATTCCGCAAAGAAACGACCCTAGCGTAAAAATCCCGATCGCCGAGGCAAACACTCTCCTCGTTCCAAACTTGTCCGCCATCCATCCGCTGATCGGAATAAATACCGCCAGGCTCAGCGTATAGCTCGCCAGCACGGATTTCATGCTCAGGGGCGTCACCTTCAGCGCCTCCGAAATCGCCGGCACCGCGGTATTCAGAATCGTCGTGTCCAGCGACTCCATGAAAAAAGCCACTGCCACCAGCCACGGCAGATACTTTTTGCTCGAAGCAGATAGTGCGCCCGGCAAAGTAGAACCGTTTGTGTCTTGGGCAGGGGCGGTAGGCATGGAGTGGAGCAACTACTCTACTAACGATTCGCAAACTTTGCTCGATACGATACCTCGGCTTTCCGATGCAGGTCTGTACGGCAAAACGCCTATTGTTGGCGGGTAGGTACAGGTACGTGCTGCACGCCCGGTCAACCCGCGCCGTGCTCCACGGTACATTTAGTACTTGGGCACCAGCTTGGTTTTGAAGTCCCATTACTTTACTTCAGAGGGTTAGATTGAATCTGGGGGCGAGGCCTGTTCGGTCAAAACGGGCTTCGCGACGCAACTCTTATCGAATGTGGGGTACCGGATGAAATCCTATAAGTCTCTTCTTCTGCTGAGTTTAGTGCCGGCCTTCGCCTTGGCATCCTGCTATCACGAGTTTTCGAGCAGCAGCGGGGGCGGAGGTGGCGGCGGCACTGGGACCCAGTTCGTCAATGTCCTCCTTACCTCGACTCCCTCTTCGACTTTCTCTTTCGCTTCTCTCAACTGGCCAATTGGGGGCGTCAGCATCACGAACTCCGAGGGCGTTGCTGTTTCCCTTGGCGGCACTAATGGAGTTGTCGACCCCGATTTCGTGCGCATGCAGACCGATTCCGTCTACATGAGCCATGCGACTCTCGCAACCACCAGCTACACCAGCCTTCAAGTGCAATTTAACGCACCGCTGTTCGGCTATATTTACAACAACACGAACGCCACCCTGTTTTCCGGGGCTAATGCCTGCTCCCCCGGCACCGTTTGCCAGATCCCAAATACTGTCCCTGGTTTCTCCTCGAATAGCGTTACTGTGCCCATTACCTATACCCCTTCCGCTGCGTCCATCGGGGGCATTCGCATCAACTTTGACCTCAGCAAAGCCGTCACCACTGCCGGAGCCGACGGCATCACCTTTGATTTCACTCAGACCGGCGCCATCACGGTGATCGCTCTACCCACTACCTCCAGCCAGTCCTCCGCCATTGATACCATGGACAACTTTACCGGCGTCGTGACAGCCGTTACTTCCAGCACCGTTACCGTCTCCTCGTTTGAGTCCGAAGCCCGCACCTTCAACATTGCCTCCACGGACGAATTCGACGATCCTTTTACCATTTGCCCCCAGCCGGCTACTATAAGCTGCCTCGCCGTCGGTCAAAACGTCAGTATTGACGGTATCGTCAACACCACCTCTAGCACTTTTCCACTTACCGCCAACGAAATTGAATTTCTCGACCCCGTCCCTGCCGTCAACGAATTGGAAGGCGTCATCATTTCCCCTCCTTCAAACAATCAGTTTAAGATCGCCCTTGGCAACGGGATGGGTACGTCCAACTTTATCGTCAGCTCCACCGTTATCGTCAATCTGAACGGCGCCGAAACCTATTTTGTGGATCCAAAGGAGCTCGGGATACTCGACACCGCAAACCCTGGCTTCCAGAGTCAGGCGGATCTGGTTCTCGGCCAAACCGTTATGATTCAGGGCGGTACAGTCAGCGACGTAAATACCAGCATCACGAATCCGACACGCCTCTTGCTTCGCTATTCCAGCATCGGAGGAGCGGTCCAGAACCCTTCCGGCACAACGTTTACGCTCGGCTCTCCATCCTTCGCTGGTCCATTTGATCTTTCACTTGTCGTTCAGACCTATCCAAAGACGGCCTATGACAACATCACTGGTTTCAGCGGCTTATCCGGAGTGAACAACGCCTCTGTCCGCGCTCTTCTTCTGAACCCTAATAGCAACGCCCTATATCCACTCTTGGCGGCAAAGGTGCGCACTCACTAAATTTCTCCGCCTCCGCAAAAGGCAACGGGGGGGAGCATCCAAGGATGCTCCCCCCCCGTTCTTCTTTTGTGCCTGCTACTACTTACGGAACCGCTTTAGAATCAACACTTAACTTAAATAAACCCCTGTAAGTGTTGATTCTGGACGACTTACAAGAGATCTAAAGTCTTTCTAATCAACACTTACGAAAAGGCAAGTGGGGGCAAATCAACAACACTGGCCTACGCTGGCTGCACTCCACCGACTGGCGTAGCAATCGGCGGCATCGGACCGGCCACAGGAATGGTGGCCATCTTTGGCTGCAGCCGTCCATAGAGCGCGATCGCAATCGCTCCGGTGCCCCACATCACGATTCCCAGCCCGACCAGCCAGCCAATCACATGGATCTGCTCGATCGGAGTATAAATGACCCGCACAATCACAAACCCCACCGCCATCCTTCCGATCAGCCCCCACGTATCGCTCGTCTTTCCCATAATCCAGCTGCCGATCACCGCGCCCACCACAATCTCCGCGCAATTCATCACCAGCAGCCAAAGCCCAATCGTCATTAATCCCAGAGGTATCCCCACCACCGTAATGCACGCAATGACGGCCGCAATCGGAACGCCCGGCAGCACCAGCAGGCCCAGCCCAAGAGGAGCGCCCACACGCTCGCCGGCGCTGACGGCGTCCGCGGCAAATCTCGGCAGCAGCAGGAACAGTACCATCCCAAGCAGCACAAAAGCGGCCGTCCAGATGACGCGCCACACATAGTAATGGCCCTCTTTATATCGCGACTCATGAACGTGCTTGGTGAATTCCACAGGCGAGGCCAGTTTCGCCCCGGAAGCGACGGTAGCGGGTTTTTCGCCTTCAAACTTGATCGGGCCTCCCACTTGCGCCGTTGAACCTATGGACATGCTGTCGCCCCTCAGCTGAATGCCACCTCCGACGTCCCCGGAAATTATGGTGTTTCCCGAAAAGGCTAACAGGTCACGGCCCAGGTGGCCGTCGACTCCCAGACCTGCCGCAAAGGCCGTCAGGCTGCCGCCAACCTTGCCGGCCGAATCCAGGTTCACAACCTCGCCAAAAGTAAGCACGTTCCGGGTTACTTGGCCGGTGATGGTGACATTATTCGTGGCCGACCGGACGTTGCCATCCACCTGCCCGCTGATGCGAACGGACTGTCCGAAAATAATCGCATCACCTTTGATATGTCCATTGATATCAATGCTTTGGCCGAAGAAAAAGAGGTCTCCTTCGACGGTGCCGTCAATCCGCGCGCGCGCCCCGGTCATGAACAAGTCGCTCTTGATAACTTCATCCTTTGTAACCTCGAGCGTATCGCCCTTGCGAAATTCCGTTGCAGAAGCCGGCGCGGGAATTGCCAGCGCCGCACACAATCCCGCAAGCACCAGCGCCAACGCCGAACCGCGCCGCAAGCGCCGCCGGAAGACAATCACAGCGGATCCAGCCACGGTGAGCATCGCCAGTACCTCGAGAAGTGTGAGCATCGATTGCCATCCTTTCCAAAAGGCGCCCTGAAAAATCATCAGGCTGAGTAAGCTTGTGCCGCCAAACCCGGCTTGTTCCAGACGTGCCTGCCAGGGTTCCACGAGCTGGGTATAAAGGGCGTAGACGCCGGACGCCGCCAGGCCAAAAACCAGGCCCCAAATCCATCCAAAGGACTTGCGTGCCTGTTCGTGGAGTGCCGCAATCCGCGAAGGCAGGGGTTCGTCTTCCTCGAGCATGGCACGTGTCAGCAACCGCGATTCGCGCTCCAGCGCCCGGAGCAAGGTCCGGCAGGCCGCGCACTCCTGCGCGTGCGCGGAAACCGCTTGCGCGCGTGCACGGTCCAGTTGCCGCTCGGCATAGAGCAGGCAAGTCATTTCGTCCAGATGGTCCATCGTCCCGCCCGGTGATTCTGGCGTAACCGGGTTTGCAGGTTCGCTCACGAGGTCCCTCCCGCAGCCAGCGCCGTCTTTCCCTCCAGCGCCTGGCGAAGCTCATGCCGCGCGCGCAGCAGTACGACGCCCACGAAGGCGCGCCGCACTCCGAGCGCATCGGCGATTTCGTCATAACTCATGTCCGAGTAATACCTCATCACCAGCGCCATACGTGCCCGCGCGTTCATCTTGCCGAGGGCGCTGCGCACTTCCTCGCTGGTCTTCTGCTCAATCAACCTGTCCAACTGGTTCGGATCGGGGTGCTCCAGAGGCACCTCGTCCACATCTTCGGTCTCTTTGTCCTGGCGTATTTTGCGCCGCCGGAGGATGTCCCAACAATGGTTTGCCGCCACGCGGTAAAGCCAGGCAGAGAAGGATCGAGTCTCGTCGTACTGGCTCAGATTCTTCTGAAGCTTGATGAAAATATCCATGGTCGCATCTTCAGCGTCTTCCCGCGTGGGCAGAGCCCTCCTGCAAAAGCGGAAGATAGCCGGGGCAAAATCCTTATAGAGCTGGCCCCAGGCGTCGTTATCCCCTGCACGAGCCCGGGCAACAGCATCCGTGGTCTCCGTCATTCCGGGCACGCTCATCGGGCCTGGTCTCAGCGGTTCCATAGACTAGTACGCACGCGAGCCCCGAAAACTTACACGAAATTCGCAAATAGCAATATCGCGAAAGGGGGCTATCTCGTCTGTGTTCAGCACTCTACCAGAAATGAAGTGGCAGAACGGAGATGCGCAGCAATAACCTGCCCTACACCAGTTAAATCGTTGGCTGGCACTTTCCGGCGATCTCCGCTGTGAACCGGGTTAACGCGGCGGGAGTTCGTAGGATAAAGAGCTTGGCGTTGGCGGCATGTTCGGTGATCGCTCTCATCAGCAGAGGACGGCTGCGGCGCCGAAATCGTAGCAGCCAGAGCCAGAAATCCAGCCTTTCGCGTGATCGGCAGAGCGCTCTCCAGGCGCACCTTAACACTGAAAAATCGAGGAAGACAATCGCGTCCGCCGCAGCCAGCCGAACTTCCACCGCATCATAGGGACCAAGATCACCGTCCATAATCCAGTGGCTTCTCTCGGCCAGGGCGTGCTGAATCTTCTCCCATTCAAGGCGTGACGTCGGAACAAGGCCGGGCTTCCAGAAGATCTTGTCCAGCTCGATGACAGGCAGGCCAGTCATCTCGCCAAGCCGCCGTGCGAGTGTTGATTTGCCAGACGCCCCCGGACCAAGAATGACAACCCGCTTCATCTTCCAATTTCACCACAACCAGGTGCGCGGAGGGATATAGGGGGTGAAAGAATTTCAAATGATTCAATCTTCAGGCCCATCAAATCGAAAAGTTTGGATTGACAGTCCAATATGGAAGGGTGTTACTTATAGCCTAATCGGGGAGTGGCCAATTTAATAAATTGCCGAGGAATTTGACTGAGGAGGGGTGTTTTTATGCAGGATAGAAGAAGAAAAGCCGGGGAATTCTGGCAGGCACTATTACGATTCGGGGTGGCTGCGATTGCGCTCGCGCTCGTCGTGCTGCCCGGATTTGCGCAGACATTCCGTGGGGCTATCAACGGAACGGTGACGGATCCATCGGGAGCGGTTGTTCCTAATGCGCAAGTAAAAGCAACGGAGGCAGCCACTGGGATTGACCACAACGCCGTGACTACCAACGACGGCCAGTTTTCATTTCAAGACATTCCGCTGGGATTTTACAAAGTCACGGTAACGGCGCCGGGATTCCCCCCGTACGCGGTGGATAAAGTCGAAGTCGTGGCGGGAACGATTTATACGCTGCCCGTCAAGCTGACCATGCAGGCGCAGGCCACCACGGTGGAAGTCTCGGCGGCGGCTCTGGCGCTGGACACCACGACGCAGACGCAAACGATGACGATCAACGAAGACATCGTGCAGAACATGCCGCTGAACGGACGCGACTTCACGCAAATGATTTCCGTGGAGCCCGGCTTTGGAGGCTACAACGTCGGCGGGTTCGGCTCGCTCAATGGAACACGTCCGAATCAAATCAACTGGCAGATCGACGG
>CAJCHZ010000059.1 GCA_903970165.1 Betaproteobacteria bacterium
GTGCAGAGGCATCGCTTTTGCGGCAGCAAACTTCCGGCTTTGGGTCGGTCCGCAGCGGTGGCGCGATTAAGTATTTTTCCTTTAGCGATTCGTAGAGAAGCATGCCTTCGTTTTCGTCCTGGGAACTCAACGAACTGCAGCCCAGAAGATAACGCGCGCCGCAGCTTGTGGCGTATTTGGCGATACCTTTCCAGAGCATGTGCAGCACGGCCGTATTGCGGTATTCGGTGTGGACACAGGCTCTGCCAAGTTCGAGGACTTCCGCGCGAATGCTTTCATAGGGCGTGAAATCGAAAAATTGCTCGCTGTAGTAGCCAAGATTGCCTTTGGCGCGGAAGCCGCTCTGCATACGGTAGGTTCCCACCAGCTTGTCCGCGGTCGTATCGCGAACCATCAGATGATCAAAAATGTAATCGTAACGGTCGCGATCGAGGCCGTCCCGGCTGGAAGCGTCCAGCCCCTCGCCAAGTTCGCAATTAAAGACCAAATAACGCAGGCGCTGGCATTCGATCAGCTCTTCCAGGCTTTGGACCACGCCGACGCTGAACTGAGTTGTGGAGGCAAGCGGATTCTCGCAGTTGTGCTCGAGAACGGCTGTTTTGTACATGGTGACAGTGTGGAACGCAGTAAATTACAGGAATGTTGCAGTCGCATGATTTGCGCATTTCATGCGTGTAACGGCTAACACAGCGTAAACTTGACGCTCACGCGGGCGCAAGGTAAGCAATCAGGGCTTCGAAAACTCACAAATTTTGGGAAACTTGGTGGACGTGACAGGGTTCGAACCTGCGACCTCGTCGTTGCGAACGACGCGCTCTCCCAGCTGAGCTACACGCCCACGGAACAACTCTAAAATTCTAACATACAGTGGCGCTTACATCGATTCGTGGGATCATCCGACCACACTTGCTCACTGAATTCATTGCAAGGTATCGGTTGAAATTTGTGCTATCTGCGCGGCATCGACCAGTGGAAAGGCCAAAAGCCCCAGCAACGCTAAGTAAGAAACAGACCTAACATTTTACGGCTGATCGGGTGTCCCGCCAGTACGCTGCGCCACGATCTTGCGCACATTCTGATAAAGAGCCCGCGCTTGCGGAATGGCTTCGACAGCTTTCTGCACCTGCGGATCGGCTTCCAGCTCAACCTTCAGCCCTTCCTGCACGCCGAAGTTGGAGACGAATATTTCCTGCTTGATCTTGCGCTTCACCCAGTCCAGATTCTCGGACAGGTCCGGTTCCGTATAGCGCACATTGTGCTTGGTCAGAAATTCGCGCAGTGACTTCATCACGTTGTCGTCCACCGTGAAATCCTTCGTGATGGTCGGCTTGCTGCCCATGTAATAGCGGGTGAATCCTCCCACGCCGCCTTCCAGCGGGTAGAACACGTCGGACCGGAACATGCTCTCCTGGAAGTGGTTGTACTTCGGGGTGGGCACTACGATGTCCGGAGTGATGCCGCCGCCTCCCGTCACCTGCCGGCCGCTGTCCGTCAGTTTCACTTCCGTCGGATGCTCGGGAACTTTGCGTTCGTAGTGATATTCGTAAAGCGAAATGGATTTGTAATCTCGTTGAATCAAGCGTCCGCTCGGCGTGTAGTAGCGCGCGGTAGTCAAAGCCAGGCCGGTGTTTTCGCTCAGTGGCTGAACCGTTTGCACCAGGCCCTTGCCAAACGTTGTCTCTCCAACAATCAGCCCACGGTCATGATCCTGCACTGCGCCGGAAACAATCTCCGTCGCAGAGGCCGAATTTCCATTCACCAGAATCACCAGCGGCGTCGTCATGCCTTGATTCCCGCGCAACGCGACGTACGGCCGATTGGGTGAGGAACGTCCATGATGCGAGACGATGAGCTGACCCTTATCCAGGAACATGTCGCTCACGGCGACCGCCTCGTTCAACAATCCGCCAGGATTCCCGCGCATATCCAGGATCAGTCCATCGAGGTTCCCGGCATCCAACTGTTTCAGCGAATCGTAAATTTCCCGGTCGGTGGTCTCATTGAAGCCAGACAGCTTGATGTAGCCCACGCCCGGCTTGAGCATGAACGCAATGTCCACCGAGTGCCGGGGAATTTCATCGCGCGTAACCGTGAAAACCAGTGGCTCGTTGTAGCCTTCCCGGGCAACGGTAATCTTAACCACCGTCCCTTTAGGGCCTTTCAGCAGGTCAGCAACGTCCGGTGTGGTCAGTCCCTCCGCTGATTTGTCATCAATCTTTACGATCACGTCGCCCGGTCGAATGCCCGCGTTGAAGGCCGGAGCGCCAACATAAGGCTGCATGACCACCGTGCGGCTTTCGCGCGGCGCAACCACCATTCCGACGCCGTAATACTTGCCGCGCTGATCTTCGCGAAGCAACGCAAACTGCCGTGCATCAAAAAAATTGGAGTGAGGATCCAGGACGCGCAGCATCCCGGGGATTGCGCCCTGGTAGACCGCCTTATCTATGTCTACGGGCTCGGCGTAGTTCGCCTGGACCACGTCCAGCACATTAGTGAACTGCCGGATGGCGGCATGCTCGTCCTCAGCGGTCGAAGTCGTTGCCCGGACGTTTGGCCCATAAACAGCCCCAAGTACGGCGGAAACCACGATTACGGCTACGACGAGTACCAACCCACGGCGTTCGGATTTCATCCTTACCTCTCGGGACCGCTCAACTAAAATTATACCCCAAACTGCGGTTTGACACAGTAAGACGCCCTTTCTATGATGCCAACAGGCCGTCCGACGGCCAAACTACCGCCATGCTAAGCATGACCCATATGATCGTGCTGTTTATCGTGGTCCTGGTTGTTTTCGGGCCGCACAAGCTGCCCGAACTTGCCAAGGGCCTCGGCAAACTGATGGCGGAGTTTCGCAAAGCCTCCACCGACTTCAAAAGCGCCTTCGAGCAGGAAATGCGCGACATCGAGCGCCAGGCCCTGCAAGCCGAGCGCAAGAAAGCTGCGGAAGCGGCTGCCGCAGCCGCCGTTGCCGCAAGCACGGCAACAGGCACCGTCCAGGCGGCTACCCTCGGTACACCGGAAGGAGCGGAAACTCCGGTACTTAACTTAGACGCGGATACACGCGCTACGGAAGCCCTGACCGTGACCCCGGTTGCCGAATCAGTCGCCCGTGTCGATGGGGAGAACGTGCCGCCGCAGGGAACCGCGGAAGCATCTGGCACCGAGGCGCATACGGCCGAGGCGCCAGCCGCCCCAGCATCCGATACCCCCGCGCATGCCGTACCTGTTTCCGACCATACGCAAGATCCCTCTCATGACCAACAGCAGCCAGCCTGACGCCGCCATCGTCGCGTCAACGGAAGAGCCCGGCGGGCAGATGACGTTTTTCGAGCATCTGGTCGAACTGCGCAAGCGCATCATCAATTCGCTCGCCTCCATCGTGATCGGCTCAGCCATCGGCTGGGTGATTGCCCCGCATTTCGTCAACGTAATGGTCAAGCCCATGGTCAAGGCTCTGGCCAATGCCCATCTCAACCCCCAGCTTGTTTACTCTCACCCCGCAGGCTACGTCACGCTTCTCATCACCTGCAGCATTTATATCGGCATCGTCATCGCCTCTCCTTGGGTTCTTTTCCAAATCTGGCAGTTTGTCGCTCCCGCGCTTTATAGGCACGAGCGCAGCGCCATTACCGGTTTTCTGTTCTCCACCGTGTTTCTGTTTCTCGGGGGAATTGCCTTTGGCTATTTTGTTTCCTTGCCCTATGTCTTGCGGTTCCTGATCAGTTTCCAGGGCCCGGTCGTGCCGCTCATTAATATTGACGAGTACTTCGATCTGATTCTTTTGGTCCTTCTCGGGCTTGGCCTGGTTTTTGAACTGCCCGTCCTCATTTTCTTCCTTACGCTTTTCAGAATCGTCACACCCCAGTTCCTGATAAAAAATTTCCGTTATGCACTGTTGGTGATTACCATTCTCGCTGCGGTTTTGACTCCATCGCCCGACGCTCTGACGATGCTTGTATTCATGTCAGTCCTGGTCGCTCTTTACTTTGTTGGAGTGGCCGTTTCTTGGGTTGTGGTCCGTAATCGTGATCGTCGCGAGGCCGCCGCGGAGGCACGTTAGATGAATCTTGCTGCGCGTAACATCGCTATTTGGTCCGCCTTAGGAGCCGCGGGAGCACTGCTCGCCCTCGCTGGCTGCAAAGCCAAAGCCGACGGCGGCCAGCCCGTGAACCCCGCGCCGTTCATGAGCAGTCTCACTACCGCTCCCCCGCCCGCCGCCGACGAGGCTCCGTCTCCCGACAAAACCGGCGGTTTTGACGGCAAGCGCGCCTACGATGCCGTCGCCAAACAAGTCTCTTTCGGCCCTCGTCCAGCCGGCTCGCCGGCCCTGGCGAAAACACAGGACTATCTCCTCAGCGAACTAAAAAGCTACGGCTGCACCACGGACATCGATTCCTTCAGCTCGGACACGCCTGCCGGCCGCATTGCAATGAAAAATATCCTCGTAAAAATCCCTGGTGAAAAGCCCGGGATCATTCTGCTGGCAACACACTACGACACCAAACGCCTCGACAATTTCGTCGGCGCCGACGACGGCGGCTCCTCCACAGGCGTCATGCTCGAACTAGCCCGCCTCCTTTGCTCGCAACACGGCCGCTATGCCGTCTGGATCGCATTCTTCGACGGCGAAGAAGCCGTTCGCGAACAGTGGGAAGATCCCGACAATTGCTACGGCAGCCGCGAAATGGCTGCCCGCTTCGCTGCCAGCGGCGACCTTACAAAAATCAAGGCGTTCCTGCTAGCCGATCTTGTCGGCACGCGCACGCCCCACTTCAAGCGCGAAGAAAATTCAACGAAATGGCTCGTGGATGTCGTCTGGGGCGTCGCCAAAAAACTCGGTTATGGAAATGTCTTTCTCGATCAATCTTCCCCCATCGAAGACGATCACCTGTCGTTCACGAAGCGCCACGTCCCCTCGGTCGACGTCATCGACCTGGACAACGGCCCAAACGGCGACGTCTACTACTGGCACACCCCCCAAGACACGCTCGACAAAATCAGCCCCAAAACGCTTGCCATCGTCGGCCACGTTTTCGTAGAAAGCGTCAAACAACTCCAATCCAAATGATTATGGAGTGCGGGAGCTTGCTCTCGCTTTTGCGCACCATGACCGGGCGCAACCCGCACAACTCTGTGCTAAATTAAATTTGCCCCAAAAGAACATTCCAGCGAATGGAAAAAAAGCGCATTCTCGTGAACTCGTCCGCAGGAAGCTACGTCATCGTTTGCGGCGCGGGCGTTCTTGAAAACGCCGCCTCGGAAATTCGCAAACTCGGATCGTTTTCCGGCGTTCATTTGGTTTCCTCGCCGAAAGTCTGGCGCGTCGCGGGGAAGAAAGTCCTCAAGCATTTATCGACTAAAGCAAAAGCCCCGGTCAAAATGCATTTGATGAACGACGCCGAATCCGCAAAAAATCTCAACACCGCGGAAAAACTCTGCCGCTCCCTCGTTCGCTCCGGAATCGATCGCCACTCCCTGATTATCGCCGTCGGCGGCGGAGTCGTTGGCGATGTAGCAGGCTTCGTCGCATCCGCCTGTCTTCGAGGCGTAGCCCTCGTTCAGATTCCGACCACGCTGATCGCGCAAGTGGACAGCGCCGTAGGTGGCAAAACCGGCGTCAACCTCCCGGAAGGCAAAAACCTGGTAGGCACCTTCTATCCCGCCCGCTTGGTCCTCGTAGATTCGACCGTCCTAAGAACGCTCCCAGACCGCCAGTACCGCGGCGGCCTTGCCGAAGTCATTAAATACGGTGTGATCGCCGACACAGAACTCTTCGCTTGGCTCGAGAAGAATTTTGACGCCGTCCTTCGCCGCGATCCTGCCATGCTTTCCCGCATTATTGCGCGTTCCCTTGAAATCAAAGCGCGAGTTGTCAGCCGCGACGAGCGCGAATCCGGCCTCCGCGAAATCCTCAATTTCGGCCACACCTTCGGTCACGCTCTGGAAACCATCACGAACTATCGCGTCTACCAGCACGGCGAAGCCGTAGCTTGGGGCATGATGACCGCGGCTCTTCTCGGTCACGAGCTCCGCCTTACGCCCGCCGATGAGGTGTCCCGCATCGTCTCTCTGGTCCGCCGCCTGAGCCCGCTGCCACCGTGGCCCAAAGTTCCGCCAAAAAAGTTGATTGCCTTAATGCATTCCGACAAAAAAGCCCGCGCCGGCAAGCTCCGCTTCGTCTTGGCTCCGCGCATAGGCAAAGCCCATTCTCACGACGATGTGCCCGCGGATATTCTCGAACGTGTCCTCCACTTCGCCCCCCACTTCATCAACCCAGAAACGCCGCAACCAAAAGGCAACCGCCATGTCTAACGCGGCCCCGCCCGTAAAAGGCACACTTCCCGAAGGCGCTACTACAGAAGCCGACGCCTCGCGCAAAGTCCGCGAAATGTTCTCGCAAATCGCCCCGCGCTACGATTTTCTAAATCATTTCCTGTCCGTGGAAATTGACCGCACCTGGCGCAAGCGCACCGCACGCCAGCTCTGCCCGATTCTCCAGCGCTCCGAAGCAATCGTGCTCGATCTCTGTTGCGGCACGGGTGACCTTTCCCTCTCGCTAGCCAGGGAAGGGAAGGCGCGCATCTTCGGCGCGGACTTCGCGCATCCCATGCTCGTTCGCGCCAAACAAAAAAGCGAGGCGCAAGCCGCCGCCTCATCCAACGGCGCCCAGCGCATGCTGCCATTCCTCGAAGCTGACGCCCTCCGCCTGCCCTTCGCGGACAACTCCTTCGACCTGGTCACCACCGCCTTCGGCTTCCGCAATCTCTCCAACTATGAAGCCGGCCTTCGCGAAATCCGACGGGTCCTCAAGCCCGGAGGCACAATTGCCATCCTGGAATTCACGGAACCGCCAGACACTCTTTCCGGCAAGCTCTATCGCGTTTATTTCCGCGAAATCCTCTCCCGTGTCGGCGGCCTGATCTCCGGCAACTACGCGGCCTACACCTACCTTCCCAAATCCGTCTCCCGTTTCTTCCTCCCGACAGAACTAGCCGCCCTCATGACGCAAGTCGGCTACGTGTCAGTAGATTTCCGTACCTGGACCTTTGGCACTGTGGCCTTGCACACCGCCACCCGCTGACCCAAGCCAAGTTGTGTCAGCGAGCCCGGCGGCGGCGAAGCCTTCCCTGCTTTTTCGTTTACGAATTGTATTGACAATATCGTCACGACACGATATTGTATGAACGTTAAGTACTGCGCCGCGCCACCGAGCGAGGCTTTTTTCTTGCCATGGCCCTGAATTTTAATGGGCGCACTACCCGCCCAACTGCCTCTCCAGAACGACAAACTCCAGATCACTTCGTTTCGGCGTTCCATAACGATTGTCATCGTACGGGAAAGGACGAGTTTCGCCCGTTCGCCGATAGCCTCTGCGTTCGTACCAGGCGATGAGTGAAACGCGAACATTGACGACCGTCATTTCAATCGTCCGCGCTCCTTGTATTGCGGCATACGCTTCAGCAGCCTCAAGAAGCCTTCGTCCGAACCCTGCGTTTTGCAAAGCAGGACTTACCGTGAGTGCCCCCAGATACCACCTGTCAGGCCATGACGCCCGCAGACTTACACATCCCAGCAGGGCCGATGTCACATCATCTTTCGCAAGCAGGTAAAGCGCGCCCCCGGCAATTTCTTCACGGAGCAGGGGTTCACTGGTGCGCTCACCAGCTATGTAGTCGCCCTCAATACTCCAGCCTTCTGTGCCCCGAAAAGCGGCGTTCATGAGGGCAATGATAGCCGGGAAATCGGTCTCCTTTGCTGGTTGAAGGGGAACGGTCATGTATCCCACAGTCTAAGGCAGGGAGGCCAGGCGGACCAGGGTTGCGCTTCAGGCGGATACGTCTTTGGATTGGGACATTTTGGGATAGGCGATTGGACACGGCCAAGGTCATTCTTCCAACCCCGCGCTCCGCAACTTGGCCAGCAGAGTCTTTGGCGACACTCCCAACTTCTCCGAGGCGCGCGTCTTGTTCCATTTGCACTCGCGCAAGGTGCTTTCCAGCAGCACGCGCTCAATATGTCCAATCGCGCGGCCGGTCACTTCCTCCAGAGTCCCTTCCCACTGGAATTGCTCCGGTAGCATCCCGGCCGGCAATCGGGCGGTGTCTGGTTTCGTTGCCGGAAGCTGAAGCCCATCGGCGGTAATGCTCAGTCCATCGGTCAGAATCACCGCGCGTTCCATGGTGTTCTGCAACTCGCGCACATTTCCTGGCCAGCGATAGTGCAGCAATCGCTCCCGCGCTTCCGCGGAAAGTTCCAGCCCCGGCTTTTTGAATTCGCGGCTGAATTTTTCCAAAAAGTGTTCCGCTAGCAGCAGCGTATCGTTGCCGCGCTCGCGCAAAGGAGGAACGGTCATCGGCACAGCCGAAATACGGAAATAAAGATCCTCGCGAAACAACTTCTCTTCGGCCAGTTTCTGCAAATTCCGATTCGTAGCCACCACAATGCGCACATCCACTTCCACGGTCTGCGTCCCGCCGACGCGATCAAATCGGCGCTCTTCCAGTACGCGCAGCAGCTTCGCCTGTATCGCCAAAGGCAATTCGCCAATCTCATCCAAAAACAAAGTTCCGCGATGCGCCAAATCCAGTTTTCCGACCTTGCGCGCGCCGGCGCCGGTAAACGCCCCGCGCTCGTGCCCAAACAACTCGTTCTCCACCAGACCTTCCGGAATCGCCGCGCAATTCAGCGCCACAAAGGGTTGCTCGCGCCGCTGGGAAAGATGATGAATCGCCCGGGCAAACAATTCCTTGCCCGTGCCGCTTTCGCCCAGGAGCAGGACGGTCGAATCCGTCGCCGCCACGCGCTGTATCTGCGTGCTGATTTCGCGAATCGCCTCGTGCTCGCCCACGATCCGCGGAAATCCGTACCGGGCCGTGTACTCCTCGCGCAGCAGCAAATTCTCTCGTTGCATCTCCTGCTGCCGGGTCGCGCGCTGCACCAGCAATTTCAAATGGTCTAAATCCACCGGCTTCTGAAGAAAGTCAAACGCACCTTCCTTCATGGCCGAAACAGCTTCTTCGACCGATCCGTACGCCGTCAGCAAAAGCACGGGAATCGTAGCGTCGGCCGACTTCGACTCGCGCAACACCTCAAGCCCGGATGCTCCCGGCATTTTCAAGTCCGTGATCACCATCAAATAGCGCCGCGCCCGCACCTTCTGAATCGCGGTAGTGCCATCGGGCGCCTCTTCAACAGCATAGCCCGCGCGCTCCAAGGCCTTGCGCAGCATCGCGCGCAGTTCGTTCTTATCTTCGACAAGGAGAAGAGGTTCCATCTATTAACGTTTCTACCACGAATGCTATTGCGTTCCGGGAACATCGGCACACACATGTGCGGAGAAGGGAAGCAAGCCGGGCGAGAACGCTTGCCGGGCGCTAGCGTACCGGGAAGCTGAAAATGGCGTTAATTCGTCCTACCGTGCCCACCCTGGATCGCCGCCCGACTTGCGCAGCTCATCTTCCAGATCTGCAAGCTGCTGCTTCAGGTTAGCGATATCCTGCTTTTTTGCTTCGATTTTGGCGTTCTTGTCGTTGATGTCCTTGCGCGTATTCTGCTCGACCAGCGCTTTTTGGGGGTCGTTGTAATACTGCAACTGCGCTTTATCTGCCTCGCGCTGCAAAATGTCGAGTTCTTTTTCGGCCGTTGCAATTTTGTCGCGCTGATCCGCGAAGCGCTTCCGCCATGTTTTTTCGGCGTCCGCGCCCGTTGCAGAACCCGCTCCAGCGGATCCCGCGCCTTGCGCATCGGCCGGCGCACCAGCCGCTCCGCTGGGTGCCTGCCCATTTGTATCTCCGCCCTTAGCCGAATCGCTCGGGGCCGGATCCGGCGTGCGGGGTTTAATGTCATCGTCGGTATAGACTTTCTTCGGTTTCGGCGCGGCCTTTTGCTGTTCACGCGCTTTGCGCGCCGCATCTGCAACGGGATCGTCAGCCTGTTGCTGCGGAGGATTCTGCTGCTGTTGCTGAGCAAATACGGGAATTGCTGCCAGGCACAATCCCGTCAAAAGCATCGAAGACTTCATCCAATAGTTGACACGCATACAATGCCGCCTTTCGGGGGGCGAGCTGGATCGATTCCCCCGCCTACTGCTTAGATGCTGTCCTTCTTCAATTCTACCGCTTCTGGGACGCTCCGGCACGCCGGTAACGTAACAATAAAGGCAGCCCCGCCCTCCGGCCGGTTGCGGGCTTCCACTCGCCCACCGTGTTGCACGATGATCTTCTGCACCACCGCAAGACCCAGCCCGGTGCCCTTTGCCTTCGTCGTGAAAAATGGCCGGAAAAGCTTAGGCAAGTTGCCCGGCGTGATCCCTGCGCCGTTATCGAAAATGGTGATGCGTTGCGTGTATGTTTCTTCATGCCGGGCCACTTCGCCGCGGAGAAGCACCCGCCCGCCGTTGGCCGACCCAACGCTCGCTTCCGCCGCATTCCGAGCCAGGTTCAGCAGCGCTTGCCGCAGCAGTCCCTCGTCGCCGGCCACGCTGCCGATCGGCCCTTCATAACGAATGCGAATTTGCGGCATGGCCTCGGCCACCTCCGCAACGACGCGCTCAACGACGCCTTCCAGTGCCACCGGCTCGCTGGAAATTTCCAGCGGCCGCGCATACTTCAAAAATTCCGTCACGACGTGCGTGATGTTGCGGGTCTGCTCCAGAATTCTCTCAGCCGAATCCGCTACCTCTCCCGTAACTGTCTCCGCGCTGATCATCTGCGCGTACCCGGAAATCGTCGCCAGTGCATTCTTGAATTCGTGGGCGATCCCGGCGGAAAGCTCGCCAAGCGCCGCCAGGTTTTCCTTCAGCTGCACCTGCTGCTGCAGCGCCGCCAGCTCCGTTAGATCCGTAATCAGGCAAATCGCCCCGTTAATCTTCTCGGTGCCTTTGCGAATCGGCGAAATGGTCACGCCCAGCAGCCGCGAATCGCCGCTCGGTTCCTCGTGCTTCACCTGCTCGCGCCGGAAAATGCTGCCTTTCGCCAGGCACTCGCCGATCAGCCGCGTCAGCTCGGATTTTTCGCCCAGCACTTCGCTGTATCGCCGGAATCCAAGCCCGCGAATGCCCAGCACCTGTTCCGCAGCGGGATTCGCGCTGGATATATTACCCAGAGCGTTGACCACTACCAGCCCCGCCGGCATGTTGCGTGTGACTTCTTCGCTGAGCCGCTCCGTATGTTCCGCGCGTTCACGCTCAATTTTATGTAGGCGTTCGAGTTCTTTCTCCTGGTCGCGAAGCTGGCGGATAACCCCCTGCATGGACGCCGCCATGAATGCCGAAGTATTTTCCGATCGAGGAGTTGGCGCCACAATCGCTTCGCTGTGTGAATCGCGCGTGCTCTGGAAAAATTTGCGCAGCAGAAACAGTACAATGCCCACCACGACCAGGATGCCCACGGCCGTTCCGATAGCGATTTCCCAGACGCGTTGTGTGGTTTCGGCTTGGAATGCGGCGAAGGTCATAGCCTGAATCGGCCTCGCATCGAAAAGAATCTCAGCGCAACCGCGGCCCCAGATCGATTGAGTAAGACGAGAACACAAACACGACAATGAGCGCGGCAATCCCCAGAAAGGTCCCCAGCGGCAAATGGTACTGGCTGGCGATGAACCATCGAATCCGGTTCACTTCGCCGAGCCCGCGGCGGCTGGCCCGCACCGCAAGCTGTCGCCCGGTCCCAGTTAGATACATGGTCGCGATGACGAGAAGGCCGATGAAGCTTCCGAGTAGCGCTCCGAACAGCAAGGTGAAAAATGCGCCTCGGACCCCGAGAAACGCCCCGACCATGGCCATCATCTTCACATCGCCCAAACCCATGCCTTCGCGGCCGCGCACGAGCTTGTAAAGCGCGGCAAAACCCCAAAGCGGAAGGCTCCCAAATGCCGCTCCCAAAATTCCTTCGAGCAGGCCCATCAACCACGCCGGGGGCACCCAGTGAAAGAGCTTCAGGCAAAGGAAAAATGCGGTTCCGTCATTCGGCTGCACGACGGAAGAAAAAACTAAACCGGCAGCCAATCCAGGCCAGGTTACGACGTCAGGAAGCAGCCGCACGCGAAGGTCGGTCACCGTCAGAATCATGATGAGGCAAAGGAAGAACAGCCATTTCACGGCAGCCTGGGTGATTCCAAACTCCAGATTGCAGGCCACGAATAGGAGCCCCGTGAGTAACTCCACCAGGGGATACATCGGAGAAATTGGCAGCGCGCAATTACGGCATTTTCCTCGCAGCCAAAGCCATGCAAATACTGGCACATTGTCGTAGGCCTTGATCGGCGCCAGGCATCGCGGGCAGCGTGACCCCGGCGACACAATGGACAAATCTTCCGGAATGCGCGTGATACACACATTCAAGAAGCTCCCAATCACAATCCCAAATAAAAAAAAGAAAATGATGATCACGGTGTGGCCGGCCGCTGTGCGCCCGTACTTAGTACTCTCCCACACCTATCTAACGGCCTCAACAAACGCCCCGCCCTAGCGTGCCCCATCCCTAACGTTTTCTGCCCTCTTCTCTGTGCCTTCCGTTCTGCTCTCTCTACTTTCTGCGCGCTCTCTGTCCTGTTTTCCGGGTTTTTTCTTCGAGCTTTCGCCTGTAAACTGCTAACGGTCGACTTTCTTATCCCATGCACTGGCTTGAACGCAGAATCCGCCGCTACGAGCATCGCCGTTGGACCACCGACGATAACCGTCGCGTCCAACCCTTTCATTGGGGGCTTGAGCATATCGGCGGCGACCCAAATGCGTCCGATCCTGCCGCCTTCGTCCGCGAATACGCCAAGAACGCCATCGAAAACAGCAGAGAATGGTTTGCTACAACGCCTGCTGATGACTACAAGCTCGACTCCGACGACATTCTAACTTTCAGCAGTTCTATCGAGTCTCCCTGGCCCGAAAACAACACGGTCCACGCCCGTATGTGGCCTGCCCGCCGTGATCGTAAGCCGCCCTTCAAAGCTCGCCCAGGTTCGGCAGTTCTTGTCCTCCCCAACTGGAACGCGAAATGGCACGGCCAGGACGGGCTTTGCGACTGGGTGTCCCGGTTTGGCATTGCCGCGCTCAAGATGTCCATGCCTTACCACAACCGGCGCATGGCTAAAGGGCACGAACGCGCCGACCAGATCTGCGGCCCTAATGTCGGATTGACGCTTCAGGCTAATCGTCAGGCTGTCCACGATGCTCGCCGTTGCCTTCGCTGGCTCGAGCAGCAGGGCTACACCCGCATCGGCATACTCGGCACAAGCCTTGGGTCTTCTGTTGGTTACATCACGCTGATGCACGATGCCGCCGTGAAAGCAGGCGGCTTCTTCCACTTTTCCACTTACTACGCCGACGTCGTCAGCCAGGGCATGACCACGAACCACGTTTGGGAGGGCCTTCGAAGCCACGTTTCGGTCGACGAACTGCGAGACTACTGGGCACCCATCAGCCCTATCCCCTACGTCGAGCGCGGCTTAGGTGCGGACCGCAAGTCCTTCCTTGTCTACGGGAAGTACGACCCCACCATGCTCCCCGAACTCAGCCGCCAGATGTTGGATTCCCTGCGCCGCCATGGCGCGAATCCGCGTAGCATGGCGCTGCACTGTGGGCACTACTCGCTGGAGTTGGCGCCTTTTAGCTATATCGCCGGCTACCGCATGCTCTCTTTCCTGCGCTCCGCCTTGGGACAGTGACATTGCTGGTTTCAGCACGAAGTTCGCGTTACACTGATTTCGTGTTACACTGAGTTTGTGTCATGAAAACCAAGCTCCGCAACATTACGATTGCTCTCGAAGAAGAAGTCGCTCGATGGGTTCGCGTGGAAGCTGCCACGCACGACACCAGTGTTTCCCGCCTGCTTGCGAACATTTTGAAAGAACGCATGGCGGAGTCTGGGAATGGGAAGGCTGCAGAGAGCGCGCCGGCGAACAAAGCGGTCTCGAAATCCGAGGGGCAGTATTTGTCTCCCGACGAAATGCGCGTCCTTAGCCCCGAGAACGCGGCCAAACTAGCCGGCATCCGTGCGATCACTTCACGCATCGCTGCCCTCGATAAAGGGCCTTTCCGTGATCACGCCGAAATGCTGTACGACGAGCATGGTCTTCCCAAGTGATTATTGACAGGTCGGCTTTCATCGCCCTGGCCCTTCACGAACCGGGGTTTGAAGTTTTCGATAAGGCTCTTGTTGACGCGACATCGCGCAAGATGTCGGCCCCTACGTTTGTCGAAATATACATCGTTCTGCAAGCAAGGACGGGCGCGGAGGGCATTCTTCTTTGGGAATCCATGTTGCACGTTTCGGGAATCGTTATCGAGTCCTTCACAGAGGAGCACGCTTTGATCGCTCGTCAGGCCTTTGCCAATTATGGCACGGGGCGTCATCCGGCTGGGTTGAATTTCGGTGACTGCTTTTCTTACGCGTTGGCGAAAGCAACCGGCGAGCCTCTTCTTTTCAAGGGCGACGATTTCCGTAAGACCGATATCGTCCCAGCCATTTCTTGAATCTTGAAATAGAGTCCTGTTCGGTTGTGACCCGCGCAGCACTGCGTGGTGCTGTCTCTAGTATCATCCATTCATGCAGACGCTGATTGTTGAGGCTTTTGGGCCGCTTGCTGGAGCGCTGATTCTTCTAGTGGCCATACTTGGCGTGCGACACTTTTTGCATCAGATGCGCAGCCGACAGACTCCGGAACAACGACAAGCGGCACGGGATTCGTTTCGGAGCCGGCTTGTGCATCCCAAGGCGGCGGAGGTGGAACAGGGAATTGGAGGGCTTTTGCCGCAGCGGCTTCTTGCACTCTATGACGATCACCAGACCATACTTAGCGAGCAAATCGAGATTCGTATACCGCCTTCTGAGCGTACCGACGACGGCGGCTTTGGCAATCTGAAAGGTCAGGGTGCTGAAGAAGAGAAGGAAGCTGCCGAATGGATTGCGGCGTTTTTGCCGCTCGATCGGGAGAGCCAGAAATTTACCGTGGATTTGCATGCACTGGGATTGGGCAAAGGCTTTTGTTTCGCTACCGATGGCTCCGGTAATTTCTACTGGACTCCTGCAAAGGAAACACGCGAGGCAGACGCGCCGGTCTTTTTTGTTTGTGTTGACCCGCAGGGCAACGTGCAAGTTGCGAGTTCGCTGAGCGCGTTTCTGTCCTGGCCGCGGACGATCAATGGGCCTGAAGCGGAACCGCCAGCTTGACGTACTTCGCTCGCTCAATTCAAAAATGAAGTTTCCGTCTGGCAGAACGACCTGTCCTCGCCGCCAGTGCATTGTTAATCAAAAGTACCATTGGGCTGCGCCATCTTGCTCGATAACCTGAATTCATGCCGTAACTCTCTCAGGGAGAGCATTATGCGAAACGGGCTCATTCTTACTACGGTGAGTGCGTTCTGCCTGATTTGGTGTCCCGCGGTTTTTGCGCAGGATTCCGGGCAAAACTCCTCGCGACCGGCTTCCAGGGCTGCTCCTCAAACTGGTTCAGCGAAAGATAAACAGCAGCAGCCCGTTGCTGATGCGTCTGAGCAGCCTTTGTCTCTGGCGGAATTGGCACGGCAGGCCCGCGCGAAGAAGCAAGCCGATGCCAATCCGGCCAGTCCATCCGATACGAAGGCAGCCGCCAAGTCCGTCAAACTGCTCGACGACGACAATATGCCGCGGGGTTATTACGCAGGGGACGCACCCTCTGGCGATCATGCGGCGCACTCGGGTTCCGGTGTTCCAGGGTCGCGATCGGGGGATTCGCCGGAAGCTCAGTATCGCGGCAAAGTTGTGCTGTTGGATTTTTGGGCTTCGTGGTGCGGACCATGCCGCAGCGCTCTGCCCAACCTGAAGCGACTTCAAGCCGTCTACGGCGGCGATTTTGTGGTCGTCAGCATCAGCGAAGATGACGACGAATCCGAATGGCGAGCCTTTGTTTCGAGTCACCAAATGACATGGCCACAACGGCTGGATTCGAATCGGGCCCTTCAGAAACAGTTCGGCGTCAACGGTTTGCCGACCTATGTCCTGATTGGCCGCGACGGCTCGGTACTCCAAAAGATCGTGGGGGAACAGATCGCTGAATCTCTGCCGGAGCGTATCGGACCTGCGCTCAGATCAGCTTTGGCAGCGAAGCCGTAAGGTTGGTATGGAAGAAAAAGCCTTTACGCACAGGACCGCAGAGACAGCGAGTTCGCAGAGCCGGAGTTTCAATGCAACACGGCGGAAAACGCGTCGGCTGCCACTAGCTCCGAAACCGCTTCGATCTCCGCAGCCAGAGGCCGATCCTGAGTTATCATCCCCGATTTCGCGCGAACAGAATCGTAAGCCTTTTTCGCCAGCGTTCCCGTCTGAAGCGGCGCGAGAAGGTCGATTCCCTGACAAGCACACAAGAACTCAATCGCGACAATGCGGCGCAAGTTGTGAAGCATTTTTTCCAGGCGCCGCGCGCCGCTCATTCCCATGGAGACGTAGTCCTCTTGGTTTCCGGATGTGGAAATGGAATCGATGGAATGGGGTGTGGCGAGGGTTTTATTCTCACTTGTCAAAGCGGCAGCGGTAACCTGCGCGATCATGAAACCGGAGTTGAGGCCCGGCTCGGGCGTCAGAAAAGCGGGCAGCATGCTGGTCAACGGATTGGTCATCTGCTCGATGCGGCGCTCGCTGATGCCGCCGAGTGTGGCTAACGCTACCGCGACCTGATCCGCAGCCATGGCGAGCGGCTGGCCATGAAAATTTCCGCCGCTGATGATGTCGCCGCCGCCTTCTTTTACAAAGACGAGCGGGTTGTCCGTCGCGCTGTTCAATTCCACGGCGGCCATTTCGCGCGCCTGCGCCAGGGAATCGCGCACGGCTCCATGAACCTGGGGTGTGCAGCGGACGCTATAGGCGTCCTGCACGCGAGGGTCTTTTTCCGGCGAACGATGAGACTCGCGAATAGTGCTGCCTTCGTTGAGATGGGCAAGATTACGGCCCGTTGTGGCAGCACCGGGATAAGCGCGGGCATGCATTACGCGTGCGTCAAATGCGCCAGGGCTACCACGTAACGCGTCGAGCGAGAGAGCGGCGGCAACATCGGCGGAGTTGGTGAGAACGTCGGCGTCGTGAAGCGCGAGACTTAGCAGGGCGAGCATCCCCTGAGTGCCGTTCAGGAGCGACAGACCTTCTTTTGCTTCGAGCGAGACAGGATGGATTCCTGCGCGACGCATAGCCTCGCGGCCATCCAGGAATGCACCTTTGAAAGCCGCGCTGCCTTCTCCTATGATCACCTGCGCCAGATGTGCGAGCGGCGCGAGGTCCCCGGAAGCGCCGACCGATCCCTGCGAAGGAATAACGGGATGTACTTTGGCATTCAGCATCGCGCAGAGCGTCTCCACAATCAGTGGCCGGATGCCGCTCAGACCCTTGGCGAGCGCGTTTGCACGCAGCAGCATCATTGCGCGCGTTTCCGCTTCGCTGAGCGGCGCGCCAACTCCGCAACAATGCGAGCGCACGAGATTTATCTGCAGGGTGCGGACTTGCTCCGCTGAAATACGCACGGAGGCGAGTTTGCCGAAGCCGGTGTTAATGCCGTAGGCCGTTTCTCCGGAAGCTACAAGTCGATCCACGACGGCGCGGGAGGCGTTCATCCTCCCGATCGCCTGAGCGGAGAGGCTCACGGGCTCGCCGCGCAGGGCCACGTCATACAGCTGCGCAAACGTCAGATCGTTGCCTGTGAGAGAAATGGTCATGCCTCGCTCCGATCGGGCGACTGCGTAGCGACAGATTTGAATATGCTGAGATATTTGTGCGGCAGCGATTTCGCCTTGCCATTGCTCCCACAAATGATGTGCGTTGTTCCGCCGGTGGCGAGCAGCTTGCCGTCGGCGACACGAAATACTTCATAGGAAAATTTTATAATGCGATTTCGGGATTCCTCGATGCGCGTGCGGATGCGCAGCACTTCGTCGTAGCGCGCCGACGATTGATAGCGGCAATGCGCGTCGGCGACGACGATGTGGCAGTCGTCCTCGATTTCCATGAGCTTGTACTCAATGCCGAGGGCGCGGATCAGCTCGACGCGGCCGACCTCGAACCAGACAAAATAGTTCGCGTGATAAACCACGCCCATCTGGTCGGTTTCGGCGTAGCGCACCCGTACGGTGGCGTCGTGATATTCGATCATTCTCATGTCTTGAAGTTAGGAAGCTCGATGCACTCCCGTGGATTATTCCACGTCCGTGCTCCAAACGGGTTTGCGTTTTTCGAGAAAGGAGGCGAGGCCTTCCTTGAAGTCCGCGGTGCAGCGAATGCGGGCGTTTTCGAGGATGGCGCGTTCGAGGTCTTCGTCAACGCTTGCCGCGGCTGCGGAAGTGAGCAAACGCTTCGCGCGCGTCAGGCTTACCGGGCTGGCGGCAATGAGGACGTCCGCCAGCTCGCGGGATCGTTCCATCAAACGCTCGTGCGGCACGATTTCCGTGATGAGGCCAAGATTGAGGGCTTCCGCCGCTTCCACGAGGCGCCCAGTTAAAAGGAGGTTCCGCGCTTGCTTGTCGCCGATTTGGCGCGTCAGAAAAACGGAAACGATGGCGGGCAGAAATCCGATTTTTACCTCGGTGTAGCCGAACTTCGCTTCGGGAACGGCCAGCGTGAAATCGCAAAGCGTGGCTAGGCCGCAGCCGCCAGCAAGGGCGGCGCCGTTCACAGCGGCGATGAGCGGCTTTGAAAAACTCCAGATGCGGCGAAACATTTTGGCCATGCGGCGAGAGTCTTCCATGTTGTCGGCGGAGGATTGGGAAGCGATTGCGGAGAGCATTTCCAGATCCATGCCCGCACAGAAGCTTTTTCCGGCGCCGGTGATGATGGCTACCCGCGCGCGGCTGGTCTCGATGGCGTCGAGGGCGGATTGAATTTCGCTGACCATGCGCTGGGATATGGCGTTGCGCTTTTCGGGACGATTGAAGGTCAGCGTCGCGAGTTGGCCGGAAAATTCAAGGGTCAACGTTTCAAACATGCTTGGCGGGTCTCCTGCCGCCGGAATGATTCTAATTCACAAGCGGGGCGTGTGCATACCTTGCGCGGATGTCGTTGGCCATTTCAAGGACGGTCTGGAGGCTCGCGGAATCGATGCCAGGGTCGGCGCCGGCTTTTTTCAGGGCGGCCAGGACGTCTTCCGTGGCGATATTGCCGACGAGATTGTCTCCGGCGAAAGGACAGCCGCCGAGTCCGGTAAGGGCGCTGTCGAAGCGACGGCAGCCGGCTTCGTAGGCGGCGAGGATTTTTGCTTCGGCCTCTTCGGGTCGGCTGTGGAGATGGACGCCGAGTTCAAGGCCGGCAATTTCGTCTTTCACCTGGCGATAGAGATCGCCGACAAGTTCCGGGGAGGCTGTGCCGACAGTGTCGGCGAGGGAAACAGTGCGCACGCGGATGCCTTTGAGCCATTCGAGCGTGTCCGTGACGATTTCCGGGCCCCACGGTTCGTCGTAGGGGTTGCCGAAGGCCATCGAGATGTAAACGACGAGATCTTTCTTGGCCGTGAGAGTTTCTTTGCGGAGTTTTTCGACGAGGAGGCGGGATTCGTTCTTCGTCATGTTGGCGTTCGCGCGGCGGAAATAGGCTGAAATGGAATACGGGTACCCGATCGTCGTAACGCCCGGTGTTGCAAGCGCACGTTCAAGACCTTTTTCATTTACCACGATGCCGATGATGTCGGGCCGCTCAATGTCGCCGGGAAGGGTAGCGTTGAGTTTGGACATTACATCTTCGCTGTCCGCCATTTGCTTCACGTGCTTTGGCGAAACAAAGCTGACGGCGTCGATGTGATTGAATCCGGCAAGGACGAGCTGTTTCAGGTATTCGGCCTTGTATTCCGTGGGAATAAGGTCCGGCAGTCCTTGCCACGCATCGCGCGGACATTCAACGATTGTTGTAGTGTTTTCCATCATTCCTCATGGTGCGAAGGGATCCCGAATAAATTGGACCGAATACCACCAAGCGCTCGCCACCATGGCGATGATCACCCACGAGCTGATTAGGAGGCCGCCCGTGATGCGCCGACGAATGGACGCTACCAGCGCTGTCACAATCGCGGCAACTAATCCGAGGGCGGCGGGGAAGAACGCCAATCCTGCCAAAAACCACAGGGGCCCGCGATCCAGCGCCACTTTGGTGTAAATGATACAAACAATGCCGGCCATCGCGGGCAAAAGCAGGACGACAACGGCAAGAACCACGTTGCTGCCGATGGCCGCAAATCTATTTTCGCTGGAGCCCATTATGTCTGGAGCACTCCGGTTTTGAACTCGCGGATGTCGGGATTTAGCGCGGCGGCTTCTAGCGCGCTGATGAGCGCGTCGCGCGTGTGGGCGGGATCGATGATGGCGTCAACCCACAGGCGGGCCGCAGCGTAACGTGGGTCGGTTTGATGTTCGTAGGTAGCTTTGACGGTGGCGAGCATTTCTTTGCGGGCTTTTTCGTCGACTTTTTTGCCTTCGCGTTCAAGTTGTTTGAGCTTGATTTCTGCTAGCGTATTGGCGGCGGCGTCGCCGCTCATCACCGCGAATTTTGCCGTGGGCCAGGCGAACATGAAGCGCGGGTCGTACGCTTTGCCGCACATAGCGTAGTTTCCGGCGCCAAAGCTGCCCCCGCAAATTACGGAAATTTTTGGCACAACGCTGTTGGCGACAGCGTTGACCATTTTTGCGCCGGCGCGGATGATGCCACTCCACTCGGCATCTTTGCCGACCATGAAGCCGTTTACGTCGTGCAGAAAAATGAGTGGGATGCGGTTCTGGTTGCAGTCGAGGATGAAGCGAGCGGCTTTTTCCGCGGACTCGGTGTAAATCACGCCACCAAATTCCATGCGCTTTTGGTCGGACCCACGCGCTTGCGTTTGTACGTGTTTTTTTTGATTCGCGACGATGCCGACGGCCCAGCCCCCAATGCGTGCGTAACCGCACAGGAGCGTCTCTCCGTATTCCGCGCGATATTCTTCGAACTCGCTGGCATCCACGACGCGCGCGATAATCTCGCGCATGTCATATTGCTTCGCCGGATTGTCCGAAAAAAGTCCGTAGATTTCGTCACCCGGATAAAGCGGTTCGCGCGAGGCAACGTGGCTAAAAAGAGTGGGATTCGCCGCGCCCATTTTATCCACCAGTGCGCGAATCCTCGCGAGGCATGCGTCGTCGTCCGGCTCGCGAAAATCTACGGTGCCGCTGATCTGCGAATGCATTTTAGCGCCGCCCAAATCTTCCGCAGACGTTACCTGCCCAATCGCGGCCTGAACGAGTGCGGGGCCTGCCAAGAATAATCCCGAGCCCTCGGTCATCAAGATGTGGTCGCACATCAGCGGCAAATACGCGCCGCCGGCGACGCACATGCCCATGATAGCGGCGAGCTGCGGGATGCCCATCGCGGACATCACCGCGTTGTTGCGAAACACGCGGCCGAAATCATCCGTGTCGGGAAAAACATCTTCCTGCAGTGGTAAGAAGACTCCTGCGGAGTCGACCAGGTAAATGGTGGGAATGTGATTTTCGATGGCAATATTCTGCGCGCGGATGACTTTTTTGGCGGTCATCGGGAAAAACGCGCCGGCCTTCACGGTGGCGTCATTCGCGATAAGCATCATCGTGCGTCCGCAAATTTTGGCAAGCCCCGTAACGGTTCCGGCGGACGGCGCCCCGCCCCATTCTGTGTACATCTCGTATGCTGCGAAGACGCTCAGTTCAAAAAGTTGTGTGCCCGGATCGATCAGCTTCGCGATGCGTTCGCGCGCCGTTAGCCGGCCTTTCTTGTGTTGCGATTCGATCGCTTTCGCGCCGCCGCCCTGGCGAATCTGTTCTTCTTCATTCTTGATTTTCGTGAGGAGATCGATGATGCGACGGTGATTTTTCTCGAAGTCGGGCGACTTCGTACGGACGCTGGTTTTCAGAACGGATGCAGCCACTCACGGACCTCGCGCTGGAAGTATACCTGGGGCGCGCGTGAAGCTCCGTTACGCGCCGAGGGCAACAGTATACGGTCCGCTGTGAAATTCCGCGAGGGAGAGCGCTCCAGGAATTTCGAGAACGGAGAAGGGGCGCAGTCCGTGCGCCCCCGCGAGGAAATTGCGCCGGGTAATTAGCAGCCTGTGAAGGAAATGAAATCACCCAGTGGATTGGGGAGCTTGGGGGTGAAGGGATCGAAGCCAAAGGACTTCGAGACATCGAAGCCCGCGGCTTTGGCGGCGGTGATGTCGGCGAACGGCGTCAAGGCCGCAAGCGCCTGCTCGATGTGCGTCCAGCAGAGCGTACGCTCGTAGCCATTGTTGTTCGGAGGATCGGCCGGTTCCGCAACGCCCTGTATGCCGGTGATGTTCTGGATAGGGCCGCCGTCTTGCGGGGCGACATCGCCTGCAACGACACGGGCCAGCGTACGATGGTCGCTCTCGATGCCCATGATGCGGGCGGCGGTAACACGCAGGTCGGACGTGCTGAAGTGGCGCACGCCAACGAGATACGCGGCGATGAAGGCGTCTTCGAGCGTGACAAGAACGTTCAGAGTAGTTTGCGCGTCCTCGAACATGTTCTTCGGGTAGAAAAACGATTTGAAGGGCGACGGCTGATCAGTGACCGATTGCTCCAGGAGATAGTGCGACATTTCTTCCTGCCGCGCGGCAACGAGGTAGCCTTGGTCATCGTTCGGCAGACGCGTGAAAAACGGTGAGCCGTCGATGATATTGGTGTAGGTGGTAACCGCGAGCGCTTCCGCGATTTCCGCGGCGAGCAGAATCTTCTGGTCGCGTTCTTTGCAGTCGCGATCGTCATCGTCGTGATCATGATCGTGACCGCGAAGCAAAGTGCTGGTCGCTCGGGACGCCGGGCTTCCGAGAGTCAGGAAACCGCCGACTCCGGCGACTCCAATAGCTCCCGCGATACCCGTGCGATGCAGAAAAGCACGACGGCCAGTTTGCTTTTCCTGCGCCGGCGCGATTTGTGTTGGATTGTCTTTCTTTTTGTCGTTCATGAACGCTCCTGTCTGATGTTTTCGCAGGGAAATACACCAGAAGGCAGCAGGCCGGCTGTGCCACCTCGTTGGAACTTCCCCCAGCAAGCTATACGCGGAGAATTGCGAATCGGATTTACATAGCGGGAAATTAATTTAGCCGCGGGTGTTTTTTTCTGCGGAGGGGCGTCGAATATCTTTAGAACCTTTTGAGTAATTTTGCATCATGGGCTCTATCGTCAGGGGAGAATCCCCTGAGAGAATCGGCCGAGTACAGGAAATGCTGTACGACTCGAGAAGCTCTCGGATTCACGCGTTGACGCATGCGGACTGGATGCGTAAAATCGAATTACGGTGCTGCAAGGGCATCGAATCTTTCGCTGGAGGCGCCTGTGAAAAGCTTTTCGAAGATTGTTGCGGGCGGGTTTGTCTCTGGCAAGCACTCGATATAATCGATCTGGCCGCGACAAACTCCCGCTTCACTTTATCCATGCATATATGAATCACCGCGCTTTTGAACGGGCCCAAGTCCGCTTGAAAGTGCAAAGCCGCGCCGCGCTTCTGCAATGCTTTCGAAGCGCTCGCGCATGGCTGCTTGCGAGCAGCGGGAGAATATTTTGAAATGTTTATCCAGGATTTAGGTTGGGATGCATATTTTGAAGCAGCGTGGAACGAACGAGATAACGAAGGACGCGTCCCGGCGCGTGTCACCTCGCAGCAACGTGGGTTGTGGCGCGTAGCTGGAGATTTTGCGGAATGCTGGGCGGAGCCGTCTGGCAGCTTCCGCAAAGAAGCGGAGACGGGCGGCGATTGGCCCGCCGTTGGAGACTGGATCGCGTTGGAAATGATTGCAAGGCAGAAAACCGCGCTCATCCAGTCCGTGTTACCGCGGCGTAGTAAATTTGTGCGTAAGGTCGCAGGTAAGCAGGTCGCGGAGCAAGTCATCGCGGCGAACATCGACCTGGCGCTCATCGTGGCGGCGCTGGACGGAGATTTCAATGTGCGGCGCATCGAACGTTATATCGCGCAGTGTTGGGAATCGGGCGCACGGCCGGTCGTGGTTCTCAATAAAACGGACTCGTGTGCCGAACCTCAAGAGCGCGCCGCGGAGATCGAGGCAATAGCGATGGGTGTGCCGGTTTTTGCACTCAGCGCGAAAACTGGAGAAGGACTGGATGAACTGCGCGCGAGTTTTAAGAAAGGGCAGACCCTTGTCCTTCTCGGTTCATCCGGAGTAGGGAAGTCCACGATGGTGAATTGCTTGTTGCAAGAAGAACGGCAGGTGACGCACGCGGTGAGGGAAAGCGACAGCCGCGGGCGTCACACGACCACTTCGCGGCAACTTTTTCTGCTGCCGTGCGGCGCGATGATCATAGATACGCCAGGCTTGCGCGAACTGCAGCTGTGGAACGCGTCCGAGGGCGTAGCGCTTACATTTGCCGACGTGGATGAACTTGCCTCGCAATGTCGGTTTCGCGATTGCCAACATAAAAATGAGCCAGGTTGCGCAGTGCGTGCATCCATCGAGGCCGGCGAGCTTGACGCTGGCCGTTTGGAAAGCAAGCGCAAGCTGCAGCGAGAACAGGAGTTCCTCGTGCGAAAAATGGATCCCGAAGTTCGTAGTGCGGATAATAAACGTACTAAAATAATAATGCGCAGTGTGCGAGACATGTATAAAAACCGTGACAAAGGTAAGAACTAAACTGACCCATGCGTGAACTGCCCCTGGAATTGGAGCTAGCCCACAGGGTCGAGCTCGCCGAAGCGCAGGCTGCCGTGGAATGCGCGGAAGCTCTCGAGCGATTCCGCCCAGGGAGCGGTGCCGCCGTGCGGCGCGTCGCTGGTGGATTTGCCGTGTATTGCGGAAAGAATTCGCCGATCACGCAGGCCATAGGGATGGGTCTTGAAGGGCCGGTCAGTGCGACGGAATTTGACCGGCTGGAAGAGTTTTACCGCAGTCGTGAGGAAACGGTGCGTGTGGAGACGAGCCCGCTGGCCGATCCTTCGTTCGTCGAGCACTTCGGGCAGCGAGGGTATCGAGTGACGGAATTTTCCAATGTCATGGCGCGGCCGGTGAGCGAGGATGAAACTTGTCCCGAGCCCCCCGAGGGCGTGACCATCGAAAAAGTTGGCAAAGACCAGATTGATCTGTGGACGCAGACGGTTTCGCAGGGATTTGCGGACAAGTTTCCGGTGTCGCAGGAGCTGCTCGAAGTGATGAAGATGTTTGCGTTTGGGCCAAAGACGGAGTGCTATCTGGCGCGCGTGGATGGCAAAATTGCGGGAGGCGGGACGCTCGCGCTGCATGATGGCGTGGCGGGATTGTTTGGAGCCAGCACTCTGCCGGTGGCACGCAAGCGCGGCGTGCAGACGGCGCTGCTACAGAGGCGGCTTGCGCGGGCTTCGCAGGCGGGGAGTGATCTCGCGGTCAGTCTGGCGCAGCCGGGGAGCGTCTCGCAACGGAATATTGTTCGGCAGGGATTCCGGGTGCTATATACGCGCGTGAAATTTGAGCGGAGTTGGTCGTAAAGAGTTGTTCTCGGGATTTCCTGACGGAACTTCTTCGTAAAACTTCCTTGTGAGACCCCTCGGTTCGTGAGACGGACCGGCAATGCCTTTTAACAAGATGAAATTTCGCAGTATCAGCGATCCAGGCGCTTGTGGATGAAGCTTACGATGTCTTGCGTGGAAGTGCCGGGCAGAAAAATTTCCGCGATTCCGGACTGTTTCATGGCTGGAATGTCGGCTTCCGGAATGATGCCGCCGACGAGGACAGTGACGTCGTGCATACCCTTTTCGCGTAATAGGTTCATGAGCAGCGGGCAGATGGTGTTGTGCGCGCCGGAGAGGATCGAAAGGCCGATCACGTCGACGTCTTCCTGAACGGCGGCGGTGGCGATCATCTCGGGGGTTTGGCGCAGGCCGGTGTAGATGACTTCCATGCCAGCGTCACGGAGCGCACGCGCAATAATTTTGGCCCCGCGGTCGTGGCCATCCAAGCCGGGCTTGGCAATCAATACTCGTATTTTCTTCTCAGGCATCAGGCCTTCTATATTCTCTCTTTTTGTTCGGATTGCGTACTTTCGAATCCAGTCGCTGCGCTTATCGAGGTTTCTCCGTCGGACTCTGCGGTGCTCTGCGCCTCTGCGTTATCATTTTCTTTTCCTTTGTAGTGCCAGACGTAACGGCGAATCCCATCCTTGAGAACGGGCCCATTGAAATGGATGAGGAGTCCAATGGGAGATCGCGACAAACGAAGATAAGCAAGCATCACAGTCTCATGGATGGGCGCGATTGCGTCGATAGATTTGATTTCAACGACGACGCGTTTGCCGACCAGGAAATCGAAACGATTCCCGCATTCCAGCTGGAGGTCCTTGTAAACCAGGGGTACGGGCTTTTGTCGCTCATACCGAATGTCCCGTAACGAAAACTCTTTCGCGAGACATTCTTCGTAGACAGCTTCCAGGAGGCCAGGACCGAGTGTGCAATGAATGTCGATCGCGGCTCCTATGACGGCGTGAGTTAGGTCAACGTCTTTCATGAGTCTAAGCAAGCAGAAAAGATAACGCAGGGGGGCAGAGTACGCAAAGGCTCGCGGAGATTCCCTGGCGAGTGCCCAACCTATGAAATAGGGCGGCCAAGACCCTAAGTGACACTTACGTAATGGCGACTTCTTCGTAGGTGCCGAAGACGGCGCGGAGGGCGTCGCAGATCTCACCGACAGTGGCATAGGACTTTACCGCGTCGAGCAGGAAGGGCATTAAGTTGTCTTTGCCTTCTGCTGCCTTGCGCAACGCGCCCAGCCGGCGATCAACTTCTACTTGCGAGCGGTCGGCGCGGAGTTTTGAGAGGCGTGCCGCTTGACGATGTGCGACCGTTTCGTCAATCTGCAAAATCTCGAGCGGTTTTTCTTCCGCGACATAGTCATTGACGCCGACGATGATTTTTTCTTTTTTGTCTACCGCAACCTGATATTTGTAGGAGGCTTCGGCGATTTCGCGTTGTGGGTAGCTGCGCTCAATGGCCGGGACCATGCCGCCCATGGCGTCTATTCTTTCGATGTAGTCCCAAGCGCCACGCTCGACTTCGTTGGTCAGCGCCTCCACGAAGTACGAGCCGCCGAGCGGGTCGACCGTGTTTGTAACGCCCGTTTCGTGCGCGATGATCTGCTGTGTGCGCAACGCGATCGTGGCGGCAAACTCTGTCGGCAGCGCCCAAGCTTCATCCAGAGAATTCGTGTGCAGCGATTGCGTCCCGCCCAGCACTGCCGCCAGCGCTTGAATCGCCGTCCGCACCACGTTGTTATACGGCTGCTGCGCCGTCAGCGAACATCCCGCCGTTTGGGTGTGGAAGCGCAGCGCCCACGAACGGGCGCTCTTTGCGCCGTAGCGCTCGACCATGGCTTTCTGCCAGATGCGGCGTGCGGCGCGGTACTTCGCGATTTCTTCAAAGAAATCACTGTGCGCGTTGAAAAAGAAGGACAGCTGCGGGGCGAACTGATCGATTTCGAGGCCTCGGCGCCGAGCGTACTCCACGTATTCCATGCCGTCGCGCAGCGTAAACGCCAGCTCTTGAATAGCCGTCGAGCCCGCTTCGCGGATGTGATAACCGCTGATGGAAATAGGATTGAATTTGGGTGTGTTTTTTACGGCAAATTCAAATGTATCAATCACCAGCCGCATCGACGGTTCGGGCGGATAGATGTATTCCTTCTGCGCGATGTATTCCTTGAGGATATCGTTCTGCAAAGTTCCCGAGATTTTCTGCAAGTCCGCGCCTTGTTTTTCGGCGACGGCGAGGTACATCGCCCAAATCACGGCCGCGGGCGAATTAATCGTCATGGAAGTCGTTACGTTGGCGAGCGGAATCTTGTCGAAGAGCACTTCCATGTCCGCGAGCGAACTGATGGCCACACCGCATTTGCCGACTTCGCCTTCAGAAAGCGGGTGGTCGGAGTCATAACCCATCAATGTCGGCAAATCGAAAGCTGTGGAGAGGCCTGTTTGTCCCTGCGCGAGCAAATAACGAAAGCGTTCATTGGTGTCTTCGGCGGTGCCGAAACCAGCGAATTGCCGCATGGTCCAGAGGCGTCCGCGGTGCATCGTGGAGTGAATGCCGCGTGTGTAGGGAGGCTCTCCGGGAAAGCCTAAATCGCGGTCGGCATCCCAGCCCGCGAGATCGGCGGGAGTATAGAGGCGCCGAATCGGATGAGCAGAGATCGTTGTAAATTGCGCCTGGCGTTCGGGACTTTTTTCCAAAGTGGGACGAAGCGTATTTTCTTCCCAGGCTTGTTCTTTTTCGGAGGGCCGGCGGGAAGCGGGGGGAGCTTCGGCCGTGGTTACCGATGAAGTGGTTCCCTTGACCTTATCGCTCATGGACTGGCGCTCCCGAGTTACGGGCGTTCGCTTGCCGACCTAAAAGAACGCAGAATTACATGCTATGCGAAAGCTAATGAGCGGGCAAGAGGACGAGAACACTACCTGAGCAAAGAAGAAAAGCGAGCGAGGCCGGAAATGAGCTCACGTGTTCCGTCGTTCACGCGTTCACTCAAAACCGGCCTCCCCCCGAGAACTCAGCGGCCGGTCGGCAAAGACTTGAACAGGTCTTCCACGCCGACAACTTTTCCGTGGAGCGTGCCGGGGATCAGCGTGTCACGGTTGATTTCGCCAGACTTGGCGTCGGCGATGGTGACGTGGTTGACCTCAAGAGTGCGCCCAAGGGCGCGCTCATAGTTCGCTTTGGCTTCCACGAGGTTAGCGAGCGCGCGAAGTTCCGTGGCCTGCGCGGTGATGAGGTCGCGCTGGGTCAAAATCACGTTGTAAACCGTGGAAGCGCCGAGTTGATATTTCTTTTGCTCGGCGTCAAAGGTCTCCTGTTGCAATTGGCGCGCTTTGCTCGCGGCGGCTACTTGCGCGCGGTCTTGTGTGAGTGCGATGTAAGAATTGCGGACGTCCAGAAGCGCAGCGTTCCGCAGTTGCTGCATCTGGGTTTCCATTTGGCGTTGCACGAGCAGAGAGCGGGCGTGCAAGGCCTGGGCCGAGCGGTTGCGAAGAGGAAGAGTTAAGGTCAATTGACCCGCGTATTCGGGAAAGTTGTTGTGAAAAACTTGGCTTTGGGCCGTGCCGAAGCCCTGGTTCTTTTGGCCAAGGACCGCCGTGGTGGTCGCGGGCTCGAAAATTTCGGCTCCATTGAACAATATGGGGACTCCGTTGGCGTCCACGATGGGAGCGCCAGCGACGGTGGTGGTCGCGCCAAGAATGGGTGAATTTCCAGCCAATCCCTGAGACTCATAGAAGCCTGAGGCGGTGAGGGTGGGAAGAAGGCCGTTTTTAGTAGCTTTAACATCGATATCGGCGTTTTTAAGGTTGTAAAATTCTTCCTGAAGCTCGGGACGCTTCGCGAAGGCTTCTTTAATGGCGTCTTCGAACGACGCGGCTTCGACCATCTCCGGTTGTTTGGGAAGATCCGTCGGAATGATTTCCACGTTGATCATATTTGGCGCGAGGGGGTCCTTGGAAATAAAATTTTTCAGGGTCTGTTCGTCGGTAAGCTGAACCGTTTGCGCGAGGATCAGGTTTCCAGTATTGGTTTCCAGCTCGGATTCGGACCTCGTTACGTCGAGCGGGGCGATGCTGCCAATTTCGAGTTGTTTCTTGTCGTCTTCGTAAAGCTTCTGCGAGGCGGCCACGTTCTGTTGATTGACCTTGACGTTCTCCCGTGCGTAAACCAGCTCCCAATAAGCCGTGATGGTGTTGGTGATCGTGGTGATGGCTTGTTGCGCGAAGGCCCAGTTGGCGATTAGCTGAACATTTTGGGCGATGCGGATGTTACGCGTGCCCACCGAGCGGCCGAAGCCATTAAGCAAAGGTTGCGAAATAGAAACCTGCAGGTTGGAACTGACGGAAGGATTGAAGAAGTTGGCGGAAAAGGAGCTGCTTCTGTTACGCGTATTGTCCCAAGCCACGGTGAAGTTTGTTCCCGTTTCGAAAGTCTGTGAATACGAGTCATTGAACTCATTGGAATGAGAAATAATGGCCAAAAGACCGTTTGAGGTCGTCCCCGTACCGGAAATGAGAGGGTTGTTAATTGGCGTGGTGAATTCGCCAACCGAATTCGTGCTCTGAAGAATGGGATCAAAGCTCACAATGTTCAGCGAAAACGCATTAATGGGTGCAGACGAGGAAGAAATCACTGAGACGGACGCGGGAGTGCCAAAACTGGTCTGGCCGGATTTGGCATTGAGAAGCCCGGCGTCGGCGATCCATGGATTGTAGCGCTGGACGGCGATGTCGATGCTGTTTTCGAGGGCCAGTTCAATGGCGTCCTGGAGGTTGATCTCCAGCTTGTTGTCATGGACGAGCTGGTCGAGGCGCGGCGAATTGACCAGGTCGGGAGGAGCAACGTGTTGTGACTCATAGGGGCGAATGATGTTGGGGAAATAGCTTGGCGCGCGCGAGAAATCATACTTCGCCCGGCCGAGCGAAGCGACGGGCGCAATGGTCGCGCCGCTGGCAGTCGTGGTTGGCGGAGGCGCCGGAGTAGCCGGCGGAGTTTGATCCGAGCTCTGCGCAGGAGTCGGCGCGGGGTTCGCCTGAGAATTCTGGGGGCTTTGCGCGAAGACCGGCGAAAGCGTCCCGCCGGCCATCAGGCAAGCCAGGAAAGCGGCAAACAGAGATCGTGCCCAGCGCGCCGCGTTTTTCCTGGTGTCCATACCGAAAATGGACCGCTTCAGGGTCCCCCTGAGTGTCTTCATGATGATCATTACCCCTCGAGATTCTGTCCCTTTGGGACGTTTGTATTTTTGACCTACACTTTAAAACGCTGGAACCATGGGTTTTGTTTCATTTGCGGGCGGGATTCGCAGGCGCGCGCAGCGCTAAACCCTGTGCGGTGAGCCAGGAACACAGCCGCTGCAGGTGCCATCCGGATAGTCAGCCCAGCAAAATGAGGCAAGGAAAAACCAGGTTCCAACTTCAGGCAATCAGTCTAGCAAGGGCTTGGAGTTCGGAGAAGGAAGGATTAGCTGAGAGACAACTGCGGATGCAAGGTCAGGATGCAAGGTCAGGGTAAAAGGGAGAGCAAGGCCCCGCTCGCGCGAAGGGAGGGCGGCCTTGCTCGAAACTAGCGCGTGCCGCCGTCCTTGAAGAGGTCCTCTGTTCCAACGACTTTCCCGTGAAGCGTGCCCGGGATAAGAGTTTCGCGCTCGACCGCGCCGGATTTCGCGTCGGCCACGGTGACGTGATTGACCTCCAGGGTACGACCAAGCGCGCGCTCGTAGTTTGCTTTCGCTTCCTCCAGATTAGCGAGAGCGCGGAGCTCCGTGCCCTGCGCGGTAATCAGGTCGCGCTGCATCAGAATCACGTTGTAAACGGTGGATGCTCCCAACTTATATTTTTTTTGCTCGTCGTCAAAGGCGATCTGTTCGAGTTCGCGCGCCTTGCTGGCGGCCTCGACCTGCGCGCGGCCTTGCGTCAGCGCGATGTATGTGTTGCGGACATCAAGAATCGCCGCATTTTTCAATTGCTGGATGGTGGCCTGCTCTTCGCGCTGGTTCAGGATCGCGCGGGCACTATCAGCCTGCGCGGAGCGGTTGCGCAAAGGCAGGTTCAATGTCAATTGGCCTACGTACGATGGAAAACGGTTGTGAAAGATCTGGTTTTGCGCTGTCGTAAAACCCTGCTGACTTGCGCCTGTGACCGTAGGTACGCTAATCGGTTCAAAGACCGGCTCGCCGTTCACGAGGATCGGCATCCCATTTCCATCCACGATGGGCACGCCGCTGCTTAAGTACGTGGGAGTGCCCGTGATGGACGCATTTCCCGCCAATCCAACGGAGCTGTATTCTCCGCTCACCGTAAGCGCCGGCAAAAGCGCATTGCGAGTGGCTTGCATATCAATGTCCGCGTTCTTTAAGTTGTAGACCTGCTGCTGAAGTTCGGGCCGCTTGGCGAAAGCCTCTTTCATGGAATCCTCGAACGATGGATTCTCAATTTCGGCTACGCGTTTTGGTTCGTCTGTTGTAATGATCTCAATACCGACTATGTTCGAGGCCAGCGGATCTTTGGAGATGACATTCTTGAGGATCTGTTCATCCTGAAGTTTAACAGTCTGCGCCACAATCAGGTTTTGCCGGTCCGTGGCCAGCTCGGATTCGGCGGTGACGACGTCCAGCGGGGACATCGTGCCGGCGTCGAGCTGCTTTTTGTTGTCGCTGTAGAGCTTTCCCGAAACGGTGACTGCTTGTTCCTCGATTTTCACGTTCGCCCGCGCGTAGACCAGTTCCCAGTAATCTGTAATCGTATTGGTGATGGTGGTGATGGCTTGCTGCGCGAAAGCCCAGTCCGCAATCTTGCGGTTGTTCTTCGCGATCAGGATGTTGCGCCGGTTCACGCTGAGTCCAAAACCGCTGAGCAGCGGTTGGCTGAATCCGATGGACAAAGATGATTGCACGTAGGGGTTAAGAAAATTCGCGGAGGAGGTCGAACTGCTGCGAGTGTTGTCCCAATTGATGAACAAGCTCGTCCCCGTTTCAAAACCTTGCGTAAACTGCCCGTTGTATTCCGCCTGATGAGTTTCCAGATGGCTCAGGGTCGTCAAGCCCGTGCCCGTTCCCGAGATGAGCGGGTTGTTTACGGGTGTTTGTTCGTCATTCAACAGAATCGTCCCGGAAATGTTTGGATCGAAAGAAAGGAAAGGAAGATTGGCGGTCGAAGAGCCGAGTAAGGCGCCGCTTGTCGACTGGCCCGCGCCGCCGGATTTCGCTTTAAGGATGGACGTGTCCGCCATCCACGGAGCGTAACGCTCCACGACGATATCCATGCTGTTTTCAAGGGCCAGCTCGACGGCGTCCTGAAGGCTCAGTTCGAGTTTCCCGTCATGGATCAATTGATCGAGGCGCGCCGAATTGGTGATCACCGGGTTTTCAATCTGGATCGGCCGGTAGGCTTTCCATATCTCGGGGAACACGCGCGGACCAGTGCTGAAATCGTGCTTTCCTACTCCAAGTGAAGCGACGGGGGCGATGGTCGCATTTTGCGGCGCCGGAGAGTCCGGAGGCGCAGGGTTTGAGGGAGGATTCTGCGCGGGAGTCTGTCCAAAAGCGGACGAAAGCGGGCCTGCGGCCAGCATCGCGGCCAGGAAGAAAGCGACCAAAGACCGGCCCGTCCCCCGGTCCGGGCACTTTGCATTGGTGAAGATCCGGGACCGCATTTTGCGGACCTGCAAAGAGAAGGATTTGGCGGTCCTCCAGCGATTCATCATGATGACTTTTCCCCTTAAGATTCTGTCCCAGCGGGACGTTTTTGGTTTCGACCTAGAAGTGTCGTTTAAAATCCAAGAATGTCGTTCTAACCCGAAAACGTGATTCAGCTTCAACGCCGTCATTTCGACTTCAAGATGGATACAACGTGGAACGTGCCGTGAATGCATGCTGTTACATTTAATTGGCCGGATGTCGCCATGCGAGAGAAAACACAGGCGTGGCCGCGAGACAGATCTCTTTAGGAATATCCACTAAAGTTTGGCTCGAAAGATGGCAAGGAAATCCAGGCGAACCCCGGAAACTCGTTCCAAAGTTTAGCAGGCGCTCCTTTCCTTGACAACGCGGCACACGGCGGCTAGGCTGCTCACAATTCCATGTTTCGAGGCAGGCCGCGGATGGCCTGATGATCATGCCTTCAAGAGAAGAATTGCTGCGCATTTTTGAGTCTGCCGGAGCTATCCGCCACGGCCACTTTGAGCTTTCGAGCGGCTTGCACAGCGGAACATATGTACAATGCGCGCTCGTCCTCCAGTACCCCCGGTACGCCGAAAAACTCGGGCAGGCTCTGGCTGCGTTGTTCTCTGACGCCGTTATCGCAGCTGTTGTTTCGCCGGCACTCGGCGGGGTGGTTATCGGTCAGGAGGTCGCTCGTGCTTTACCGGAGCCGAAGAGTTCTGCGGGCGGGGGGGTCCCGGCGATTTTCGCCGAACGTGACGCCAGCGGCACAATGACGCTGCGCAGAGGCTTTTCCATCCAGCCGGACCAGCACATCCTGGTCATCGAAGATGTCTGGACGACCGGCGGTTCCACGCTGGAAACCATCCAGGTCGTTGAAGAGGCCGGCGGGCG
>CAJCHZ010000060.1 GCA_903970165.1 Betaproteobacteria bacterium
GCTCTTCCGATCTCCATCCAGTTTTTTCATGGCGCGAGCCGCATGCTTCAGGCGGCTCTTGACGTTGGAAATATCATCCGCTACGGGCAGGGCTTCGGGCGGAACTCCGCTATTTTTAACCATCATAGTTCGGACCTCACGTCCCACTCGTTTGGCGGTATCAGCCAACGCTGGAAGCCCGATTACACCTTGATTCTTAATTCTCGCGGCAGTTTGCGTCACCCGGAATAAGTTGCCTGCTAGTTCTTCCAGCCCCATGAAATCATAAAGAGTTTTATTCCGCTCTACTCCTTTGCGGATCATCAAATGGCTTAGGCTCATGTTGTACATTCCACGGAAACCAGCATCCTTGAAGATTCCAAACTGATGAGTCTCTAGCCCAGCCGATTGTGCTGCACCTGAAAGCACACGTTCAGCTAACTTCAAATCGTCTCTGGTTTCGATCCGGCCAAGATCATGTTCTTGGATGCGCTCCTCAATCAGTTTGTCAGCAATCGCGGCCAGAAGCGCCTTCGCCTTCGCCACCTCCTCCTTCTTGGAGTCCGCGTTCATCGAAATGAGGAAACATGCAAAGCGAGATAGTTTGTATGTTTTGGTTTCCTTGTCACCTTCGATGAACGATGTGGGGACGAAAGATTCTGTCGGATCAATGCCTAGTTTCGCGCATGATCCCATCGCCTTCGTGACAACCTTTTGGAATGTCGGCCACGAATCGTAGCCGAGAGAACGCATGAACTCGTGGGCATACCAGAAGCGAACGCCATTTTCGCGTCCAGAATCCTCGAACTGTTGAAGGGTAAAACCGCCCATATTTCGTCCGGCTCAAATGTTGATTTTTCTGAATTATAAGCCCAAAAACGGGGCTTTATTAGTTATTTTTAGGCGCTTTTTCAACAGAGCACATAGCTTTAGAACGGTGCATCCATTTGCTCGGGATTCGCTTCTGTTTCCGCTACTGCTGGCTTCGGAAGATACGGCGGATTATCGACTGACTCCCGATACTCCAACCGCTTCCCGTCAATCTGCTTAATTGCAGCCGCTACGCGCTGCCCATCGTTCATCTTCCGCGTATTCCAGCGGAACTGGAATTCGTTGAAATAATTCGGCAGATGCTTGCGGCTAACGCTGTGAAACGTTCCCATGACTCCCCGACGAATCAGCGAGAACACACCCTCAATTGTGTTGGAGTGAACGTCAGTTCCAGGCCGCACATATTCTCCCGCGCCATGCGTCACCGACTCATGGCCGCCCTGAAATGCTTTTCCAACTCGCTTGTAAACATTCAATTCATCGGTAATGATGCGGCACGAAAGATCAGCGTTCTCTGCGATAAAGTTTCCGATGGTCTGCGCCGTAATACGCTCTAGCATCCGAAAGCGCACGTCGCCGCCGCGCTGTACAATTCCCACCACTGGCGTCTTGTCTGTCCCGCGTCCGGTCTTTCCAGCGGCCAAAGCGCCTTTGTAGCGCGGCTTTCCGCCAACGTAGAGTTCGTCGGCTTCGACGGTGCCTGTCAGTTTCGGCTGGTATGTTTCGCCCAAGCCGTGACGAATGCGGCGAAGAATAAATAACGCACTCTTGTGCGTGATCTCCATCTCGCGTGAGAGTTGCAGCGCCGAAATTCCCTTCTTGCTGGAACATGCTTTCCAAATCGCGTACACCCAAATCCGCAACGGGAGCCGCGTTTCCTCGAAAACAGTTCCCGTGCGAACAGTGAAGAACTGCTTGCACTCCCGGCAGCGCCAGCGATAATCCTTGTTGCGCTCTCCGTTGCGTCCCTTCATCTGGTACACCGCAAGACTCCAGCAACGCGGGCATGCTGGCTGCTCTGCCCACCGCTGTTTCTCCAAAAATGCGACGGCTTGCGCTTCGTTGACTGACGCATTTTTCAGGGCTTCCAAGACGGCTGAGCGATTCTTAATCATGAACCAACTCTAGCATATATTTCACTAAGTATCAAGATAATTATTTATGTCTAGACTGTTTTTCTGGGCGGAAAGGAATCCCTGATTCTGCCTGTTTCTTGAAGAAAATCAATGATTTACGGATAGCCTTGATCTTCGTTTGATGTGCCAGAATCTCCTCTTCCGAGTATGAAATCAAGTCTGTCCAGTCGATGTCTTTTTTCGTGTTATCTTTGCCATTTACTTTGTCTAGGGACATGGTAGAATCACTCCATTATGGATGCCGACGATATTCGTCAGACATATTGGAAGTTTGTTAGTGAGCGGACCGATCTTTGCGGTCGTCGCGCTGAGCTCGAAGCAGAGTTGAGCGAAACGAGAAACAAAATTACCCACCTCGACCAAGTTTTGGAGCACCTCGCTTCGCTGTCGGGCATAACTGACACGTCGGGCAGCGTCTCTAGATTGGGGCTGACTGATGCGATACGCACAGTCGTTCAAGTTAACCGTGAGCGGTTCTCGCCGCAGGACGTAAAGCAACGACTTCAGGATCGCGGCTACGATCTTTCTGACCTGACAGCCCCAATGGCGTCGATTTACAAAGTTCTCAGTCGCCTCGCTGAGAATCCCGAGGAACAACTGGGACGCGAAAAGGAGGATGGGCGAATTTATTACAAATACACTGGGGTAACCGACGACGAAAATCCCTTTTGAAAGATGGCAAAGGGCCGCAATATGCGGCCCTTTCGCTTGTGATCCCCGAGTGCTGGAACTGGCAGACAGGCGCGATTTGCAATCGCGTGCCCATTCGTGGCGTCCGGGTCCGATCCCCGGCTCGGGGACCAGATTCTTGCTATATGATACAAGTTTTGTATGGCCAAGAAACACAAACCGAGGCGTAAGAAGGGTAAGCCCGGACCAGAAGAGGAACGGCTTATCATCAAAGGCGACCCGCTCAAAGCCATAGACGCGCTTCTCAAAAAGAAGCCCTCGCCCGCGCGGTAATCCAGCCTCAAGGCCAGACGCTCGGAATGTCGTAGGCATTTTCAACACCTACCTACTCCCGTCTGACCTTGCGCCCGCTCCCGATTTTGTCGCATGATCGTCCCGGCAAGGGCAGTACGACCAAGAAGCAAGCCGAGGCCATACTCGGCCCAGTGCCGGGTTGTAAGTTATTCAATTGAAAGAACATAGCCTCTAAACGATTTGACATCAATACTTTGCGGGGAATTTCCCGCTAACTCAATGAGTCCAAAGATTTTGTAAAAAGGGGGGGAGGGGGGCCCATGCAGGGTAGGTACAGTCCAGGCGCATGCCTGACCAATAGGGCGGGCAGATTCCTGACACCGCCCGAACCACGCGCTGGGGCAGTGCTAGAATCAACAGTTTGCCATCTTCATGATTGAAGGACTTCTCATGGCTGAAACCGCACTGCAAAGCCAAGCCCCCGCGCCCCTGACCACCCTCACCGACGACGAGATTCTCTTTCGCGACAACATTCGCCAGTTTGCTGACGAGAAGATTCGTCCGCACGTCAAGGAGATGGACGAGAAGGGCGTCTTCGAGAAGGATCTCATCCACGAATTTTTCCAGCTGGGGCTGATGGGCATCGAGATTCCTGAGCAGTACGGCGGCAGCGGGGCGAAGTTTTTTGAGGCGATTCTCGCCGTCGAAGAACTCTCGCGCGTAGACGCATCCGCCGGCGTCATCGTCGACGTGCAGAACACGCTGGTCAATAACGCCCTGGTGCGCTGGGGCAACGGCGAGCAGAAGAAGCGATTCCTGCCGAAAATGGCCGCCGATACGGTGGGCGCCTACGCGCTCAGCGAGGCCGGTTCCGGCTCCGACGCCTTCGGCCTGCAAACTCGCGCTCTGCTTCAAGGCAGCGACTATGTGCTCAACGGCCGCAAGCTTTGGATCACCAACAGCAAGGAAGCTGGACTGTTCGTGCTGTTTGCCACAATCGATCCCGCCGCGGGATACAAGGGCATTACCGCGTTTCTGGTGGAAAAGAATTTCCCTGGATTCTCCGTGGGCAAGAAGGAAGACAAGCTCGGCATCCGCGCCTCTTCCACGTGCGAGCTGATTCTGGAAGATTGCCGCGTACCCAAAGACAACGTGCTGGGCGAACCCGGCAAGGGCTACAAGATTGCCATCGAGACGCTGAACGAAGGCCGCATCGGCATCGGCGCGCAGATGATTGGCCTGGCGCGTGGGGCCTGGGAGTTCGCCTGCAAATACGCGCAGGAGCGTAAGCAGTTTGGCAAGGCTATCGCCGAGTTTCAGGGTATTCAATTCCAGATCGCGCAGATGGCCACCGAGATCGAGGCCGCCCGCCTGATGGTCTACAACGCGGCGCGCATGAAAGATGCGGGAGTGAACTTTGTGAAAGAAGCCGCCATGACCAAACTCTTCGCCTCGCAGGTGGCCGAGCGCGTAACTTCGCTGGCCGTTGAAATCTACGGCGGCTATGGCTTCACCAAGGATTATCCCGTCGAAAAATATTGGCGCGATGCCAAGATCGGCAAAATCTACGAAGGCACCTCCAACATGCAGTTGGCCACCATCGCCAAACTTTTGTTGGGAGGAAAGTAGCTTAGAGCCTTCCTTCTAATCGCGGTCAGCG
>CAJCHZ010000061.1 GCA_903970165.1 Betaproteobacteria bacterium
GCTCCGCAGGGCTTCGCTGCGGACAACATCCGCGAAACAAACAAGCCACAAAACAACACCACCCAAAAGGGCCATTTCTAACGAGGTAAGAAAGGGGACATTTCTAACGAGGGTTGACAGTGCGCTGAAGAGGGCGAAGACACGGTATTGGCGAAATCCCGTGAGTCGAGGTTCCGAGAGAAATTCGTGATCTGAAGCGTCTGCTCGCAGAGAAGGTTTTGGAGGTGGATTTTTTCAAAGGCGCCTTGCAGCGTATCGAGAGCCGCCACCGCGAGAACAGCGGATTTGGCCGGCCGACATTTACGAGTACATCCGGAGCGTAGTGTCGCTGCAAGGTAGTCTAGGGATTGAGAGGATGTGTCACTTAGCCGGCGTAAGCAGAGCTGGATTCTATAGGCATGTACGCGCGAGTGATAATTACGAGGAAGAAATGCAAGTACAGTCAGAGATTCAGAGGATCACTTTGGAGCACAGATGGCGGTAGGGGTATCGGCGCATGACGGCAGAGCTGCGAAGGCAGGGCATGCTCGTGAATCATAAGAGAGTCGCCCGCATCATGCCCGACGACAACTTAATTGCCGCTACCCGCGAGTGGCCTAGGGGCAGACGAGGCCACATGGAAGTGCATGTCAACCTCGCGGGCCGTATGAAGGTGACCGGGATAAATCAGCTCTGGGTGGCGGACATTACTTACGTCCGCTTGAACTGGGAATTCGTGTACCTAGCGGTGGTGCTAGACAGGTTCTCACGAAGAGTAGTCGGCTGGGCGCTCGATGGACTCTGAGCTCTCGACTTCCGCTCGCTGCATTGGCGAATGCTTTGCAGGACCGAAAGCCTCGGCCAGGGTTGGTGCATCACTCGGATCGGGGCGTGCAGTACCTCCATGCCAATTACGTGGCGACGCTGCGCAAATACAGCATCGTCGCGAGCGTCAGCCGGCCTGCCAGTCGGGGCGACAATGCCAACTGCGAAAGCTTCTTCAGAACGCTCAAGCGGGAGAGATTAGAGCAACAGAATATGCGAATGTTGAGGATCTACGGATTAAAATTTCTCGGTTTATCGACAGCTACCACAATCGAAAAAGGCTCCATTCTGCCCTCGGATATCGCTCGCCTGCAGAATTTGAGAATGCGGCGGTATCCGCTGGCGTGGCTGGAATTTCAAGCGTCATAGAACTGGATCCCTAACCGCATAAAGGCGGGACCCTCCCGAAATGGGGATCAACGTCGACTGTCACGAAGTGTCTGCCAAACAGATTGTCTCAATGAGGGGTTCGCTGCCTCCACAGCAAACAATCTACACTGAGCCGACTAATACTATGCACGTTCCCCCGCCACTTCGGTCTCAACCGAAGTTCTATCCGCATCTCCTTTATTTCCTTTACCTCTTTTCATTTTTTTCTGGCCCCTCTCCCTTTCACCCTGCGCCTTTGTAACTGAGAGTCGTTATGCCGAGACATCCCGCGACTCTCAATAACGTAACAGCCCGAAAGGGCAGAAAGGCTGACTAACATGAAAAAACGATTGATTTCCTGCATGGTGCTCGTGGCTATTCTGGCCGCGGCTGCTTCGGCTTACGCCGTCAATTGGAGTCCGTTCTATGGTCTCACCAACAACGTTTCCGCGAGCTTTGCACCCGTGGACGCCACCACCTACACCTGGAAGTTCCGCAACGACGGGATCACCACCATCACCTACATGGAGTTCACTTACAGCTACGTCGATGCCAACACCGGGCTTTACAAAACGGATAAGGACGTCTTGCCCGGAACTTTGCGACCGGGCGAGGTCTTCGGAGGCTGGTCCGCATTTACGGCGGTATCGCGCTCGCAGCCACTCATTACTATCACGAAAATCAATCGAAACTAACGTTAAGCCCGGCAAGCGTGCGGCACTCGGCTTCTTCCCGAGATGCCGCATGCTTTGCGTTACGCCAATCTTCGAATTCGATTCCGAGTCTCTCTTTTTTCCGTGTGCTGACCGCTAGGAGACATGGACGGCCACTCACCCGCAAGCTAGACTCCCCTGTCCGCAAAAAACGAGATCACATGAATGAGACGAATGATGTAACGGCACTCTTGTCACAAATGCGTAACGATAAACAGGCCGCAGCTCACCTTTTGCCAGTAGTCTATGGTGAGCTGCGCCGGGTGGCAGCCGGCATGATGCGCAATGAACGGCCAGGCCACACGCTGCAACCCACGGCTGTCGTGCACGAAGCCTATATGCGGCTCCTGGCTGGCGCTCATCCGACACTCCAAAATCGCGCTCATTTCTTTGCTCTCGCTGCGCGCGCCATGCGACAAGTCCTAGTGGATCACGCCCGGCGTAAGCTGGCCGAAAAACGCCGCGATGACATGCGCATCCAGGTAGAGTTTGAAGAAAATATCGCGCTTACCGCCCAACAATCCGAAGAGCTTCTGGCGGTTCACGAAGCCATCGCGCAGCTCGAAAGGCTGGACGCCCGCCAGGCACAAATCGTTGAAATGCACTATTTCGCTGGTAACGCGGTCGAAGAAATTGCGGCCGCACACGAAATCAGTGCACGCACCGTCAAGCGCGAGTTGCAGTCCGCCCGTCTTTTCCTGAAACAGCAGCTAGACCGCAAGGGCGTCGCGCTGGCCTAGGTTCTTTCGATGTCGGTCGCCGGCGCTCCTTCGTCACAGCTCGCTTACCACGCTTTTGATTCGGTTGCCGAGCACAGATCGTCACGTGCGCGCTAACTTGCATCACACTCCCACACTATTTCTTCCGCCACTCCGCCGCCTTCTCCGGCTTGCCCCGTGCCACATACATCTGCACCAGCCATTTCTTTCCTAGGTCTAAATAATACAAGCCCGGAGCACCTACTTGGCCCTTTCGTGCCAACATTCCCTGATAGCCTTCCGCCAGAAGCGCCTCGGCCTCGGTGTATTTCTTTTGACCTGCAAGGCTCGCCCCTAGCACGCTCTCGCCGCAAAATTGGTCCCACGAGCCGGGCTCGTTTTTGCGAGTGAAGTCCAACGTCTGGCGAGCCAACGGTTCACTAGCGTCAGATTTCCCTTCCAAGATGTAGACCACTGCCAAATCCCCCACCGAACTCATCGTTTCCGGATGTTCCGGTCCGAGGGCCTGCCTACGCCCAGCCAACACTTCCGTGTAGTAGGTCTCCGCAAGCGTGTATTTGCCTTGTTGTAGGCGCATCAGCGCAAAATCCGAAAGAGTACTGAGCGTACTTCCGTGCTGAGGACCTAGTTTGCGCCGTTGCGCCTCGAGAGCTTGCGCGAATAGTGCCTCCGCCTGCGCGTACTTGCCTTCCTGCGCATAGCTGTTGGCGAGGTTATGCATCGACAGCAGCGTGTCGGGATGCTCGGCTCCCAACACTCGGCGCTTCACGTCCAATGTTTGCGCCTGGAGAGCTTCCGCCTCGGCCCACTTCCCCTGTGAAAAATACAGGTTGGCCAGGTTATTCATACACATTAGCGTTACGCGATGCTCGGGCCCCAAGACCCGCCGGTCGATTTCGAGCGTCTGGCCGTAGAGCTCTTCCGCTTGCTCTCGTTTACCCTCCTTGCGATACATGATGGCCAGATTCATCATCGAGCTCAGAGTCTCGGGATGCTCCGGCCCCAAAACTTGTCGGCGCAAGTCCAGCGTTTCAGCGTAAAGCTTCTCAGCCTCGGAGAACTTGCCCTCATCGTAGTAAACGTTGGCGAGGTCGTTCATCACTCCCAACGTCCGCGGATGCTCGGCGCCAGAAACACGCCGGTAAATCTCAAGCGCCTGCGTATAGAGAGGCTCCGAGCGGTCGAACTTGCCATCCTCTTCATAGGCGTTTGCCAGGGCCGTCATCGAACTTAGCGTCAGTGGATCGTCCGGTCCGAGCACGCGCCGGCGAATCTCGAGCGCATTGGAATGAATCGCCTCTGCCTCGCCGTACTTGCCTTCATCTGTGTAGACGACTCCAAGATTGTGCATTGTGGCGAGCGTGTTTGGATGTTTCGGACCCAGAAGGCGGATTTGCATGTCGAGATTCGGACGTAGAATCGCCTCGGCGTCGGGAAACTTGCCTTGCTTCAGGAGAATCGTTCCGACACTTGAAACGGATTGGAGCGTTTTTGGATCCTTCGCTCCTAACGTCTGGCGCCGCAGTTCCAGCGCCCGCTCGAATTGCTCCTTCGCCTTGGGATACAGCCCGACATCTTCGTACGTCTGGCCGATGGTCTGTCTCACCGCCGCTTCTACGTCCGGCTCGAACTTTCCGCTGATCCCCATTGCCGCCTGATCCAGGGCCGTTCGCACCTTGAGATCTGGATTAGGTTTCGGCGATAGTTGGCGGTTCGGGCTCGCTTGCGCCAGCACATCATTTCGCAAAAAATTGCTGACCGCTTCCGCTATCGCCGCTTCGCGGTTCGCGCGAATCGTCTGCCGTATGCTGATCACGGCCGCCGCCGCAAGCACCACCACAAACGCGCTCGCCATCGCCAGTCCCCAGCGATGCCGGCTCGCAAACTTCCGCGCCCGGTACACTGCCGACGGTGGCACCGCCTGCACCGCTTCGTCTCGCAAATAGCGCGCAATATCCGCTGCAAAATCCGAGGCCGATTCGTAGCGTCTCCCGCGGTCCTTTTCGAGCGCCTTCAGCGCAATGGAATCGAGGTCCCCGCCAATCTGCCTTGCCAACGCCACCGGCTCCGTTTGCCGCCTCCGCGCCAGTTCTGTCTTGGTCGCTGCATCTCCCGTACGTATCTTCGTGCTCGGCTTCGGCGGATCTTCCTCTCGCAACCTCCGCAAAAACTCATCAAATGCAATTTTGCGCAGCTCGATCGGCGGCGCGCCCGCCAGCAGTTCATAGAAAATAATCCCCAGCGAGTACACATCGGTGCGCGTATCCACGTCTTCGCCCGACGAAAGCGCCTGTTCCGGGCTCATGTATTCGGGAGTTCCAATCAGCGATCCCACGCGTGTGAACATCGTATGTGCTGTCAATTTTTGACTCAGCGCCTTGGCAACGCCGAAATCGATAATCTTCGGCACCGGCCGTCCATCCAACTCCTCCACCAGGATGTTCGAGGGCTTCAAGTCGCGATGGATCACCGCCTTTTGGTGCGCGTGCCGTACTCCCTCGCACACCTGCATGAACAGCTCTAGCCGTTCTTTAATCGACAGCCGATGGTTGTCGCAGTAGTCGGTAAGCGGTACACCCGCGACGTACTCCATCACAAAGTACGGAGCGCCGTCCACCGTGGAGCCCGCGTCGAATACCTTGGCGATTGCCGGATGCTCCATGAGCGCCAGTGCTTGACGTTCCGATTCGAAGCGGCCGATCACTTCCCGCGTATTCATCCCCGCTTTCACCAGCTTTAGCGCCACGCGTCGCCGCACCGGCTCTTTTTGTTCGGCCAGCCACACCTCTCCCATTCCGCCTTCTCCGATCTTTTGCAGCAGGTGATAGTGGCTGATGACCTTGTCAGCTAACTCATGAGGTGGGTCGTCCAGTGTCGCGGCGTCCAGTGTCGCGGCGTCCAGCGACGCGCGCGCAAGCAGCGACTCTGCTTCCCGGCGCAGCTCGTCATCATCACTGCAGACTTTCGCTAGAAAGGGCGCTCGCTGGCTGGGCTCGCGCTCCAGTGCCAAATGACAGAGATCTTTGAGCTTTTGCCATCGTTCCGCAGTCATAGCAGGCTCGTTTTGGCGCGCAGTCTAACACAGGAAGCCCTCCCGTGGTTCAGCCGCATCCAGCCGGCCGTGGTTCCAGGTGGCGCGGAAACTAAACCATGGCCCTTGGAAAAGCGGCGAATATTTGGCCCCGCCCGCCCGAATCTTGCGCCTCTGTACGTGAAGGCAGAAACAATCGCGGGCGTCGTTAAATACGTCGCCGAGATAGAAGGAGACGAGTTATGCAAAACTCAAAAATCCTTGCCAGCGTAGCGATGACGATTATTTCTTCTGGTTTTTCTTTGAAGGTCGCGGCGCAAACGCCGAAGAACACCAGCTCTACTTTGACCGAATCCAGAAACGCGAGATCCGCCGCGCCAAGAATCAACTGCGAGTCGTGTCAAAGCAGCCTGCTCATCGTCGCGGATCAGCAGGGCAAGATCCGTGTAGACGCTCAACCGTTAGGCTCAGTAGCGGCAGGCGAAGGCAAATTGGTTCGGGTTGATCCAGGCGACCACCTTATCCAAGCGCAGTCGGCCGATCTAGTCTGGAACAGCACCATTCATGTGGAAAAACCCGGGCAGGTCATTGTCCAGACGGGCCTAAAGACTCTCCGGCTCGCCTTACCTTGGGTCGGTGAATGGGTCGGCGGCATAGATTATGGCGAAACTGTAAGCAGTTCCGGCTCCTCGATCGTTTACGCCCACTATTATGAGCGGTTCACGTTTCGCATCGACCGTAGTGGCGGCTGCACAATGACGTTAGACCGCAGTTTCGACAACGGCTTCAACAGGGATGGTGAATCCCCTTATGCGTTGGTGGAGCGCGTGGCCGCAAGCGCCCGCAATGCCCATGCCGTTAACTATACGTCCTCTTGCACCATCACCTCAGACGGCGGTATGAACGGCGCGGGTGTTTCCGTGGCTCCCGATGGAAACCTTGGTTTTAATGAGTGTTGGGCGGATAAAAGGCGTGTCACAGTCCATCTCGAGCGCAAGAATTGAGCGGAATCGCGGCCCAGGTCCCTGCCTGGCTTGATTCGCGACCACAAACCACCTTTGCAGAACAAACCGACTGACCGGCCGTAGCTGACCCCAGGTTCGCCAAACACGAATCTGGTTCTCGTTTTCCTCGTTCAGCCTGCTTATAGCTTCCCCAGCCGAACAAGCGATTTGTTTGTTCGCGCCAACCGGTCCGGGACTGTGTTTTCCGTGCGCCATACGAGCGGGAATATTTGTCGGTGCGGAGCGTGAACATCGTGGCCGCGGCCCGCAGCGTGCGAGCCGGAGCGTAAGCATCCCGGTAAATATTGGGAAAGCATCGTCGCACAGCGAAAACTAGAAACGCATATAGTCTTTCCGGTCTGGAGATTGATTCGCTAGACATCAATAAAACTGTTGGTCGTGCTGATTTCACGATCCTCAAGCGACCGCGATCTGGAGCGCAGCGGCGGCCTACAGTAAATACCGGATACAAAGGGTATTGCCTAACCTATATTGTCTCACGCCGTGGAAAAGTCGAAGATTCTGCTTTCGTTCAACTTTCGACAAGCAACCATGGTTGTTGCGACCGGATGCATCGATGGGAAGGGCGATTCGGTTCCACGATCGGCACGTCCATTCCTATGATTACGGCCGAACGCCATGCAAATTGACTCGCAAGAGATACTTCGCAAAAGCGCCGCGCTGGAGAGAGCCCTTCGCGCGAGCGATGAACGCTTCCACGCCGTGGTGAACAACATGGCCGAAGGCTTGTACACCGTAGACACGCAAGGAATGCTCACATACGTCAATCCTTCCGCAGAGGCCATGTTTGGCTGGAAGCTCTCCGAACTTCACGGAAGAAAAATGCACGACGTGACGCATTACCGGTATCCAGACGGCAGGCCATTTCCGGCGGCGGAATGTCCAGGTTTGCAAGTTCTGCAATCCGGTATTTCGCTGCGCGAACATGAAGATGTGTTCATTCGCAAAGATGGGAGCTTTTTCCCGGTGGTCTATAGCGCCTCGCCGCTTAAAATCGACGATCAGACCGCGGGCATCGTGGTTTGTTTCCGGGATGACACGGTGCGCCGCCAGGCCCAAGCGAACATCGAGCAAACTGAGCGGCAACTTCGTCATTCACTGCAGACCCTCGAAGTGCGAGTCTCCGAGCGCACCCGCGAGCTGGAGAGCGCCACAACCATGCTCCGGGAACTCTCGGCGCGGTTGTTGCAAACCCAGGACGAAGAACGCCGGCGCATAGCCCGCGAACTGCATGATGGGGTGGGTCAGTTGCTGGTGGCTTTAAGCATGAGCTTTTCGAAGTTTGGGCGCGAGGAAAACAATCTGACTCCGATAGGACGGCAGACGCTGGAGGAAAACTCTGCAATTGTAGCGCAGGCTTTGCAAGACATCCGGACCATGTCCCACCTCTTGCATCCACCACTGCTCGACGACATGGGTCTCGAATCGGCGCTCCATTGGTACATCGAAGGCTTTGCCGAGCGCAGCAAAATCCAGGTGGAGTTACAACTTCCTACCGGATTCAACGAAGGGTTGCCGCGCGATTTGGCACTATCCATTTTCCGCATTGTGCAGGAATCGCTCACCAATATCCATCGTCATTCGGGAAGCCCAACCGCGCTGGTTGCCGTGGAGCGGATCCCGGAGCAAATCATTTTGCGAATCAAAGACCAGGGGCGGGGCATTCCCGCCGATCTCCACGCCCGAATCTGTTCGGGGCAGAGCTCTGGAGTCGGCCTCCGGGGCATTCGCGAGCGGCTGCGGCACTTTGGCGGCCGGCTGTATATTCCCCAGGAACAGAAGGGTACGGAGATCGTGGCGATTCTGCCCACCGTGAGTTCGACGGGGACGAAGGAAGAAACCATCGAGGGTCATGAAGCTGGGCGCGCTGCCGAGTCGCCGACATCGCAAATGGGCGCCGCCACCATTCTGTGCATCGACGACGAAGCCGTTGGGCAGCTGGCCCGGCGGCTGCTGCTCGAGTCTGCGGGCTATCGGGTGGTGGAAGCCCGATCAGGTGAGGAAGGACTACGCGCGTTTCAATCCTCGAAGATCGACGCCGTGGTTTTGGACTATTGGATGTCCGGACTGAAAGGGACGGCGGTTGCTTCGGAATTGAAACGACTCGACCCCGATATGCCCATCATCGTTCTTTCGGGAATGGCCGATTTGCCCGGAGAGTCCGGTGGGCTCGTGGATGAATGGCTGATGAAAGGCAGTCATCGGCCCGAACACTTGCTGAATTCCATCAACGCCATGTTGCAACGTCGGGCGCAGAAATGACGGGCCGTTCCTTCGCCGTCGGCGGGCATCTTGAGTTGTGCTTGGCCACGCCTTCAGCGCCGGCCTGCGAGCAAATTCCAAACGGAGACCCGGTCATGTCCCCCATCTCGATGACGAGCGTGGCACGCAAAATGTTTGCTTGGATTTTCGTCGCTGCGCTTCACGGAGTTTCCTTGGCTGTGGTTTTGGGCGACGGCGGTGTTGCGCGAGCGCAGGAAACACCCGTGGCCCCCGGAGATCTGAAGCAGCTCAGCCTGGAACAGCTCGGGGACGTCGAGGTGGTGAGCAAATCCAAATCACCGGAACAGATTTGGAAAACAGCGGCGGCTATTTATGTGATAACTCAGGAGGACATCCGGCGTTCCGGCGCCACGACCATTCCGGAAGCACTGCGCCTGGCGCCTGGCGTGGAGGTTGCGCGCGTCGACGGCAATAAGTGGTCCATCGGAATCCGCGGGTTCGGCAGTCGCCTGGCGCGCTCGGTGCTGGTGCTGATGGATGGCCGCAGCGTTTACACTCCCTTGCTGGCGGGTACCTATTGGGAAGTGCAAGACACGGTTATGGAGGACATTGACCGCATTGAGGTCATTCGCGGACCGGGTGGCACGGTATGGGGGCCCAACGCCGTAAACGGCGTGATCAATATCATCACGAAAAATAGCAAGGACACCCAGGGCATGCTGGTGGCGGCCGGGGGCGGCAACGAGGAGCAAGGATTTTCGACGGTGCGCATCGGCGCGACCGCTCCCAATGGCCTTAGTTATAAGGTATACGCCAAAGAGTTTAACCGGTCAGCGGAAGACCATCCCGATGACGACCGTTACGACCATTGGAAGGCGGCGCAAGGCGGCTTCCGCGTGGACTGGGTCAAGAACCAACGCGACAGCTTTACGCTGCAGGGCGATCTATACGACGAGCGCGCCGGAGAGGAGGTCAGCACAAGCACTTATAGTCCGCCGGCAAATTTTACGCTGGTAGGTAACGAGGTGCTTTCCGGCGGCAACTTGCTGGGACAGTGGACCCGGACATTCGATGCCGACGATAGCATTCAGCTGAAAGTCTATTATGACCGCACCAATCGGTACGAACCGAATTTCAACGATATCCGCAACACAGGGGACTTCGATTTCCTGGAGCGCTTTCATTGGGGCGCGCGCCATCATTTCTCCTGGGGCTTGGGCGCGAACGTCAGTAGCGGTCGGCAGCCGGAAGTGTTTTCGGGGCTTTATTTTTCGCCGAACGAGAGAACCGACCAGATCTACAGCGCTTTCCTGCAGGACAGCATATCACTGGTGGAAAATCGCCTGACGCTCGAAGTGGGCACGAAAATAATTAAGACCAACTACACCGACGCGCAGGCGGAGCCGAGCGGACGGCTACTATGGACGCCCACGGCCACGCAGACTCTGTGGCTGGCGGTGACCCGCGCGCTGCGCACCCCATCGGACGCAGAGCGTGATTTTTTTCTGTCGTCCTTAATCGGATCGTACACGCCGCCCGGACAAACTACCTCGATACCGTTTTTTGCACGTTTCGGCGCTAATCCCAACTTCGAGTCGGAGAAGCTGAACGGTTACGAGCTGGGTTACCGCCGCCTGCTGGGACGCGACGTATACGTCGACGTGGCAGGCTTCTTCAACCAATATTACGATCTGTTCAGTGAAGACATCATTGGCGCGCCCTATACGGAAAGCACTCCGGCGCCCACGCACGAACTGCTGCCCGCGGAATTTGGCAACGGCCTGCAAGGCACGACGGCCGGCGGGGAGATCGGTCCCGAGTGGCGCCCGACCAGCTTTTGGAGGTTGCGCGGCTCATATTCGTTCCTGCATATGGCTATTCGCAAAGGACCGAATTCGCTGGATGTGGAACCGCCTTCGCAGGTCTCCGGCGCCAGTCCGCAGCATCAGTTGCTGGCGCAATCATCCTTTGATTTGCCCAAGCGGATCAAACTGGACTTGGCCTTCCGCTATGAAAACTCCTTGCCCGCTTACGCCGTGAAGGCCTATTCCACCGGGGACGCACGTCTGGCCTGGCGCTTGGGGCGCCACTGGGAAATTTCCGCGGTAGGCGAGAATCTGCTGCAGCCCGATCATGTGGAATTCCCGAGCGATGCCGGCCCGAACGTGGCGATCAAACGAAGCGCGTACCTCAAGATTCTCTGGACCAGCAAGGAAAACTGATTACCTTGACGCCTTTTCCTGGCCTTCCGCGCTGCTCGTCCCGGCCGCCGGCAATCAGGCGGCGGTATAGCCATGCCTTGCGGGGAGTTCTCTTTTGTATAGGCGCGATGCTTGCTGCGTACCTTTATTGCCCCCGCCCACTCGCCGCACAAAAGAGCAAGCCGCAAGAGTACGAGGTAAAGGCTGCGTACTTGTATAACTTCGGAAGATTTGTGGAATGGCCGGCGAGCGGCAACATGAGCGACAATTTTCCTATCTGCGTTCTAGGTCAGGATCCTTTTGGTTCGTATCTCGACGCGGTAATTGCCGGTGAGTTCGTAAACGACCGGAAACTAATCGCCAAGCGCATCGCCACCGTGCGCGACGCTCTAAACTGCCGAATTCTTTTCATCAGCGATTCCGAATCTGTGCGCCTCAGAGAAATTCTGGCTGCTGTAGATAAAACTCCCGTCTTGACCGTAAGCGACACACCCAACTTCATCATTGCCGGTGGCATGATCCAATTCGTGGTGGTCGAGAACCGAATCCGATTCTCCATCAATCTTGCGGCCTGCGAAAGGGCTAGCCTTACGCCAAGCTCGCAGTTGCTCAAGGTGGCCGTGGAAGTCCGAGGCGAGGCATCCAAAGTGAACGGGCCGTCATGAGCACGCTCCGCAACTCGCTGTCTCGCAAGCTCACGGTCATGAACATGCTAGTGAGCAGCGGCGCTCTGCTGCTCGCTTCGGTAGCATTCTTCGCCTACGACTTCGTCACGTTCCGTAGCAACCTGATCAACACTACCTCGGTGCAGGCGCACATCATCGGCACAAATGCCGTCTCTCCGCTAGTCTTCAACGATCCTGCCTCCGCCGAAAGAACTCTTTCCGCCTTGCGTGCCTCCCGACACATTGTTTACGCTGGCGTCTACACTCCAGACGGCCAATTTTTCTCCGGCTATTGGCGCCAGGGGGAGAACTCAACGCCAGTCTCCTTGCCGGTTGTATCCCCGCAAGAGACGGAACATTACTGGTTTCAGAGCAACCAGTTCACCCTGGTGCAAACGATAGCTTTTCAAAACAAGAGGGTAGGCGTCGTATATATTGCTTCCGACCTCGGCGTGATCTACGCGCGTCTGCGAAGCTATGCCATTATCCTTTTGGCAATCTTGAGTGCTTCTCTGACTGCCGCCCTCGCGCTTTCGCGCATCGCGCAGCGCGCCGTGTCCCAACCTATCCTGCGTCTGGCAGACACTGCGGCCCTGGTTTCGCGGGAAAAAGACTATACAGTCCGCGTCCCCGCGACGGGGGATCAAGATGAGGTTGCCGTGCTGGTCGACGCCTTCAACGAGATGCTAATCGAAATCCAAAAACGCGATTCCGCTCTGCAGGAAAATGAAAGGCAATTCCGGAACCTTGCTGACTCCATCCCGCAACTCGCGTGGATGGCGGAGGCCACTGGCGAATTGTTCTGGTACAACCATCGCTGGTACGAATTCACCGGCACTACGCCCGAGCAAATGGCAGGTTGGGGCTGGCAAGCCGTCCACGATCCCACGACTCTTCCGGAGGTGATTGCCAAATGGCGTGCCTCGCTGGGTACAGGAGAGCCGTTCGAAATGATCTTTCCCTTGCGCGCCGCCAACGGAGAGTTTCGCGATTTCCTCACGCTGGCCATGCCGGTCCGGGATGCACAAGGCCATGTCGCCCGCTGGTTTGGCACTAACACCGATATCACGGAGCAGCGACGCTCCGCGGAAGCCCTCCGGCAAACCGAAAAACTCGCTGCCACCGGCCGTCTCGCCGCCAGCATCGCCCACGAAATCAACAATCCCCTCGAAGCCGTTACAAATCTCGTATACCTTGCCCGCAAGCAACCCGCCAACGTCGCGAAATATTTGACTCTCGCCGATCAGGAACTCGATCGCATCGCACAAATCACTAAAAATACGCTGGGCTTTTATCGTGACAGCACTTCACGAACGGACATAAATATTCCCGAACTTCTGCAAGAGGTTCTGACCCTGTACAACAGCAAATTGCACTTCAAGAAAATCACCGTCCGTCCGGAGTACGCACAGAGCCTGCACATCTCTGGATTCCCCGGCGAAATCCGCCAGATATTCGCTAATTTAATTGCCAACGCCATAGAAGCGCTGCCCGCGAATGGCTTCATCATCATCCGCGCCACCCGATCGTGGATACCCGATGGATCCCACCGCCGCGCCATCCGTATCACATTCCTCGATAACGGCGTGGGCATCGCGCCAGAGCATCGCCGACGTATCTTTGAACCCTTCTACACCACCAAGAAGGACGTGGGTACTGGATTGGGCCTTTGGCTGACTCTGAGTTTGGTTGCCAAGCATCAGGGAGTCTTGCGCATGCGCAGCAGTACCCGGCCCGGCAATTCCTGGACGATTTTTTCTGTGTACTTGCCAGAAGCTCCAATCACCAACTAGAATCATTCGCCTCGGGAACAACTCACAGGGATCCTCATGACCATTGCGTGGCACTTCTCCAGCGTTCCCGTTTTTCCGTCGTTCGGCGAGCCGAAATGGTTTCCGGCCTCCACCATCCTGTCCGCAACCGAGCGACAGCGTCTCGAGGAGCGGCGGAAAATCCGAATCATCGTGGTGGATGACGAGCAATTAATCGCTGAAACTGTCGAAGAAATCCTGAAGCATGAGGGCTTCGACGCGCGCGCAGTTTTCACTAGCGAGGCCGCCGTGCAGCTTGCTGAAGAGTGGCAACCCGACATTGTCTTGAGCGACGTGATCATGCCGGGCCTCAATGGCATAGAAACAGGCATTCGCATCCGTGCGCTAGCTCCCGAGTGCCGCATCATTCTCTTTTCCGGCCAAGCCGCCACCGTGGACCTACTAGAGAAAGCTCGTAGCCAAGGGCATCGTTTCGAAATCCTCGCTAAACCGATCAAGCCGGAGCAGCTCGTGTCTGTGATTCTGGATCGTTCCAAGCCCTAGCAAAGGCGGGCTGGCATTTTATCCGGCTTATAAGCCGACGGCCGCCGTGGATGCCAATCTCGCGTCTGCGCCGTGCGACGGTGTATGCCATCACGCCGTAGAAGCCGACCATCGCGAGCGCCAAGGCTAGGGCGCCAAATACCTCCGAAAGGCTGGAAACCAACCGTTCCGTCTTGAGCGATAGACCGATCCGATCGTCGATGGTGCGTAAGCGTCTTTGTCTTGAATGCGAATCACCACTGAAGCTGAACGTGAAACCGCATCATCCGCCTGACTGTCGCTTATGCGACCACACAATCCGGTCAGCTTTGAGCATTACGGCGGCCTAGAAATAAAACCAAGGAATGAGGAGCGGCCAAGGTTAGTCGAGTGGCTGTACGCTAGCGCGTTCCACCACTGGTGACTTTGTCTGGCGCTTCGCAAACGCCGCAGCTCTTGCTTCGTCGGGGTAAACCCGTACGAAAGTTTGACCGTCACTGTATTTGATTGTTACTGCAAAATGCAGGTGTCTGCGGCGTTTGTCGTTGAACTTAAGAGTCTTTGCCATGGCTCCTCGCAACAGTAATAGTGAGATACAAGCCCGAAGTTAGTGAACCTAGCAGAACAGCGTGTTTACCACACAACGTATTTCTATGTCTACAACAACAGATTCGTTCTTCACCTTTAGCCTGCGAAAGAACGACGCTTTCCCGAGTAGTGACGGCACTCGTTTAACGCCAGGAGTCTGCGGTAGTGGATTCTTTTTCTTAGTACTTATCAATTTGGGAATCCAAGTTTAGGATCGCTTTTCAGTCAGCTGTTGGTCAATGCACATTTAAGTTTCTTAATGTTTTTGGTCCCGAAAGTGCCCTATTTCGGTAGATGGGACTTGACTCAGGATCGACATCCAAGAAAGGGTTAGCATTTGCTTTATCCACCTTCGCGCTGGCCGCGGCAATAACAGGTTGTGGTGCCGCCCTCACGGGAGGCCGTTCGACGCCGGTTTCGATAAGCCTGAGTGTCACGCCCGCGTCAGCTTCGGTAGGCATCTCGCAAAGTCAACAATTTAGCGTCTCGGTGCAGAACGATGCCCAAAGCAAAGGTGTTAATTGGTTCCTTATGCAATCGGGTGTCGCATGCACTGCGGAGTGCGGTACGCTTTCCAGCGCGGGAACCTACCAAGTCACATATTCGGCACCCGCAAAAGTCCCAAATCCTCCGACGGTAACGCTCATTGCCACATCCGTTGCGGACACCGCAAGATCGGCTTCCGCAACCGTTACGGTCAGCACTGCGCCACCCGTGCCCATTTCCGTGTCCATCTTTCCAACTTCGCTTTCGCTGGAAGTTTCGCAGACCCAGGCGTTCACTGCTACGGTTCAAAACGACAACCAGAATCGAGGCGTTATTTGGAATCTGACACAGTCGGGAAACGTGTGCTCGCCAGCCTGCGGAACATTGTCCGGGATTAACCCCGTTAACTACACCGCCCCTTCGACGGTGCCCAATCCTGCTACCGTCATCCTGACGGCCACATCGGTGAGCGACAATACCAAATCTGCTTCTGCCCCCATCACGATCATCGCCCAGTCACCGCCGATTGCTGTCTCGGTCTCACCACGCTCCGCCTCTTTGCAGACTTCCGAAAGCATGCAATTTATTGCTACGGTTCAGAACGACATTCAAAACAGTGGAGTCACGTGGACCCTACTTCAGTCCAACAAAACATGCAGCCCAGCTTGCGGTTCTCTGCCTGCATCGACCTCAGAAAGCGCACTCTACGTTGCTCCGGCCACGGCACCGAACCCTGCGGTGGTCACACTGACGGCCACTTCGGTTGCGGACAACACCAAGACTGCGGCGGCGATGATATTCATCGGCAACGTTTCTTCAAGTGGCGGTCTGCCAAATGTAGGAGACATCACTTCCTACGGTGCTCGTGCGGTGACGAGCCTGTTGTCGACACCAGCGAGTTGCGTGTCTGGTTCGAACATTCTCAACGTGGGGTCGGCAGCCGACTTCGCCCTGGGCGACGGCATCAGTGTTTACAATTGCGGTCCAACAATTGCAGTCGTGACGCCAACTGCACCTTCGGCAAGCAGCGGGGCGTCGGCTACCGCAACAATGCTCGATACGCCCATTGTCCCCTATATGGGAGCGGGACAAACTTTCAAGTACAGGCTAGTAACCCGAGATAACAAAGGTGGACTTACTCTACCGTCTCCCATATCTACTATGACGAATGGAAATTCTCTGGGGCAACAGAAAATTGCGGTCACGACGGCAACAACCTTAGGTCAGCAAATGACCATCAATCTTGCGTCAAACGGTCCGCCAAACGGAACAAAGGTCCACTTGCGCGGAACAAGCAACTCTACCTTTGATGTCTTTGGACAGATATCTTCTGGCGGAGGCACTAGCAGCATTGTTCTCGCGAATCTCCCGTTTGCGAGTCAGGTAACTGTAACGGGGGGAAATCTCTATTATTTCAACGCGAATCAACTGACATGGACCAATCAAAGCGGGGCGGTCGAACAGATTATCTGCGCTTCTCGACCAGCGGACTTGGGTGCGTATCACGTCATCGGGATTGCGCCGCCTAATTTTGCGATCTTTAATGATTGGGGCGCGACAATCACAACACCTCCAAATCCGTTGCCGCCTTACCTCAACGATGGTGTCTGCACGGCAACAGGCCCCACTAACGACTATTTGTCGGATGTGACGATCACAGGAATCAACGGAAATCTCGTAACCATGAGCGCAAACGCGGGTCAGACGACACCGAATGGAACAATGAATATCGATGTAGCCCCTGCGCTACTTGCGGCTCAGAGCACTCTGAGAGCGGCCAATGGAGGTTCAAATACGGCCCTCTATATCCCTTGCGTAACGATGTCCAATGCGGTCGGGGCTTTCTTCCTTACCTCATCAATAGACCTGTCACTCGTTAGTCTGTTTAATGGAATAGAGCATTGTGGCACGATCATTGCCTACGAAACCATTACGATGGAAGGAGTTTGGACCGGCACAACCTCCGACGCGGGATTGGGCAACAGCATCGGGCCAGCTATGGTAGCGGCGGGCGCGTACCCCGTTTTTTATGGCCCTAACGGACTAAATGTAAACAACGTCGCTTTCACTGGCAACAGCAATTGTTTGTTTATCCAAGACGGCTATCCCAATAACGGTGGTGGAAATACCTCAGATATGAATGACTTGGGATTTGCCTGCGGAGGCTACGCCCCCATTACCATCCTCGAACTAAATGGCTTTCAACATTTTTTCAAGAACCTATTCCCTAATGTAGGGCCAGGGAACGCACCTTCTTTCATGGATACCACATGGGCAGCATCATTTTACGTCGAGGGTGCTGGCAACATAAGCATCTCGAATCAAAATCAAGGATTCGGCGGTGAGTTTTTTGACTACAACCCTACAGGCATTGCGGCTACGTTACAGTTTGATTCGTTCTATGTCCAAGGCTCCATCATGCCTTCGATTTCGACCTATTGCACAGCATCAAGCGAGTACATCACCTCCGTGGCACAGGTGAACGATACGTCCCCGATGCCCTATATCGAACTGGACCCAGGGCCCAGCGGAGGTCTCTACTATGTATGGCTCGAAAATCCTTATGGCAACGTGCCAGACCCGATCAGCGGCGTTTCTCCAGTAGCGTTTTATCCTGTTGCCGTTCCGCTCCCCGGTTACACATTTCCTTCCGATTATCTTCCCGACGCGACTGGCAACGCCAAGTTCGAATTGAACAGCGTGCAGGTCAGCGACAATTTCAATCGCGCCAACGCTCCGATTGGGCAGAATTGGACTGTGTATCAAGGCGGTTTCAATGTCGTAGACGACGTTGCCGTGGGCACCGGCGGCGTGAATAACCAAGCTCTATACACGGGTTCCAATGGCCAGCCTCTTCCTATCACCGCCGGAGGACTTACTTCCTATGGTCAGGGGCAGTGGGCGTCTACGCTGATCACAAATGCATCGAGTGTTGCAGGTGTGATCGTCAGCGGCGGTAATGGGAACGGTAGCGGAGGCGGCGGTATCAATGTACCGGGTGCCCTGATCGGAGGTTATGGATGTTTTGAATACGAAGCAACTCTCGTTATTTATTGGCTACCAACTGCGGGGCCTTACGCCGCTACGGCAATACCCGCCGAAACAGCCGGCGACATCGTCTTCTGTTCGGTTGTGCCTAGTCCTTCAGGAAATATCGTTACTGCTGTTGCCTATTCTGCAGGCGGAACGGTAACAACCCTGACGTACACTGACGTCCTGCAAACAAAAGTATGGGGCTTGCCCGGAATCTGGACGCAAGGTATGACTGCCTCGGTCGACAACTTTACGGCCGGTACAATCCCAGCGGTCGCCTCCTCTCTCAACGAAAATTACTGGATGGAGCCTCAACACTTTGTAAGCTTTATTCAACTGGGCTCAATTACCTTCGCTGCCCTTCCGCCACCTGGCGGAACTGTCCACGACGGTACCTTGATCTATTGCAAAGACTGCGTTTACGCAAATCCATGCGCGGGCAGCGGGGCCGGGGCAATCGCCAAACTTTTGAATGGAACATGGGTCTGCAATTGATTTGTTCGCGGCAGGTGTCGAATGCTTGTGGAGCAGCAACGGAGCAAGAGAGGAATTGCGGCGGACGCACTCTGCGACAAATAGCCGAAAGAAGGTTCGTGCGATTCGCAAAACGAGAATTGCAAGATGCGGGGTCAGCTGTTACGCAGGAATAATCTTGTTGCGTATCGCGAATCGGATTAAACCTCCTTCCGAATGTATGTTCAAACGCACCATTAGTCTGTGCCGGTGGTTTTCAGCAGTTCTCAGCGCGATATTCAGGCAACTAGCAATTTCCTTATTACTTTTGCCTGCGGCGAGAAGTTTCAGCACTTCGCGCTCGCGTGTTGTGAGAGTTGCAACAGGATCATCGAATCCTGAGACTGTAATTTGCTCTATGTCCGACGCGTCGTCGACACTCTGCTTGTTTGATTGGAGCATGCTTTCGGCTCGGAAGAGAAGCGCGTGAGGGGGCTCACCCTTGACGTAATCGGCCCACCCGGCGGCGAATTCCGTCTTATCCTTATCTCCTAATGCAAACCTCACCTGATTTATGCGGCTCACTATCTCCTCGGCGCTCACGCCGCACTCGGGAAGAAGCACCAGGAATTCTCCGCGGTCGCGATGGATGGCGACGTCTATGACGCGAATGTTGCTTTTCAAGTGTTCCGCAAAAAGTTGAATTGCTTGATTCCCGAGGGCAGGACCGAGTTTGTTGTCAATATTCCGTACCGCGTCCAAGTCCACACGCAAGATGGATAAGCGCTTGTTATTCCTTTGTGAGCGCGCCATTTCCTCTAGCAATCTCTGCTGTCCGAAATTGCGATTAAAAAACCCGGTAATATTGTCGCGACCTGAAGATTTCGCGGCGTCCTGTTGAGCTTCGCCGAGAATGGTTATCTGTTGTCTAACTTTCGCCTCAATTTTGTGGGTCTGAAATTGATGGTAAATGATGAAAAGTCCGAATAGTAAGATCAAACCGACCAAGCTGCGGATAGAGAGATTCAGATTCGTGCGATACCATTCTGAGTCCGATTGTTCAGAAACTACCCCTGAAAACGCAAACGACACAATGCCGAGGACCAAAAAGAAAACTACCGTTACGGCCGTGCCCCACAACCACCACTGGCGATTGGCGATTTTGCGCATGCTTGTTCGAATTGTTTCGATGGATGACGCGTCTGAACTTTTCTCTTCCTTCTTAGTTGGGTTATCTTCTTCCATCCTAATTCTTCCTTTCTGTTTTCGTGAAGCGTATTAAACAGACGTTGGACACTTGTGATTTGCTTACCTAATGGAGCGCCTGGCGAGCAAATGGTCGCAGGGTGAAACGCATCCGAGGAGTCGTCCTGGGGTGGTGAACACATTAGCCGAGCGAGGCCTCGTCGCCCCTCATCATCTTTAGGTTTAAACCCTCTCGGTTGTTTGCCCGCAAACATTAGACACACGTTTAGGGCCCGGTCGACAGACAGTTGATACACTTTCTTGATGGCTTCGTTGTTGCATTCATAATCGAGTACAAGAGCCTTGTCTCTTTCGGGCTCGAATACGAGCCGATGTAGCCGGTCAAACCCGGTCAAATATTCCGTTTTCACCATGGCATCCAGAGCGAAAATAACCAGAATCGATTTTGGCGATTCGATTTTTCGGCATCTATACAACCACGTGGGGTATGTCGGCATGGATCGTACCGAATTAACAATATCCGTCCCGGTGACGGCGAGCGCCGAGTCTTGGAGCTTTGGTACTAACTGAAACGCCAGATATGCGAGGCCGGATGCGGTTAAAACCAGGAGCGCCAGGATGGCTACGACGAATGCTCCCATTGCGAGTATGACGAATGGATTCATAGAACACCGTCTAGTCTTTGAGCTCGGGATCCAGCGAGCAGTTCGTGCCTGTTGTTAGGGGACTCGGCTGCGAAACTGCGGAGTTCAGCGCAGATTCGAAGATAGAACATTTACCCTCCCTAAATACGCACAATGTTTACCATATATTATAGTCTATAGCAAGCAATGGCCAAAAGCTGCGGAAAAGACTGAGTAATTCCACTCAATTTACAGCTGAGCAGTCCCGGTTATTGACACGGTTTCAGGTCTTTACGTCGAATGGACTGAGTTATACAACTTACTTTAAAGTTGAGTAGTTTACGTTATTGACATAGAAATGGTTCGGTCTTACGAAGGCTCCATAAGCGCGATTCGTTTGTAAAAATCGCCTTGGGAGCTTAAACATGCCGACTGTACCCTTTGAGACTCGGGACGCGCGGATCGCGTTTAATAGGCCGTCTTCAAACGTCAGGGCGTTGAAACAGATTCGTCGAATGCGTGGTGGTAGCCAATCGCACCTGATGAAATGTTCCGACGGAAACTACTACGTAGTTAAATTCCAAAACAATCCGCAGCACAAGCGAATTCTCGTTAACGAATTCCTCGGGACGCGTCTAGCTGAAAAGATGGGACTGCCGACAACGCCATGCGCCATCGTGCGGGTGTCTGAGACTTTGATCGCTCAAACATCTAATCTGGTCGTGGAGCTGCCCCGCTATCGAGTACCATGTTCAGCCGGATTGCAGTTCGGCTCCAGATATGTAGGGAACCCCAGCAGCAAGACTCTTCAGACACTTCCGCGATACGAATTGCCCCACGTCTCGAACTCATCGGCATTTGTCGGGATGGTTGTATTTGACAAGTGGGTTTGCAATATAGACGGGAGGCAATTCTTATTCGAACTGGGACACAAAGCGTACACGATGGTGGCCATTGACCAAGGGTTTTGCTTTTACGGGGGCGAGTGGAACTTCCACGATGCCCCCATGTGGGGGTTTTGTTGGGATAAGTCAGTATATCGCGGTGTCAAATCAATAGAGGACTTCGAGCCTTGGCTGTCCCGGCTCGAAGGATTCAATATGGACACGATAGTGGAGGCGGCAGACGGCATTCCAACAGAGTGGTACGACCACGATGCCTCTGCTTTGGGGAGACTACTCGAACAATTGAATCGCCGAAGGAAGAAGATTCGTCAGCTGCTTGTCGAGTGGGGTCCCAAATTGCCCTTGATCTTCCCGCACTGGGAGATGCCAAAACTAACTGTGCCCGTAAGCCTGCGACAAACTGCGTGAAGAAAAGAGTCAATATGTTTGGTGAATTAAGCAAAACGGGCTTCCGCAGTTCGTTGGGGGATGTTCACTGCCCCGTTTCGAGGCCGTCACTGGATATAATTACTAGTAAACATAAACGTTGACTGTTTATGAGTAGGTATGACAGACTCCGCCCCCTGGAGGCCTATGTACCAACCCATCCTTCGAAGGCCAGTCGCTCCGCGGCTATGGATTGTCGCCACGTTTGGCGGCCTGGCAATCTTCGGATTAGCTCTACTCGCCGTCGTATGCCGATGACCTGCCGGACGATTTCACGACGGTCATCTCGATTCGAGCAGGGTATCCGGGAGCTAAAAGGAGCGTGAGCGGTGGGGTCCCCAGCAATCCTTACTATTCAAGGCAGCCGAACGACCACTTCGACGGGTTACGGTTTTCAACCCCAACCACACCGATAAGGATCGCAGTTGTTGCCTCCACACACTTTCCGTAATGAGCCCGCTAGAATCAAACGTTTTCAGGCCATTGGAGTTAGCTTAGGGCGAAACAAGATTCGCTGTTCAAAGGCGGCGCACACTGGCACGAGTGAGGCCTTGACAATTCTTCCTCCTAGGGACGAGAATCAAACCGTAGGCGAACAAAAAGCGAACATCGTGACCAATGGCCGCTATCCTTATTAAGGAACGAAAACTCGAACCAGGTCTCGTCGGACGGGGCCTTGAAGGATTTCAGAGGCGCTCTGCCGCCGAACTGCAACCAAGCGGTGTAACCGAACTTGATTCACTTCTGGGCGGTGGCTTTCCCCGGGGTTCATTGGTGGAACTGTGTGGCGACGCTTCCTCCGGGCGCACAAGTCTCGCGTTTTCTTTGCTTGCCCAAGCTACCGAGCGGCAGGAAGCTTGCGCGTTTGTCGATGTTTCGGATTCTCTTGATCCGTTGTCTCTCGCGGCGGCGGGAGTGGAGCTTTCCCGCTTGCTCTGGATTCGCTGCGGCGAATCGGAGAGCCGAGAACCGGATTTAACGACATCTTCCTACTTTGGCCCCGCCGGCAAGGAAACGGAGGATATTCGCCGTCCTAATTCCGAAGGCAAGAGGCCTATGCATGTAAGCGGCTGGAGACATCCGCGGGAACTGATGCGCGGGGTCGAGCAGGCGATTCCCGTAGTGATGGGAAGCCGCGCTGCGGGCTCGTCGCAAAAGCCAATTCAGGTCGTGGCTCGTTGTGCGGGGGAACAAGTCGAGAGAGACCGCGAACCGCCACGCAGGGGAATTCGTTCTCCGCGGCCCTTGCCGAAAGTCGAAAACACTCCGGTTCAAGAAGTACGGCTCCCGGCAAAACACTTGAAGCCGTGGAGACGACTTGAACAAGCACTGAAAACGACGGACCTCTTGCTTCACGGCGGCGGGTGGGGAGTGGTGGTGGTTGATCTCGGTGGAATTTCGTGGGTGGACGCGCGGCGAATCAATTTGAGCATGTGGTTTCGTTTTCGGCGTGCGATCGAGAACACTTCCACCACGTTACTCCTGCTCGGGGAAGAGTCGTGTGCGAAGAGTTGCGCTTCGCTGGTTCTCCGCTGCCACCGAAAAACGGACAACTGGCAACGTGCCGCGGCAAACATTCCAACCGGGGCTGCGACGCTCGAAGGTTTTGAAGTTCAGGGAGAAGTAAGTCGTTCGCGAGCAGTTTCGCAATCCGCCGATGCCGCTCGCTGGAAGATACGCACGCCATAGGCCGCTAGATCCTCTGGTTTGTTTCCCTTTCCTCTACCAAGTTCAGGGGACCTTCGTTGGCTTTCGCTTGTCTATTCGTTTCCGATTTTCCCGTGCAGGCCGTCATCCGTCTGGAGCCGGAGCTTCGGGGAAAACCTGTGGCGATTCTTTCTGGCGCTGCTCCCTTGACGAAAGTCTTTGCCGTGAGTCAGGAAGCGCGAGACCTTGGCATTGAAAAAGGAATGACCAAGGTGCAGGTGGAGTCGTTGCAAGGAATTACCTGGCGATGGAGGTCCGCTGCGCAGGAAGCAACGGCACACGCGGCACTTCTTGACTGCGCATGGACGATTTCGCCGCGCGTTGAAGATGCTGAAAAGCGAGAGAAGCAGAATTTTTCGGACACCGTGGTGCTCGACCTCACGGGGTGCGAGAAACTCTTCGGCTCGCCCGATAAAATCGCGCACGATCTAAAGCGCGTTGCTGCGGAAGTAGGGTTCGCAGTCAATGTTGCCGTGGCAGGAAATCCACAAGCGGCGGTTTGCGCAGCGCATGGTTTCGCCGGTGTCACGATCATTCCCGAGGGCGAGGAAAGCTTTCAAATCGGAAAGCTTCCTCTCGAAGCTCTCCGTGTTCCTTTCGAGTTGATCGAGACGTTGCGACGCTGGGGCGTTCATACGTGTGCGGAATTGTCACGTCTTCCTGAAGTCGCGGTGGTGGAGCGGCTCGGACAGGAAGGTCTTCGTTGGTGGAGGCTGGCTCAGGGAAAGGGCCATGATTCGCTGATCGCGCAGGACTTTCCTACAACGTTCGAAGAGCATATGGACCTGGATTCGCCGGTGGAATTGCTGGAGCCATTGCTCTTTGTCCTGAACAGGCTCCTTGAACAACTGTGCGGGCGTTTGCGAATGCACGTTCTGTCCGTCGGAGAAATCAAGGTCACCCTCTCGCTCGAACCAAGGGACTCGCGATGCAAAGAGCCGGTTCTGCACATTCGAACGCTGCGGCTTCCCGTGCCCGGAATAGACAGCAAATTATTTCTGAAACTCCTCCAGCTCGATCTTGAGGCCCATCCTCCCTCTTTGCCTGTCGTATCTATTCGCATCCTGACGGTTCCCGCGCGGTCGCGCTCGCGACAGCTTGGTTTATTCCTTCCCCTCTCTCCTGATCCGGAGCGTCTCGAAGTTACGCTGGCGAAAATCCAAAACACGGTAGGAGAAAACCGGGTCGGTGCTCCCGTCTTGCTCGATACCCATGGGCCTCAATCTTTCCGACAGGCCCGCTTCGTATTACCGGAAATAAAAGACAAGCGCGGAAATGCAGAGAAGCCCGCGACGGTGGCGATGCGCATTTACCGGCCGCCGCTTCCGGCAACGGTTGAGTTCAAAGAAGGCACACCAGCGTTTCTCGCCTGTGAAGGTGCGAGGAGGCAGATACTCGCGTTCGCCGGACCCTGGAAAAGAAAAGGAGACTGGTGGTCGGAAGCATCTTGGGCCCGTGAGGAATGGGATGTCGCGATACATACTCTGCGTCCGAAAGTCCAGACAGAACATGCTTATAAGAGCGAAAACGAGACGGCGCTCTATCGCGTGTACAAGGATCTGCGTGCGAAGCGCTGGTTCGTGGAAGGAATTTACGATTGACCTACGTCGAACTTCACGCCGCATCCGCATTCAGTTTTCTTGAGGGCGCCTCGCGTCCCGAGGATCTCGTTTCGCGCGCGAAGGAATTGGAGATGCCGGCGATTGCGTTGGTGGATCGTGACGGCGTGTACGGCGCTCCGCGTTTCCACATGGCGGCAAAGACGGTAGGCATTCGTGGGCATGTCGGCGCGGAAATCTCGGTCGAGGGATTTGGAAACCGCGCAGGATTGCCCGTTTGGATGCCGACTTTTTATTTATTGCGACCGGTGCGGTTGACCTTACTCGTGGAAAATCGGGTTGGCTATCAAAACCTTTGCCGTCTCATCACGCGCTACAAATTACGCGAAAAAGAAAAAGGAACCGGAACGGCGACTCTCGAAGAGATCGCAGAACACGCAGAAGGGCTCGTGTGTTTGACGGGCGGAGAGGAAGGCGTTCTGGCGTCGGCGCTTACCAATCACGGGTACGACGAGGCCCGCAAGAGTTTGGAAGCGCTGATGACCTTATTCGGAAGGAACAATGTCTATGTCGAATTGCAACGGCACTGCGATTCCGAGGAAGAGCGCCGCAATCAGGCGGCCGTCCGGCTGGCGGAGACTCTGAATCTCTCGCTCCTTGCGACAAATGGCGTGCGCTACGCGACGGCGGCCGAGCGTGAGCTTCTGGACGTTTTCACCTGCATCCGCAATCACGCGAAGCTGGAAACGGCGGGTCGTCTTCTCGAACGCAACGATGAGCGATTGCTTTGTTCCGGGGAAGAAATGCAGCAACGGTTCCGCGATTTGCCCGAAGCGATTCACAATACGGGCGAGCTTTCCTCACGACTCAAATACACGCTGGCCGACCTGGGCTATGAGTTCCCGCGGTATCCGGTGGCGGAGGAAGAAACGATGGATTCGTTTCTCAGAAAACGCACGGAAGAAGGATTTCAGAACCGTTACGGAGGAAAACAAAACGAGGAACTGTTCGAGCGCGCGCGTAAACAAGTGCAGCGGGAACTGGCGCTGATCGAAAAGCTGAAGCTTGCGGGCTACTTCCTGATTGTTTGGGACATCATTCGATTCTGCCGCGAGCAGAAAATCCTCGTGCAGGGCCGTGGGTCGGCGGCGAACAGCGCCGTTTGCTATTCGCTGGGAATTACGGCGGTGGATCCGGTCGGCATGGAGTTGCTCTTCGAACGGTTTCTCTCGGAAGAACGCGGGGAATGGCCGGACATCGATCTCGATTTGCCGAGTGGCGATCAGCGAGAGAAAGCAATTCAGTATGTCTATCAGAGATACGGCCAGCTGGGCGCCGCGATGACAGCGAACGTCATCACGTATCGCGACCGTTCCGCCGCGCGAGAAGTGGGGAAAGCTCTTGGTTTCGATCAGCAGACACTCGACCAGCTTGCCAGCGTTGTCGACAGCGGCGAATGGAGAGGTCCCTCCGACAATTTTGAAAACCATTTTCAGCAAGTCGGCTTCGACTTAAAGCATCCGCGCATTCGGAAATACTGGGAGCTGTGCGAACGCATTCAGGATTTGCCACGACATTTAGGCCAACACTCCGGAGGAATGGTGGTGTGCCAGGGGCAGCTCGATGCGGTGGTTCCACTCGAACCGGCAACGATGCCGGGGCGGGTCGTCGTGCAGTGGGACAAGGATGATTGCGCGGACATGGGTATTGTGAAAGTGGATCTCCTGGGACTCGGAATGATGGCCGTGCTAGAAGAGTGTCTCGAACTTATCCCGAAGCACTACAACAGACCGGTCGATCTGGCGCAGCTTCCTGCCGACGATCCTCCGGTCTACGAGACGTTGCGAAAAGCGGACACCGTCGGAATGTTTCAGGTGGAAAGCCGAGCGCAGATGGCTTCGCTTCCGCGCAACGGTCCCAAGAAATTCTACGACCTCGTGGTCCAGGTGGCCATCATTCGGCCCGGTCCGATCGTGGGAAAGATGATGCATCCCTACATGCGACGGAGGCAGGGGAAAGAATCGGTTCGTTACGCTCACCCTTCGCTCGAACCGATTCTGAAACGAACGTTGGGTGTGCCCCTGTTTCAGGAACAACTATTGCGTATGGCCATGGTTGCGGCGAATTTCACGGGTGGCGAAGCGGAAGATTTGCGCCGCGCGATGGGGTTCAAGCGTTCGGAAGAACGCATGAAGAAAATCGAAGCCAAGCTGCGAAGCGGCATGACGCAGAACGGCTTCCGTCCGGAAACGCAGGACGAGATCATTACACAAATCAGCTCTTTCGCTCGTTACGGATTTCCCGAATCGCATGCCGCGAGTTTCGCCCTCATTGCGTATGCGAGCGCCTATCTCAAAGAGTATTACCTCGCAGCATTCACGGCTGCCTTGCTCAACAACCAGCCGATGGGTTTTTACAGTCCGGCGGTCCTGATACAAGATGCGCGATTGCATGGACTGCGCGTTAGGCCAGTCGATGTTCTTCAATCGGAGTGGAACTGCACGATTGAGCATGTACTAAGGAACGAAAAGGACATTCCGTGTCTGCGCATTGGATTTCGGTATGTCCGTGGAATGAGACAGGCCGCGGCGGAGAAAATCGTCTCGGAGCGACAAAAGAGTTCTTTCAAGGGAATCGAAGATCTTACCCGCCGCATACCGGAACTGCAGAAGGCGGAACTGGTGACACTCGGCGAGATCGGAGCGCTCAATCCCCTCGGGAAGGAACTTCATCGGCGGTCGGCACTTTGGCAGGTTGAGCGAGCCGCACGTCCGGGAGGTCCTTTGCTCGACACAATTCCCGAGCAGTTGGAATTGTCGCCACTGAAGCAGATGACAGATGAGGAGCGCCTGGTCGCGGATTTTCACGGGTCAGGTCTGAGCACAGGTCCGCATCCGATGAGCTACTGCCGCGAGGCTCTCTCAAAACAGGAAGTGAAACGAGCGTCTGATTTAGCGGGCCTTCCGGATGGCCAATATACGCGCGTGGCGGGATGTGTGATCGCGCGGCAGCGCCCGGGGACCGCGAAGGGTTTCGTATTCCTAAGTCTCGAAGACGAAACAGGAATCTCAAATGTGATTGTGAATCCCGACCTTTACGAGAAATACCGCAAAGTGATCAACCGCGAGAAGTTTCTGCGCGTCGAGGGAGTGCTGCAGAATCAAGGCAACGTGATTTCGATAAAAGCGAGTCGTGTGTTACCGGTGGCTATCCGGTCTGTAGAAACCGAGTCACACGATTTTCATTGAATCTCGTCTCACGATTAGGAACGCGCAAAGCCGATCAACAGCTTCACGTCGTTTTCATTCGCATCGAGTGCGCGGAGAGCAGCGACATAGCGGGTGCGCGCACCTTCTTCGGCGACAAGGTCTTTTCCGGCGCCCAAGTGAATTCCGATTGGCCATACCTTACGGCAACGATATCGGCCATCAACCGTGCGTGCCGGCCGTTTCCATTGGCGAAGGGATGAATCTTCGTCAATGGAGGGTGGAAACGCAGAAGCCCTTCATCCGTAGGAGCAGTCTTGTTGTCCAACCAGTTCCGCGTGTTGGCAAGAAGTTGGGGAATTCGTTGCAGTATCTCGTTGGGATCGCAACCGATGTTTAGCTCGGTCCTGCGATAAGTGCCTGCCCACTTCCAAACGTTGTCGAACATGCGGCGATGCAATTCGCGAATGTAAGATTCTTCGAGCGGGTCTGTCGATTTCATCATTCGGCTATCAAAGGCCCATTCTCAGGCCCGGAGAATATCGACGGCTTCATATTCGTTGAGCTCCCCCAGTGTGCTGATGCGAGGAATGAGCTGTTCGGCTTTTGCGGCTCCGACCGGAGTATTTCCGTCAGAGTATTTTTGATCGAGGATAAAAGTTCATCGTGTCTCGTGGCGGTTCAGCCGCCGGTTAGCCTCATCCGCGATCAGTTGACTCTCGTTTTCTGGTTTCTGGTCTTCCAGGGCCATCGTATGGAGGACGCTTTTGGCGTCATGCGTGGCTCGCTAGAGAGTCGGTCGCTCCGCCAGTTCCGCGAACGAGCCGGATCTCGGAACGCGTGTGTAAACGAATTCGCATCCCATGCTTCCCGCAACTTTCCGAAGGGCAAGTGAAGCTAGCTCAAAGCGCCGCAGGTCGCCGATGGTCTGTACACCGAGACTTTGCAATTTGTCCTCCGTGACTTTTCCAACGCCCGGAACCCGTCCGACAGGCAGCGAAATCAAGAAGGAATCCACTTCGTCTGGTTGAATGACAAAAAGCGCGTCTGGCTTCTTCCAGTCCGACGCAATTTTGGCGAGGAATTTGTTGGGCGCGACGCCCGCCGATGCCGTTAACTGAAGTTCCGTAAGAAAGCCGTGACCATCCGCGGACTGAACAAAAATCACAATCATGATCTGAAAAATATCTTTAAGGGAGCTGCCACCCGAGTGGCTGCCACCGCTGGGCCTCTCCAGAAGTTCTACGAGGCTCGAATTGCTAACGGCAGGAAACCACCGATGGCGCGCCTGACCTTGGCGCACAAGATCGCGGCCATCACTTTGCTCGTTTGGAAGAAAGGAGTTTGTTTCGACGCTAACTAGTGCGGGGCGTCGCCCGCGCGCCGAATCGGGCTATCGCTTCAGGAACTCACCGATTACCACCGCCAATGACGGGCTAGCAATGATGTCGTAGTGAGTCGTGCCAGGAAGTATAGCCAACCGCGCCATCGACCTCATCGATCCGTCTAGTCCGGCGTCCCGTTGTGCGCCGCCGAGAGCCTTGTAGAATTCAACGATATGCTCGGCGCGAACGGCATCTGCATCGGCAAAGACCAAAAGTGTCGGTAACTTGAGAGCCTTGACTTGAGCTGACCAGTCAAATGGCGTGCTGGCCAGTTCGCCCATCTTTTTGAACGACGTTTCCCAGTTCGTCTTCGGGTACATCGTCGCAAGTGGTGACTTTTTGACGCTGTCTGCAAGCATCGGTGCGTTCTTGCTCATCTCTGCGAACGTGGCAAGCCCTTCCGGATAGAATCCGGTTTGGGCCATGACAGAGGAAATCACCACCAGGTGATCGACGACTTCGGGATGTCGTATAGCAGTTTGCAGTGCGACGCCTCCACCGAATGAATAGCCGACCAAGTCAATTTTCCCCAGCTTCAGGTACGCGACCAGCGCGGCTACATCGTCGGCCAGTGCTTCAAAGCGGTAAGGACGATCGATGTCGGCGGTGTTTCCATGTCCTTGCAAATGCACCGCAATTACCTGACGGGACTTCGCCAGAGCATCGATATTAGTGCCAAAGCCTTCGAAAGCGGTGATTCCGCCGTGGAGCAGAACCATCGGCTTGCCTTGGCCATAAATCTCGTAGTAGAGCTGCATGCCATGAATCGGTGCGTATCCAGTTTTACTTTCTGCGTTCATAGGAACTCCTGACGCGCTAGGTCCAGTGCCAGCGAGACTCAAGAGCAGCACAGTTATGAGTGTCAGAATGTTATTTCTCATAGTCTTCTCCAGCAGCCAAGTTCTGCATGTTCTGTTGGGCCTGCCTTTACTTCATGTTCACTAGCTCGCACATGACGATCATCCAAACTTTAGCTGCTCATTTCGCCTGCGCCAGCCCCGCCACAACTGCGGCAACTTTATCGAGTATCTCGATCCAGCCCTCTAGTTGCCCGCTGTTTTTTGCGCTCTCCATGGGTTCACTTCCAATGAGGGTAAGTTTCGTCTGGCCGTTTCCAAAATCCTCAAAGATAACCACGTCGTGCGCATCGTCTATGGCCTCATGTTCTATTCCATACTCCTCAGGCTCAACCTTGTTTCCCTTGGAGTCGGAAAAGTACATGGAGTAAACGATCTTCTCGTGCAGAACAATCTCGTGGTATTCCCCGGCATTCCAGCCCTCCTGCCCATCCGGCGTTCTCATGCAGCAGAGAAATTTTCCTCCGACGCGAAAATCCATCTCGCAAAAAGGTGCGGTAAAACCCTTCGGCCCCCACCACTGCATCACATATTTCGGGTCTGTCCACGCCTTCCAGACCAATGCGCGTGGGGCGTCAAAAACTCTAGTGATAACCATCCGCTCTTTCTCGTTAGCCGTGTTTTTTGTCATCTCTGATCTCCGCTTTTTTCATTTGATTCACAACCACATCCAACTTGTCGAAACTCTCTTCCCAGAACCGGCGATAGCTAATCGCCCAGTCGCTGACAGTCTTTATCGCCTCTGGCCTGAGCCTGCACACGCTCTCTCTTCCACGCTTCGTCTTGATCACAATCCGCGCCCGCACCAGATAGGCAATATGTTTTGAAATCATCTGCTGCGAGAGGGCAAACGGTTCCGTCAATCCATGCACAGAGGCAGGTCCATGGGAAAGTCGTTCGATCATCGCCCGGCGGGTTGGATCAGACAGGGCCGCAAATGTTGTATCTAGCCTATCCACAACCATATGGTAGTGAATTATCCGTCGATGTCAAGTGTGGATTTTGGAGTTTCCAATATCTTAGGTTTGCTTCGATGTCTTTACCACGTGTCTATTCAGCCTGTATCTGTATGAATATAAAAAGAATACGGTTATTTTGAGCATAGAAGTAGATTTCATTCGCTATTCGCGCTGCGCAACGGCATTGCGGATCACCGACAAGGCGGCGGCCGACGTGCGTCCGACATTCGATGTGGATGCAATTGCGGAAATCACGTCGTATGCCGGCTACACCGAATTCTCCGACAGGTTACGAAAGCTCGGGTTTCAAGAGGATATAGGTGAAGGCGCACCGCTCTGCCGCTGGCGGCAAAAGACGACGACACTCGATGTGATGCCGCTCGACGCAAAGATTCTCGGGTTTTCAAACCCGTGGTATGAACCAGCGATGATCCATTCCGAAGAACGTGAACTGGAAAAAGATTTAAAGACTGGATTGGTCGCGCCGGTATATTTCTGCGCTTCAAAGCTAGGAGCTTTTGCGGGCCGCGGTAAGAATGATTTTTCAGCGAGTAGAGATCTTGAAGACTTGATTGCCGTTGTCGACGGCCGCGCCGAATTGGCGGGGGGAAATTCGAGCTGCGTCGAACGATGTGCGTTCTTACCTCGCGAAGGAAATCAAGAGGGTGCTCTCGATTCGCGAGTTGGCCGATGCACTTCCAGGCCGTCTTCCATCCGACGCTACCAGTCAAGAGAGGGTCGGCGCACTTATTTCGCGACTAGAAGAGATTGGCGCGCTGTAGTTTTCGGTCCTCTCACAATAATAGATACCGGTTGATCGCGTCGAGAACTAATCGCGAAAGCTGTTCCGTTAACGGCGGTTTGGAAAACCGCTGCGCGTCGTTGTGGGAAGTGTGAGTAGGGGATCTCAGGGAATGTAAGTTGAAAACGT
>CAJCHZ010000062.1 GCA_903970165.1 Betaproteobacteria bacterium
CCCGCCGCGTCCTCCCCCGCCTCCGTGCCCGCCACGCCCACCACCTCCCCCGCCGTGGCCGCCGCGCCCGCCTCCGTAGCCTCCACCGCCGCCGGAGCCGCGCCCGCCTCCCCCTCCGCGTTCCGCTTGGGGACGAGCTTCGTTAACGACCAGGTTCCGTCCGCCGAAATTTTGGCCGTTCAAGGAGTTGATGGCGCGATCGGCGTCTTCGTCATTTTGAACTTCGACGAAGGCAAAACCGCGGGATTGTCCCGTGAAACGGTCACGAATGAGATTGACGCCTGAGGGAGTAACACCGACTTGCGCGAACCATTCCTGAAGCTGATCTTCCGTCGCGGAAAACGGAAGATTTCCGATATAGAGCTTCTTCACCTGCCCACTCCTTCTGCCCGGAACCCAAGTAAGAGTCGCGGAGCGCGCTGAAGAACGCATTCGAACACGGGCAGCCAGGGAAGCCGAGCCACCGCGGGGGCGAGACCGGCGCTTCAGCGGTCAGAGGCATGGTCTCGAAAATTAACTGCATTTGCAACCGGAAATAGTCGGAAGCAAGGCTGTGGGTCTCAGCCTCCGGTGAAGCGATTCGAGCGGCTAAAAAAATGAGCGTATTAGGTTGGCAGTACAAACAGGACATTCTCATTTTGCAGGAACAGGAGCTGGCAAAATACAACGGCGGCGTTCGAATGGTGATAGGATGCCGCCGATTTGGAGTTCGTCAGGAAAACACTATGCGCGGCACGATGATGGATTTTCCGCTGACGCTTCCAGCAATTCTGGAGCGGTCGGACAAATTGTTCCGGCGCGTCGAGATCGTTTCGCGAAAGCCGGATCGCTCGATCGTTCGAACGACGTATGGAGATTTTTATCAGCGCGCCCGACGGTTGGCGGATGCGCTTAGCAAACTGGGCTTGCGGCCCGGCGACCGAGTGGCTTCGATGATGTGGAATCATTCGGGGCACCTCGAAGCATTTTTTGGAGTGCCCTGCGCGGGCGGAATTCTGCACACGCTGAATTTGCGGCTGCATCCGCACGAGATTGCGGCCATCGTAAACCACGCGGGCGACCGCTTTCTGGTCATCGACGACGTGCTGCTTCCGACCTTCGAGAAATTCAGTCCGCATGTCTCGTTCGAACGCGTCATCGTCGTTCCTTATTGCGGCGAGCGCATGTCTATGCCTGAGGATTTTTTGCGCTACGAAGAACTTCTGACCGAAGCCAGCGACGATTTTCAATACCCGGCCATCGAGGAGAACGACGGCGCTGCCATGTGCTACACCTCCGGGACCACGGGTACGTCGAAAGGCGTTGTTTACTCGCATCGCGCGTTGGTCTTGCACTCGTTCGCAGAATTGGGCGTAGATTGCTTCGCCGTGAGCCATCACGACACGGTTCTTCCTGTGGCTCCCATGTTCCATGCGAATGCCTGGGGCCTGCCCTATTCCTGCACCATGGCGGGCGCAAGACTGATTCTGCCCGGGCCAAACGTCGACCCGGAAAGCGTGCTCGACCTGATCGGCCAAGAGCACGTTACGATCGCCTGCGGCGTTCCCACGGTTTGGCTCAGCGTCCTGGCCGCGCTCGAGAAAAACCCCGGCCGCTGGAAATTTGACTGGCCCGTCCGCCTCGTCGTGGGCGGATCTGCACCGCCGGAGCGGCTGATCCGCGCACTCGACAGGCACAACCTACACATTCTGCACCTCTGGGGCATGACGGAAACGACTCCGGTCGCCACCGTCGGCAAACTCAAAACCCACATGCGCGACTGGACTCCCAACGAGCAATACGAGGTGCGCACAAAACAAGGTTGGCCTTGCCCGTTTGTTGAGCTGCGAGTCACGCGTCCGGAAGGCCCGGACGAAATATCGGTTGAGGCTCCGCGAGACGGCATTTCCGCGGGCGAGCTTGAAGTGCGAGGGCCGTGGGTCGCCTCCAGCTACTACAATTCTCCGGACCAGGCGCATCGCTGGACGGAGGACGGCTGGTTCAAGACGGGCGACGTGGCCACGATCGATGACGAAGGGTTTATCAAAATTGTCGACCGGGCGAAGGATCTGGTGAAGTCTGGCGGCGAGTGGATCAGCTCGGTGGACATCGAAAATACGCTGATGGGGCATCCGGCTGTAAAGGAAGCCGCGGTGGTCGGTGTGCCGCATCCGAAGTGGCAGGAGCGCCCTTTAGCTGCGGTTGTCCTGAAAGAGGGGGCTGCAGCCACACCGGAAGAACTGCGCGCCTTTCTCGCCAAATCGTTTGCGAAATGGCAACTTCCGGACGCATTCGTTTTTGTCGAGTCTATTCCCCGCACGTCGGTCGGCAAATTCAGGAAAACCGCGCTGCGGGAACAATTCGCGGATTGGAAATGGGAGTAGGAGAGTGGCACCCCAGCCAACTGGCATTGGGAAGATAAACGGGGCGGCCGTTTTTCCGCTTTGAAAATTGGCTTTGAAAATTCAAAGCAGGTTGGATTGCATGAAAGAAGATGTTCTGCCCCTCGTCGAAGGACGCCGGGGACATTTCCAGCTGGAGTCGGGGCATCATGGGGATTTGTGGCTTCCGTTGGAAGCGTTGTGCCTGCGGCCTCGCGAGATGCAGCCGTTTGTGGTGCGGCTGACCGCGGCGCTTAGAAAATATGAAGTGCAGATGGTGTGCGGGCCGTTGGTAGAAGGCGCGTACATTGCTCTACTGGTCTCGCTCGAGCTTGACTGCGATTTTGTGTACGCCGAAAGGTTCGCGAACCCTTCCCGCGAAGGTTTGTTCCCGGTTTCGTATCGTCTTCCGAAGGCGTTGCACGGCGCGGTGAGAGGCCAGCGCGTGGCGATCGTGAATGACGTGATCAGCGCTGGTTCGGCCGTGCGCGGAGCGTTGCGCGATTTACAATGCGTTGGGGCAGAAGTCGTCGCTATCGGAGCGCTGCTCGGCGTTGGCGATTCCATTGGCAAATTTGCGGCTGAAAACCACGTCGCGCTCGAACTTCTGCAACAGAGGCCTCACAACGTGTGGACGCCCGAGGAATGCCCGCTCTGCGCGGCAGGTGTGGCGATTGAAATTGCGAGCAATTCGTAAATGGAGGGGAAGTGGCGAGGCGCTGGTTCCTATTCAGGTTCTCTAGCGACGGCGGGAAGAGCGGGCGAGGTGGCGCTGGTCGAGGGCCTGGCGAATTAAGGTTTTGATGACGGCCTGGCGGCTGATGTTAAGTTCTTTGGCGGCGTTTTCCAATTCTTCGAGCATGGCAGCGGTGAAATCGACGTTGACGCGCTGGATGGGCTTCATCATCTTGCCAGAGTTGGTGAAAAAGCGCGAAACGTCCTTGCCGCGGTCGGCAATGCGGGCGATGGCTTCCGCTGAGGGTGGTTTTTTTCTAGAATGCGTTTTCCTCATAGAGTTTCCGTTCTGCCACAGTGGCTTTCCAGAGAGTCACGAGATGCCCTTCGGCGTCTTCGCGGATTTCAAAAATGACCGAATACAGGCGATCGCCGACCCAACCGATGGCGCGATGCTGCACGGGAAAATCGGAGCGCTGATCGGCGTAGTAGGGATGAAAGAAGAGCTCCTGTACTTCCTCAAAACCGATTCCACGTTTTGGATTGCGGCGAAGACTGCGGCTCTTTCGCTCATCGAAGTGGAATCGCATGAGGTATAACAGTTATACCATATAAGTTCGGCAAAGCCGGAGGAAAATCGCCGCCCAACACCCCTCTGAACCACCCGCCAGGTTGCGGCGGGAGAACCGGGCCCATCTATTTTGCCATCTTGCGGAAGACGTCCTTGACGGTGATTCCGCTGGACACGAAGCGTTCATTCGCTTCGGCGACGAGTTGGTTGCGTTTGTGTTCCGCAAGGATGGCGTCGAGTGCTCGTTCGATGGTTTGCGCCTCTGCGGCTGGACGCGGACGTGGTGGCGTGGCTGAGGAGGAGAGGCAAGGGCTACCAGACACGGGCGAATGCACTCTTGCGAGAAGCCATGCTGCAGGATGTAGGGAAGAAGGCGAGTTAATTCTACCGGCTACTGATTTTCGACGTGGATGTCGGCAAACTTACGGAAGTCCTGATCGCTTTAGGAATCTGATCTGCCGCGAGACGAGCGCAACTTCTTAGATCGGCTGCCAGGGACGCGCTAAAGCGCCCCTACAGGAAAGCCTTACTTGACGGTGCGGTTGATCTCAGTGTTCTGAGCGGCGGCGATGAACCAGCCGCTATGGTCGCGGCTCAGCACAAACATGAAGATGCCATGGCGTGGATTCGGTGAGCGAGAGTCTCCGAGCAATTCCCAACTCGCGTGAGCTACTGCTACATCCTTTCGTAGGAATCGCACATCTAGCTCCGTAAACCGTAGCGTACTGGTTCGGAATATCCCGTGGTACATGTGCAACGCCTCAAACCCTTTGGTATCCGCAGGGATGGTGCCGTGTGAATAGGCATGCTGCGCCTGGATGTCTTCCCGGCCCTTCCAGCGGTCTCCTGCCACATTGACAAATTCGGCGTCGGGGGCAAAGAGCTTGCCGAACGCTTCCATATCGTGCTGGTTCCAGCTTTGCGAAAAGCCGGCCACGGTCGTGCGCACGTTCTCTTCATCGTTCGGAGCGGCGAGAACACGTCCAATGAGAGGGAGAGCGACGAAAAGCAAGGATAGAAAAATGCAAAGACGTTTGCTCGCCACGATAGCCTCCTGCGGCCGTAGACCTTTGCTTTATCGTAGCGCGATTGCGGGAGCGCGAAGTACACACGGGTGCCCGGTTTGTCCGGCCGACCGGTTGGTTTGGGGCCTCTACTGGTTTTCGACGCGTATGTCGGGGAACTTTCGGAAGTCCTGATCGAAGGTGGCCACGGGGGTATTTTGGGCCGCGGCGGTTGCGGCGATGAGGCAATCCACGAAATGGATTTTGGTTTGCCGATAGCGTTTCAAAGCGTCCAGATGAACTGTGGCGTCGCTGATCTCAACGCCAGGGCTGGAAATGAGTGTGCTTAGTGCCGAGGAGATATCCGCGCGCGTGCGGCCATAGAAGGAATCCAAGAGAAACACGCACTCCGCGAGAACAACGGGCAAAACGACAATGAGGAGTTCGCCGCCGTCGCAGGCGTCGAAGAGCTTCTCCGCGGCTTTGGCGTGCTTTTCCTGGTCGTGGACCAGATAACGGACGATGAGGTTGGTGTCGATGAGCCTTCGTTTGCTCACCGAGTGCCCCCACGCTTGCGGGCGGCTTTGGCGGCCGCCTCGCGGATTTGAGCGAAGGTCATTCCTTTGCCTTTGTCGCTGGAAAGCGAGCCTTTGAGCGAACGGGTGCCCGGGTGCACACGGATGGTGGCATGGTCGCCTTCCACGGCGTATTCGAGCCTATCGCCGGGCTTGATGCGCAAGGCCTTGCGAACCTTTCCCGGGATGGTCGTCTGCCCCTTGCTTGTTACCGTGGAATGCTGCAATGTCGCGTCCTTACTTATTACGATATTCCTTACCTGCTAATTATCCCTTGCTTCCTGTCCTCTGGCAAGCCGGAATGGGAAGAGACGGCAGCAGGGAAGAGAGTTCGAGGATTTCTCGTTGCGGTGGGTGGTCGGGCCAGTTGTGGCGCCAGCAGACGATGACGTCGCAGCCATCGAGAGGATGGCCGTGTTCGCGGTAATTGCGGCTCTCGAATTCAAACTCCAGGTGGACGCGCTGCCAGCGCTGCGGAGCGATCTGGCGCTTGGCCTCGCAGTCGGGAAGGCCGCATTGCACGGCTTCGACGATATAGCCGAGTTCTTTGGCGACCATGCCGAAGAGCAGCACGACGCCTTGCTCGTTGACGGGCTCGTGGCGCAGGCCGCGGAAGTCCATTGGCTCGCCATAGGTGGGACGGCCGCGCAGGTGCGGGTGGCGGATTTTGGCGGGAAGACAGGAATTCTTGCTGGATGGCGCCGGCTTCCGCGAGCGAAAAGAAAAGGAACGCCCAGGCCCAGAGCTTGCTGCCAGTCGTGTCCGGGGCGTGTACGCGCGAGGCGGCAGGAGGGCCAGCACATCCGCCCATTCCCGTTTACCCTCAGCGAAGCTGCGAAACGCCTCCCGGACCTCCGACCAGCGCCCGAAACGCCGCGCGAGGGTGCGTTGGTCGAAGTCTCCCGAGAGGCGATAAGTGCGACGGGTAGGGATTTTATGATTTTTGCGAGCCGCTTGGCCCCAATCCTCCAGTAGCTCACGATCCTCATGCCGCTGGTTTCGCGTATTCGGCTCTAGTCCGGCCGCGCGGACAGCGGCGTTCCATCTTGGGAAGAATCGCGAAATAGTGCTCTCAGGAATTCCGGTCTTGCTGAGAAATTTGCGGCGGGAAGGCGCCCAACGCCCTTGACAGGATTGCCGGCGGGAATCCGTTCCATGCCCGTCACCTATTGGCTGCTTGCGGGAATCAAATGGTACGCGTTTGGCCGTCGGAAAACCGCCCTCGTTCTACCATTTGAGGCATCTTCCTTGCGGGTCTGTCTTTGACCGGCCGGAGTGAATACTTAAACCCGGCGGGTTCCACCCGGTTCTTGAATCCTTGCCGGCAAATGGAATACTCGGTTCATTTTTGGATTCTTACCGACAACAAAGAGTTCTGCCGCGAGTCTCAGCCAGCGGGGGAGAGTTTCGCGGCGCTGCTCCGCGAGGGCGAAGAACTTTGGTTTTTCTTTTTGCCAGAGGGCGTCGAGTTCCTTGGAATAGCCGGCCAGGAGCCAGGGCATGCGTCGTTGGAGGGGCAAGCACCGCCCACAGCGGATCTCACTGACTTGCGTCGCGCGGTCAGGTGCGGTAGCTGGCATTGATACGGACGTACTCCGCGGTCAAGTCACAGGTCCAGTAACGCGCGCTTGCGGCGCCTGCGTGGAGATGGAGAACGATGGCGACGTGATCGGCTAAGAGGCGGTTGCTGGCAGCGCGCTCGTTGAAGTCGAGGGGCTGGCCTTTGCGAAGGACGGGGACGCCCGCCATGGTGATTTCGACTTTGGCGGGATCGAAGTGGACGCCGGAGCGGCCAGCGGCGGCGAAAACGCGGCCCCAGTTGGGGTCGCCGCCGGCGAAAGCGGTCTTAACCAGGGGAGAGGTGGCGATGGTTTCGGCGATTTTTTTGGCGGCGGCTTCGGTTGTTGCGCCGCGGACTTCGATTTCGATGACGCGCTGGGCGCCTTCGCCGTCGGCGACGATCTGGAGTGCAAGGGATTGGCAGACTTCTTCGAGGGCTGCGGAGAAGGCACGATGGGCTGCGGTGTTGGGGCGGATCGCTGGAGCTGCGGCGGCGCCGTTGGCGAAAACGGCGAGAGTATCGTTGGTGGAGGAGTCGCCGTCGACGCTGATGGAATTGAAGGTGCGGCCGGCGACATCGCGAAGAGTTTTCTGGAGGAGCGCTGGGGCGATATTGGCATCGGTGACGACGAAGGCCAGCGTTGTGGCGAGATTCGGATGAATCATGCCGGCGCCTTTGGCGCAGCCGACCATGTGAATGCGTTTACCGGACATTTTGAAAGCGGCGGCGGCGGTTTTTGGGCGCGTGTCCGTGGTGCAAATGGCGAGGGAGAGTTCGGCGAAGGAACGCGCCGAGGGACGCCGGTTGCTGGTGAGCTTGGGGAGGGCGCGGAGGATTTTTTCGACGGCCATGGGGACGCCGATGACGCCGGTGGAGCAGACGATGATTTCGTTTGGAGTGCAGGCGAGGCGCCTGGCGGTTTCGGCGACGGTCCGTTGCGCTGCGAGGTGACCGGCGGCGCCCGTGGCGCAGTTGGCGTTGCCTGCGTTTACGATGGCGGCGCGCATGCGGCCTTTGGAGGCATGCAGATGCTGCTTGGAGATGGTGACGGGAGCGGCGACGACGAGATTTTGCGTGAAGACGGCGGCGGCCGAAGCGGGGACGTCGCTTGCAATGATGGCGAGATCGAGCGCGCCGGTTTTCTTCAAGCCGCAGGCGGTCGCGGCGAAGCGAAATCCGCGGGGGAGAGAGGCTTCGGAGAGAGCGTGTTGCATGGACGGAGTGTCCGGGCGGTTAGCGCGCCGCTCCCGGAAGGGACCTCCGATCCTCCGCAGGGATGGCGAGGAACAGCGCGGGAAGATGGTTGACGCGAATTACGTGATTTTCGTTCTGTTGAAGAAGTGGCGCGTGACGAGTGGCGCGGGACGAGTGAGACTTAGTTGCCTTCGTGACGGTAGCGTTCATGGCTTGGCTCCTGATTGGGTTGTGAGTTGGTCTAAGCGGTTTTGCAAAATTGTGATGGCGGCGCGGACGGATTCGGGGGCCGTGCCGCCGGGGACGTTTTTTGTGGCGATGGCGGTTTCGGTAGAGATGCCGCCGATGAAGTCCGATTCGAATGACGGAGAGATTTTCTTTAGGTCTTCGAGGGAAAGCTGCGTCCAGGCGATTCCCTGTTTTTCCGCTTCGCGGAGAATTTTTCCGATGAGGTCGTGTGCCTGGCGGAAAGGGACGCCTTTGTGCACAAGATAGTCGGCACCTTCGGTGGCGAAGAGGAGTGGATTGGAAGCGGCGCAGCAGAGGCGGTCGTCGCGAAAAGTTGTTCCTATTAAAGCGCCCGTGGCAACAAGAATCATGTCGTCTACTTGATCGTGCGCGGCGAAGAGGGCTTCTTTGTCTTCTTGTAAGTCGCGCTGATAACTCGTGGGAAGGCCTTTCAGCGTGGTGAGCAGGGCGACGAGTGCACCTGTGATGCGACCGGATTTTCCGCGGATCAGTTCCCAGGAGTCGGGATTTTTCTTTTGTGGCATGAGACTGCTGCCGGTGGAGTATTCGTCAGGAAGAATGACGTAAGAAAATTCCTGGGAGGAGAAGAGGACAAAATCTTCGGCGAGGCGCGAGAGGTGCGTGGCGATGCCGGTGAGCGCGAAGAGATAGTCGAGGGCGAAGTCGCGGTCGCTGACGGCGTCGAGGCTGTTGGCGGTGATTTTGGAGAAGCCGAGTTCGCGGGCGATGGAGTTGCGGTCGATGCCGAAAGAATTGCCGGCGAGCGCGCCGGAGCCCATGGGGCATGCGTCGGCGGAAGCAGCGGCGCTTTGCAGGCGCGTGAGGTCGCGAGAAAAAGCTTCGGCGTGGGCGAGGAGGAAATGGGAGAGAAGGATGGGCTGCGCGTGCTGCATGTGGGTCATGCCGGCCATGGGGACACCGAGCTTTGCCTTGGCTTGCATGAGGAGCGTGTTGAGAAGGTTTTTCAGGCCGTGCTGGATTTCGGCGGCGGCGTCTTTGATGAAGAGGCGAAAGTCCGTGGCGATCAGTTCGTTGCGGCTGCGGCCGGTGTGGAGTTTCCAGCCTAACGGACCTAGTTCTTCGACGAGGGCTTTTTCGACGAAATGGTGAACGTCTTCGGCGTTTGCGCCGAAGGAATCGATCCAGGCGGGATCGGTTTTTGTGCGGTCGGAGATTTTGTCCAGGGCGGCTAGCGTTTGTCGTACTTCTGTGGCGGTGAAGACGCCGATGGGTTCGAGAGCTTTGGCCCAGGCGCGATCTACCCTGATTTCGTACGGGAGAAGACGGCGATCGAAGGAGAAGGAGCGCTGGAACTGGTCGAAGTGAGCGTCAGGTTCGCGTTCGAAGCGGCCTCCCCAGAGGCGGTCGTCTTTGCGAGGCGTTGAGGAAGAGGGCATGGCGGTCTTCGGCGTAGCTAATTTGCTCGCGGCGCTGCGCGCCGACTTTGCTGTGGCGCCGGCTGGGCGTTTGGATTGGGGTTTAGATTTCGGCATTCGGGTTGTCCCGTTGATTGGTCTTGGTTGTGGCTTCGGAGGTGCTGAAGGGGACGCGTTGAAGCGCGCCCCTACAGAGACCTTGCGGGCAACAGTATTTTTTAGTCGTGTCCGCCTTCGGCTTTGGCTTTGGGGCGGACCGTTACCGGCAAAGCAAAGAGATTGATGAAGCCTTCGGCGTCCTTTGGGTTATAACGGCCCATGGTGAAGCTGGCCAGGTCGGCGCGGTAGAGGGAGAAGGGGGATTTGCGGCTGGTGACGTTGAGCGTGCCTTTCCAAAGTTTGAGGCCGACGGAGCCGGTTACGAAGCGTTGCGCGACGTTGAAGAAGCCGTCGAGCGATTCGCGGATGGTGGAGAACCACACGCCGTTGTAGACGAGTTCGGCGTAGCGGTTCGAGAGTGCTTGCTGGAAGTGCGCGGTTTCGCGATCGACGGTGAGGCGCTCGAGTTCCTGGTGCGCTTTGATTAGTAGAGTGCCACCGGGAGTTTCGTAGGCGCCGCGGGATTTCATGCCGACGAGACGATTTTCGACGAGATCGGTGCGGCCGACGCCGTGCTTTGCGGCGATTTCGTTGAGTTTGTTGAGAAGATCCACAGGGCCGAGTTTCTGGCCGTTGACGGAGACGGGCGTGCCGGACTCAAAACCGATTTCGACTTCTTCGGCTTTGTCGGGAGCATTTTCTGGGGAGACGACCCACTGCCACATGGCTTCATTGGGAGCGTTGGCGGGATCTTCGAGTTCGCCGCCTTCGTGGCTGAGGTGCCAGATGTTGCGGTCGCGGCTGTAGATGTTCTTTTTGCTTTGCTCTACGGGGACGTTATGTTTTTGGGCGTAGGCGATGGCGTCTTCGCGGGAATCGATGTCCCATTCGCGCCATGGGGCGATGATCTGGACGTTCGGAGCGATGGCTTTGTAGGCAAGCTCAAAGCGGACCTGGTCGTTGCCTTTGCCGGTGCAGCCGTGGGAGAGGCCGTCGGCGCCTAGTTTGAGGGCGATTTCAGCCTGGCGCTTGGCGATTACCGGCCGGGCCATGGACGTGCCGAGAAGATAGGTGTGCTCGTAGATAGCACCCGCGCGGAGTGTGGGCCAGACGTAGTCGCGGACGAATTCTTCGCGGAGGTCTTCGATGGTGGCGGTGGAAGCGCCGGTGGCCAAGGCTTTTTTGCGAGCGGCTTCGAGGTCTTCCTGCTGGCCGACGTCGCCGATGACGGCGATGACTTCGCACTGATAGTTCTCTTTCAGCCAAGGGATGATGATGGAGGTATCGAGACCTCCGGAATAGGCGAGTACGACTTTTTTCGGTTTGGGTAATTGTTGCTTGCTCACGATTGCTTACCGCTCCTTTAAGAAGTTGATAGTCGACAGTTCACAGCTGACAGCTAAAAACCAGAGAATCGGTCACGGTGCCAATCACCGCTTTTCTAGAAACCCGGTAGTGATTAAAGGGACGCGCTGAAGCGCGCCCCTACACTTTGAATACAAGCGGCAGCAGAGCTGCCGCACTCCATATCAGAAAAGCGTGTGCAGGATGGCTTTCTGCACGTACATGCGATTTTCGGATTGGTCCAGAACGACCGATTGGGGGCCGTCGAGGACTTCGGGCGTGACTTCGAGGCCGCGGTGGGCCGGAAGACAGTGCATGAAGACGGCGTTGGGATCGGCCAGGGCCATCAGTTCATGGTTCACTTGATAGGGCGCGAAGACGGCGCTGCGAACCGCGCCTTCGGACTCGAAGCCCATGCTGGTCCAAGCGTCGGTGTAGACGCCCTGGGCGCCGGCAACGGCTTCCTGGGGGTCGGTCATCAGCTCGATTTTGGCTTTCGTTTCTTTGGCGACGCGCTTCGAATCGGCGACAACTTCCGGCTCCGGTTTATAGTCGTGCGGCGTGGCGATACGCAGATGAACGCCGAGGCGCGCAGCGAGATACATGAGCGAGTGGCAGACGTTATTTCCGTCGCCGACGTAAGCGAGTTTGAAGCCGCGGAGCGAGCCAAATTTTTCTTCGAGGGTGAAGAAATCGGCCAGCGCCTGGCAGGGATGGAATTTGTCGGAGAGCGCGTTGATGACCGGGATGGTGGCGCTGGCGGCCATTTCTTCGAGGACTTTCTGTTTGTAGACGCGGGCGACGATGCCATGAACCCAGCGATCGAGGTTGCGGGCGACATCGGCGATGGATTCGCGCGCGCCGAGCGAGGCGGAAGCTTGCGTGTGGTCGAGAAAAACGACGGAGCCGCCCATGCTCTGGATGCCGACGTCAAAGGTGACGCGAGTGCGGAGCGAGGGCTTTTCGAAAATGAGGGCGATGAATCTGCCGGTCAGAGAAGAGGCATAACGGCCGGGACGGGCTTTGATTTCGGCGGAGAGTTGGAGCAGATCGAGCGTGTGCGCGGGAGTCCATTCCGCTCCGGTGAGCAGGTCATTGGACAAAGAAATGGGTGTGACGAGAGCAGATGTTGTCATAGTTTACCTTGCTGCGACGAGGGCAGGCTGCGAGGCAGACACGGTCTTTGCCGGATCCGCGACGACGGCCTTTTGTGGTGTTGTCGCAAGAATTTTCTCAAAGAGGCGCAGAAACTGGCGAACTTGCGCGCGGCTGAGGATAAAAGGCGGAAGCAGGCGCAGAGTATGGTCATGCGTGCAATTGATAAGAAGCCCGCGGTCCAAGGCTTGCGAGACGAAGGGAGCGCCGTCGATGGAAAGTTCGACGCCGATCATGAGGCCTTCGCCGCGAATTTCGCGGATGAAATCGAATTTTGTGGCCAGGTCCACGAGGCCGTCGTGCAGTTCTTCCGCGCGGGCGCGGATGTTGGCGAGGAGGTTTTCGCTATCCACGATGTTGAGGAATTCGAGAGCGGTAGCGCAGGCGAGCGGACCGCCGCCGAACGTGGTGCCGTGCAAGCCGGGAGCAATGCGCTGTGCAACAGCTTCGGTTGTCAGAATGGCGCCAAGTGGGAGACCGGCGGCGAGGGGCTTGGCCACGACAGCCATGTCGGGTTTCGATGGAAACTTTTGATAGGCGAAGTAGCGGCCGGTGCGTCCCAGGCCGCACTGAATTTCGTCGGCGATGAGAAGAGCGCCGTGTTTTGTGGCGAGAGAACGCGCGCGATTCCAGAATTCCTCGCTGACAGGATAGATGCCGCCTTCTCCCTGAATGGTTTCGAGGAGGATGGCGCAAACCGTGTCGTCGAACTTGGATTCGAGATCGGCGACGTCGTTAAAACGGACGAATTCGACGCCGGGAACGAGAGGCGCGAAGGGGAGGCGATACTTTTCCGTGGAGGTGACGCTTACCGCGCCAAACGTGCGGCCGTGGAAAGAGTTGTCGAGAGCGAGAATCCGGTACTTCCGGGCTGGCGAAGCGGGAGCGTCGGTGGACGCGCGGCCGTGGAGGCGGGCGAGTTTAAGAGCGCCCTCGATGGCTTCGGCGCCGCTATTCGAGAAGAAGACGCGGTCCATGCCGGACCACTCGGCGAGCGTCCGGGCGAGCGGCCCTTGAAACGAATTGTGAAAAAGATTGGAGAGATGAATGGCGCGCGCGGATTCGCGACGGATGACTTTGACGATGCGGGGATGAGCGTGGCCGAGAGCGTTGACGGCGATACCGCCCAGGAAATCCAAATATTTTTTGCCGCGGGAATCGTAGACGTAACAGCCGCGACCGTGGGTGAAGACGATGGGCTGGCGCTTGTAGGTGGGCAGAAGAAACTTGTCCGCGTCGCGCAAAATCGCTTCGGTTTTAGGTGCACGAGGCGCGGCTTTTTTCGCTGACCCGGCAGCGGAGGCCATCTTCTTTATGTTCTTCATTTTTGGGTTCTTCGTTTTGTGCATTACGCCACCGAAAGAGCGGCTTCGGCCGTGGGGTAAGACTCGCGAAGAACGCGCGTGCCGGGAATCGTGATGGTGTGCTCGGAGATGGCTTTATCGGCCGGATGAGAGGCCAGGAGAAGAGCGTCAGGCGCTGTGCCCCCGACAATGCGGACTTCGCGGACGCCGCCTTCGAGAGCGCGCTTGGCGGCTTCGAGCTTGAGAATCATGCCGCCCGAGACGACACGGGACTGTACGAGGCGCTCGATTTCTTCGCAAGTGATGGCGGAAAGGACTTTTTCTCCGTCGAGAACGCCGGCGACATCGGTGAGATAGATCAACTGGTCGGCGTCGAGAAATTCGGCGCAGGCGGCGGCCATGTGATCGGCGTTGATGTTGTAAAGCTCATTGTCCGCGCCGAGGCCGAGGCACGGGGTGACGGGAATCAGGCGTTCGCGCCAGAGCGATTCGATGAAAGCGTTGTTAAGGCCAGTAAGATAGCCGACGAAACCGAGGCTGCCCTGGACTTCGTCGTGGGTCATGGGCTCGGCGAGGAAAGCGTGAGCGTCAGCGGCGGAAATGCCGATGGCCGGATAGCCTTCGGCGGAGATGGCCGCAGCGAGGCGCTTGTTCAGAAGGCCGGCGAAGACCATGATCGCGGCGTCGCGTGTTTCGCGGTCGGTGACGCGGAGGCCGGAGACGAACTTGCTTTCGATGCCCATGCGCTTGAGGGCCTGGGTGAAAGCGTGGCCGCCGCCATGGACGACGAGGATTTCATGGCCCTCGAGAGCGAGGGCCGCGACCTGGCGAGCCAGCGAGCGAGTCGTATCGGCATCTTCCAGCAAAGCACCAGCGAACTTGATTACGGTTTTCATTGAAGTGCTGTCTTCTCCTCGATGCCCAAAATGTGGTTGAAATTTTGCACGGCCTGGCCTGCGGCGCCTTTGCCCAAATTGTCCAGGCAAGAGACGACGATTAAGCGTTGACCGGATTTATCCAGAGCAAAACCGATGTCGCAGAAGTTGGTGTGGGCGACGTGCTGGAGCTCCGGAAGCGAGCCCGCCGGCCAGATGCGGACCATGGGGCGGCCGGCGTAGAACTGGCGATAGAGAGATTCGATCGCTTCCGGGGACTGCTGCGCCGAGAGCGTGACGTAGATCGTTGAGAGAATACCGCGCGCGAGGGGCAGCAGATGGGTGGAGAAAACGACCTGGGACTCGGCCAGGCCCGTGTGGTCCAGAATTTCGGGCGTGTGGCGGTGCGAAAAAAGATTGTAGGCCTTGAAATTTTCGTCGACTTCGACGAAATGCAAGTCGCGGCGGGGATCCTTGCCAGCGCCGCTCGCGCCGGACTTGCAATCGCAGATGACGTTCTGATCGGGGGAAATCCAGCCGGCTTCGGTGAGAGGGCGGAGAGCGAGGACGACGCTGGTGGCGTAGCAGCCGGGATTGGCGACCAAGCGGGCTTTGGCGATTTCTTCGGAGTAGAGTTCCGGCAGGCCGTAGACGGCTTCGCCGAGATAATCGGCGTGGGGCGTGGGGAGTTTGTACCAGGAGGTGAAGGTTTCGGGCGAGCGGAAACGGAAGGCGCCGCTCAGGTCAATGACGCGGAGGCCGGCCTCGAGAAGGGCGGGGGCGAGTTCGGCGGAGACTTCATGAGGTGTGGCCAGGAAAGCGGTGCCCGCGTTGGAGGAAATGATGGCGTCAAGAGCAAGGGGGCGGAGAGGAGCTTGTCCGCGGTGGCGGAATTGGGGGAAAAGTTCGGTGATGCAGTGGGCACCATGGGTGTCGCGCACGTAAAAGGTGGTGGAGGAAACGGCGGGATGGCGCAGAAGTATGCCGGCGAGCTCAAGACCGGTATATCCGGTGACACCTACGACGGCGACTTGGCGAGGGTCTTTCATTTCACCAACGATTCGATCTTTTTTTGGAGCGACTCACGCGTCTTCTTATTGGGAGTGATGATGAGAACGGTGTCGTCGCCCGCGATGGTGCCGGCGATTTCCGGGAATTTCGAGCCGTCCACGGCGGCGGCGAGGGGCTGAGCGCCGCTGGGAGGCGTTTTAAGAACGAGCAAATTTTCCGCGGGACGGATGTCCAGAAGAAATTCGCGAAGGGCGCGAGTCAGAGGAGGCAGAGGAAGCGCGCCGTTGTCCTCGGGAAGAATGGTGGCGGGCTTGTAGCCTTCCTGGGTCTTGACGAGCTTCAGTTCCTGAAGGTCGCGAGAAAGAGTGGCCTGGGTAACGCGCATCTTCTGCTGAGCGAGACGGCGGCGGAGATCTTCCTGATTGGAGATAGGCTGGCCGCTGACGAGGCGGAGAATCTGGCCGTGACGGAAAGTTTTGCCGACGCTCATGACAAATGCAAATATACAGAGCACTGCATTTTTATACAATCTTTTTTTGCATGGCAGGAAGTTTTTTCTTTTGCGGGCCGAGACACAGTGGCGAGGGGGGAAATGGGGTGCGGAAAGGGGTCATGCAGGATTCGCACCATTTTGAGGAAGGACACTGGATTTTCAGGGCTAGGGGTGTTTACCTAGTTTGTCAGCCGCAGAACGCGGAAAAATGGCCACACCCTGCAAAGTGACGGGATGCAAAAACGAAACGCCGCCGGCGTTGGCCGAGCTGCAAGTTTGCGTGTTGCACTTTACGCTCTCGATTGAGGGAAGTTGCGCGGAGATGCGGCGGGAGACGGCGTTGGGGAATGCGCCGCACGAACGGCAACGCGAGATCATGAGGTTTATTACGGAGAGCGGGGAGCGACTGGCACGGGTGGCGACCAGCGGATTGCACCTGACGGATGACTTGAAGGCGCGGATTTTGAGCACGTTTTTGACGTTGATGAACCTGCGGGAGAATCTGGACCGGGCAAATATGCGGAGTTCGTTTGGGCGGACCGGGCAGCATCGCTGATGAAGAAGTGAGTCGTGGGTGTACGTAGCGCCGCGCCGCCGAAAATGTGGTTCCCATCTTTGAGATTGCTTCCATTAAAGAACGTTCATTTGTAGACCCCATTTGTAGACCCATTTACGGAAATGAGCAATCAAGAGCCGATGTAGCGGGCGTAGAGCGAGCGCGCTAGGGCGGGGTCTTTTGTGCCTTTGAGGATGGCGCGGCCGTCGGCGAAGACGGTCATTTGATAGATGTCAGCGCGGAAGCAGAGGAGGAATTCGTTGCAGCGGACGTCGGAGACGGTTGGGGCGAGCTTGTTTCGCAAGGCGCTGAGGTCCAGGGAACGGTTGCGCTCGTGGATTTGAACAGAATCGCGGCCGCAGAGGGTGATGTGGGGCTGGACTTGTCCCTCGAGATAGGAGAATTCGCGGCGGACGCAGGCGCGGCAGGAGGGGTTTTGGGCGACGCGGACGGATTGGAAGTGGCCGGTCCAGACGTCGGAGGAGATTAGACGGTTGTGGAGAGCGTCTGAGCGTCCGGAGAGGAGTTTGAGGGCTTCGGCGACTTCGAGCGAGGCGATTAGATTGACGATGGGGCCGAGGACACCGATGGTGTCGCAGGTGTCTTCGAGGCCGTGGCCGTTGGAAGAGGATTCGAGGAGGCAGGCGAGGCAAGGAGTCAGGCCGGGGCGGATAGTCATGGTTACGCCATAGCTAGCGACGGCGGCCGCGTAAATCCAGGGGCGGGCGGCGTGGACGGCGAAGTCGTTGATAAGGAAGCGGGTCTCAAAATTGTCGGTGCCATCGAGGATCAGGTCGAAACCGGTGAGCAACTCCTCGGCATTGCGCGGGTTTAAGTCGGAGACCAGGCCTTCGACGGCGCCGCTGGAGTTGATGGAGCGGAGCTTGCGCTCGGCGGCAACGGCTTTGGGGATGGCGGAGCGGGCGTCGTCTTCATCGAAGAGGGATTGGCGCTGCAGGTTGGAAGATTCGACAAAGTCGCGGTCGAGAATCCTGACGCGACCGACGCCGGCGCGTACGAGCAGCCCTGCGGCGGCGGCACCGATGGCACCGCAACCGACGATGACGGCGCTTGAGGCGAGCAGGCGCTGCTGACCTTCTTCGCCGATGCCCGCGAAGAGTATCTGGCGCGAGTACTTTTCCTGAAGAGAATCGAGCAAGCGCGGACCCGTGTGTGCGGCGAAAGTCATTGTCCCTCTTGGTTCATCATAACGCTAGAGATAGCGGGACGGGCAACGCCCTTGTGCTACGCTTCGTCTGAGCGAATGTGGGCATGAAATTGAGCTGGGGCAAGGGGTTTCGGCGGATTGCCGTCTTAGCGCTGCTGTTCGTGGCGGCGAAGAGTTATGGTCAAGCACAGGCAGCGGGAGACACCCAGATTGCCGCGGCAGAGGGGCCGGTTGTGGCGGTCCGGATTGTTACGGAAAGCGGTCGCGTTTTGGCTGAATCGCCTCGCGGAATTGCGGTTGAAATTGGAAAACCGCTGGATCGCGAGGAGGTCGCGGGGAGCATCCGCGCACTTTATGGAACCGGGGACTACGCGGACTTGAAGGCAGTTGTAACGCCGGTAGGAAGCGGGGTGCGGCTCGATTTCGTGGTGCGCGAGAATCTTTTCTTTAATCAGGTGCTGATCCAGGGGCTGACAGCGCCACCTAGCGATTCTTCCGCCGTCGCGGCCGTGCAGCTTTCGCTGGGACATCCTTTCCGTCAGGAAGAGGTGAAGGAAGGGCTGGATCGGCTGCGCGATGTGTTGAAGGAAGAGGGGCTTTACACCGCACAGGTATCGTCGGAGAACGTGCCCTACCCTGAGACGCACCAGATGGATGTGATCGTCCACGTAAAACCGGGACCGCGGGCGCGGGTGGAGTCGGTGCAACTCCAAAATGGGACTGCCTATAAGGATATAGAAATTCTTTCGCGGCTGAGAATGAAAGTGGGACAGGCGGTGACAACAGACCGCATTCAACATGGAACGGATCGGATTCGAAAATTCCTGGTTAAGAAGGGACGCCTGAGCGCGCGGGCCACGGTGCGGCGCGGAGAGTACAACGCGGAAAAGAATACCATTCCGTTGGTGCTGGAGGTGACGGAAGGGCCGCAGGTGGAAGTGGCGGTTACGGGGGCGAAGTTTTCCAAGGGGGATTTGAAGAGGCTGATCCCCATTTATCAGGAAGGAGCGGTGGACGCGGACCTTCTGGAAGAGGGAAAGCGCAATCTTCGCGAGCGGCTGGAGCGCCTGGGATACTTTGACGCGCAGGTAAATTACACAACGGAAACGAAAGAAGTGCAGGGCAAAGAGCAGGAAACGAAGACGACCGAAGAGGTAATCACGTACCACATCGAACGGGGCGACCGGCACAGCATCGTAGGAATTGAAATTACCGGCAATCATTACTTTCTTTCGGAGTTGCTGCGCAGCAGATTGCAAATTTACGGGGCGGCATTCGGTTCGAGGGGAAGGTTCAGCCGAAGACTCGTGGAATCGGACGCGGACTCCATGCGAAGCCTGTATGACACGAACGGTTTTCTGGATGCCAAGGTGGATGGGCAGGTTCTGGACAACTATAAAGGCAAGAACGGGGACGTGTATGTGCGATTCGTGATCGAAGAGGGAGCGCAGACGCGAGTGGCGTCATTGGCGCTGGATGGGCTTCATGCCTTCAAGGAAGAAGAGCTATTGGGCGTAGTCGGATCAGGTCCTGGGCAGCCGTACTCTGAGTTCAACGTGGCGACGGACCGGGACAATATTCTTGCGTTGTATTTCAATGAAGGTTTCCCAGAGGCGAATTTCACGGCGACGGCGGAGCGAGTTACGGAGGACAAGAAAGAGCCCGAAAAAAAAGGGGCGAAGACCGCGACGGGGGCAGAGGAAAAAAGCGAGAAGAAAGAAGAAGAAAGAGAGAGGAAGTCAAAGCCGGAAATTGCGCAGGCGGCGCCGATGAAACTGGTCTACCACATCACCGAAGGGCCACAGACGCGGGTGCGAAGAATTCTCCTGAGCGGATACAGGAGGACGCGGACGCACGTGATTCAGCGAGAAATTCGCGTCAAGCCCAACAAGCCGCTGCGGGAAGAAGACGAGGTGGAATCGCAGCGAAGGCTGTACAACCTCGGGATATTCAATCGCGTGACGATTGAGCCGCAGAATCCGAGCGGGTCGGATCCTGAGAAGGACATCGTCGTTCTGGTAGAGGAAGCCAAGCGGTACACGATGGCGTACGGCGGAGGATTTGAAGTGCAGCGATTGGCGAGCACTACAAATCCAGTGGGGGGCGAGGTGCAAGCTGCACCTCGGGGAATTTTCGAGCTGACGAAGGTGAACCTGACGGGGCGGGCGGATTCCCTCTCGCTGAAACTGCGAGGAAGCACGATCGAAGACCGGGCTCTTCTGGGATATTCGATTCCGGACACATTCGGGAACTCACACTTCAGCACCCAGGCAACGGCGTACACCGAGAAATCGCAGGACATCAATACGTTCACGGCGGTGCGCTATGAAATTTCGGAGCAGTTGACCGACCAGGTGACTCCGTATACGACAATCCTCTACCGATATGCGTTTCGCAAAGTGCTGGTTTCCGACCTGAACGAACACATAGCTCCGGAGCAGATACCGCTGTTTGAGCAGCCGACGCTGGTGTCTGAGTTTGGAGTGACATGGATACGAGACCGGCGGGATAATCCCGCGGACGCGACGAAAGGTACTTTTAATAGCGCGGACTTCAGCGTAGCCAGTACAGCTATTGGTTCCAGCGCGAGCTTCCTGCGGTTTTTCTTTCAGAATTCGACCTACCATCCGATCAAAAGACGATTCAGCTTTGCGCGATCGGTGCGCATCGGGATTCTCAAACCGTTCGCGGGTACACAATCGCTGACGTTCCCGGAACCGACGGCGAATCAGTGTACGGCGCCGGCGACGGGCGGCCCGACTCCGGAAATCATCCCGCTGCCCGAGCGTTTCTTCGCGGGAGGCGGAACTTCCCTCCGAGGATTTGCCTTAAATCAGGCTGGGCCACGCGACCCGTGTACGGGATTTCCGGTGGGTGGCCAGGCGATGCTGGTGTTCAACCAGGAATTCCGGTTTCCGATGCACCTGCCGTTTGTCGGATCGCAGCTGGGCGGGGCTTTATTTTACGACGGAGGGAACGTCTACAGCCGGATTGATCGCATCACCTTTCGAGCGTACTCGCCGAAGCCGGAGTTTGTGCTTCAAGATCCCTCACTGCCCCCCAGCGCAACGAATCCCACGCTGTGCGTGGCCAACTGCACGAACGAACTGAACTATTTCGCTCATACCGTTGGCTTTGGCATTCGCTACGCGACGCCCGTGGGGCCGATACGGATCGATCTGGGTTATCAGATTAACCGGCCGTTCTTCGTGGTCCCCTGCGTGAGCATCACGTCGTCGACTCCCACGACGCCGGAGTGTTTCAAGGGAACGCAGCTTCCGCGGCTGCAGATCTTCTTCAACCTGGGGTCGACATTTTAATGCGCGGAAAATGGATTTTCGCGTTCTGCACCGCGTTTATTGTTCTGGCTGCGACCGGACGCCTGATGGGGCAGCAGGTTGTTGATCGCATCGTAGCGCGCGTGGAGAACGACATCATTTTGCGAAGCGACGTCAAGGAGCTGGAGCAGTATCAGGAACTGATTGACGGCAAATCCGAAAGCGAGAGCGAGATTGTGGACCGGCTCGTCGATCAGTGGATCGTGAGATCGGAAGCAGACCTTTCGCGTTTTCCGCGGCCGAGCGACGCGGAAGTCGACGAGGAGGTTTCGCGAGTCGTGAAATCGTTCCATTCGCCTGAGGAGTACGAGGCCCGGAGAAAACAAAGCGGGCTAACGGAAGCGGAATTGCGAAAGTTAGCGGCCTCCCAACTCTATTTGACGAAATACTTGGATTCGAGATTCCGGCCGTCGGTGCAAATTGATGAGAAGGCTATCGAAGATTTCTATCAAAATGGAGTGGTGCCCAGGGCGAAAGCGCACGGGCAAGAGCCCCCGACGCTGGATGCTTCGCGGGAAATCATCCAGGAAGCGCTGGTGCAAAACGACATCAATGAGCAAGCGGATCGCTGGCTGAAGGAGAGCCGGGCGCGCTTGCATGTGCAAAAGTTTTTGGAAGAAGGGCCGAAATGAAGACCAGGAAGCGGCACCCCATCTGGAACTGGGTGATCCACACGCCGTGGGTACTGGCGGTCATTGCGATTTTGTGCGTGATCGGGTTCTTCGGAAGCGGCGCGGGAAATCCGATCCTGCGGCGGTGGATCGTGCTGCGCCTGGAGAGTGCCACGGGCGGCCGCGTGGAATTGCAGGGTCTTTCCATTCACTGGCTTTCGAAGCGAATCACATTAAAGGGACTTGTGATTCATGGGCGCGAACCAGCGGGGACGATGCCATTTTTTTCCGCGCAGGAAGTAAAGGCGGTATTGCAAATCGATTCGTTCTGGGGACGAAAGGTGTCGTTGCAAGAGCTGTTGGTTCGCAAGCCGGAGATACACGTCCGCGTGGAGCGAAATGGCTCGACGAACGTGCCGATTCCAGTGAATCGCGGCAGTTCACAAAAACCGCTCCACGAATCGCTTTTTGCCTTGCGAGTGAGCCGAGTGCAGATAGTGGACGGGTGGATTCTCTACAACGAAATGAAAGCGCCCCTGGCGCTGGAAGGCGGGGATTTGAGCCTCGCGGTGGACGCCGGTGGCACCGGCGACCATACGCTGTATCTCGGCAATCTGGAATGGCAGGGCGTGCGATTCAGCGCTCAACGCATGGTGCCATTTTCCGCAAATGTTTCCGCAAAATTCACGCTCTGGAGGGAAGGTTTCACGCTGGATCAGGGAGTGGTCAGCACAGGGCGGTCGCACGTGGATGCGCAAGCAGAAATGGCAGATTTTGTGAACCCAAAATGGAGGTTTCGCTACCGGGGCTGGGTTGAGCTGGGCGACATTCGGGAAATATTCCGGGCGCCAATGACGCCGACCGGACACGTGGACTTGCGCGGAGAAGGAACTTTCGCGGACGGGCAATACAAAGGGTCAGGGAGTTATGCGGGGCGGGACATTCATCTGACTTACGTAATTTTTCACGTGGCTCAGCTGGCCAGCCGAGGGACTTACAAAATTGACAACGCCGGGCTGGTGGTTCCGGACTTCGTAGCGGAGGGGCTGGGCGGAAGCGTGAAAGGCAAAGTGACGCTGCAGTTTGCGGGAGTGAAGTTCCGTGCGGACACGCATATTGAGGGCATGGACGTTGCGGAGGTGTTTGGAGCCGTTGAACACCCCGGGTTTCCCATCGAGGAACTGGACTGGGATTCGATACTGAGCGGAGACACCGTTGAGACCTGGGACAACGCGTTCGCCGATTTCGAGATTGGCGGCAAGATGCAGTGGACACCTTCGGGGTCTTTGGCGGCGGGCGACTTGCCGGTCACGGCGAGCTGGCAGATCCACTACAACTACAATTCGGGAGTGTTCGCGATAAGCGCCGGCGAATTCGAGACTCCTTCGTCGCGCGGCACCATTGCAGGAGTTCTTGCGCCGCGGGACACCACGCTGGACGTGCACTTTGAAACCGGGGCACTGGAATCCTACAAAGATTTTATCGAGGGGATTCGCGGCGTCAAGCCGCGTTCTCCGGACGCGATTCGGGAACTTTCCGGCCGGGCGCAATGGGATGGAAGGATCACGGGACGAGCAGGGAATCCGACGTTTGCCGGCCACGTCAAAGGAGATCACCTTCGCTACAACGGGGTAGGTCTGGATTTGATCGAAGGCGATGTCACCTATTCATCGAAGGAATTGGCGTTGGCCCGAGGCCAGCTGAAGTTCGGCGCGATGCAAACGGCCCTCGAAGGATCGCTGGATCTGGATGACTGGAGCTTTTTGCCGGACAACGAGTGGACTGCCGATGTGAATTTTGACAAAACCTCGGTGGAAATCATTCAGCGGCTCCTGGGGACTTCTTACCCCGTTCATGGAGTGTTAAGCGGCCAATTGCACGGGCACGGTACACGCAACGAACCTGCGATTACGGGGCTCTTCGATCTAGGCGAGGGCGAAGTTTATGGGATTTCCTTCAATCGGCTGCGAGGCCAGCTGAATTTCTCGAAGGAGGAAGTGCGGATCGCCGACGCGGAATTGCGCGTGTTTGCTCCCGGCAAAGAGAATGGCCGAGGCGCGGGCATTGTAACGGGTGTGGTCGGTTATCGTTACGCAGACAAGAATGTGACGGCGGATCTCGTAGGAGCTTCCCTTCCGCTGGAGAACGTGGAGAAACTGCAATCCACGCGTCTGCCGATTGGAGGAGTGACAACGTTTCGGCTGAAAGCAAGTGGCCCTCTTTCGGCGCTGCAAAGCGAGGGGACCTTTCGAGTAGTGGATTTTCGAATTGGGAAGGACGTGATTGGAAGTTTCGATGGGACGCTCACGTCGGATGGGAATAACGCGAAGCTGCAATTGGGATCGGCGATGACGACGGGAGGAATCTCCGGAGAGATTAATCTGGGGCTGAAGGATCCATATCCGGTGAAGGGAAAGGTGACGATTGCAAACATCGATCTGGACCCATTCCTTCTCACGGCGCTGCACGTGAGTCAATTTAATGGTCACGGGGTAGCTGACGGAGATATCTCCGTGGCAGGCGAATTGAAACAGCCGGATAAGCTGGTGGTCGAGGCTACGTTTGCGAAGCTCGCGCTGAATTACGCGAACGTACAGCTGGAAAACGCGGGGCCGATTCATCTGCGCTCGTCGAAAGAGAGCCTGGAAATCGATCAGGCGACCTTTAAAGGAACGGACACGAATATGGCCGTTTCCGGCGCGGTGCGGTTTGCAGGAAAGGGGAGCCTCGGGCTGAAGCTCAATGGCGCGGTTGATTTGCGGCTGCTGACGGGATTTATCCCGGCATTGGAAGCGAGCGGACCGGCACAAATGAACGCTTCATTTGAGGGCACCTTCGAGCGGCCGCGCATTACAGGGAGAGTGCATATAGAGAAGGCTTATGCGCGAGTGACCGATTTTCCATCGGGATTGAGCAACATCACCGGCGATTTGGTATTCGATTCCACGCGGCTGTTCTTTGAAAACGTCACGGCAGAGTCCGGAGGCGGCACGATGTACCTCACCGGCGGCATCAATTACATTGAAAGCCCGCTGCGTTACGACGTAACCCTGCGAACCGATCGGGTGCGCATTCGGTATCCCGAAGGAATGAGCTGGCTGATGGGCGGTTCGCTGCGGTTGACCGGTACACCGACATCCGGAGTGCTTTCCGGGAAAGTCACCATGGAGCGGGTGACCCTGGTGCAAGGCGTCGATGTTGCCAGCATGCTGGTATCGTCAAAAGGAAGCATTTCAGGTCCATCCACGAGTTCGGCTTTTTTGCGGAATTTGCAGTTCGACATCGCGGCCGGTTCCACACCCGATGCGCGAATGGAATGGCCGGGCGCCGAATTGGAAGCAGAGGCAAACCTGCGGGTGCGGGGAACCTGGGAGCACCCCATCTTGCTGGGACACATTCACATTCTTTCGGGCGACTTGACGTTCCACGGCGACCGGTATCGAGTGACGCGCGGGGACATGAACTTTGCGAATCCTTTCCGGCTTGACCCCGTGCTGAACGTGGAAGCGACAACGACAATTCAACAATATGAGATCACACTGAATTTCAACGGGCCTGCGAGCAAGCTGACGCTTGCCTATCGCTCCGATCCGCCGCTTCCCGCGAATGACATCATCACGTTGCTGGCGCTGGGGCAGACGAGTTCGGAGGCCAGTATTCGAGGCGGTGGAACGGGCAATTCCCAGACCGCTTCGACCGGGGCTTCGCAGATTCTTTCAGAGGCCGTGTCCAGTCAGCTGGGTGGAAGGCTGGAACGGCTGTTCGGGATTACGCGGTTTCGGGTCGATCCCGGGCTTACGGAACTTGGTTCGACGGGAACTTCTCAAAACGCGGCGGCGCGAGTGACGGTGGAGCAGCAGGTAGCGCGGAACCTGACGATTACCTATGTTTCGAACGTGGGGTCAACGCAAGAGCAGGTCATCCAGGTGGAATACAATATTGATAGGAATGTTTCGATTGTGGCGCTGCGGGATTACAACGGGACGTTCGGCATCGACATAAAAATCAAAAAACACTTTCAATAGGCGTTGCGGATGGCTGCAATTTCTCAGAATTGCGGAGGATCGGGCTGTTGGGCGGCTTGCTGCGGCTGGTTCTGCTGGCTTTGCCCCTGCTGGCCACGTGCACCTAGCTGCCAGCGGGGAGGCGTATTGGTGAGGCGTGCTGACTGGCCGATTTCCGGGTTTTGGGCCTTCATGGCCTTGAGAGCTTCTTTCGCGGCCTTGGTGCCCGTGGCTTTGCTGGCGGCCTGAATTTCGCGGTTAATCTTGGGCTGCTCGGCTGCGACTTTCTGGCCGATCGGTGAACCGTAGAACTGAAGCATGATCTTGATTTCGTCGTCGGTGAAGTGCTTGTCGTAGATGGCGATGACTTGTTCGGTCATCTGGTCTACGTCGAATTTCTTTTGATAGCTGTCGATGAAGGAATTGACGAAAGCTTGTCCTTTGTCGCTGTTGGGGACGGAGGCGAGAAGTTTTTCGCGGTACTGCTCGCTCGAGGTGGTCACGGCGTCCTGCACCTGATCGCGGGCGCCAATCAGCTCCATCAAGGAACGAAGGTCTGCGTCCTTCGCGGGGTCCATGGGTTTAGCCGCTGCCTGTGCCGATTGATCTTGCGCGGCAGAGGTTTGCTGCGGAGCGGCGCTGACGGGGTTCTGCGACGAGCCCTGGATGGCCAGGAAGAATGTTCCAACGTAAATGACAACGAGAGCAATGACCGCCTTCATGACGTTACTTCCTCCGCGGCGGAATGATTAAGGAGATTCCGCCACATCTGAAATTGTAGGAAATGTGTCGTTGACAAGGATGGCGGCCGCGGTACAGGCGTGCTTGCGGTTTAACTGTACTTTCGTTCAGGTGAAGAAGTCACTGCCGATGCTTGTTTCTGGTACCATGCCGCGGCATGGCGCAAATAATGGATGCGGGTGACGCGTCTTCCGGAAGTGCGGAACACTCCGAAATCGCCAACCGAGAAGCGGGGCTGCAGCGAAATTTGACGCCGCGTCAACTCTCGATGATCGCGATCGGCGGGGCGATTGGAACCGGGTTGTTTCTTGGCAGCTCCATTTCCGTGCAACTCGCCGGGCCAGGGGTGATTTTCAGTTACCTGGCGGCGGCCACCATTGCGCTGTGCTTGATGTGGGCGCTCGGTGAAATGACCGTTGCGCATCCGATGGCGGGTTCCTTTGGCGTGTATGCAGAAATGTACGTGCACCCGTGGGCGGGTTTTGCCATGCGCTATTCGTATTGGCTGGGGCAGGTGATCGCTACGGGGAGCGAAGTTGTGGCGGCATCCATTTATTGCAAGCACTGGTTTCCAGGAGTGCCTTCGTGGTGGTGGATTGCAGGGTTTTCGGCGGCGCTGGTTTATGTGAACGCGCGGAGTGTTGGGAGTTTCGGCGCATTCGAGTATTGGTTCGCGATGATCAAAGTCGTGACGATCACCGTGTTCCTGATTCTTGGTGTGGCATTGTTGCTGGGGATTGGATTTCCCCGCATCGGGACGGAGAACTACTTCGCACACGGAGGATTTTTGCCGAATGGCTGGCGGGGAGCCGGGCTCGGCGTGGCCATGGCGCTTTTCAGCTTTCTTGGTATTGAAATCGTGGCCGTAACTTCCGGCGAAGCGAAAGATCCGACGACGGCGCTTCCACGAGCTATGCGCTGGACGTTGGGCCGTTTGGGACTGTTTTATGTGGGCGGGCTGGCGGTTGTTGTCGGGATCGTGCCGTGGAATCAGGTAGGGCTGGGCGAGAGTCCGTTTGTGCGCGTTTTTGAAATTGTGGGAATTCCTGCCGCCGCGGGAGTGATGAATTTCGTAGTGCTTACCGCGGCGCTTTCCAGCGTGAATTGCAATTTGTATTTGATGGCGAGAATGCTTTTTTCACTTTCAAGGGGCGGTTATGCGCCCTCCGCACTTGGACGGTTGAGCAAACGGGGGACACCGGTGGCGGCCTTGCTGGTTTCAAGCGCAGGGATGGTTGGGGCTCTGTTCATGGATCGCTGGTTTCATGAAACGGCCTATGTGTACATGCTGGGGTCGGCATTTCTTGGCGGGATTTTTGTCTGGCAAATGATTTTTGTGACGCACCTGTTTTTTCGCAAGCGCACCTCGAGCTTAGCGCAACCGCCGATACGAATTGCTCCTCGCGGGCCGTGGAGCTCCCTGTTTGGTCTTATTGCCCTTACTGTAGTGCTGATTTCGACCTGGTGGGTGCCTGGATTGCGAATCACGTTGATCGCTGGAGTTCCCTGGCTAGCGTTCATTTCGCTGTGCTACCTTGTGTGGAGAAAGTTCCGTTATCCGAAGATTCTCGATGGAGCCTTGCGCGATGGATGAACTTCTTAAGTGGCGCGGCGAATTTCCGATACTGGACCGCACGACCTACATGATTAGCAACTCGCTGGGCGCCATGCCGCGCGGAGTCTACGACGAAATGCATGCCTACGCCGATTCCTGGGGTAAGCGCGGCGTGCGCGCGTGGGAAGAAGGCTGGTGGGATATGGCGGTCGGCGTGGGCGACAAAATCGCTCCGTTGATCGGCGCGGGACCGGGAGAAATCTCGCTGCATCAAAACGTAACGCTGATTCAGGCGGTCATCAGCTCCTGCTTCGATTTTCGCGGGCCGCGGAACAAAGTCGTCATGACGGATCTGGAGTTTCCTTCGATTCAGTACTTTTATCACGAGCAGCGGCGCAACGGCGCGCGCGTTGCACTTGTTCCAAGCAACGACACAGTGCGGTTCGATCTGGACAAATTTCTTGCAGTTATCGATGAGACCACGCTGCTGGTTCCGATCTCGCAAGTACTTTTTCGAAGCGCTTTCATTGTGGATGCGCGTGCCATTATCGAAAAGGCTCATCGCGTGGGGGCTCACGTAATCCTCGATGTCTTCCAGGCCGCCGGCACGATCCCCGTCGATGTTCGTGCGTTGAAAGCGGATTTTGCCGTCGGCGGCGTCCTGAAATGGCTGTGCGGAGGGCCGGGTGTTGGGTATCTCTACGTTCGGGACGATTTGCGGGCGAAGTTGCGGCCCGCGATTACAGGCTGGATTGCGCACCGCAGGCCGTTTGGGTTCGAGACCGGCTCCATCGATGCGCGTGAAGACTCCTTCCGCTACTTGAACGGAACGCCGCACATTCCAGCGCTGTTCGCTTGCCAGCCAGGACTCGACATACTAAACCAAGTGGGAATCGCAGCGATCCGCGAAAAGTCGATGCGCATGACCGCCCGGATTTTCGAAGGCGCGAAAGCGCATGGATGGCGGGTGAACACTTCCGAAAATCCGTCCGAAAGGGCCGGCACAGTCTCCGTCGATTGTCCTCATGCCGCCGAAGTTTGCCGCGAGCTGCTGGGACGCGAGATTCTCGTTGATTATCGGCCGAAGGCTGGGGTAAGGCTGTCGCCGCATTTTTATAACCTTGAGGAAGAGTGCGATCTGGCGATTACGCAGATTGCAGAGATTCTCGAAACGCGTTCGTGGGAGAAACATGCCGCTGCCCTGTCGCAGGCGTGACCAGAAGCCTCGAAGGTAGGAACCAGGAAGAGAGCACGAACCTAAATGAAACTGTTTTCTGATCACGCTCCAACGGAGCGGTCCGAAGAGCCTTCGGGCAAAGACCAATTCGCGGGACCGCGTTCGGAGATGATTGAAACGCAATTGCGCCGGCGTGGAGTCACGGATTCCCGGGTACTTGCCGCAATGGCTGCCGTGCCGCGCCATGAGTTCGTGCCGAAAGAGCTTCGTCACCGGTCCTATGAAGATGTGCCCTTGCCCATTGGTGAAGGACAAACGATCTCACAGCCTTATATTGTCGCCGCGATGACGGTCGCGCTCGGCCTGACAGGTACCGAGCGCGTCCTAGAAATTGGGACAGGCTGCGGGTATCAAGCGGCCGTTCTTTCGCAGCTTACGAAAATTGTTTTCAGCGTGGAATCGCGATCGGAGCTTGCTTCTACCGCTGCGGCGCGGCTTGAAAAGCTGGGCTATGGGAATGTTCATGTACATTGCGGGGATGGCACTCTGGGCTTGTCTGAATTAGCTCCATTTGACGCCATCCTGGTCGCCGCCGCGGCGCCCGCGGTGCCTGAGCCGTTGCGTGCCCAATTGGCGGAAGGCGGACGCTTGATTTTGCCGGTCGGGGATGCCGAGAACCAGGAGTTGCGCCTTATCGAACGGCGCGGCAATTCATTTCACACGCTCGTGCTGGAAGGGTGCCGCTTCGTTCCTCTCGTCGGATATCACGGCTGGAAGGAACCACCCACGCGATGAATTCGTCGCCCGGCCTCTCGATTGTGATTCCGTCCTACAACGAGGAACTTCGTCTTCCAGGCACGCTCGAACGCATCGCCGCGTTCCTGCCTACTCTGGGCGCGGACACGGAAATCCTCGTTGTGGACGACGGCTCTAGAGACGGGACAGCGGAAGTGGCCGAATCCTTTCGGAAGGTTCTGCCAAATCTGCGCGTAATACCCAATGGCGAAAATCGCGGCAAAGGATACAGCGTGCGGCGCGGGATTCAGGAGGCGCACGGCAGCATTGTGTTGTTCACCGACGCCGATCTCTCTGCGCCGATTGAAGAAGCGCCGAAACTTCTGGAGGGGCTAAAGACTCACGACGTGGCGATTGGCTCGCGCGCGATCGACCGCAACCTCATCAGCGTTCACGAATCGCGATTCCGCGAGTTTGCGGGGATCGTTTTCAACACCATTGTCCGGTTAATCCTTCGACTCCCCTTTGTGGACACGCAGTGCGGGTTCAAAGCTTTCCGCCGTGAACGCTGCCGCATCATTTTCGAGCAGCAGACCATCGAGCGATTTGGGTTTGACCCTGAACTGCTCTATCTGGCGCGTCACCACGGACTGCAGACAGTGGAAATTCCTGTAAGGTGGGCGCATTCACCGGCAACAAAAGTGAATATGTTTCGGGACAGCATCAAAATGTTTGTGGATATTTTCACAATTCGCTGGAACGCCTTGCGAGGGCGATATCCGCGCTCCGCCTAAGCGTCTCCGGAAGCACCATGACTTTATATCATAAAGTACTTGACAAACCGACTTTTCCCTGTTAGCTTCATCAAATGGCAGCAACCGGCCCCCTCCGCTCTTCCAAACGTGAGCCCATCCCCATTGACGCTCGCGCCGCCGACCATCTCCGCTACATTCGCGAAACGATGGAGAGCGCGGCCGAGTTTACCGCTGTGCCTGGGTGGGGCGGCGTGGCCATGGGGATTACGGCGCTCGCTGCGGCTCTTGTTGCGGCGCGGCAGTCTTCGCCTCGTGCCTGGCTTGTCGTATGGCTTGTCGAAGCATTTATTGCCGTGGCGATTGCCGCTCCCGCGGCCGCGACCAAAGCCCACCGTGCGAATTCCGCTCTTTTCTCCGGACCAGGCCGCAAATTCCTCTTAAGCTTCGCCCCGCCCATTGTTGTCGGCGGATTGCTGACCTTTGCGTTATTTGGTGCGGGCGCCATTGCGGCGCTTCCCGGTGTGTGGCTGCTTCTCTACGGAACCGCCATCGTCACCGGCGGGGCATTTTCCGTGCGCGTCGTTCCCGTCATGGGATTCTGCTTGATGAGCCTTGGAGCCGCGGCCTTGTTTGCACCGGCTGCCTGGGGAGACGTTTTCATGGCTTTGGGCTTCGGGATTTTGCAGATTGGATTCGGCATTTGGATAGCGCGGCATCACGGGGGATAGAGAAATCGCATGGCGAAGTCATCGGCAGCACACCAGGATCGCACGCATCGCACCCGCGAACGGGACGCCTCGCTGGCTGCCGTGCGCGGTGCTGCGCGCGAAGCCGTTCCGCCGGATCTGGACCGCCTGATTCACGAGCGCATCCGACTGGGAATTGTCAGCGCGCTGGCCGTCAATCGTTCGCTGACATTCAATGAACTGAAGGCATTGCTAAAGACCACCGATGGCAATCTGAGTGTTCACGCGCGCAAGCTGGAAGAAGCGGACTATATCGTCTGTACGAAGTCCTTTGACGGACGCCTTCCCAAGACAGAGTACCGGCTGGCAGCTTCCGGCCGGCGTGCGCTGGAACGCTATCTGAATCATATGGAGGCGTTGATTCGCGCGACGCGCGAGGGCTGAGGCAGCCAATTTTTTTTGCATACGCACTTTGTAATGCAGAGTAGTTTATAAAGCTTTTCCGGCGGCGGAGAAGGAAGTCAAAAAATGCAACCTCTCACCACGCAACACCTGGTCACGACAGGTCCTAAGCCAATCCCGGATCCCGGCTTACACGTGGCCATCATTTCCGACGGCAACGGTCGCTGGGCTACCTCCCGCGGATTGCCTCGCTCGGCAGGTCACCGCGCCGGCGCCGAATCCGCACGGAAAGTGATTCAAGCGGCGCCGCGATTGGGAATTCATACGCTTACACTTTTTGCGCTCTCGTCGGCCAACTGGAAGCGCCCGCCGGCTGAGGTCAACGCCATTCTTCGCCTGCTGCACGAATACCTGCTGATAGAAACATCGCATTGTATTGAAGAGGGCATCCGATTGAACGTCATCGGCCGCCGCGATCGAATACCGGCCACACTACGCCAGGCGATCGCCGATTCCGAAGCTGCAACCGTAAATGGAAGGCGGCTCCATCTTCGGCTGGCCATTGACTACTCGGCTCGGGAAGCGATGTACCATGCAGCTTGCCGCTTTTATAAAGTCACCGAGCTTTCGCCCGAATCGTTCTCGAATGTCCTGGCAGAGGTTCTTCGGGGCGGTTCCATGGAAGTGGACCTGCTCATCCGCACGGGAGGCGAACAGCGGCTTTCCGATTTTCTTTTGTGGGAGTGCGCCTTTGCCGAGTTTGTTTTTTTGCCGAAACGCTGGCCGGATTTCTCCGTCGCGGACCTCGAAAGTGCCTTACAAGAATTTGCCAGGCGTGAACGCACTCGCGGCGCCTTGCCCGACGCAATCGCGGGATAGCCGGTCAGATGGCCGTTGCTGAACGGACATTCCGGTTGTCGCCTGCTTCCAGAAAGACCAGCCGTTACAACGACCCGCTCGCTGGGTCGCTAGGCTCCGATTAGCGCCGTAAAATCAATCGTTTAGCGCTCCCAATCGAGCTCTTCTCGGTTACTTCCCCGTTCGCCCCCCTGACGTTTCGCCCCATTCCGTCGTCTATATTCCAGGAGCGAGGAAATGGGAACCATGGGACTTGCGCTGCCCTGGGAGACTAGAATCTCTTGCGTGCCGCGCGAACGGGAGAAGCGAGTGGAACCTTCCGAGGATCTGACAGGCAGCCCCAGCCAGACCGTGGGCTCTGCTTCCGCCACGGTTACAACTTCCGAGGACGCCGAAATTGCGGCACGCTGCCGCGCCGGCGACTTGGGCGGCTACGAGCGGCTGTATGCATTGCATGGTTCGCGCATGAAGAACGTGGCGCGCAATCTTCTGGGGAACCCCATCGACGCCGAGGATGCGGTGCAGGAGACTTTTCTGAAAGTGCAGCGGAGCATCGCCGGCTTTCGCGGCCAGTCCAGTTTTGTTACGTGGACTTACCGCATCCTTATCAACACCTGCTACGATGCGCGCCGCAGCCGGATGCGAAAGAAAGAAGTGGCCAACGACGACAGCGAAGAGTCGCCGCGGCCGGAGCCGCGCGCGCCAGACGCGCATCCCTCGCTGAGGATGGCTCTGGAACGCGCCCTGGCCGGGTTGACGAAACATCAACGCGACGTTTTTCTGCTCTACGAAGTGGAAGGATTTCATCACGCGGAGATTGCCGGGATGCTGGAGATTACGGAGACGGCCTCCAAAAACACGCTTTTTCAGGCGAAGAAAAATCTTCGCCAAGTGCTTGAGCCTCCTCGGAGCAACAGTTCGGCTGGAGCACGGTGAACGACGATGAAGATTACCTGTGAAGATCGCGACAAGATTTTTGCGGATGGAACGCCCGCGGAATGGGCTGCCCTCGAAGCACACAGCGCAAACTGCGCCGCCTGCGCAGGAGAGATTCGCGCCTGGAAAGAACTCAGCGTCTCGGCGAACGAATTGCGCGACTATTCGGATACACCCACGCTTTGGCCGCGCATCGAGCAGGCGCTCGTTGCAGAAGCACATACCAAAAAGCGGCGCGCGGACCGATGGGGATTGCTTTCCTTTGGAATGGGTTCACTTGGATGGCAGACTGCCGCGGCTGCAGCTCTTGTGGTGATTTTGACCGTTTCCACCATTTGGATTTATGTGCATCGCACACCACCGGGGCCAGTCGACCAGTCTCTACTTAAGAATCCGGCTCTCGCCGAGGTGGAACTTACGCAAGCCGCGTATGAACAGGCGATTGACAAGCTTTCGGCCGAAGCCAAGCCGCAACTGGAGAATCCCGCAACGCCTTTGCAAGCAAGTTATCGCGAGAAATTGCAGGTGCTGGATAGCGCCATCAGCGATTTGCGCGCGCAGGCGGGGATGAATCCGTCCAACGCGCACCTGCGCCGCCAATTGCTGGCGATGTATCAGGAGAAGCAGCAAACGCTGGAAGAAATTTTGGAGGCGAAGAGATGAAGCGGTTTGTTTGGAAGAGGAATAAGGAGCGTTTGCTTGGCTCGCGCTTGGTGTGCCAGGTTGCGGCCGGATTCTTGCTTGCCGCAGTGCCTGCGATGGCCGCCGGCAATTGGCCGCAGGATGAAGTCACTCGCAATTTTGACAAAACGCTGACTTTGGGAGCTGGCCAGTCCGTCCGCATCGAGCACAAATTCGGAGAATTGAAAATTCATGCCGAGCCGGGCCGCGAGGTCAAGATTTCCGCCGTCATACGCGCGCAGGCCAGCTCCCACGAGGAAGCAGAGTCTTTCGCGCAAAAAATTCAGATCGAGGTGCAGCAGAGTGGCGCAGGCATCAGCATCCGCACGATTTATCCGCCGGAAGAAAACCGATGGTTTCACGCCAGCAAGCATTCCTCCTGGTCCGTGAACTATGACATTGCCATGCCTTCGGATGCGCCGCTGAATGCCCGCGACAGTTACGGCAGTGTAGATATTCGAGGCGTTCACGCCGCTGTTGATGTTGAGAATGGATTCGGTTCGGTTATCGTGCGCGATGCCGGCCCCGCGCACATCAACAATTCTTTCGGCAGCATTGAGCTGGACGGCGCGGCCGGCAACTCCGTCATCAACAACAAAAACAGCTCGGTGCAGGTTTCCGACGTGCAGGGCACGCTCGAGGTGCAGGATCGCTTCGGAAGTATCACGGCGCGAAATATTCAGGGTGCTGCGACCATCGGCGGAGGCAATGGGGCGGTCAGCCTTACCGACGCAGCTTCCGCAAATATCACGACTTCCTTCGGAAATGTTGACGTTCACAATATTCGCGGCGACCTATCCGTTCACGACAACAACGGCAATGTGGAGTTCTCCGGCATCCGCGGCTCCGCCGACATCAGCGACAGCTTTGGGAACGTGACGTTCTCCGACGTGAAAGGCCGCGTCAGCTGCACCGACAATAACGGCCGCATCAAAGCAAACAATCTGACGGGGAGTTCGGTGACCCTTCGCGATTCCTTCGGCAATCTGGAACTGGAAGACTTCAGCGGTACTCTCGATGCCGAGACATCCAACGGGAAAATCACGGCGCGCGATATAAAAGGAACCGTCACGCTCAAATCTTCCTTTGGAGCCATCGAAGCGTCGAACATTCCGAAGGGCATCCGCGCCATCACTGGAAATGGGGCGATTGAACTGACGGACATTGGTGCGGACGCTTATGCGAAAACAAGTTTTGGCAGCGTTTCAGCAGAACGCATCAATGGCAACCTGACCGTCGAAAACAGCAACGGCTCGGTTACGGCGCGCAACGTCAAAGGCGACGCAGGCGTGAATACGTCCTTCGCCGGTGTGACGCTGGAGTCTATTGGAGGCCGCATCCGCGTGGACAACCAGAATGGAGGAATCTCCGTGACTGCGTTACGGCCAGCCAGCGGCTGCCGCGACATTTCTCTCAAGACATCCTTCTCATCGATTCATGTTGGCATCCCGGACGGTGTGGGATACAACCTCTCGGCACGGACTTCTTTTGGCCGGGTTTCCTCGGATCTGCCGGTCACGGCAACGGGAAGCATCGGGGGAGACGCTTTGAACGGAACGATTGGCTCAGGCGGCTGCCAACTGCAGCTTACGAATTCCAACGGAAGCATCGAGATCGCCAAAGCCCCGTGATTTGCATTGCATCATCGGGCTGCAGCCCGCGCACGATCCATGGCGAAGGCCCTTTTTAGCACGCGCGTCGCGGTTTCCGTCAGGTGAAAGTCGCCAAGCTGATCTTCGCGTGCGTACGCTACGTCGGTCACATCGCTTCCGGCGACTGCCTCTCCACCGATGCGTTCGCATAAATAATCGACAATGACAAAATGAAATCGTGGCCGCTGTCTCTTTGCCGGCGACTCGGCGCCATCATTGGAAAATATCCTGTCAAATACTTCGATGAGTTCGAGCACGCGCACTTCGAGCCCGGTTTCTTCGAGCAGTTCACGAGCGACGCCGTGTTCCAGCGATTCGCCGAGTTCAAGCGTTCCTCCGGGAATGGACCATTCGCCGCGAAGAGGCTCACTGCCGCGGCGGATCAGCAGCGCGCGGCCCTGTTCTATGACGACGCCGCCGACGCCCACGACCGGACGCTCGGGATATTCTCGTGAAGAAGTCACTTTTTGAAGTTGGCCCTCGGGCGGTTTACAATCGAGGCAGCCGTGCCACCCATTGGGGTTGACTTGGGACCACGCGGTATATAATACGCCATGCTGGCGGTGGCATGGTCCATGGGCACCGCCTTGTGAACATTTTTTCGGAGGATTTAGCCGTGATCCGCTGCCCTGAGTGTTCGACGGAAATCGATGTGGATGAAGACGAAGTCGAAGAAGGCGAAATCCTGAGTTGCCCCGAGTGCGAGTCCGAGCTGGAGGTCTCGCAGACGCATCCTGTGCATCTGAACCTCATCTCCGACGACGAGGAAGAAGACGATGAGGAAGAAGAAGCCGCCGAAAACGGCGATCTCCTCGAGGACGACGACGAGGAAGAGGAAGAAGCAGACGAAGAAGAATAGCTGGCCTCAAAGCGATTCGTTCCTTCTCCCCCTTTTCCCCGCGCAGCATCTAGGAAAACAGGAGGGGACTCATGGCAGATCCCGGGTGCGGCCTTTCCGCGAAAATAAACGTCTCGAAAATGATTATCATGGGAACGATTTTGGTTTTTATATCTCTTGGCTCGGCGATTGCCTACGGCCAGGATCCACCACCGCCGCCTCCGCCTCCCCAAGAACCGGCTCCGCCTGAGTCGTCATCGACCGGAAAGCCGCAAAAACAAAAATACAGCCACGCCAACGAGTTTCTGATCATCGGTACAGTATTCGACGTGAAGGGTTATGCTTTTCCGAACGTGGAGCTCAAAGTCCGGCGCAGTAACGAGAAAAAATTCCACTGGGACGGTTATACGAATTCGCGTGGGGAGTTTGCGATCCGTGTGCCACAAGGTTCGGTCTACGAGCTAGTCGTTCATTGCAAAGGAGCGGCCGACCAGACGCGCGAACTGAATGCCAATACAGGATTGAGCGAAGCACGTATAGTGATTCGCACGGAAATTGGGAAGGACGGAACAAAATGAGTGCGCTTATGAAATTTTTCGGCCTGGTGCTGATTCTGAGTCTGGCAGCAGGATCAATGGTTGCGCAGGATGCAAAGCACGAAGCCCAATTGCGCACGGTCCACGGAGTGGTGCTCGACAAAGCCCAAGATCCGATATCGGAAAGCGTCGTGTTCCTCAAGAATACCAGGACAAATGTCGTGCGGAGCTCTTATACGGACAATACTGGGAAGTATCGCTTCAGCGGCCTCGACCCAAACGTAGACTATGAAGTTTACGCGGAAAAAGAAGGAGCGAAGTCACCGACTCGCACGGTCTCTAGTTTTGACAGCCGTAAGGACATCAATTTGGACCTGAAAATCGACAAAAAGAAAGAATGAAGGTGCGCCGTTAGCGTTCCGTTACGAAATCCGGCCCCTTGTTTAGTATCGGCGCGAGGACGCGAATCGCTCGTGGGATTATTTCGATTTCGACTGGTGTCGGTCCTAGAATTTCGCCGTCTCCGTGAAACAGGGCGGGGCGGTCCGTCATAATACGCACTTTTTGAGCCCGCATTCTTCTGACGTACCGGGGGTGCAGTTCACCAGTCCTCATCAAACGGGGCAACACTCTCAGAACATCCCAAAAATTGAGGTCCTGCACGAACACGATATCCAGCCAGCCATCATCGATTGCCGCGTCCGGGGCAAGGCGAATTCCTGCCCCATAGGTTGGAGTATTGAGCGCAGCAGAGACTAGGCACCTGGCTTCCACTCGCGACAGGTCACTATCTGGAAACTCAGCGCGTACCTGGATTGGCAGAAAGCCCCAAAAGGCACGGAGCGCCGAAGCGACGTAGCGAGACCTGCCCGGCAGATTGCGAAATGCGCCGTTCGCATGGCGCGCCGCTTCCGCGTCGATGCCTAATCCTCCCCCGCCCAGATAGAGGCGCTCGCGACCGTCTCCCGTTCGTGCCCGCACTAGATCTACGCATCTGGGCTCGGCGTTCAAGAGGGCCGCCGCAGCATCCACTGGATTTTTCGGCAGGTGCAGAGAAGCAGCGAAATCGTTTCCGCCGCCAGCAGGCAAGACTCCGACAACGACATTGGAGCCGTACGCCGCGTTGACAAGAGCTTGAAGGGTGCCGTCACCTCCGAGGGAGAGCAGCAGCCGCTTGCCGTCTTTGATTGCGGCAAGAGCGGCGGAAGCAAGTTCCTGGGAGCTTTTGGTGTATACAAATTCCGTGGCCATGGATGCCGTCTCGAATAACACCCGTACTCGTTGCAGGCGGTTGCGCGCGCGAAACCCACCTGCGGCGGAGTTCACAAAGACTACTGCCGGCAATAGTGAGGAAATGGGGTAGGCGTGGGCCACTGGGTGGCCATCCTGCCCAACGGACGAGCGGCATGTCAATCGAAACACTTAGCGCTAACCGTAGCTGGGCCTATTGATGGCTCTCCGTCACGTCCGAGGGAGCCGCTGCAGCGCGCCACTACTGAGCGGGTTTGCTAAAAAGACTTTGCCGCCATCCGGTCGTAACCCTGAGGATAATCTCGGAAAGGATCACCGAAAGGAATTGAGATCTGGTGCCGGCGGGGGGAATCGAACCCACGGCCTAGGGATTATGAGACCCTCGCTCTACCACTGAGCTACGCCGGCCAAAAGACAATCCTTCATGCTACGGAGTCGGTTGCAAATATGTCAAGCGCTTGAGCGTAAAGCCTCATGAGGCAACGCGAAACGCGATGATAAGAAATGATAACTTTCTAATGATAACAATTTGTTTCGAGAGGGACCCGTTCTCGAGTCCCAGTAGACCTAGTACTACTGTACTGTTGACCCTACGCGGCCTGAATCCTATTCTCACCGTGCAGCGCAGCAGCGGCCTCCTCTAACCTAGCGAACGCGAGGCGAAGAGAGGGGTTGCTTACTGTGTACCGATACGGAACAGATTCCGTATCATGGGCTACTTGACATCCCTTAATTAAGGGGTAGAGTGTCTCCGGGTGTCTTCCATCCCCGGAGGCTCAAATGTCCAGGAAGCTCGCAGTAGTGTTCCTTGCCATGTTGGTATTGGTAGGGGCTATGGGCTTGAAAACCATCGTTACGGCGCACGGCGACGGACCCGTAATCATGGCAGCAGGGTCGGCGCCAGCCCCGCCGACACCGTACAAAGCGGGAAGTGCACCGGCACCACCAACGCCTTACAAGGCGGGAAGTGCGCCGGCACCACCAACGCCTTATTGAGAACCGGTCAGTAACCGCAGAAACTGATCAAAGAGTTTCTGTGCGCGGGGATCAAGGGCGTAGATCGGTTGAGACGCGTGCTTGGTCCATTCGCATACTTCATCTGGGTCGTAGGCTTCTTATGCGAAGTTACGGTATTGGTGTGTGCGCTCAAGAAACAGGTTTTTCGCCGCTATCTTCTTTTGAATCTGTACGTTGTCGGTTTGATCCTCTCGGAGTTCCTGCGCTACAAGGTCCTCGCTGAGTACGGCTTCAGCTCTCAAGAGTACATGTATGTTTACTACTACTCGGACGCAGTCCTGACGGTTTTCCTCTATTTCGCGCTGAGCACACTTTATGCTCAGGTCTTCAGCGAGATGAAAGCCGAGCGCTTTGTGAAGATGGTCATGATTCTGCTGCTGGGCGGAACGGCCCTGTTTACGTATGCAGTCGTCGAACAATCCTCGTCGAAGCTGGTCACGCACTTCGTCATTGAGCTTTCCCAGAACATTTATTTCGTTGGCCTCGTTCTGACCTACGTACTTTGGGCCGCGATCTTGAAGCTGCGTGAAACGCGCAGCCGGCTCATCCAGCTTGTTCTATCCCTGGGCGTTTATTTCAGTCTCCATGCGGCCAACTACGCGATTCGCAATGTCTATCCGCCGCTCAGCTCTGTGTTCGTCCCCCTCACACAGGTTTTTGGAACGTTTCTCCCGCTGGCGTGGGCCTACGCTTTCTGGCGCTTGCCTGAAGAAGAGCGGCTGGTACCTTCAAGACTGGCGGTGATCCCGCGATGATGGCCGGCATCATTCTCGTTTGCTCGATATATTGCCTGCTTCAGTTCTTCGTGTCTTATTGCCGCTCGCTGATCGCAGCTTCGCTCACGCAACGCCTTTCTGCAGAGGTCCAGGACGTTACTGGAATCAAGAATTCGGCCACGGGCGAAGATTTTGCCCGCGTGGTTCAACTGCTGCAGCTTTGCCCTGACCGGCCAGAAGATCGCAGCGGAATTCAGGCCATCGGAACGTACTTTAATCTGTTGGGCTTTCTGCGATCCACGGTAGCGCGGATGGTTCCCTCGCTGGCTGCCTGGACGGAATCCGAACGCGGGCAGTGTACTTACTTCGCGGCAGTGGCGCTGGACCGTCGCATTGCGTTCAGCCGAGACATGTTCGCACAGCAGTTGGAGTCCTGACGATTCCCTCAGCCGGCTTACGGGCTGAAGCTACCCACTGTCTGATTAGCCACATCCAACCCTTAAATCCCACTTGATTTTTCTTCAACATGGTAGGCTTGCCTTGGTTCCCTCCTCACCGGAGTGGAAGCGTCCGCAGCGCAAAAACGACCGGTGACAAAAACATGTTTGCAGTGCGGCGCCGTACAGCCATCGAGCGTGCGGGCCTGTAATTTTTGTGATTCTTTGATCGCGGGTGAACAGCCACACCAAGTGGAAACCCATCCAACGCTTGCCAGCCGAAGTCCCGGCCCGGAAGTCAGCCGGAGCCGCGACCAATCTGCAGCCGTCTCGGTGATGGACGGCGCCTGGCGCGGTGAACTCAACCAACGTCTTCAAGCCTATCGAACGCGCCGCCGTAAGTTTGCGCCGAATCTAGCTCAATCCAATCTTCCTTTCGAAGATGTACCGGTCCAGCATATGCGGGAGCCGGCGCAAGTTCAGCCTGCTGTCGCTGTTTCGGAGAGCCTGGCACCAACGCTGGATGAAGATTTTTCGTTTACGGTCGCCATCGGCCGTAACGCAGCCACTCGTCAAGAGCCGCGGATGTTCATCGACGTATCTCTTGCTCCCGAGGTTGAGCAGCGCACAGAACCATTCAACGAACAACAACCCTCAGTGGAAGTGCACTCTGAGCAGAACGGTCTTTATCCAGTGGCTTCGATTGAAGAGCGGAGGCTCGCCGGGCTGACAGACGCCGGCTTCCTACTGTTCGCTTATGGCGGATTTCTGGCACTTTTTGGTTCTCTCGGCGGAGAGTTTACGCTGAGCAAACTGAGCGCCGCTGTCTGCGTAACGACGTTCGTTTTCGTGTACCTGCAATATTTCGCTCTCTTTACAGTTTTCGGCGGCACAACTCCTGGAATGATGCTGCGTGGCTTGCATGTCGCGAGCTTTTCCGGCGAACCTCCTACGCCGCGGCAAATGCTCTGGCGCAGCGCAGGCTACATGTTGTCCGCAGGTACTTTCTTTTTGGGTTTTCTTTGGGCCATTTGGGACGAAGACGCGCTGACCTGGCACGACCGATTGTCGCGCACCTATCTTTCCCCAGCGCCAACGCTTGCTGACTTGGATGCGACGCATGTGGCGCATAGCAGATAAGAAGAAACAGACACAAATGTCTGTCCTGCTTAAGAAGAGAACTTGCTTGCGATTCGGAGAATGACTTCGAGGCTACGTTCCACATCGGCTTGGGTTGTCGCCCACGAAGAAACACTGACTCTCATTGCCGATTTTCCCTGCCATAGAGTTCCGCCGCACCAGCATGTGCCATCCTCTTGCACCGCGCGAATCACTTCGTGAGTGACTTCCGCGCTGCCAAAGGAAACAAGCACCTGGTTGATGACCACGTCGTTCAACACTTCGAAGCCGGCGTCTTGAAATCCCTCTGCAAATCGCTGCGCATGCGCGCAAGTCCGCTCAATCAAGGAACAAAGGCCTTCGCGCCCCAGCGACTTGAGCGCTGCCCACAATTCCACTCCGCGCGCTCTGCGAGACGCTTCCGGCGTGTGATACATCGGTTCGCGCAACGCTCCAGCTTCGAGGTACGCGGCCGTCATGGTCATTGCCGAACGCAACGCCAGTCCATCCTTTACGAGGACGATACCGCTGTCGTAATTCACGTTCGGCCACTTATGTGCATCCGTGGCCCACGAATCCGCGTGCCCGAAACCAGCGGTTAGATTCGCGTATTTCGGTGAGACGCTCGCCCACAAACCAAATGCTCCGTCCACGTGCACCCAGGCGTTTTGTTCGTGGGCACGGGCGCAAATTTCAGCAGCGGGATCGAATGCCCCGGTATTCACGTTGCCCGCTTGAACGCAGAGTATTGTGCGATCGTTCAGGGGAGGCAACTTGTTGGCGCACATGCGACCTTGCCCATCCACTTCGACTCGCACCAGCCGTTTCTTGCCGAATCCGGCGAGACGCAAAGCTTTGAGCATGGAGGCGTGCACTTCATCACCGACTATGACGCGGATCGGCGGCGCTCCAAACATGCCGTCGTCCTCGACGTTCCATCCCGCTTGAGCAAGAAGTGCATGGCGCGCCGCAACCAGCGCGGTAAAATTCGCGGTCGTAGCGCAGGTGACAAGGCCGCCTTCGCAGTTTTGCGGCAGCCCGAGAGCTTCGGTTACCCAGCGTAGAGCGACCTCTTCCAGTTCCGCCGCGACTGGCGACATCACGCGTAACGCCGCGTTTTGGTCCCACGCGCCCGCCAGCCAATTCGCAGCCAGGGACGCGGGCAAAGTTCCCCCTTGCACAAAACCAAAATACCTTCCGCCTGTGGAGGCAATGGTCGCCGGTGAGCCGAATGAGTCGAGCATCTCAAGCACCTGCATTGAATCGGTAGGTGCGTTGGGAAACGGCTCGCGAAAATTTGCCAGATTTTCCAGATCCTTGTGGGAAGGCGCGACGCGACGTTCGCCGAGTCCCTCGATGTACGTGCGAGCTTTCTCCGCAGCGCGCCGCAAAACGTTGTCTCGAGCGAACTCTTCGTTTGGATTCAAGGCCATGAGTCAGAGGTTCCTTTCGGCTGGATCAAGCGGGCACCTGGGAAAAAACGAGGCCAGGCCGAAATGCCTGCGTGAGCGACGTCAGACTAGATTATTCAATGGGGAAGGAAAGAGCCGAATTGTCTGCTACTTCTTGAGAACGGCTTCATCCGAGGCGACTTTGCCGTCACGAATAAAAATAATCCGGTGGGCATGCTGTGCGATATCGTTTTCATGAGTGACGAGAATGATTGTGTTGCCCTGCTGGTAGAGATTTTCAAACAGGGCCATGATTTCTGCGCCCGTCTTCGAGTCCAGGTTTCCGGTGGGCTCGTCGGCGAGCACGATGGAAGGAGAATTGACGAGAGCCCGCGCAATGGCCACGCGCTGTCTCTGGCCGCCGGAAAGTTCATTGGGCTTGTGAGACATGCGCCCCATCAGATCCACTCGTTCGAGGGCCTTTTTTGCCTTTTCGATACGCTCTTCCGCCGGCGTGCCATTGTAGATCAGGGGAAGCTCGACGTTGTGCAGCGCCGTAGCGCGGGGCAACAAATTGAAGGTCTGGAAGACGAATCCAATTTCCTTGTTCCGAATGTAGGCGAGCTCGTCGTCATCCAAATCGCTGACGAGGCGTCCTGCAAGCCAGTATTTTCCAGAGCTAGGAGAATCCAGGCACCCAATGAGATTCATTAAGGTTGATTTTCCGGAGCCGGAAGGGCCCATGATGGCCACATATTCGCCCTTGCGAATCTGCAGGTCCACACCGCTGAGGGCATGCACCTTTTCCGAGCCCATTTCGTAGACTTTCGTCAGGGCTTCGGTCTTGATGACAACACCGCTGTTGACCAAGTCCTCGCGGTACGAATCTGTCGTGGCCGTCTCAACGGACATTCCAATCTCCCCAATTGCTTCCGGTTCGTTAGCTTTGCTCGTCGTCCTGTTTCTTTGGAGCGGAATTGTCGATCTTGACGCTAGCTTCCGGCTTCAACGTTCTCAGAGCTTTGTAGCTGCCCACCACGATTTCGTCGCCGATGTGCAGCCCTTTGGTCACTTCGATGTCGGTAACGCCCGTGATACCGGTTTCCACAGGCACAAAGATGGCTTTCTTTCCGTTTACGACAAAGACGCCCTGCACTTCGTCTTTCTTGGGATCGCCGGCCGCTGCCGGGGGAGGGGCGGCAAGCGTAACTCCGGAACCGCCTTGACCTTTGGCGTTCCTGGCTGCTTCCTCGAGGTCCTTGCGAGTACGCACCGCAAGCGCCTGAATCGGAATCGCGATTACGCTCTTCTTCTCGGCCGTTTTGATCTTGGCGGTGGTGGAGAGTCCAGGCCGCAGATTGTCCGGCGGATTGTCAAGGCGAACCACGACTTTGAAATCCTTGGCTTCCTGGGTGCTTGTCGTGGATTGCGTGGTGGCCAGGCCGGAACTGCGTAACGTGGCTTGCGAACCGATCTCCGTCACTTTGCCTTTGAAGATTTTTCCTGGCACCGCATCGATCGTGACATCGGCATCCTGCCCGAGTTTTACGTTCACGATGTCGGTTTCATCCACTTTCACTTCCGCGGTGACGATAGACATGTCGGAAAGAGTCATCAAAAAGCTGCCGTTTGAATTTTGAATGCCCGGTACGACGTAGTCGCCGACGCGCTCCGGCAAATAGCTCACAATGCCATTAATGGGCGATGTGTAGGTGGTCTTGGACAGAACGTCTTTCGTCCGCACAAGCATTGCGTCGTTCTGATTGACCTGCGAGCGCATCTGATCCAGTTGCGCCTTCAACGACTGCATGTGGGCGCGCGAGGAATCCACTGTGGCAGCCGCGGCATCATAACTGGACTTCCGCTGGTCGAAATCCTGCTTCGGTATCAATCCATCCTTGAAGAGTCCCTGACCGCGCTCCCAATCGAGCTTGGCTTTTTCGAGGTTGGCCTGCTGAGTTAGCAGATCTGCTTGTGCGGCCTGATAACTTGCCTCAGCAGCCTGGACGCCGGATTCCGCCGAGTGAATAGCGGCGATCTGTGCCTGGACGTCCGCGCTAGCCTGGACATTTTCCTGGAGCAACAGTCTGTCGCCCTTTTTGATGTGATCGCCTTCTTTTACGAGGATCTCGGTGATCCTGCCGAAGCCCTGGGCGGTCACGTTTGTGTAAGTGGTCGGCTTTATTTCGCCCGAGGCTGTTACCAATGAAACCAGATCGTCCTGGTTGGCAACCTTTGCCGTTTGAACTGTAACCACGCCCTTATTCGCCTGATTGACGCTGAACACCACGATGCCAATCAGCACGACCACCACGACCGCTGCGATGAGTGCTTTTTTCCACGTCTTCATGCTATTCCTCTTTAGTCCACCCGGGATACGCCGCTCGCTCGCATCCTGCCGCACCGTTCAGAACCCTGGCAGGGACACTTTTAGAATGTTTCCTGGCCCATCCTCTTAATTACAATACGCCCACGCAGGACGAAATGTTTCGCGAGAGGGCACAGCACACTTCGCGGTTTGGACTTCGCACCCTGGTAATGGGTCTAGCCCACCTTGGCGATGGATAGAGCCTTTGGCAGTGGGGGGCGAACCTCCTCTATATTGTAGATTCAAAACAACCTAAAAGGAAGAAGTGTGAGCGCCCCGATAGGCACAGTCTCGCTTCGACCCCGCCTACAAGGTAAGACGCTAGAGAGCTCCCATTGTTACGTGCCAGCTGCCTGGGACGAAAGAGGACGAAAACCCTGATGGCAGCGCACGTTCTGGCGGGGAGCACCGCCCCTCGCATCCCGAGAGAACACCCGGAGGGATTTCTCAACGTGGATCCAAAATTTATGAATTGGTGGTAATGAATGCTTTGGCGATATCAGCGACAGAACATGTTTGAAATTCGCGATAGACGCTACATAATATTGGCGTTCGAGCGTGCCAGGCCACGCTTCCCATGGTTTGCCCACAATGCAGTTTTGAGAACGCAGAGTCTTCAACTCAGTGCCAGCGTTGCACCACGCCACTCCCCCTCAGTGACGTGACGCTAGCGACTGGAGGACGAGGCTGGTCGGATCCGGCCGGCGATGGTGTGGTGTCGGAAACGGCGCTGCGGCGGCACCTGACGCCCGGAGCGGTGCTGGGCGACCGCTACGAAATTATCCGGCTCCTCGGGCAGGGCGGAATGGGCGCCGTCTATCAGGCGCAAGACCAAGAGCTCGAACGCCAGGTCGCCATCAAAGTGATTCGCGCCGATATGGCGTCCAATCCCGAAATCCTCCGCCGCTTCAAGCAGGAACTGATTCTCGCGCGCCAAATCACGCACAAAAACGTTATCCGCATTTTCGATCTGGGCCAGGCCGACGGCATCAAATTCATCACCATGGAGTACATCGAGGGAGAGAACCTGCAGAGCCTGCTTCGACTTAAAAAGAAGCTCGAGCCCTCGGAAGCCGCCAACATTCTCGCGCAAGTCTGCCGCGCCCTCGAAGCAGCGCATCACGAAGGCGTCATCCATCGCGACCTCAAGCCGCAAAACATCATGCTAGATAAAAATGGCCGCGCGTACGTGATGGACTTCGGTATCGCGCGCTCCATGCTCAGCGCTGGTATGACGCAAACTGGCGCGTTGATCGGGACTCCGGATTACATGTCCCCCGAACAAGCCAAGGGCCAGTCGCTTGATGCGCGCTCCGACCTCTTCAGTCTGGGAATTATTTTCTACGAAATGCTGAGCGGCAAGGTGCCCTTCGAAGCAGACACCACGATGGCTAAGCTCTGGAAGCGCACCAACGAGTCCGCCAGGCCCCTCGATGAACTCGACAAGACCATTCCGAAGCCGCTGAGCGACATCGTGCGCAAGTGCCTTGAGATCGATCCACAGAAACGCTTTTCCGGCGCCGATGAACTTCTCCAACAAATCGAAATATGGCAGGGGTCCGCTGCCGGCACCCGCGTCGTCACCGGGCAGGCTTCTTCCACTTTTCCTGCTTACGCGAAATGGGTGGCCGCAGGGTTAGGAGTCGCCGTCATCGTGGGCTTCGCCGTATACCGTTCGAGAATTAATCCGCAACCCAGCGCACCTCACGCTCCCATTACTTTGTTGATCGCCGACTTCGACAACAAGACTGGCGATTCGGTTTTTGACGGCACTCTCGAACCGATGCTCGGCATCGCGCTCGAAGGCGCGCCTTTTATTTCTTCTTTCAGCCGTGGTCAAGCCAAAAAAGATGCGGCGCGCCTCCAGCCCGGAGCGACGCACGTCGATGCTTCCCTCGCGCAGCTCGTTGCCAGAAGCGAAGGCGTCAACGCCGTCGTCACCGGTTCCATCACGCAAGCAGGAAGCGGCTACAAAGTCTCCGTCAGCGCTCTCGATGCAGCCACTGGCAAGCCCATCGTCACCGAAGAAAAAAGCGCCTCGAATAAACAGGACGTCCTTGCCGCCGCCGGCAAACTCGCCGAGAGCATCCGCAAAGGGCTGGGAGACACGTCGCCCGAATCTGCGCAGCAAGCCGCCGCGGAAACTTTCAGTGCCAGTTCGCTCGAAGCCGCGCACGCTTACGCCGTCGGACAAGATTTCCAACTGGCAGCCAAATGGGATGACGCCCTGAAGGCTTTCGGTCAGGCTGCCGAATTGGATCCCAATCTCGGACGCGCCTATGCGGGCATGGCCGCCATCGACGCCAACCTTGGAAAGCGCCAGGATGCCGAAAAATATTACGGCTTGGCGATGTCGCACATCGACCGGATGACCGACCGTGAAAAGTATCGCACCCGGAGCGGCTATTACCTGTTCATGCGCAACCAGCCGAAGGCCATGGAAGAGCTGACCGCGCTCGTCAACCAGTACCCCGCCGACACCGCGGGCCACGCCAATCTCGCGCTCGCGTATTTTTACAGCCGTAACATGAGCAAGGCGCTCGAGGAACAAAAGCGCGAATTGGAAATCACTCCGCATAGCCTTCTGCAACAAGTGAACTATTCGATGTACGCGTTATACGCCGGGGATTTCGACACCGCCGCGAAGCAAGCGCAAGCGATCTTGCGCGAAAATCCAAAGTTCGATCAGGCGCTGCGCACTGACGGGCTAGCCGAATTGGGGTTGGGGCACACGACGGAGTCGGAGGCGGACTATCAGAAGCTTCAGTCCGTAAGCTCCTACGGCGCATCCATCTCTGCGGCCGGTCTCGCTGATCTGGCCCAATACGAAGGCAAACTCGCGGAAGCGGCAAGCATCCTGGAGAAAGCCATCGCCGCCGATGTTGCTGGAAAAGAAGCCGACTCTGCCGCGGACCGCACGGCTTCGCTGGCCCTCATAGAACTGACCTTAGGAAAGACCTCACAGGCCGTGAATTCTGCAGCCAGAGCCTCCGCCGCCAGCAAAGATCCCGGCGTGATTTATCGCGCCGCGCAGGTCTATATCGCGGCGGGCCAGGAGGCAAAAGCCCTTCAGCTGGTCGCTCCCCTTTCGCAGCGACTTGAAACCGAGCCGCAGGTCTACGCGAAATTAATCGCTGGCGAAGCCCAGCTCAAAAAAGGCAACGCCCGTGACGCCCTGAACTCCTTCCAGGAAGCGCAAAAACTCGCTGACACATGGCTCGGCCATTTCGATATGGGCCGCGCTTATCTCGACGCCGGAGCCTTCACCGAAGCTTCCTCCGAGTTTGACGTCTGCCTGAAGCGCCGCGGCGAAGCCACTTCGATCTTTCTCGACGACGTCCCCAGCTATCATCTGCTGCCCACCGTTTATTACTACCAGGGCCGCGCCCGCGAAGGCCTCAACAGCCCCGGCGCCGCCGAATCCTACAAAACTTTTCTCGCCATCAAGGAAAAAGGCGCCGGCGACCCGCTCGTCGCGGACGCCCGACGCCGTCTTTCCTCACACTAGCCTTCAGGCAAAATGAAAAGAGCGCGCGCATCCAGCCCGGTTGGATCAAAAACGACCCGCGATGGAGTTCCGATGAAATTCATGCGCCTTCTAATACTTGGGACGGTCCTGTTCATGGCGAACGGCGTTGTTGCGCAAAATACGCGCAAACCATTTCCTCTCGATGAAGCCACCATCAGCGATGTGCAAGCGGCCTACAAGTCGGGCGCTCTCACATCCGTAACGTTGGTGCAGGCTTATCTGGAGCGCATCCGGGCCTGTGACCAGGCGGGCCCCAAGCTCAATGTGGTGATCTTTCTCAATCCGCGGGCCCTGGAAGAGGCGGCCGCTCTGGATGAACATTTCCGCGGGACCGGCAAGTTCGTTGGGCCGCTCCACGGAATCCCGGTCCTGCTGAAAGACAACGTCAACACCAAGGACATGCCAACCACGGGCGGCTCGCTCAGCCTCGCGGGATACACTCCCGCCACCGATGCGGCCATTACTCAGAAATTGCGCAGCGCGGGCGCAATCATCCTCGCGAAGGTCAACCTGCACGAGTTCGCGATCTGGGGTGAAACGATTAGCTCGATCCAAGGGCAGACGCGCAATCCTTATGACCTGACTCGCACGCCCGGCGGGTCGAGTGGTGGTACCGGCGCGGGCGTGGCCGCCAATTTCGCGATGGCGGGCATTGGCACCGACACCGTCAACTCCATCCGATCACCGGCGTCGGCGAACAACATCGTGGGGATTCGTCCGACGCTCGGCCTCGTCAGCCGAGCCGGTATTATCCCCTACTCCTTCACCCAGGATGCCGCTGGTCCGCTCGCCCGCACGGTTACGGACGCGGCGAAGATGTTAAACGTGCTCGTCGGCTATGACCCTGACGATCCGGCGACGGCATGGAGCGTCGGGAATACCGAAGAGGACTACACGAAATTCCTGAAGGCCCGTGGTTTGCAAGGCAAGCGCATCGGCGTTTTACGCAGTTTTTTCGGCGGTGCACCGATCAACGGCGAGGTCAATGGGATCGCGAACCAGGCGGTCGAGGATCTGAAGAAGTCTGGCGCAACGGTCGTTGAACTCGATACTCCGGATCTCGATAGCGGAAAAATTACCTCCAATATCAGCGTTCATCTGTACGAATTGAAGCCGGCACTCAACGCTTATCTTGCTGCGGGCAACCCACCCGTTAAATCGCTCGAGGAGATTATTTCTTCCGGGAAGTTTCATCCGAACATCGAGGACAGCATCAAAAAAGCGCAAGGCCTCGAGATGGACGACAGCTATCGCCTGCGTCTTCAGAAGCGTTCGGAGTTGCAGCAGCGTGTCATGAAGATCATGGCTGACGAGCGACTCGACGCCATCGTGTTCCCGCATCAGCAGCGGCTGGTGGTGCCTATTGGGGAGAAGCAGGTGGAGCGCAACGGCGTTCTTGGATCCGTGACCGGCTTTCCTTCCCTTGTCGTACCGGGCGGATTCTCTTCCCCAACGCCGACGGCCACGCTTGGCGTCCCGGTGGGTATCGAATTCCTCGGCAGACCCTGGTCCGAAAAACGATTGATCGAAATTGCCTACGGTTACGAACAAGCAACCAAGCACCGCCGCCCTCCAACAACCGTACCGCCGGTGCTCGCCGCCCGCCAGCCCGCCAAGTAACAACGAAGTGAGTCTGCCGCTGAATCGGCAGTACATGCGGACTGAAAATAATCAGCGGGAGTTCAACTCTGGCTCGCCGCCCGCCTGGTTCCCTACGGTACGACCGTCGTTGCCTCGTTCGAGACGGCGCTCTCGATCCCCGAAGCGCTTACCGCCGTAACCACGAAGAATAACGTCTGGCCGGAAGTCAGCCCGGTCTCCACATACTGGTTTGTGTTACCCGCGTTAATCACCGTGGTGTAGACCCCCGAACTGGTCCCCTGATGGATTCTGTAGCCGACCACGTCTCCCGACGGGCTAGTGGTCCATGTCAGCGTCACGATTCCAACCCCCTGCGGCGACGCGATCAAACCACTCGGAGGCTGCGGATGCACCGTGATTGTCCAGAATATCTGGTAACCCTGCGGTGGTGACGAACTGTCCGAGACCTGCACTTGGAAGGTGAAGGCTCCGGCGCTCGTGGGCGTGCCATTCACCTGTGCACTTGTGGAATTCAGTGGCGTGAGCGATAGACCGGGCGGTATCTGACTGCCCGGGAATGCATTGTATTGGAACGTGTATGGCGTAACCCCGCCGGTGGCAATGAGATTCTTTACGTAGGCGGCCCCTTCCGTGCCGTCGGGGAGTGTGTTTCCGGAAGACACAGGCGTCGCGTCCGTGAGCATGCTATTCAACTTGAGTGTAAGAGCCTGCGTGGCCGTCGATGACGGCGGGCCCGCGCTCACCGCCTGAATCGTGAAGTTGTAAGTTCCTACCGCATCGGTCACCGCGCTCGCGGTGAGCGCGCCCGTTGCCGGATTCAGCGTGATGGTCGAAGGCAAGGCTCCGCTCACCACGGAGAAGGTAGTCGCTCCTCCCGCTCCGCCCGAAGTCTGAATCTGGGCGGAATAGGACTCCGCCGGGGAACCCGAATCGGTAGTTCCATCCGGCAAAGTCATCGTCGTGATCGTCAGCGGTCCGTTCACTTGCAGCGTGAAGAACGTTGTGACCGTCTGCGGCGGCGTGCTGCCGTCCATCACAGTAACGGGAATGCTGAACGTACCGGTGTGCGTCGCGCTCCCCGTCAAAATGCCGGTGGACGACACTGTCAAGGTTATGCCGGAGGGCACTGTGCCGAGTGACCAGGTCAGGTTTCCAACGCCTCCGTGTTCCTGAATCATCTGCGTGTACGGCGCGTTGACGAACGCTGCGGGCAAGGTCGTCGCAGTTGTAACCACAATTCCCGGAGCCAGTGGAGCTGGATAGAACAGCTCGGAGTTGGGTACGGTGACCGCCGGGTTCGCGTTGTTGACGCCACTCGCCAGCAGCACTGTGCCATCTGGCGCCACTGCTTCGCGGGCGCCCGTCTGCACCATCGTGAAATTCCCGGTTGTGCTGAACGTCCCCGTCGCCGGATTGTAAACGTCCGCATTGGTTCCCGCCGGCAGCGTT
>CAJCHZ010000063.1 GCA_903970165.1 Betaproteobacteria bacterium
GGCGATGGCGTGAAAATCGTCCCATTCAGCATTTTCGTAGGCCACGGCGGCTTGAAGGACATCGCGAAAGACGTTGGTCCCGCCGAGAAGCGCGGCGCTGACTTCCCTGGAGAGGGGCAGCTCGGAGAGGATGTCCGGGAGAGGGCGGGCAAAGAGAACGTCCATGAGGGAAATAAGGCCCATGAGAAAAAACTCTGTGGTGCTTTGAGCGAAGCCGAGAATTTGGGAAAGGCCCTCGCAGAAGTAAGCCCGTGTAAGGGCGGAACGGAGAACTTCGACCGGCTCATCCATGGAGGCGGCGACCACGGCGACGACGCTGACCCAGCGGCGAAATTCCTTTTCGCCGAGCAGGGCGATGGCGTTGGGGACCGAACGCACCTCGCGTTGCAGGGCGAGAGCCGGGGAATTGAGATAACGTAAAAGTTTGTAGAGGAGCGAAGGCTCCCGTTTAAGGATTTGCTCGATGACGCCGTACTGGAGTTCGCTGGCGGCGGCTTCGGCAAGCAAACGGATACAGTTGAGCTTGCGTGCGGGAAGGTCGCGAGCGACGAGGATTTCCGGGCGTAGGAAGAAAAATCCCTGAAAAAACGAACAGCCGGAATCGTAAGCCTGGCTGTACTCGTCACGTGACTCGATCTTCTTGATGATGACTTTGATCTCCGTGGCCGAGAATTTTTGGGCGATGGAGCGCTGCTGGCCGGCGGACGTGGAACGAAAATCGAGTTTGAGAAAGGAGGCAAAAGGGAGGAGAGGCCGCCAGTGAGGCTCGTCCTGAAAGCCGTCAAGGGCGAGCTGATAGCCGGCGGCCTGCAAGTCCTGGCAGGCCCGAATGGTTTCGGGATCGGCTTCCGATTGCCCGGCGATCTCTATGATGGTGCTGGAGCGAGGCAGAAGAAGGGCGGCGCCGCTGCGTAGTTCTTCATGAGACATGTTCAGGAAGGTTTTGTTGCGGCCTGTCAAGACGTCCAGGCGGAGCAGCATGGTACTGTCCACGATAACGCTGGCGGCAGCGTGTTCGACGGGCGCAACGCGATTCTCTGAACCGTTGCGGAAGAGCAACTCGTAGCCGAAAACGTTGAGCCGACGGTCAAAGATCGGCTGGCGGGCGATGAAACGGTCGAACAAAGGCACTCCTTCGAACAGCACTCAATGCATGCTGCGAAGCGCGGCGTGAAGCGCTGCTCGGAGAGGAGAGCTTGCGAGAAGGGGGCGCTGATTCTCTTACAACGCTCAGGCCGGTGCGGACATCGACCCGAGGAATTCGGCGTTGGTCTTATTTTTCGTGAGGCGGCTGAGCAAAAGCTCCATGGCTTCGACGGTTGAGAGAGGGCTCAAAACCTTTCGCAAGACCCAAACGCGGCTGAGCTCATCGGGCGGAAGGAGGAGTTCGTCTTTGCGCGTGCCGGAACGCTGGATGTCGATAGCCGGGAAGACGCGTTTATCGGCGAGGCGGCGGTCCAAATAGATTTCCATGTTGCCGGTGCCCTTGAACTCTTCGAAGATGACGTCATCCATGCGGCTGCCGGTGTCGATGAGGGCAGTGGCGATGATGGTGAGCGAGCCGCCTTCTTCGACGTTGCGGGCGGCGGCAAAAAAGCGGCGCGGACGCTGGAGAGCGTTGGCGTCAATACCGCCGGAGAGAACTTTGCCGGAAGGCGGCGTGACGGCGTTGTAGGCGCGGGCGAGGCGGGTGACGGAGTCGAGAAGAACGACGACGTCACGCTTGTGCTCGACGAGGCGCTTGGCCTTTTCGAGAACCATTTCGGCGACTTGAATATGGCGCTGAGGCGGTTCGTCGAAGGTGGAGCTGATGACTTCGCCCTTGACCGTGCGCTGCATATCAGTGACCTCTTCAGGGCGCTCGTCAATAAGGAGGACGATCAGAGCGACTTCGGGATGATTGGTCGTAATGGAATTGGCCATGGACTGCAGGATCATGGTTTTGCCGGTGCGCGGGGGAGCGTTGACGAGGCCGCGCTGGCCTTTGCCGACGGGGCAAAGAAGATCGAGAACGCGCCCGGTCATGTTCTCTTTGGTGGTTTCCATTTTGAGGCGGCCCTGGGGATAGAGCGGCGTTAGGTTATCGAAGAAGATTTTGTTGCGAGCGACTTCTGGATCTTCGAAGTTCACGGCTTCGACTTTGATCAGCGCGAAATAGCGTTCGCCGTCTTTCGGAGGGCGAACCTGGCCGGAGACAGTGTCTCCGGTGCGAAGGTCGAACTTGCGGATTTGCGACGGAGAAACGTAGATGTCGTCCGGGCCAGGGAGATAGTTGTACTCCGGGGCGCGAAGAAAACCGAATCCGTCGGGGAGGCACTCGAGGACACCTTCGGAAAAGATGAGGCCATTCTTTTCCGTTTGAGCGCGGAGGATCTGGAAGATCAGTTCCTGTTTGCGCATACCGCTGGCGCCGGGGATGTTGAGTTCCTTGGCGATTTTGGCGAGGTCGGTGATGTTTTTTTCTTTTAACTCGGCGAGGCTAATGCTCATCTGATTGCTTCCTTCAACGCTTGTTTCTTTCATATGTCCTTAACTTTTGATTGTTGTAAATTGACCTTCTTTTTTGCGTGGCCGCGGGCGGCCATGCAAAATTCCGGACTGTCCGTGAGATGGTGCTCCGCACTGGCGGACGAACGAGAACATGCCAGGATGGGCAAACCAGACTTTCCGCAACCGGCAACAGCGCCGGGCCACACCTGCCTGCAAAAACCGCAAGGCGCGCCCAGTAACCACGCTGCTCAGTTGGTCAAACTCTTGTCTTTCTCGGCGCTGGCGACGAAAGGCTCCGCAACGGGCGCGACCTCTGGATGCTCAAGGGGAAGCTCAAGCGGCACAATAGCCCGTTCGAGCGCAACCTGCAGCACTTGATCCATGGTTTCTACGAAATGAACCGTGAGGCAGGAGAGGATCTCCTGCGGGATATCCGCCAGGTCCTTCTCATTGTCCTTCGAAAGCAGCACTGTGTGCAAGCCCATTCGATGAGCGGCGAGAAGCTTTTCCTTGACGCCGCCGATTGGGAGAACTTTGCCGCGGAGCGTGATTTCACCGGTCATGGTGACATCGCGGCGCACGGGAATCCTTGTCAGGGCGCTGACGATGGACGTGCAGATGGTGATGCCAGCGGAGGGGCCGTCCTTCGGGATGGCGCCTTCGGGCACGTGCACGTGGATATCAATGTTGCGATAAAAATCCTTGGCCAAACCGAATTGGGCGGTGCGGGAGCGGACATAGCTCATCGCGGCTTGCGCGGATTCCTGCATAACGTCGCCCAGCTTACCCGTGAGGATGGTGCGGCCTTTGCCTTCCATGAGGGTAACTTCCACGGAGAGCACTGTGCCGCCAACCTCGGTCCAGGCGAGGCCGGTGGTGAGGCCGATCTCGTTGTGCTTCTCTATCCAGAATTCGCGGAATTTCAGGACGCCGAGGAAATCGTTGAGGTTCGAAGGGACGATTTCGGATTTAGCCGCCGTGCCTTCGGTAACGACTTTGCGGGCCATCTTGCGGCAGATGTTTTGAATTTCGCGCTCGAGATTCCGGACGCCGGACTCCTGCGTATAGTGGCGAATGATGTGGAGCAAGCCTTCATCGGTGAAAGTGATATTTTTGTCGGTGATGCCGGTAGCTTCCCGCGCGCGCTTGACCAGAAAGCGCTTGGCAATTTCCATCTTTTCCTGCTCGGTGTAGCCGGGGAGGCGCAGGATTTCCATGCGATCCTGGAGCGGCTGCGGAATCGTGTGCAGGACGTTGGCGGTGCAGACGAACATTACTTTCGAGAGGTCGTATTCGACGTCAAGATAATGGTCCGTGAAAGCGTGATTCAGCTCTGGATCGAGGACTTCCATCAGAGCGGCCGACGGGTCGCCGCGGAAGTCGGTGGACATTTTATCCACCTCGTCGAGAACGAAGATCGGATTGACGGTGCCCGCCTTTTTCATCATCTGAATGATCTGGCCAGGCAGGGCGCCGATATAGGTGCGGCGATGGCCGCGAATTTCGGCTTCATCGCGAACGCCGCCGAGAGAGACGCGGACAAACTTGCGGCCGGTGGCATGGCCGATGGACATAGCCAGCGAGGTTTTGCCGACGCCTGGAGGGCCGACGAAACAGAGGATGGAGCCTTTCGGATTTTTTACGAGCTGGCGGACGGCCAGAAATTCGAGGATGCGCTCCTTGATTTTTTCGAGGCCGTAGTGCTCTTCGTTGAGGATTTTCTCGGCGGCCAGGATATCGCGAATTTCCTTTGATTTCTTTTTCCAGGGTACGGCGAGGAGCCAATCAAGATAGTTGCGGCTGACCGTGGATTCCGCGGACATCGGCGGCATCAATTCGAGGCGCTTCAGCTCCTGAATGGCTTTTTCGTGGACTTCCTTGCTCATGCCTGCGGCGTCGATTTTTTTCTTGAGCTCGTCGATCTCGCTTTTTTCGCCGCGGCCGAGTTCCTTCTGGATGGCTTTGAGCTTTTCGTTGAGGTAGTACTCTTTTTGGGCGCGCTCCATCTGGCGCTTGACGCGAGTATTGATGTTGCGGTCGACATTGAGCTTTTCGAGCTCGATTTCGAGGATGTCGCCGATGCGATTGAGGCGCTCGATAGGATCGACGGTTTCGAGAAGATCCTGCTTTTCGTCAACGGGGAGCTGCAAATTTGCGGCGATGGTGTCGGAAAGGCGCGCCGGGTCATCGCCGCGAGCGGCGGCGATCATAGTGTCGTAATTGAGGCTTTGCGAGAGCTTGATGAATTGCTCGTAGAGGCCGGTGATCTTCTCAACCGTTTGCGTGACTTGCGGGGACGGCTCGACGCGGGCGTTCAACAGGCGAACTGTGGCGCGAAAGAAGCCTTCTTCCGCAGCAATGGAAAGGGCACGGGCGCGCTCGACACCTTCGACCAAAACTTTGATATTGCCGTCGGGCAGCTTGACGCTTTGCACGATATTGGCGAGCGTGCCGACGGCGTAAATTTCTTCAGGCTTCGGGTCATCGACCGAAGCGTCGTGCTGCGTGGACAAGAAAATCTTTTTGTCGCCGGCGAGGGCTTCCTCGAGCGCGCGGACGCTGGCTTCGCGGCCAACGATGAAGGGAGTCATCTGCTGCGGGAAGATGACCATATCGCGCACCGGCATCATGGGTACGCGCTTCAAATCCTGTTTTTCGCGATTAAACATAGGGCCCCTGAAAAGCGTTCGAACGCTCGAAGCGGATTATCCAGCCTTTTCGAGCAGACTCCAATTGATCTCCCTGCTGCGGACCATTTCCGCGGTAACCACAAAGTCGCGGATTTTTCGCTGCATGGGAAGGTGATACATGAGTTCCAGCATGAGGTCTTCGAGAATCATGCGCAAGCCGCGCGCCCCAACTTTGCGCTGCATGGCGAGTTCGGCGACGGTGTCGAGAGCGTCGTCGGTGAAGCGCAGGCGAACGTTTTCGAATTCGAAGAGGCGCTGATATTGCTTGAGCAGCGCGTTTTTCGGTTCGGTCAGGATGCGGACGAGGACGCCTTTGTCGAGGTCGTTCATAACGCCAGCGACGGGCAGGCGGCCGACAAATTCGGGAATCAGCCCGTAGCGAATCAGATCGCCGGGCTGAACTTGTTCGAGCAACTCGGTGTTGCGGCGATTCGGCGTCGAGGGTTGCGCGTCGGTGTGAAAGCCGAGAGAGTGGCGGCCGGCCCGCTTCTCGATAATTTTTTCCAGGCCGACAAAAGCGCCGCCGCAGACGAACAGGATGTTCGTGGTGTCCACCGGAGTGAACTCCTGATGCGGGTGCTTGCGGCCGCCTTGCGGTGGGACGTTGGCAATGGTGCCTTCGAGAATTTTCAGAAGGGCTTGCTGCACGCCTTCGCCGCTGACGTCGCGGGTGATGGAAGGGTTTTCGTCCTTCTTAGCGATCTTGTCGATCTCATCGATATAGATAATGCCTTGCTGGGCTTTTTGAACATCGCCATCGGCCGCTTGCAAAAGCTTGAGGATGATGTTTTCGACGTCCTCACCGACGTAACCGGCTTCGGTGAGCGTGGTGGCGTCCACGATGGCGAACGGAACGTCCAGCATGCGCGAGAGCGTTTGCGCGAGGAGCGTCTTGCCGGTGCCAGTCGGGCCGATCAAAAGAATGTTGGACTTGCTCAACTCGACGTCGCCCGGCTGCTTGTTCAAGAAAATGCGCTTGTAATGATTGTAGACGGCGACGGCCAGTTTTTTCTTGGTACGATCCTGGCCAATGACGTAGCCATCGAGAAACTGCTTGATCTCCGGGGGACGCGGAAGCCGGCGCGCGGGCGCGGCGGCTTGTTCGCGCTTTTCATCTTCCAGAATGGTTTGGCAGACGCCGACGCATTCGTTGCAGATGTAAGCGCGCGGATAGTCCGAAGGAGAGCTGATCAGCTTTTCGACCTGTTCCTGCGTTTTATGGCAAAAGGAACATCGCAGCGGCTCGTCTGGATTGAATTTTTTCACTGGTGTGAAGGCCTCGTCTCCGCTGGGCATCGACGGAGTCTCTAATCCTTATTCTAGGCCGAATTTTCCCAAAGGCAAAAGAGAAACTCGTAAGGCTACTAACTTTTACGCACATGCCGCGAACGAATGCTGCCCCCGCAGCTCTCGCTCACTAGCGATGCTTGTAAATAATTTCGTCGATCATGCCATATTCCTTGGCTTGTTCGGGATTCATGATGAAATCCCGCTCGACGTCTTTTTCAATGCGTTCGACGGACTGGCCACTGTGATGCGCGAGCAGCCTGTTAATCATCGAACGCATGCGAAGAATCTCTTTCGCGTGGAGGTCAATGTCGGTGGCCTGGCCGCCGAGACCGGACATCCACGGCTGGTGAATCAAAATGCGCGCGTGCGGCAGAGCGAAACGCTTTTTTGGCGCGCCGCCGACGAGAAGAACCGCGGCGATGGAAGCAGCCTGGCCCACGCAGGTGGTCACGACATCCGGTTTCACGAATTGCATGGTGTCGTAAATCGCGAAGCCTGCGGTGATGGAGCCGCCCGGTGAATTGATGTACAGCTGAATGTCTTTTTCCGGATCTTCGGCTTGTAGAAAGAGCATCTGCGCGGTCGCGAGATTGGCGACGTGGTCGTCAATCGGCGTGCCGATAAAAATGATGTGCTCTTTCAAGAGCCGGGAATAGATGTCGTATGCGCGCTCGCCCCGGCTGGTTTGCTCGACCACCATGGGTACGAGGGTTGTGTTTCGGTATTCCGGATCTTCGAAATTTTTCATTTGGGTGGCTGGGCTACCGGGATGTTTCACTTTGAATCTGTCGCAGCGGATGCGGCTGCTACGGTTTTGATCTGAGCATTCTGCGCGAGCCAGTCGAGAGTTTTGTCACTTCTCAACTTAGCTTTCATCCTATCGAGGGCTCCTTGCTTTGTCAAACGAGCGCGCGCGGCTTCCGCGGATTCGCCACTATGCGTAGCCATGTGTTCGAGCTCATGTTCGACTTCTTCTTCAGTCACGTCGATGTTTTCCGCGGTAGCGATGCGATCAATAATGAGTTCGGCCTTCACATCATCGGTGGCGCGTTCCTGCTGGCGCTTGCGAAGGCTGACCCAATCCACGTTTACGGCGCGGGGATCGACGCCTTGGGCCGCGAGAGAGCGAACCACCCGTTCGAGGCGCACATCCATTTGATGCTCGACGAGCGATTCCGGTACGGGAAAGTCGTGAAGCTTGACGAGTTCGGCGAGCACCTTTTCCCGTTGCAGTTCCTTTTGGCGGTGGTCGCGCTGATGTTCCAGGCTTTCGGTGATCTTTTTCTTCAGTTCATCGAGCGTGGCGGCGTCGCTCACGTCTTTGGCAAATTCATCATTTAGTTCGGGGAGCTTTTTGTTTTTGATGCCCAGAACTTCAACGGCGTAGTTGTAGGTCTTGCCGGAGAGCTTCTGATCGGGATAGTCAGCGGGATAGGCGACATCAAAATTCTTGTGCTCGCCGATGTTTGCGCCGCGCAGATTTTCGTTAAATGGCTCCATGGTTTCTTCGGCGCCGATGTGACAAAGAACGCTGTCTGCTTGCAGAGGTTCTCCGCCCCCGGCGGGAGTTCCCGCCAGCTTTAATTGCACATAATCACCGTTTTCCACGGCGCGCCCTTCGACAGGCGCGAACGCGGCGGCGCGTTCACGGGTCTCCTCGAGGGCCTTTGCGACGTCCACATCGGTCACGTCCATGACGGGCATTTCGATGTTCAGACCCTTGTAATTGCCGAGCTCGAATTCGGGGAGGACTTCAAAGACGGCGCGAAACTTCACGGGCTGGCCTTCGGCAAAATCCAGCCTTTCGACTTGCGGCTGCGAAACCGGCGTTAGCTTCTGTTCGTTTACGGCCTGCTCGACGCGATCCGGAACGAGTTTTTGGAGGACTTCGCCTTTGATGTCCTCGGCGAAGCGGCGCTTGATCAGGGAAATGGGCGCTTTGCCGGGGCGAAACCCGGGCACGCGCGCGATGCGCGCAAATTCCTTGGCGACCTTCTCCGTGGCTTTTGAGACTTCTTCCGCGGGAATTTCCAAATCCAGCTCGCGGCGGCAAGTTGCTTCAGCCATGCAACATTCCTCTCTTATTCTTTCGCTTGATCTTGATTCAGGTCCGGCTCGAACGAGGCGAGACAGGCGAACGTCTATCCTGCAAGTCGAATATCCAGTATAGGTGAGGCGATGGGGAGCGTCAATTTTTTGCCAAAGGCGATTGGGGAGCCGGGGCGCTAACGGGAGTGGGATCGAACCGCTGCTTGAACCAGAGAGTGAGCGCGATCGTCGCGGCGCAGGCGGCCCACGGGATGACAGGCGAAAGCCAGAAAAAACGAGGCGCGAAACGGAGCGCGCCGAGCCACAAGAGCACGGCAGGCAGTGCGAAGAGCAAGGTCATCAGCACATTCCGGCTCTTCCAAGCCGGAGGCCATGCGCAGAGCGTTTGCATAAACAGGGCGAAGGGAAAAGCGACGACCAGGTCGATGAAGTAGTGTTCTCCGGTGCCCATGGTGGCGCAGAAGGTGAACAGGACGAACAGCATGGTGATGCTGCGCTCCCACCAGGACAGCCCGCGCGAATACCACCAGCAGAGTAGAACCCAGCCCATGTGAAGAGAAGGAATGGCGTTGCGGGGGCCATGCAGCGGAACGGATTCGAGAAATAGTTTGCGCAGCATGTCGGATGGAAGAGGGTTCCACGGAAAACTGTTGTGAACGAGATGGATAGGTCCGAGAGCTGGGAAAATGTTGTAAAAAATAATTCCGATGGGCCCGGTCAGCAGAAAGGCGGCCATAACGGGAAGAGCCTTTTCGCGGATGCGGAGCAGTTGGCCGGAATAGACCAGGGCAATGGGAATGGGAAGGCCAACATAGAAGAGTTCACCAACAATTTTGAACGTCGGCCAGAGCGCGAAGGCCTGGCCCATCAGGAACGAGGGTTGCAGGCGCAGGCTTCCATCGAAAAAATAAAGATAGAGGTCCAGCGTTCTGGGATGCAGCGTCTCGGTCAAGTCCAGCATGTTCGAAGCGAACCATTCGGAAGTGACAAAGAGAAGGGAGGGGACAAAGCCGAATAGGAAGAGTTTGCGTTGTTCCCCTTGCGCCCAGACGGCGCGCAGAGCAAGGAGGAGAAGGCTGTTCAAGCCGAGAAAGGAAAACCAGGCCATGGGGTGCGGAGTGTAATGGAGTAAGCGGAAGTCGACGAACGCTAGGATCGCGGTTAGGGCGATCAGGATCAACGCGTCGGGCCAGAGTCCTGAGACGCGCAATTCGATGATGACAACACTGATGAGAGCGATAGCGAAGAATGCGGAGGACAGGGACTCGTTGTAAAACTGCGCACTGGTTCCGAAGGCCGCCGCGACGGCAACGCAGACGATCGTGAGCAAGACTTGGGCGGCGCGCGGGAGTTTCATTGTGAAATTGGTCTCCGGGTGGGGCGGGTGGAGCGTCCATTAACCCTGGCCCGCGCAACCCCATCTCCATTTCAACATTCCTTGTGTTTGCGATACAGGCGACGCGGGTGCGCTGTGCTCAATTCAAAAAGGCATTGAGGTAGAAGAGGGAGGTCCGCAGGGCGAGTGCCGCTCGGATTTGATTTGTCAATCGGCGGCAGCGACGTGGTTTAACGCGTTGGTCAGGTCCGCAAAAAGGAGACGGTGAAAGAGATGCTCGCCAGCTTCGCGGCGGACGGAGAGGCGTCCAGCATCGTAAGCGCGTGAGCCCAGGCCGCGCTGGACGGCGTCGCAGAGGGCAACATCTTCGTCCTGGACTCTTTCGCTGACGGCGATGCTCTCCTTGTTGCGAGTTTCGGCGGCGGGGCTGGTGTCGGCAAAATAATAGTCGAAGATTACGGCGCAGCGGTCCACGGCGAGTGGCAGGACCAGGTTGGTGTCCATCACGCCTTCATAAGCGTTCACCATAAAGTTTGGATAGAGCCATAGATAAAAGGCGCGGCCCTGGCGCGTGGCAGCCACGCCGGTTTCTGAGGACGAGTCTGAAGAGAGCGGGCTGGATTGCAGGCAGGCGCGCTCGAAATTTTCGATGGTGTATTTGGTGTATTCGATCACGCTGCTCAAGCCTTTGTGCGCGTGCGGGACGTGATAGCCACCGTCAAGATAGTTGTCCACATAAACTTTCCAGTTGCAGTTGAGCGTGTAAACGCGACGGTCAAAGAAGCGCAGCTTTTTCTCGAGATCGAGCGGGGCGACGATCTCCGGCACCACGCCCAGGAAATCACGCAGTGGGGCGGCCCGCCCATCGAGATTGACGAACACGAAATTTTCCCACGTGTCCACACGGATGGGCACCAAGCCATTTTTGGCGCGGTCGAAATTGCAGACGCCGTCAAATTCGACCATGCCTTTCAACGCGCCGTCGATTCCGTAAGTCCAGCCATGGTAGGGACAGCGAAACTGTTTTGCGCAGCCTTGCGGCTCGGTGACGACAGCGGCGGCGTGGTGACGGCAGACGTTGTAAAAGGCGCGCAGCTGAGAGTCTTCGCCTCGGGCGACTACGATAGGTTCACCGGCGAGGTCCGCAGTGAAAAATTGGCCGTTGCCGCGGACCTGATCCAACCGGCCTACTACCTGCCAGGTTGTGCTGAAAACGCTGGCGCGTTCGAGGTCGGCGATGCGCGCGTCGCGATACCACGGAGCCGGAATTGTCCAGGCTTCGTCGAGCGGGTCGTGCGGGTTATAGAGATTCACTACGTCGCGGACGCTGCGCTCCATGCTCGCTCCTTAATAGATCAGCTTCAGTGAGAATTGAATCTGACGCGAGTTCCCCGAGGTGTGGCTGATGATGCCAAAACCGCTGCCGAGTACCTCGTTGGAAGGCAAACCAAAATTCACGATATTAAAGATGTTGAAGAATTCGGCGCGGAACTCGAGGATGCCGAGTTCGCGTTTGCCTCGGGTGCCAAACGGAGTGTCTTTGATGAGCGCCATATCGAGATTGTGGAAGCCCGGTCCGCGGAATGTATCGCGGCCGAGAGTGCCAAATCGTCCGTCATTGGGGCCGGTTCCTCCAGGCACGTTGATGGGGATGAAGAAAAACGAGCTGTTGCCGGCGCCCCGGCCGAAATAGTCCTCGCGAATGGTGCGGCTTGTGGAGAAGTCCGGCATCATGATCAGATCCGGACGATCCGTTCCGCCCGCGCCGAAGCCCGTTTGTTGGATTCCGGAGTAGACCGTGAATGGGGGGCCGGTGGTTAGCGTGGTGATATTGAGGAACTGCCAGCCTCCTGTGAGTTTTTTGCTGACCGGCTGGAGAAAGCTTACGTGGTCAAAGGGCAGCGCTTGAAAAAGACTTAAAGTGAAAACATGCGTTTCGTCAAAAGTGGAAGGTCCCTTGTCTGCGCTGGGGTCAAGCGGGTTTTGCGGCAAGGTCTGGAGAACGACACCGCCGCTGGAAGCAATTCCGCCGGGGACGGAGCTGGTGTTGTCGAGCGATTTTGAGTAGGTGTAGCTGGCCTGGAAGCTCAGGCCCACGCGCGAATAATTTTCCGTGGCGCTGACTTGCAAGGCGTTGTAACTGGAATGCGCGGAGCTGGTCATGATCGATTCTGGGCCATAGCCCCCGGTGGCGTGGCCGGCCGCATTGAACTGCGTGAACGGAGCGAAGGCCGGAGAAGCGCCGGCATAGCCATTTGGCGAGAGCACACCGGCAAGATGCACTCCAGCAGTGCCTACATACGAGGCGCTAACTTTTAAACTGCGAAAGTCGTGGTCGATCCCCGCAGTGTAGGTTCCTATATAGCCATTTTGCAGGTGCTTGTCGATCGCGGCGAGGACAATCAACTGAATTTCCTTACCCGGAGTGATGGCCGCGAGATCGTTCTGAAATCTCTGCAGATCAATGGGAATATTCGCCGGCAAATTGGCGCTGCTGCCGGATGCGAAGAGAGGCTGTCCTGACGTTGTGTATACGGGAGGAAGCGTTTCGGGCACTACAGCATCCTGAAAGGGGACGGGAACGCCGGGAAGGGCCGTAATAATGGGCTGAAAAACCAAAGGGAAATTGCCAGTGACATAATTCTGCAACCACAAGTTCGGCAAAATCGTGGTGATTGCTCCGCCGGCGTGCAGCGCGGTGTGTTTGGTGACGGCAAAATCCAATGCTACTCGCGGTCCCCAACCCTTCCAATCCAGAGGATAAATTGGTTGTGGGTTGTACAAAAAGAGTTGCCGCGCGCCGGGAGCGAAAAAAGAAGTGGGGTTGCCCGAGGCATCGACGGGTTCGGCAACCGATGTTCGATCCTTGGCTTCTTTGATGCGGCTATTGAGGTCGTAGCGCAAGCCGTAGTTCAAGCTTAGCTTGGAGTTTATCTTCCACGTGTCCTGAAAATAAAAGTTGTAGGCCTCACGGCGGACGCCGGCTTCATCGAACTTGTCGCCTACGGGCGTTAAGCTGGCCGCGGCGGTGATTCCGTAGGAATAAGGAGTGGCCGTCAAAAGCGCCGTCAGCGAATCAGGCAGAGGCTGGCCCGGCAGAATATCGTGAAGCCCGCTTGCGGAAGGAATGAAGACCGCGGAATAAGCAGTGCCACCTCCAAAAGTGTAAATGCCGTTCGGATTTATGCCGAAAACTGTGGAGTCGCGATTAAAACGAAGCTCGACTCCCCACTTAAAACTATGCGGTCCGTGTGTGTAGGTCATGTCGTGCTTGAATTGATACAGGTTGCCGTAAGAACCGAAGATCGAACCGTCGGCTGAGTCAAAGTTGTCGTAAAGCCCGTCCGCGAAGGCAATCGCGGGTTGCGTGTGGTTCTGTGCGGGAAAAAACGGGGTGCTGCGGATGTAACCAATCGAGGTGGCAAACGCCAAATGGTTGGAAACGGTGCGGGTATATCGCAGAGCCGTATTGCGCTGATGATCGAAAAAATTCACTCCAAAGGTTGGATTGATGGCGGTCTGGTCGGGGTTCGTCGTTGGGCCGGTCACCTGATCCAAACTGAAGCGCCCGAATAAATTTGCATTGTCCGAGAGGCGATGATCAATGCGCACCGAAAATTGGTCGGAGTTAGTCACCACCTTGGAAGAAGTAGCATACGTGCGCGCACCGAACGGGCCTTGTGGCTCGTTTGGCAAAGGATAGCCCGCGAGGATTGCCGAGACGGCAGGGTTTACGGGAACCATCAACGTGTCACCCGGAAATGTTGTGGTGTCGATTCCTTGTCTTTCCGCCGCTGTCGGAACGGCAAAAACCTGCGTCGTTCCCAGGACTTGCCGAAATCCCTGATATTCGCCGAAATAATAGGTCTTGTCCTTGCCGTCATAAATTCCTGGGAGCACGACCGGACCGCCGTTCGTTGCTCCAAACTCGTTGCGCTGGAAGGGAGGAATTCGCCGAGGGTCCACTGCGTCACTGTGGTCAAAAAAATTTCGGGCGTCGAAGGCCGCGTTCCGGACAAATTCAAAAGCGCTGCCGTGTTCTTGATTCGTGCCGGACTTGGTAATTACATCGTTGAAGCCCGCCGCGCCGTGGCCAATCTCAGCGGGCATGACTCCAGAACTGGACTGTACCTCCTGAATGGCGTCCACGTTGAAGTTGGAAAATGTCGCACCGCCCAGTTCGGGATCGGTCGTGTCGACGCCATCCATGGCGAAGACGGAAGCCGAGCCACGCTGACCGTTCACGGCGAATTGCTGTGTGAAATTTGCGGCGCCATTGGTGTCCGTCATGGTACCCGCGGCCAGGAGAAGCAACTTGCTGAAATCGCGCTCGTTGAGAGGAAGGCCGGAGACTTCTCCGCTGGATAGGCGCTCGCCGCCGCTGGCCTGGGTAGATGGAGACTCGGTGGGCGGGAGCAGACCAACAGCATGATCCTGTGTTGATAGTTCGAGCCCGGCCGTTAACGAGATCCCATCCACGATGGCCACAGGGCTTGCGGACTGGTACGTTACGTCCGCGGTAGTAACAAGAAGCGCGTAATTTCCTGCGGGGACATCGGCGAAAGAAAACTCACCCTGAGGTGAAGTCTTTTGCAGATATTCGTGGCCATCGGTGAGCGCACGCAGTTTGATGATTGCGCCGGCCACGGGAGTTCCAGCTTTGTCGCGAAGAACTCCTTTCCATGATGGCAAGGGGAGCGCACCAGCGAGGGTTGCCAGACAGAGGGACAAAACTGCAAGCGAGGAGCAAAACCGAGTGCAGCTCGGACGATCAGCAGCCGCTGGGCAAAAAGTGGCCAACCAACGGCGCCGAATTACAGAGTTATTCGTCAGTGAACCCTCGCCCCGAGATCGCGATGCGACCGTTAATAGTAGATAGACTTTAACAAACACTGGGCAATCCCCGATGGCAAAAAACTGTTACGGAAACAATATCCAGACTCGGATGGAAACGTCGACTATAACTTCGTAAGACGCACGGAGCGGGGAAAACAGTTCAGGAGATGGCAGCTAATGCCAAGGACTAAAACGCCTTTGCGCGGACACGTCGCCGCTCGCAACAACGGCCCAGGGCTCGCAAGCTATGTATGGCTGCGCTCTCGGTGGGCGGACGCGGCTTCTTCGCTTTCCCTTCGCTCGGCAAGCAACGCGCTGGTAAGAAGCGTCAAGCCACCCCAAACAGCGAATTCCCACCAGAATTGATTTCGGACGATCGCTTCCAGATTCAGGGCGTTTCCGATGGCGTCGCTCGCTTCTTCCGCTTTGTAAACCAAGTGGTCATGATCGCGTTGACGGGCAGCAATCTCGGCCCGTTCTGCCGGAGTGTCCGCTAGTTCCTGCTGCCTTTGGCTGGGGGGCGGCGTGTCGCTGGCCTCTTTCTGGGCCGTCAGGGCACGTTGAATCTTCACTTGGGAGTCGCCGCGCGCGGCAGACCACTGGAGCGCGGTTCCCACCGTGACGGCCGTCAGGCCAATCCAACAAGCCAGTACCACATAGGCCAGAAATCTATGCCAGTTCATTTATTGTCTCTCTGCCCCACAGGGCTGCGCCGAAGAGCCATCGCTCTAGGCCACGGCAGATTGCGCTGGAACATCCCGGCTAGCGGCGTTCTGCCAGTCAAAAATTCAGATCCAATGAAAGTGGTGCGGGAGACAGGAATTGAACCTGCACGGCCTTTCGGCCACAAGATCCTAAGTCTTGCGCGTCTGCCAGTTCCGCCACTCCCGCAAAGTAACGTCTGTAACTTACAGGCAGTCTATTAATTGTAGCTCAATCGCTGGCCTGAATCAGGAATTCAAGGCATCGTTAGGGCATTTGGGCAGGTTAACCGGAATTCGGTCTGGTTTTCGGGTGGTGGTCATGGCGCCCCCGCCTTTCGCAACCGCGCCGCCTCTGCAAATGCTTTCTTCGCCTCTTCTGGCCGTCCCGCCTTTTCCAGCGCGGTCCCCAAATTCGTTTGTAGACTCGCATCCGAAGGCGCCAGCGCCGCGGCTTTCGCAAACGCCTCACTCGCCTGGGCGTAATGCTTCAGGCCAAACTGCGCGGCCCCCAAATTCGCCAGAGCCTTTACATTCGCAGGATTCGCGCGCAACACCTTTTCCAACTCCGGAACGGCCCGCGCCTCCTGGTGCTGCTGCGTCAAGGACACCGCATGATTCACCTCAGCGTCCTCATACTCTGGCGTGAGCGCCAGCGCTCGCTCGAACTCCGCTTGCGCGTCCTTGAAATTCTCCTTTTGCAGCAGCAGCAACCCGTTGCTGTTGTGCAATTCAGCGCTGTCCGGATGCGCCGCCAGAGCCTTATCGACAATCACCTTTGCTTCGTCCTGCTTGCCCGTCTCGAGCAGCAGTACGCCTAGCAGCGCGCTCGCCTCCGGAAAATCCGCCCGCTCTGCCAGCGCCTTCTGGGTATAGCTCAATGCATCCGCCGTACGGCCCTGCCGGTGCATTGCGTCGCCCATGGTGTACAGCGCAAACGGTTCCGGGTCGCCGCCGCGCAATGCCACTTCCAGATAAGGCATGGCTTCCGTGGTCCGGTTCAGGCTTAGCAGCAGAGACGCCAGGCCAAGGTTGACCTCGCCGTCCTGCGGCGCCAACTGCTGCGCCTGCTGCAAATTCTGCAGCGCCTGCGCGGATTGATTCTCCTTCCGCAGCACCACACCCAAGTTGTAGAGCACCGTTGGCGCCCCAGGATTCGCGGCGAGGCTCGCACGCAATGCCGCCTCGGCCTCCGGCAATTGCTTGTTTGCGAGCAGCAAAGCGCCCAATGCACCCTGAATTTCCGCGTCGTCCGGATGCTTGCTCGCGCCCTCCTGCAGCACTTGCAGCCCTTCCGCCAGTTGGCCCTTCTTCTCGAGCGCCAGCCCAAGGTTCTGAAATGCCGCTAGCGGCTGCGGCGAGGAGGCGTAGGCACGACGATACGACCCGATGGCCTCATCCAGTTTTCCCCGCGCTTCGAGGATCAAGCCTCGCGTTACCCACGGGTCTCCGCTCTTGGGCCACACCTGAAGGGCGCGGTTCACTTGTGCCTCGGCGTCATCCAACCGCTGTTGCCGGTAATACACCAACGCCAGATTGCTCAGCGCGTTGGCCAGATTGAGCTGCGCATTCCTTTGCGTTTGGAGAATCGCTATGGACTTTTCATACTGCGCCACCGCTTCCGGCAAATTTCCTTGATCGGCCAGCACCATCCCCAGGTCGAAATACAGCAGCCCATCTTTTCCGTTTAGCGCGATTGCCTTTTGAAAAGCTTGCGCGGCTCCCACCAAGTCGCCGTTGTGATACAGATCCCAACCCTGCTTGGTGGCGCGTTCCAACTCCGGATCAAGGGCTCTCACCTGCGCGGCTGATGGCTCGGCGACCGACAACGCAAGCCAAGCTAAGCCCAACGCCGCACCTATCCTCGCCAGCCCAAAAGCCTTTACAGGCATGACTCGCTCTCATCTAAACTTCGTACTCTCTGGCGCTTGGAATGCTCCTTCAAACTTGATCGTAAACTCGCCAGTTGCAAGAACGAAAAGAATTAGATTCTTGCTGAAAAGCTATCGACCGCACGCGGCAGAACCTCCGTAAGCAGATGCTCATAAACTGGCGGTGCGTCAGCAGCCGTCTTTTGCATTGGATGCAGCCGAGCCTTGTTCGCTTTGCATCACCGGCAGCCTCGGATGGAACCAGAACTGGATTGGCCAGGGTTGGTTGTAGATACTTCTGGGCAACACGGAGTGCTCAGCACGAGTCTAAGTGGGGTAGAGAAGTACGGGGGTGGCAGGATGAGTTGGCGTGGTCCTCTCCGGCGTGGTTTTATCGCTAAGTTCCTGATTCACACCAAGTTGCTGATTGTATTCTCCGTTGCGGCGTTACCGGCTTGGGCGAGGGCCCAATCTCAAGAGGTCATGATTCGCGCAAATGGGCAAATGTTCCCCGCATGCAACCGGGCTGTTCTCGATTTAGATGTCGTTTTTACGAGCAGAAACAACGAAATGACGGTGGCCTTCAATTTGCGAAATACTTCCCCAAATCCTTGTGTCCCGCAACTTGATGTCAGCTTTCCTATGTTTGATCTGGAGCAGTCTCAGAAGATCAAGCCGTTCGAGCTATGCACGGATTGCGAAGATCGCCTACCCAACGGCGAGTACCGCGTGCACGATCCGCTGGTTCTAAATCCTGGCAATGTCGCGCACCAAACCTATCGATGGAAGACGGTAGCGCCGAACGAGACCGTCACCTGCCTACCGCTTCGAGCGCTGTTCGATCCTGTTCTAGTCGTCGCCCCAACCCTTTTCAAGCCGGTGTGCTCGGAAATCGCCGTAAGCCGAATATATTCCGGCGAATTTGTACCATTCGCGTCAAAAGACCAATCACCTACCGATGAAGCGGGGCGCGGTGAGATGTTCGTGCTGTCTTCCCACAAGCCCCGTTACTACCAAGATGAAATGTTCACCCTGCATGTCGGCCTTGCAGATTCGGCTGGCGCTCCACCCTCGGGCAAGGAATGCCCCACACTCTTCCTGCGCGAAAGGTCGCCGGACGGTAGCACTCGTTTTGATGAAGTCCGGCCGACCGCCTTTAAGGGTTGCGAAACCTTTACATTGGGTGCAGACCGCAATACGGATTGGCAGTCCGGCATCGAGGTTGATTCCGGCATGCGCACCAGATGGTCTGGCATCGGTGAACACAGCTTCGAACTTTTTCAGCTCGTGGGTTCTCCTCGCGACGCCCGGATTCACTTCGTCCGCTCCAACAAAGTGACCTTGCAGATCGACGACCCTGCACTGATCGCACGAAATTGGCAAGGTAAGGCCAATGGAGTCGGGGTGGATGTGACGTTGGATAAGGACGCGTATAAACTTGGTGAAGACGTGCCACTTCACATTGCTGTCGAGAATTTCGATGCTCCAGTGCCGGTCTACGCGACCAGTCCCGTTTGGGATCCTTACCCGGCGATTGGCGTCGAAATTCGCGACGCTGCAGGCCGGCCTCTGCCCGAAAACGAGCGCTTTGCAATGCAAACGTTTTGGACGGGCCACGGACTGGGCCCGATGATCTTTCCCCCGGGCAAGCTCGTGACCATAGAGCGCACCTTGGTTGGCCAAGGCTGGCTGCCGAATCGACCTGGCCTTTACACCGTTGTGGTTACTTGGTGCACTCTCGATGGGACCCATTTTAAGGCTGGCTCCGAACTTCCACTGGCGGGCGACTTCAGACCTTATCGGACGGTTCAGGCCAAGACAGCTTTCCGGATACTTGCCGAATCATCATCCGCCTCGAAGCCTTAGCTGTGCTTGGAAAACATTAAAATACTGACCGACCGACAAGCGGCGGCTCTGCGCCTTAATCAGGCATTACACGATTCGTCGCCCCGTAAACCAACGCGCTTTACAGAGACTCACGCTGAATCCAGAGTGGGAGGTCGCGCTCCACGCTTGCTGTCAGATTAACGAAAGTGGTTGTGACGTGAACCCGGACATCGCTAAAAATACCTCAGGCTCCACGGAAGGGTGGCCTGCGCTACGCAGAGTGGGCCTCGCCATTTCGTATTTCATTTCGATTGTTTATATCCTTTCGATTCTGTTGCCTTCTGTTTACTGTCTGCGGCAAGGATGCAGAGGACCGGCCGAGCTCGATGCTTTTATGCCCGCCTTTGGTCTTACTCCGTTTGGCGCGGCCGCTACCGCTTTCTCGTTGCACAACGCCATAAAGCACATCAGAAATGGACAATCAGGGTCTTGGGTTTTCTGGCCTCTCGCAATCATTTTCGCAACTGTTCTCCTGGGTGTAATTGCCTTTGTCGTGTGCATCATTTATGAGACTGCATCCCATCGTTAAGGGTGACGAAAGCCCTTGGGCCTGAACGGGAGCTGTCTCGGCCTCGCCCCATCCAGCAGTGACAGAATGGGGCTGGATTGTGGCGCCCCTGCAGGAGCATAATAGGCCTGTATACGGAGTGTAGTTGGCCCTCCCCGCGGCCAAGGACTTGCGCCTCTCGGTAGACGCGTTCAAAGGCCCGGCTGCGAAAGAGGGCAGCGCCATGATCATTCAAGAGCAGGGCGATCAGCTCATCATTATCCGCCAGACAGATCATGCTGTGCTTTCGGGGCATTTTGCGCGCGCGCTGGGAAATAAGCTTTTTACCCGGCCGGAACCGTTTGAATCCTTCTGTTTGGCCGCGGCGGAACACGATAACGGTTGGAGCGAGTGGGAGCTTCTTCCACAGATCGATCCGAAGACCTTCGGGCCTTACAACTTCATGTCAATCTCGACGGAAGAGCACATCGCACTATATCAACGCGGTATCGAACGCGTGGTGCGAGCTAACCGTTACGCCGGGCTGCTCGTCAGCATGCATTGTGCAGGACTTTACGACCGGACACGCGCGACGATGCCTGGGTTCTCGGCCAAGTACGTCAAGTCCAACGAAGCTCACCTGGTTTCGGATTTCATGCAGCGGCTGCGGCTTCAGCAATTGCGGCTCAAAGTGGATTTGCGGGCGGACCCAGCAATGAAGCCCTACGCAGACGACCATTCTCTGCAGCAAAACCTCCAACGCCTGGAAGCGCTGGACCGCCTCTCGCTTTATTTCTGTCTCGCGCCCCTGGATGGCTCGACGATTGATGCTGTCCCGGTTAACGGCCATGGAAGTGAAGCCGACTGGGACCTGCAGCCGGCCGGTGGAAATTTTGTCACCCTGAAGCCCTATCCATTTCTGAAAGATCCGCTGGATATCAGCATTCTTGCGCGGCGTGTTCCCAAACGGGCGTATGCCGACGAAAACGAGTTTCAAAAAATTCTGGCGCAGGCGCCTTATTTCGCCATCAACTTTTCTCTAACCGCGGATGGCGCGCGCGTGAACATGCGGAGCGCGGTAGCGTAGTCAGTCCAATATCTGACCCTTTGTTTCGGGCAGAGCCAAGGCCAGCATCGCCGCTGCCAAAAATGCGGCAGCTTGCAGGAAGAATGCCGGGCCGATTCCAAACTTCAGCGCAAGGGCACCGATAGCGAAAGGCGCCAAGGCGGAAAAGCCCCTCCCGATGTTGTAGCTGAACCCCATGGCGGCCGCGCGAATTTCGCCGGGAAACAGTTCGCTCGCCATGGCTGCGTACCCGGAGAAATAGCCTGTTCCAAAAAAAGCTACGAACGGACCCAAAGCCAGCAGCCAAAATTCGTTGCGGGTCATCCCATAAATAGGCACGAGCGCCGCGGCGATCAGCAGATAGAGGAAGTAGGGTTTGCGGCGTCCAAATGCATCGGAAAAAAATCCAAACGTGGAATAGCCAAGCCATTTTCCGAAACAAAGTACGAGATAAAATGTGGTGGTTTTTGCGAGGCTCAGCCCGCGCCCTCCTTGCCACGGCGGCAGCGATAGATAGCCCGGAATCCAGGTGAAGAGCCCCCAGTAGGCGAACATGCTGCATCCATTCATTGTTGTGGCCAGGATGCCGTTGCGCAGGACGCCTCCCTCGAGCAGTCTTCGAAGTGGCACTCTGTCTTTTCGTGCGGCGCGCTGCTTCCAGAGTTCCGGCTCGGGAACCCTCCGCTGAATCCAGAAAACGAGCAGGGCAGGCAAAACGCCTATGAAAAAAACAGGCCGCCAGCCAAAGTGCGGATAAACCAGTAGCACGATGATTGCCGCAATCGCTTCGCCGATAGCGTAGGCGGATTGCATAAGGCCGAGAGCTTTGCCGCGATGCTCGGCGCGCCAGGTTTCCGCGATCAGCGCGGCCGCGGCGGTCCATTCGCCACCCATGCCAAGCCCCAGCACAAACCGGCAGGTTGCCAGTTGCGGGATGGTGTGCGTGAGGCCGCACGCAGCACTGGCTAGTGCGTAGACAAGAATCGAACCCATGAGCGCCCGCGTGCGCCCCACGCGATCCGCGATCACGCCGAAAAGAAGTCCGCCGATGCCAGAAGCCACGAGAGTCAGTGAATTGAGAAGCCCCGCGGTCCGTGTGTCCATTGCGATTTCGCGAATCAAGTACGTGAGGACGATCGAATAGAGCATCACGTCCATGGCATCGAGCATCCAGCCGAGCGCGCCGGCGATCAGCGAACTACGCTCGGGCGAACTGGCGTGGCTGAGCCAGCCGAAAGAGAAGACACGCTGAAAATTTCCTGGCGGCGACGCGGCGAGCTGGCCGGGGTTAGAGAAGCGCTGGGAGGGAGGATTTGTCACGCCGGGATTCTACTCAAAAGATCATATTGATGCGTCAGGAAGGCAAGGAAAAAAGTCCACCACTGTTTCTGGCATGAAGCGCAAAAGAGGGTGTACCATTCGCTTGGCGAAATCCTATCTGAGGTAGTAGTTCGTAATTCCAAGGTTCTGGGGGACAACACAAAGATGACCGGTCCGAAACATTTGATCAGAATTTGTGCGCTCGTGCTTGCGGTGCTGCTGCTCGCCCATTTTGGCTCGATTCTGCATGCGCAGACTCTGGACGATAACGCCTTGAAGGGCATGAAGTGGCGGCAAGTCGGGCCATTCCGCGGAGGACGCGCGCTCGCGGGAACTGGTGTCGCCGGCGACCCAGACACCTATTACTTTGGGTCTGTAGCCGGCGGCGTCTGGAAAACAACGAATGGCGGCATTACCTGGACGCCGATGACCGACAAGACGGCAATCATGTCGGTTGGCGCCCTTGCTGTCGCTCCTTCTGACCCCAATACCGTTTACGTTGGCACCGGTGAATCCTGCTGGCGCGGAGATATTTCGTACGGCGACGGAATGTACAAGTCCGCGGACGGCGGCAAGACCTGGACTCACATCGGACTGGAGGATACACGGCACATTTCGAGAGTTATCGTTCATCCGTCGAATCCCGATGTGATTTTTGTAGCCGCGATGGGTCACGCCTATGGCCCTAACGAGACACGCGGCGTGTTTCGCTCTGGCGACGGCGGAAAAACGTGGCAGAAGGTTTTATTCAAAGACAACAAGACCGGAGCGATTGATCTCACGTTCGATCCTTCCAATCCGCATATCTTGTACGCGGCACTCTACGAAGCGCAGCGTTATCCCTGGACCGCGGTGAGCGGGGGGCCTGGCAGCGGTCTCTACAAATCGAGCGACGATGGAGCGACTTGGAAAAAGCTGGAAGGCCACGGACTGCCCTCAGGAGTCCTCGGACGCATCGGCGTTTCGGTCTCAGGCGCAGATGGTAATCGCGTGTATGCCATCATCGAAGCGGAAAAGGGCGGCATCTACCGCAGCGACGACGCGGGCGATACCTGGCAGCTACTGAATCCCGATCATAAATTCACGCAACGTGCCTGGTACTTCCATCACATTTTCGCCGATCCCAAAAATGTGGACACGGTCTATGTGCTGAACACAGCGGTCTACCGCTCGACCGATGGCGGCCACAGCTTCAATTACGTCCGCTCTCCTCATGGTGATAATCACGGGCTTTGGATCGATCCCACGCATCCGGAGTGGATGATCAATACCAACGATGGCGGTGCGACAATCACTCACGATGGCGGGAAGAGCTGGACCACACAGAACAATCAGCCGACCGCGCAGTTCTATCACGTGGCCGCGGACAACTTCTTTCCCTACCGCATTTATGGCGCACAGCAGGACAACAGTACCGTGGCGATTGCCAGCCGCAGCGACAATGGCGCGATTGACCGCCCGGACTGGTATGAAGTGGGCGGCGGCGAAGCAGGCTATGTCGTCCCCGATCCCAATAATCCCGATGTGGTTTACGCCGGCTCTTACGACGGCTTGATCACGCGCTTCGATAAAAAAACACATCAGGTGCAGGACGTTTCCTCCTGGCCGCTCAATCCCATGGGTTCAGGCGACGCGGAACTAAAGCATCGCTTCCAGTGGACCGCGCCGATCATGATCGCGGCCAACGAACCGAATGCCGTTTATCACGGCGGCGAAGCTGTGTTTAAGACCACCGACAATGGTATGAGCTGGACTGCCATTAGCGGCGACCTCACGCGCAATGACAAAACCAAGGAGCAGTCGTCCGGCGGACCGCTAACGCAGGACAATACCAGCGTCGAGTATTACGCCACCGTTTTTGCCCTCGCCGAATCGCCGGTCGATAAGGGCGTCATCTGGGCGGGCTCGGACGATGGGCTTGTCCACGTCACGCGCGACGGCGGAAAGAATTGGGCCGACGTCACCTCAAAGGAATTTGGCGAATGGAGTTTGGTGAGCATTATCGAAGCTTCGCCTTTCTCCGCAGGCACCGCTTACGTTGCCATCGACCGTCACAAGCTGGATGACTTCCATCCTTATATTTTCAAGACAGCGGACTTCGGCAAAACGTGGACAAAAATCACGACGGGCTTGCCCGACAACAGCCTCGTGCACGCGGTGCGTGAGGATCCCAAGCGCAAAGGCCTGCTTTTTGCTGGCGCGGAAAACGGCCTCTACGTTTCCTTCGATGACGGAGCGCACTGGCAATCATTGAAGCTCAATCTGCCGACGACGCCCGTTCACGACCTCGCTGTGAAAGACAACGACCTGCTTGCCGCCACTCACGGGCGCGCCTTCTGGGTTCTCGATAACATTTCTCCACTACGCCAAATGACGCCGGCCGTTGCTGGCGAAGATGCGCATCTCTATCAACCAGCTAACGCAGTCCGTTTCCGGGGACCGGGATTTACTTTGCCCGCGAGTGTTCCGATCGGCGCAAATCCGCCCGCCGGGGTGGTGATTGATTACACGCTCAAAACAGCTCCCAAGGAACAGATCACACTCGAAATCCTCGATGCCAAGGGCAAACTGGTCCGCAAATTCTCCAGCAAGAAAACGGCCGCGGAAGCCTCGCAGGCCGAGGAGGAATTTGGCGTCAGCAGACCAGGGCAGGAACTCCCTGTCGAAGTGGGGCTAAATCGTTTCGTGTGGAACATGCAATATGGAGATCCGGTGAAAGTTCCCGGCGCAGTGGGCTGGGGAGGAACTCCGGAGGGTCCACTCGTCCCTCCAGGTACTTATCAGATTAAGCTGACGGTGGCGGGAAAAACGTCAACCGCCGGGGTTGACCTCACCAGGGATCCACGCATCTCGGCCACGCAAGCGGATCTGGAAAAGCAGGCGGAATTTGCGCTGAAGATTCGCGATCGCGTGGGAGCAGGGGACGAAGCCGTCAACCAGATCCGCAGCGTGCGTGGCCAACTTGAAGCGCTCAAGAAACGTCTCGCGGCGGATACCAGCGCAAAGCCCGTTATTGACGCCGCGGACGCGCTCATCAAAAAGATGAACGCGGTTGAAGAAAAAATCATCCAGCCGAAGTCCAAAGCCGGGGAAGATCCGCTGAACTATCCCATTCAGGTGGCCGATCAGCTCACCGCTTTGCAGGGGACCGTGGAAAGCGCGGACACCGCGCCGACAGCCTCATCCTTCACCGTGTTCGACGAACTTAATTCGCGGCTGGACGCACAATTAGCCGCGTGGCGCGACATCCAATCGAAGGACCTCGCCGCGCTCAACCTGCTCATCCAGAACAGCAGTATTCCGGCGATAGCTCCCGCAGCGGAAAAGCCGGAGGCGAGTGCAAACTAAATACTGACAAGATACGTATGCGCTTACGATAGAAAGACACTTCCAAGTGTCTTTCCATGGGGAACCTGCCGAGAATTCATTGTCATCGCAGAATAACAATTGCTCTGGCATCCCGGTTTTGTTACTCTCCGCCCACAGTTGAACTCCCCGGGAGGTGTGTTCATGGCATTTTGCAGAGCGTGTGGTCAGGATGCAGGCGATGCAACATTTTGTCCCAAGTGCGGAGCGGCACAGGGTGCGGCTCAGATTCCGTCCTCAAGCCCCTCGTCGGGCGGAGCGAGCGCTCCTGCCGCGACATCGGGGACTGAGGGAATGGCCGAGAATGTCGCTGGCCTCCTTTGCTATCTTTTTGGCTGGCTCAGCGGTTTGATCTTTCTGTTGATTGACAAAAGGCCATTCGTGAAGTTTCACGGCGCTCAATCCATAGCCCTGGCCGTTTGCTTCATTCCCGTTTGGATTATCTACCTCATCTTTAGTTTCGTCCTGACGGCTATTACGGCGGCCTTGCATTTCCCCATTGGCATACTCAGCTTTTTCCTGTTCCCGCTGATCCTTCTGGCTTTCTTCGTGGCCTTTGTGTTTTGCATGTACAAGGCGTACAACCATGAAAAGTTCAAGCTGCCCATCATCGGTAACTTGATCGAAAAGTGGGTAGGCGCCTGAGCGGAGCCGGAACATCGTTTTGATGGCCAGGGCTGAATAGTCGAGCTATTCTGGAGCCGTTCGGTGTTCCCTGACGGCTCTTTTTTTGTTCCCTTCTATCAATGCTTTCCTCTTGACTTCCTTTTCTCCTCACTACAACCTAAAAGGCTTTGTTCTTGCCTGAGCATGAGCACTAGAAACGGGAAAGGCCCCATCACTCCGACATGACGCGCGTCCGGCTGTGCTTCCACGATCGCTGTTTTGATGGGACAGCCTCGGCCGCGCTTTTCTACCGCTTCTACAAGGAAAAGTTCGATCCCGCCGCCGAGTTTGGCTTTACCGGCATGACCCACCGTGCGTCGCAACCCTGGACTCCAGGCCTTTTTGACGGTGACGAAAACGCCATCGTGGATTTCAAATATTCAAACTCTCCGAAAGTGACCTGGTGGTTCGACCATCATCAAAGCGCGTTTCTGACGCCAGCGGATGCAGAACATTTCCGCAGTCATCCGGGTGCGCACATGTTTTACGACCCGGACTACAAGTCCTGCACGAAACTCATCGCCACCGTGGCAAAAGAAAAATTCGCATTCGACACGAAGCCTCTCGAGGATTTGATTCATTGGGGCGACATCATCGACGGAGCGCAATATCCTACTCCGGAGTTCGCTGTCGGACTGGCCGAGCCAGCCATGCAGCTCGCGCTGGTCATCGAAGCCGCTCCCGAAGACGGATTGCCCGCGCGCATCATTCCGGAACTCGCTTACCGGCCGCTCGCGGAAATGGTTACGTTGCCGCTCGTCGCCAAGCATCTTGAGCCGTTGCTCGAGCGCCACCGCAAGTCCATTGAAATTCTTCGCCAGCGTTCGGAAGCGGTCGACGGCGTAATTTTCTTTGATGTCAGCGACCTCGACCTCGAGGGCTACAACAAGTTCATTCCTTATTTGCTACATCCGGAATGCGTTTATTCCGTGAGCGTCAGCGCTTCGCCGGTCCGCGCCAAAGTCTCGCTGGGCACCAACCCATGGAATCAAGCCACCGCGGACAAGAACCTTGCTTCGCTTGCCGAGAGATTCGGCGGCGGCGGGCATCCTCGCGTCTCCGCTATCTCATTTGATCCAGACGATTTGCCTCGTGCCCGCCAGGTGGCCCGCGATCTCGCGGCGGAACTTCGTGCCAAATAGCACAACTTTACTCTGACCGAAGAAGGGCATTCCTGCCGTGTTGTTTTTTGCACTTCTGAATTAAGCCTCTATCGGCCAGCCAGTTCGTTCGACAAAAATAGCTGCGCCATGTAAAATTACTAACCGCTGTGCGCCGCTAGCTCAATTGGCAGAGCAATGGACTCTTAATCCATAGGTTGTAGGTTCGATTCCTACGCGGCGCACCATCTAAACTGTTGAAAACTATTGTAGATACCTTTGCCGTGTCGGAGCGGGTATAGAAACTGTATCACTGGCTGTTACACTTGGCACGAGCTTTCCCACGGCTGCCGCGAGATGCTTGTCAGCGAGGTGTGCGTACCGCATTGTCACCTGGATGCTCTTGTGGCGCATCAGCCGAACCACCGTAAAGATATCCACGCCGTTCATGACAAGCCGTGATGCGAACGTGTGCCGAAGATCGTGCCAGTGAAAGTCCTCAATCTTCGCCGCTTCCAGAACGGCGAGCCACCAGTCGTGGTGCTTTTCGTAGTCGTTCGCGGGGCAAACGAACTCGGACTTTCCGGCCAAGGCCTTTAGTTTGGTGAGGGCGCGGCGAGCCTCGCCGTTAATGGGTACGTGCTGGTCTTTGCCGCCTTTGGGTTGCACGATCTTGATTATGTTGCGGCCCAGATCCACGTTTGACCATAGCAGCCCGTATTGCTCGCCCCAGCGCATACCCGTGTGCAGAGCCAGGTCAATTTCCCACTCCTTGTCAGGGAACAGCTCGCGCACGGCCTTGCGTAGTCGCTCTTCTTCGCTCTTCTCCTTCTTTTTCGTGAACTGGTTCAGGTAACGCACGCGCTCGTTGTTCTCCCTCTGGAGCCTGACGAGCCGACCCGGGTTCTCCGCCAACTTCTTACCCTGGACGGCCATTTTATAGGCGTGGCTGATGGCGACGCGGAGGCGGTTGAACGTTGCGGCACACGTGGCGTGGCTGCTCAGCTTAGAGGCGATCTCCGAGGGAGTGATACTGTCCGCTGCGCGCCCTGCGAACCAGCGCTTCACGACGCCGTAGTAACCCTCCCTGAACGTTTTCCCTGGGTGTCTGAGCTTGTAATCCTCACGGGCGCGCGCGATGGCATCCTTTACGATCTCCTCAAACGACACGTTGGTGGCCGGAAAGAAGCGCCGTTCGGCCACTTCCGTCTTGCGCTTCGCGCAGACTTTGATCGCCAGCGCCTTCGACGGGCCGACCGCCTCGACGCGCACCTTGCCGCCGCCGTCGGAGAAGCGGATGTACCAGATCTTGCCGCGCCGAAAGACGCCGCGCTCGCTCCTGTCTTTCTTCCACTGGCCACGCTTGGGCTGGCTGCTGCGGTTGCCCTTCATTTTTTCCTCCTCGAACGCTTTTTCTTCTTTCTGAACTCCCGCACGTTCCACCGTGACTTGCAGGCGCTGATCTTTTTCCCCCCGACCGGCAGGCAAAACCGCGACCGTACGTTTGAACTTGTGAATACGCGCCCGCACTCGGCGCACCTTCGAATGGAACTCTTTCCGATTTGGTCCGCGAGTTGCCAGTAAATGACCTGCACGAGGGCGTGAAACGTAAAAATGGTGCGTAGCTCCCCATTTCTCATTTGAAGCTGCCGACCCGCATCGCCGAGGTTAGCGTTGAGGAGACACCGCAATATGCTGTTGGCGGTTATGATGGGACTCGATCCCTGAATCATAACTTCGGCCACTTTACCGCCCAGCGCATAAGGCCCGTTTGTTAGCTCCTCTTTCAGGTAGTTGGCGAGATGCCTTCGCCCTCCCGCCGATTCCTTTGCTTCTTTCAAGTGATCGATGAGTTCGACCACGGTTAGGGCCGTCAGCGCTTGCGCCCTGAACCAATCAAGTGGTTCGCCACCCTTGCAGCGGTTTTCGTCCGGTACCAGTTCGTTGTATCCGAGAAGCCCAAAGCGATCGGCAAACGCCACCGGCTTTAGCCTGCCCTGGCCAACATCAAGCAGCGCGTTCAACAGCCCGGGTTCCACCGTAGGTTCGGTCCACTCCCCTGGTTTGCCCAAGGGGGCGCAGGCGAGAACCTGCGCTTCCTCTGGGACCGGCCGGAAGCCCGCTCCACGGTACGGAGCGTAGGTTGCTTTCCTGATCTCATACGGCGGTTTCCGCCACCACAATCCGAGGAGGGTACCCTCCGGTTCTTCTGGTGTAATCTGTAGGTAATCGTTAGACATTGGCCCTCCGATTACAACCACTATAATATTAATCTGACCGGATGAACACTTTTTTTTCAGCGAGGGGGCACGACTTATGAGCGTTGGGCTAGTGAGCGTTCGCGAGGCCACGGAACAAACAGGCCAGAGCGAGCAGAAAATCCGTTTGCTTATTCGTAGCGGGAAGCTCCGCATCACGCGGGTTGGCTACCACATTCTCATTCCGCAAAGCGAGCTGCGAAAGCTCCAACCGGCAACTCAGGAGAAATAAGGTGGAGAGTGCCACAACCACAGGCGCGACCTTCGAGAAGGAATCAGCACCCAAGGAGCCGGTGACGGGTCAGCTCCTCTATTCGGTCGCACAGGCCGCCCGCGTCCTGGGCCTTTCGCCTCGCTTCGTCTGGGCGTTTGTCGCCAGCAACCGACTAAAGACACGGCGGATCGGAACGCGGGTGCTGATTCACCGTCGCGAGTTAGAAAAGTTCGCGCTGCACGACCACGCGACGTGCGTTGAAGCGAAGTAAATCAGCGGAGAACAATTTTTTAGGGAACAGATCGGCTGCCGTGCAACCGCGGAGCCGAAACGATTTGCAAAGCACGGGGGTGGAGAATTCACATGAAGGCGAAGCAGCAACAGAAGTACTCCGGTGGCCGGGCAGTTGTCGAAGGCCCGCGACGCGCGGAAGCACACGAAGCACGAAAAGAAAATCAGCGACACAAGAGCCGTTTTAAGGCCGGACCGCATGCTCGCACGGATTCGAATGCCGGAAGAAAGACGCCGCTCATTCCCGACTCCAAGGTGGCGACGCCGCCCGCCGGAGTCGAAGCGGAGGCTCGGTCATGAGCGAACGACGAAATGCCTGGGGCCGCGGGCCGGATGGGGAGGAGCGCGCTACGACGCAGCCTTCCTTGGCCGACGACCAGAAAACGAAATTCG
>CAJCHZ010000064.1 GCA_903970165.1 Betaproteobacteria bacterium
CGCACCCGCGCCAGCACTTCCACGCGCCTTAACTCTTCCTTGCTCATCTCTGTCCGCCTCACTCTGACCTCCCTCAGGAGGTCCTATTAAGGGGACATTTCTATCGAGGACAAAAGGGGACACTATCATCGAGGTACAACATGGAAGCCGTCATTGAAGCCGTCATTGGCTGCGTGTTGCCGCAGGCGCAAGCGTCCTCCTGTGGCTCTGACGAAGAGCGCAGGAAGTCTCGAAAAAAAATCGTACGCGGAAGGACGGCAGCTCTGCCGCCCTTCCGCGATGCGCGGATGCTGTCAGTAATGAAAGCGGAAGCGGAATTCCGCGTAGATTTGGCGCGGATCGTTATAGTGAAATCCGCCGAACGTCAGGCTGTTGTCCATCAGCACGCGGCGATTCGCCACATTCAGCGCGGTTACGGAAACGGAGTATTTTTCCAGGAAACTTTTTCCAACGGAGATATCGAAGGTCGCATGCGCCGGCAGATAGTTTCCCGGATACTCCGCATCCGGCATTCCGTTTGTGAACCCCGAGCCGTAGTAGACGTTCGTCGAAGCGAAGGTCTGCCATGGAAGAGTTGCATTAAAACCCAAGTTCAACGTGTTTCTCTGGTCGTGGTCAACCGGCGAGAGTCCCGGCGGAATAGCTGCCGGACCCAGCGGGCAATCCGGCGTCACAGGGGCGGGACAGATCAAGCCTCCCGTGATCGGCGAAGTGGCCTGCGCGATTTGATTCGCGTAGGCAAGATGAAACTGGCCGCGATGCCACAAGCGAGGCGATCTCAGGGTGAGCTCCCAGCCTTGAATCAAAGCCGAGTCCCATGTGATGGGCCAAAAGAGATTCGACTCTCCAATATTGTTGTGGTCCAGCCAGTTCGCCGCTTCCGTCTGATAAGTATCGGCGTCCAGAGTCCAGCCGCGGAAGGGAATCGTTACTCCGAATTGGTGCTCTTCATCCCGCTCGCCATGCAACGGAGCAAAAGCAAAACCCTGATTCATCGCCAGGGAACCGAGAGCTTCCGTCGCCGTCAAGAGCGGCGGCGGCTGATAAAACTTTCCGTAGAACGCGTGAAAGATCCAATGAAGCTTGGGTACTTTCACGGCGATGCCGAAGCGCGGGTCCACGTCATTTTCCACGATGTCCGCGGTGAAGTGTGATTGCCGGAAGCCGGCAATCAGCGTCAGCCAAGGCGTCACCTTGAATTTGTCGCTGACGAACGCTTCCTCGAGTCCTCCGTTAATCGAGCCATTGGACGCTGGAAAGTTTACGCACGGCGAAACGCAAGGCTGAAAAAGGTTGAAGAAATAGTTGCTCTGATGCTGCCCGAATCCGTAAATGCCGGCTTGCACTTCGTTGTTCTTTGAAAGGGTTGCATCCACGGACGCCTGCAAACCGCCATAATTGGAAACTTGATTTACGTCCGTTACCACCGGCGTGTCATTCGGTGAGCTTTGGTAATCGGCTTTGGCGTAGTGATAAAACGGAGAAACGGTCAGCAGCAAATTGGGATTGAAAGTGTGGACCCAGGAGAAGGCTACATAGCCGTCGTCTTCATGTTCGCCATCGCGGAGCCCAAAGCTTGGGAAAACTTGATTTCCCGCTGAGTTCGGATTTGGATCGATGGGAATCTGGTAGTAATCCTGCCGCAGGGAAGTCACCAGCCGGAACTGATTGTGCGCGCTCGGGTTAAAGATGAACGAACCGAACCCTCCGAAACCGTTGTCCGCGTCGTGAACCACTTGCCCGATTGGAGTTTCCAGGCCGTAGTTGCTGCGGTTCGCGTTGAAGCTCGCATAATAAGCGAAACGCTGCGTGTGGCCTCCAAAATTGATCTGGTCGTTGGTCTGATACCAATTCCCCAGGCTCAGAACCACCTCCGCTTCGTTGTCCCGCTCGAAGCCCGTTCGCGGCACGAGATTGAAAATTCCGTAGGTCCTGTCTCCGTATTCAGACTCGTAGCTTCCGCGTTGAATCTCGAGATAGTCCACGTCCTTGGGATCGATTTGCGGCCCCAGATTCGTGGCGATGTTGGTGTTTGGTATGGGCACGCCGTCGATCAGCCAGTCGACCTGGTGACCGCCGCGCATGTGCAGCATGTCATGCGTTACGTAGGCTGCAGGCACGTAGTCGGTGATCATTGCCAGGCTGTTGGAGCGGTCCGCGCCAGGAGTTTGCGCGATATCCACGCGGTCCACCAGCGTGGTAGGCGTCACGGACTCGACGTCCTCGACTCCTCCGGGTGCATCGGCCACGACGGTTGCCGTCTGATTTACTCCGCTGATCTTCAGTTGAAAATGGAGCGTGGGCGATGATCCCGAAACGACAGTGAGCGCCTGCTGTTCGTCCACGAAGCCGTCCTTCACCACCGATACCACGTAATCTCCCAGAGGCACCGCAGTGAAAGAGAACTCTCCATTCGGGTCGGACTGCATGGTTTGGCTCCAGTCGGAACTCGCGGACTTGATTTTTACCGCGGCGCCGGCGACCGGGCGGTGCTGCGGGTCGTGAACGATTCCTCGCACGGTGCCAAAGACCGTTGCGTATGAGACAGCTCCAGAAAGCAAAAATACTGCGAGTGCGTGAAAAACTTTTCGCATAAACTTTTTCTCTCCTGATGGAATACATCTGGCGCGGCGTGCAAGCCGCGGCTCGGGTGAATAAACGTGCGTGGAGAGAGCGATCCTTTAGAGGATCGAGTAAACCAGGCGAGGAGGGGGTGAAAGAGGTTTTACGAAACGCGTGGGCTCGAAGGATTTTGCTGTTTGCACGGAGCGAATTTTTTCAAAAGTAGCCGGGACAAAACTCAGAGAGGGAAGGAGGAACGCGCTCGGCGTCAACGCGGGCCGGGACGGATCCTCGCAGCAGGACATCTTGCACGGAGCCATTCCTACACCGTTCATCTCGTGCCCACAATCCGTGTGGGACGAATCTTGAGAGGGCCCGGCTTGCGCGCGAGTCACGGCGAAATGTTCGGTTCCAGGTTTCTGGCGATTATGATGATGCTCGGGAATTTTGCAATATCCGCCGGCGCAGCAATCCACCCCGTTGGCCACCAAGGCCGCGACCGCCAGTGGCGCGTACAAAAGCGCGACCGCCAGGAGGCAGACCCAAGCCGCTATCGCTCTAATATGCTTGTTGCTCGCCATACATTCAGAGAGTCGAGAATACACCAATATATCCCACTTTGACGTATGCAACCCCCGCGGGGTCATCCGCCGCTCGGCAATGTCGCAAGCCAATGTGGCTCATAGGGCCAGGCCCTTCGAGGCTCACGCTAAACAAGCCCGCGCCTGCGGCGTATGGCCTGCCTTGACTTGCCAGCCCCTGCGTCGCAGACTCATTTTATGGCCCACACCTACATGCTCTTTGACTTCGGCACAGAGGAAGAGAAAGCCCAGTTGGCGCGCCACAAACTGGAGGGCTGGAAGCAAGCCTTCCGCCTCGACAAAAAGCTGCAATACAAACTCGATCGCGGTGAAACCGAGGAAAAAGAAGGCGCGGAGCCAGCCGCCAAGGCCGCGGAAGCGCCAAAACCCGAAAAGCCCAAAGCCACCGCGAAAGCGGGAAAATCGAAAGCAAAGCAAAAGTCCGCCCACGCACAAGTTGACCAACCTGCCAAAGACGCCGTTCCCACAAATGGCAAGGTAAGTCTCGTCGTGCGTCTCTATTTTTCCGGCCACGAAAAGCTCACCGAGCAGCGCTGGCTCGACCGCATCCCCACAGAGGAGCCGTTCAAAGAAGCCTCTCCACGGGTCGTCCGCCAGAACGAACCGCAATTCGAGGAAGTCGCAAAACAGTTTGACTCTCTCGAGTAGTTCTTCCACAGCCACAGCAGCCTCGGTCTGCGTAAACGGCCCGGCTTTCAGTTATAATGGAACTTCTATAGCGAAACTCCGCAGGCAAGAAACTGCTTTCCGACGAGGGCTGAACGAATGGCGTTACAAACGCGCGTCAAACCTTCCAAGCTGGACGCCCCGAATTTGCAAGGCCTCGATCGCGACGCACTCATCCGCATCTATCGCACCATGTATCTTTCCCGCCGCGTGGACGACCGGGAAATCCAGCTAAAGCGCCAGAACAAAATCTTCTTCCAAATCTCCGGCGCCGGCCATGAAGCCGTCACCGCCGCTATGGGGTTGCTTCTTCGTCCCGGGGTGGATTGGCTTTACTCCTACTATCGCGACCGCGCTCTCTGCCTGATGCTCGGCGTTACGCCCCTCGACATGCTTTTGCAAGCCGTGGGCGCCAAGGACGACCCCAGCTCCGGCGGCCGCCAGATGCCCTCGCACTGGGGCCTTCCCAGGCTGAACATCGTCAACAAGTCCTCCTGCACTGGCACGCAGTTCGTGCAAGCCGTGGGCGCAGCGGAAGCCGCTCTCTATTATGCGGACCACGCGAAAGCCCTGGCGCAAGCCAAAAAGGCGCCGCTCGGCGGAAACGTTCGCCACGACCCCGAAGAAATCGTGTACGTTTCGGCCGGCGACGGAGCCACCAGTGAAGGCGAATTCTGGGAATCGCTCAACGCGGCATGCGCCAAACAGCTTCCCCTGCTCTACATGATCGAGGACAACGGGTATGCAATTTCCGTGCCGGTCGAAGTCCAAACCGCGGGCGGCAGCATTTCGAAACTCACGCGCAGCTTTCCTGGCCTTTACGTCGCCGAGTGCGACGGCACCGATCCGCTCGAAAGCTACGCCGCCTGCAAGCCCGCCGTCCAATATTGCCGCGAGCGCCGCGGCCCTGCGCTGATTCACGCGCACTGCACTCGACCCTATTCGCACTCTCTCTCCGACGACGAAAAGCTCTACAAAACTCCGGAGGAGCGTGAAGTGGAAGCGCACCGCGATCCCATTTCAAAATTTTCTCTGTTCCTGGTCCGCGAAGGCATTCTCGACCAGAAAGAAATCGAAGCCCTCGAAGCGGAAGTCGATGTGGAAGTGCGCAATGCCGCCGATGAGGCCCTCGCCGCAGAAGAGCCGCAGATCGACTCCATTCGCGTGAATGTCTATTCGCCGGACATCGATCCGACTTCTTCCGCCTTTGCTACGCAACCCAAGCTGAGCGGCGCGCCAAAGACCATGGTCGAAATGGTCGCGGCCACACTCTCCGACGAAATGGCCCGTGACGATCGCATCACCGTATTCGGCGAGGATGTTGCCGACGCCAGCCGCGAAGAAAATTTAAAGCAGCTAAAAGGGAAGGGCGGCGTCTTCAAAGCCACCAGCGGCCTCCAGCGCAAATATGGCCACGACCGCGTCTTCAACAGCCCCCTGGCCGAAGCTGCCATCGTCGGCCGCGCCATCGGAATGGCCACGCGGGGCCTCAAACCAGTAGCCGAAATCCAGTTCTTCGACTACATCTGGCCTGCGATGATGCAAATCCGCGATGAACTTTGCGTGATGCGCTGGCGCTCCAACGGCGTCTTTAAGGCGCCGGTCGTGCTGCGCGTTGCGATTGGCGGTTACCTTACCGGCGGCGCCATTTATCACAGCCAAAGTGGAGAATCGATCTTCACGCATTGCCCGGGCTTGCGCGTGGTCATGCCTTCCACCGCGCTGGACGTAGCGGGTTTGTTGCGCACCGCCATCCGCTGTGACGACCCGGTCATGTTTCTCGAGCACAAACATCTCTATCGCCAGCCGTACAATCGGTCCGAATATCCTGGCCCCGATTACACCGTTCCGTTTGGCAAAGCGCGCACGGTGGTCGAGGGTACCGAGGTCAGCATCATCACCTATGGTGCGCTGGTTCACCGCGCCGAAGTGGCCGCCGCTCAACTGTTGCGCGAAGGCGTCTCCGTGGAAATCATCGACCTGCGCTCGCTTTCGCCTTACGACTGGGAAGCAGTCGCTGCAAGTGTCCGCAAGACGCACCGCGTCATTGTCGCCTACGAGGACATGCTCAGCTGGGGCTATGGCGCCGAAATCGCAGCCCGCATCGCCGACGAACTCTTCGACGAACTAGACGCCCCGGTCAAGCGCGTAGCCGCCATGGACACCTTC
>CAJCHZ010000065.1 GCA_903970165.1 Betaproteobacteria bacterium
CTCGCTGAATTCGCCGAACTCGTCGAAATCCTGAAGAACAAAGTCGGCCGCATTATTTTCAATGGCTATCCAACCGGCGTCGAAGTCACCCATGCCATGATTCACGGCGGACCCTACCCCGCCAGCACGGACAGCCGCACAACCTCCGTCGGCACACAATCCATTTTCCGTTTCGCTCGTCCCGTCTGCTATCAGGATTTTCCAGACGCGGCCTTGCCCGACGAGCTCAAAGATCAAAACCCGCTTGGTATTTGGAGAATGCTGGACGGCCAACTCACCCGCGAGCCGTTGTAAAGCTCATTGGCACACGACATCAACATGCGTGATGCTCCACGTCTCGCCAATCTTTTCCCACACCGTAAAAACTACAAACACATCGCCGTCACTCGCCCGTTCGGGGAAAACCGCCCAATACAAAGTTCCGTGCTTTTCTACTGCGCCCTCGAGAAATTTCCTGTAGCCCGATTCCCTGAACTGGTCGCGAAACAGCCGTCCCAGCGAATCGTGGTCGAGCATCGCGATCAGGAAATGCTCTTTACCAATATCGTTCGCCGCTTCGCTCGTCCACTCCGGCGGCAAGCTGCTCCACGCTTTGAAAATATCCTGCGTCGTTGTCTTTTTCGGAAATCCCGAAGGCACTCCCATCAGATTCGATGCCATGATGCTCCTGCTTTTGTCTGGCGGTGTCCCGCTTTTATACCAACCATCGCAATACGTTCCAATAATGGGCGCAGCTTCGTAGGCGCTCTTATCCAAAAACGCCAGCGTTTTCGCCTGGTCTCTTTCCGCAAGCCACGCGTTCATGAATTCCGCTAAACGGCGTTGAAAATCCGGCGCAGCCGCTTGCTTTGTTCTGCCTGCGCCAGTCTCTTTCCGCGTAGCCGCTACAGGAGCCGCGGCACCTTGCACCTTCACAGTGCTCATCGCTGCCGAAAAGACTTTTACGTCCTTCGAGGCGTAGGCGATAAAGTTCCACAGCACGGCATAGGAGTTAACTTCCGTTGCGTAGGTTGATATAAAAACTTCTCTTTGCGCTCCTCCTTCTTCAGGGATTGCGCCGTGAGACTCCACGTGATGAAATGCGCGCCCGCCGACCGTTTCCAATCCGCGTTTTGCCGTCTGCGCCCCGACGGCTTGGCTTGCCGCCTCGGTGAGCTTTTCAAGACCGTCCGGCCCATAGGAACTCAGGACGGACATCGGAACCGCCGTAACCATCGCCTGTCCGCGTTCACTCTCGCCACCACACAATAGAACGATCGACTCCCGCTCGTGCGAGCCCCACAAAATGTACTCGGCTTCCGGACCGATTCCAGTCCTGCCGCTTTCGCCTCGCGCTTTCGCTATCCGTGTGGCCGCCGCATCCCGGATTTGCACGCCTTCGGGCAATTCATAACTCACGCCAACCAGGGGGTTCGAGCAGGTTCTCCCGGAAATAATCGTGGCATTCTCGATCACGCGAGAGTCAAAATCCGCCGCCGCGCTTTGCGCGTGGCCACTCGCAACTGCCGGCTGCAGAACCAGTAGCAGAAAAATAGGCCGAAAAACCAGCTGAAAAACCGGTCGAAAAACTTGATCAGCCGCACAACCGAATATTTTTACAGTCGGGGAAGGCTTCATCCGTCGTCTCTGTGCCATCGACGGATTCTATCTGAGTTCTCTGATCACTCTGGAGGAAACTTAGTCTTTGATCTCCACCGCAGGCTGCGCCGCGCGTTTCGAGGAGGTCCGCGTTTTAACCTGATTGTTCGTCGGCGGAAATGTCGTTGAGTTGCGGAGGATTAGTTGCGTCTTCAACACGTATTCCGTTCCCGTCGGTACGGGCTCTGCTCTTTGCACTTCGTTCAGCAGCGCGTTGAACGCCAGCGTAGCGATCTCTGCCTGCGACATTTGAATGGTTGTCAGCGGCGGAATCATGAAGTCGGCCAGCCGCGTATCGTCAAATCCAATCACCGACAATTCTTGCGGCACCCCTATCCCTAGGTCAAACGCTTGCCGCATCACTCCAATCGCCGTCATGTCATTCGAGCAAACGAGCGCCGTTGGCTGTTCTCGCAGTTTGTAAAGTTTCTGCAGGGCGCGTTTCCCTCCCTCCAGCCGGTGGTCTCCCTCGACGATGAACTCCGGGTTCACTTGCAGGCCGATCTCAAGCATGGATTTCTCAAACGCAATTTTGCGGGCCAGCGCGGAACGCAACCGCAGGGGCCCCGTTACGAAACCGATGCGTTCGTGCCGCATCGCAGCCAGGTGTTGCACGGCTTGCCGGATTCCATGCGCATAATCCACTCGAATATTGCTCACCCGCGGCGCTTTCGGCCCAACGTCCACGAACACCAGCGGCAAATTCCGGAATCGCAGGTGCTCCAACAACTCCTCTTCCATTCCGAAGGTGAGTATGGCGACTCCGTCCACGCGGCTCTCAATCATCCTCCGGACGGCAAGTTCCATTCTTTTGGGATCGTGAATCGTCGAGGTCAGAAGAATTTCGTAGTTTTGTTCTACGGCCATCGTCTCGAACGTCTGTACAATTTCGGGGAAGAAAGGGTTGGTGATTTCGGAAACGATCAAGCCAAACACGCGACTTCGTCCGGAAACCAGTGCGCGCGCCTGCCGGTTGGGGTAATATCCCAACTCAGCGATCGCTTTCCACACGCGTTTTGCTAATTGCGCATCGACCGTCGCCACCTGGTTGACCGTACGCGACACGGTGGCAGTTGATACGCGGGCCCTTCTTGCGACATCGCGAATGTCCACAAGTCCTCTTTTTCCCTCAGGAAAGTTCGATTGATCACAGTATACGCTATCTCAAATCACTCACAAACCGCTGTTCTGGCGCTGGTGCGTTCCCTTTCAACAAGAAAGAAGGCAGATTTTCACGATTGGAAATCCGCGATGTCCGCTTCTGGAGAAGTTTCCGCTCAGTAGCCGTTTGAAAAACGCCGGCCAATCCCCTTGCCAAGAGCTCCGCATCATGGTAAACGTTTACTTAATCATCGCTGTACTTTGGTGGTGCGCTAACTGCCTCTAAGGGACTTTTCATGCTCACACTTTCCCGTTTGCTCTTCGCTTTTCTCTCTCTTCTGATTCTCTCCACCACTTTCTCGGCAAGGGGGGCGGAACGCAAAGTGCTCGTCTCCGATTTCGGCAAGACCAAGGATGGCGCTGCCGTCTCCCGCTTCGTCCTCACCAACAATAAGGGAGTCGAAGCCGTTATCATCAGCTACGGCGCCACGCTCGTTTCCCTGAAGGTTCCTGGTCGCGACGGCAAACTCTCCGACATCGTTCTTGGGTACGACACTCTCGATGCCTACGAAGCGGGCACATCTTTTTTTGGCGCCACCATTGGGCGGTATGGCAACAGGATCGCCGCCGGCCAATTTTCGCTGGACGGAACTGCGTTTCATTTGCCGAAAAACGACGGGCCCAATACCCTCCACGGAGGTGTCCGCGGTTTCAACAAACGCATTTGGACGGGAGCTGACCATTCCCGTGCCGATGCGCAAGTTCTCGAGATGACCTACACGAGTGCGGACGGCGAAGAAGGTTTTCCTGGCACGCTGACGGCCGTCGTTACGTTCACTCTGCCGGCCGAAACCAACGAATTGCGCATCGATTATTCCGCCAAAACCGATAAAGACACCGTCGTCAACCTCACCAATCACAGTTATTTCAATTTGTCCGGCGATCCCAGCAAGGAAATCCTCGACCATCAGCTGCTCTTGCGTGCGGCGAAATTTACTCCGGTGGATTCCACTTTGATTCCGACCGGGGAATTGCGCGCCGTCAGCGGCACTCCTTTTGATTTCAACAAAGCCACTGCCATCGGCGCCCGCATCAACCAGGATGACGAGCAGTTGAAATTCGGCAAGGGCTACGACCACAACTGGGTGTTGACGCGCACGGACCAAAAAGGCTTGCAGCTTGCCGCCGAAGTTTTTGAGCCCACCAGCGGAAGAGTTTTGGAAGTGCTCACAACGGAGCCTGGCCTCCAGTTTTACAGCGGCAACTTTCTCGACGGCTCAGCCAAGGGAAAAGGCGGCCAGCCCTACAACCATCGCACCGGTCTGTGCCTTGAAACGCAGCACTTTCCCGATTCGCCGAATCATGCGAATTTTCCGTCCACCGAATTGAAGCCCGGTCAAACGTACCGGACCACGACGGTCCTTCGATTTTCGAGCCGGAAGTGAGGTAAAGTTCTCCGCGCACAAGGGCGGCCGGTTTTGATTTTGTTTGCTTGGTTACTGTAGTGACGAGTCGAGGGTGAATGCTGTTAGCAAATTTACGCGAACAAGTCTTGGAAGCGAATCTGGACCTCGTGCGAAGAGGCCTGGTGCTTTCGACCTTTGGCAACGCCAGCGGCGTCGCCCGCGAGGAAGGCTTGATCGTTATCAAGCCGAGCGGTGTTCCCTACGACGAAATGAAACCGCAGGATCTTGTTGTGACCGACATGCATGGCAAGGTCGTCGAAGGCACGCTGCGTCCTTCTTCCGATCTTCCCACGCATGCCGCGCTGTACCGCGCGTTCTCTGCGATTGGTGGAATTGCTCACACCCATTCCGAATATGCCACAGCGTGGGCGCAGGCGCGCAAATCGATTCCGTGCTTCGGCACCACGCACGCCGATTATTTTCATGGCCCGATTCCGCTGACCAAAGTCATGACCGATAGCGAAATCACTGGCGAGTACGAGGCCAACACGGGAGTGGCGATTATTCGCGCGTTCAAGAAAATCGATCCAATGGCAGTTCCGGCAGTCCTGGTGGCGAACCACGGACCATTTGCGTGGGGCGCGGATGCGAAGAAGGCCGCCGAAAACGCATGGATGCTCGAAGCCGCGGCGCGCATCGCCTGGTTCACGGTGGGAATCAACGCGAAGGCCGCGCCAGTCGGAAAGACGCTGCATGACAAGCACTTTTTGAGGAAGCACGGAAAGAAAGCATATTACGGTCAGGCGGCGGGAAAGAAATGACGCTCCCATCCGGTTTGCCGTTGCATCTGAGCTTTCCGAACGGTGGATCGGCCAGGGAGAGGATGCCGATTTGCGATGGCATGAGAGACTTTGTGCTCACAAGAGATTCGCGGCGATTCTGGAAATTCGTTCAAGCCGCAAAAGGAAGCAGCTGAGAGAGGAAGCGACGTAACGGACCATGGCGACCAAACGAAAAATGACGATGGGAGTGATCGTGGGGAATCGCGGATTTTTCCCCGATCATCTGGCGAAAACCGGCCGCGAAGAGATGATCCAGACTTTGCAGAAGGCCGGCATGGATGCGGTCGTGCTCGGGCCGGAGCAGAGCAAGCACGGCGCGGTCGAAACGTACGAAGAAGCGAAGCGCTGCGCGGATCTTTTCAAATCCAAAGCCGATGCGATGGATGGCGTTATCGTCACACTGCCGAATTTCGGCGACGAGCGCGCCATCGCTGACACGCTGCGGCTGGCGCGGCTGGGCGTGCCCGTGCTGGTGCAAGCGACCCCGGATACGCAATCGAAGATGACCATCACGCACCGGCGCGACAGCTTTTGCGGCAAGATGTCCGCCTGCAATAACTTGACGCAATACGGCATTCCTTATTCGCTCACGACACTGCACACCGAAGCGCCGGACTCAGCGGAATTCACGAAGGATTTGGAATGGTTCGCCGCGGTGTGCCGCATCGTGAAAGGTTTCAGGAATTTGCGGATCGGAGCGCTGGGCGCGCGGCCCACCGCGTTTAATACCGTGCGTTACAGCGAGAAGCTGCTCGAGAAAAGCGGGATTTCCGTAGAAACGCTCGACCTCTCGGAAGTTCTGGGCCGCATCAGCCGCATGAAGGATTCGGACGATGCGGCGGTGCAGAAACTGCAATCCATTCAGAAATACGTTTCGACGCAAGACATTCCTCAGGCTGCGCTGATGAAGATGGCGAAGCTGGGCGCGGTCGTGGACGAATGGATGAAGGCCACGCACGTGCAAATCAGCGCGGTGCAGTGCTGGACTTCGCTCGAAGAAAATCTCGGCGTCGTGCCCTGTACGGTAATGAGCATGATGAGCGACTCGCTTCTATCGAGCGCCTGCGAAGTGGATGTCTGCGGCGTGCTGGGAATGCACGCGTTGCAGCTCGCGTCCGAGACTCCGAGCGCTCTGCTCGATTGGAACAACAACTACGGCAGCGATCCCAACAAGGCGGTTTGCTTCCACTGCAGCAATCTGCCGAAACATTTCTTCAAGGACGTAAAAATGGATTATCAGGCCATCATCGCGGGCACCGTGGGCAAGGACAATACGTTCGGCACCTGCGTCGGGCAGGTGAAAGCCGGAGCCATGAGTTTCGCGCGCTTCTCCACCGATGATTTCGCCGGCACGATTCGCGGCTACTCCGGCGGCGGAAGATTCACGGACGATCCGCTGGAAACGTTTGGCGGCGCGGGCGTCGTGGAAATTCCCGGGCTGCAGAAGCTGCTGCGCTACATCTGCGAAAACGGTTTCGAGCATCATGTGGCCGCGAACTTTTCGACGGTGGCTCCCGCGGTTCACGAAGCGACTTCCCGTTATCTCGGCTGGGATATGTACGCGCACTCGGCCTGAGAATTCTTCTACACGGAGCAGGCACAAATTCCATGGCAATCGTGGCTGGCGTGGATTATGGAACTCTGAGCGTCCGCGTTTCGATTGTGGAAAGCGAACGCGGCTTGTTGGCGACGGCGCTTGCGGAGTATCCGCTGCACCGTAAACGCGAAGACCCTGAATATGCTACGCAGTCGCATGACGACCAGATGGGGGCCCTCGCGGTTGCCACTCGGGAAGCGGTGCGCCTGGCTGGAATTTCCGGCGATCAAGTTCAGGCGCTCGCGATTGACACAACCGGCTCCTCCGTCATTCCAGTTGGAAAAAATCTCGAACCGCTGGATGAATATTATCTGTGGTGCGATCACCGGGCGAAAGCGGAGGCTGCGGAAATCACCGAGGCGGCCCACCGCGAAGGGCTTCAAGCGATTCAGTGGTGCGGCGGCGTGTATTCCTCCGAATGGGGCTTCTCGAAGCTGCTGCACTGGCTGCGGCACAATCCAGAGAAACGCGCGCACTTTGTTTCCGCTTTCGAACATTGCGACATGGCGGCGGCCACGCTTTGCGGAATTACCGATGCTCGGCAAGTAAAGCGCAGCGCTTGCGCGATGGGTCACAAGTGGATGTGGAATGGGGATTTAGGCGGCCTGCCTTCGGAAGAATTTCTCGTCAAGGTCGATCCTTTGTTTGCGGGCGTGCGAGAAAAACTTCAGGGGGAATATGTCACCTCGGACCTCATCGCCGGAAAATTATCCGCGGCGTGGGCCGAAAAGCTCGGACTGAAAGCCGGCATACCGATTCCCGTCGGTGCATTCGACGCGCATTGGGATGCGATTGGAGCCGGTTGCCGCACGGACGACATGGTGAATGTCGTTGGCACCTCGACCTGCATCATTGGCATTACTCCTTCGGTCAATTTGGTTCCCGGCGTGTGCGGCGTTGTGCAGGGAAGCGTGCATCCGCAGCGCACCGGGATTGAGGCTGGGCTTTCGGCCGTGGGCGATATTTTCAATACGATCGCGAGCCGCGCTGGAACCGATGTTGCCACGTTGAGCCAGGGACTCGAGAAGTACAAAGCGGGGCAGACCGGGCTTTTGCGCATGACCTGGGACAACGGCGACCGGACTGTGCTCGTGAATCCCAATCTGCGCGGGATTACGCTGGGGTGGAATTTGCAGAGCACCGCGCAGGACGAACTGTTTGCCGCGATTGAAGGGACTGCGTTTCACACGCGCATCATTCTGGATCGCATGGCCGAGCATGGCGTCGAGATCAAGCGCGTCATCAATGCCGGTGGCATTCCGCAGAAGAACAAAGTGCTGAACCAGGTTTACGCGAACGTTTTGCGGAGGCCCGTGCTGGTTCCCAATAAGAGTGTGACGAGTCTTGGGTCGGCGATTTTTGCGTTTCTGGCGGCCGGGACGTTTAAGACCGTGGACGAGGCGCAGGATAAGATTTGCCCTGGTTATGCGGTCTTTACACCTGAGCAGTCAACGCGAGAGGTTTACGATTCGCTGTATGCGCTGTACCGAAAGATTTATTTCGCGCTTGGACAGCCGAGTGACAAGCCATTCGGCGATGTCCTCCCGACGCTGATTCGCGTAGCGGAACGGGCTCACGCGGGTTGATAGAGGATCCGTGTTTCGTGTCCAGTGACCCGTGTCCCGCGGTTCGTGCCCCGGGCCCCGTGATTAATTCCCCTTTAGCCGTGTTCCGCGACCTAGTCACCTGTGTTCAGTGAATCGTGATCAGCGATCAGAAGCACAGACTGAAGTCTGTGCCTCCTGAGGCTGTTTCCCGCGGCGAGCCCATGCTTCATCCTACCGAGCATGACTGTTCGATCCGAAGCTGACCTGCTACTCTCAGCAATCCTGTTGCGCGTGTTCCACTTTCAGCCTCTAATGGGCAACTTAAATTGGCACCAAGGAATCTCTTCGGAGAGGCGAGAGGTCTGCCATGGTTCTCCGTAAATCAACAATTTGTGCTTCTGGGCTTTTTGTCCTTTTTATTTCAGCACAAGTCATTTCGGCTCATCTTGGCCGGGTTGCCAACGAGAATCAATCGACAGCAGACGGATACGGCTCCGGCGGTGCAAAAACGTCATCGTTGTTTTGAGAATTCCCAAGCCGCCAAAGGCGCATTTCTCCGGCTTTCCCTGAACTATCGTGAATGGCTGACGGAGGATGCCGTCGGAGTTGAAGGATGGCCGTAATGATAAACGTTACGACAATGGGAGCACACTCTCATTCTCGCCTCAAGGCATCGTGTGCGTAGACTTTCTACTAAGAGGTCGGCGGGTAGCGGGTTGTTGATACAACCCGCGCAAAAGAAGACTCAATGCGAACGAAAAATGCTTGCTTGGCTGTTTCACTTTTCCTGGCCGTCTGCTTTGCCTCACTGCTGGTCGGCTGTCGACCGCAATATTGGTACCTGGCTGCGAGTAAAAGCCACGATACCATCCAACTCTGTCTCTCCAACGAATCGACGTGCCCCCAACCAGGCGGAGTAAGTCCTAACGGAATTTCCGTTTATCGCTGGGATAACATGCATGACAACGAGCTCGTTTGGGAGACGGAGCCGGATAATTTTGAAACCAGCGGCAGAATCAGCGGATTAATTACCTATGGGGTACCGCCTAGTGGCTGGACCAATAAGACAGCCCCGCCGCCATTGGTCTGCGGGAAGGCTTACCAGGTGAACCCCGCCGCAGACAAGTTATTCGGGCTTAAATGCGACGGGTCTCTCGTCGTTTTGGATTTTCCGCACCTGGAATACTTTTTCCGAAACCTGGATCCTCCGGATGGATGGGAAAAACGTAGAAACAATTAATTTTCGTAGGCATGAGTCAAACGATCTACCCGAATAGGCGAGCCAGTTCCTGTGAAATCGCGTTACAGGACAAGTCCCGTACCAGGACTCCACATATCCGGCAGCGTTTACGTGGGAATGCGTTCGTTGCCCTTTCAGTCGGTCAAAGGCTATACGCCAGCGGATGTTTGGGCTCGTAAAGCATGATGTCGTCCGCACCAGGTACAGCCATCATGACCACGAGTCCGTACCCGTGATCCTGAACTTCGCCGTGGAACTCCGCTCCTTTGGCTTTTAGTTCAGCGATCGTGTGTGAGATGTCGTCGCACATCAGGGAGATCAGATGGTGCCGCGGCGATTCGTACGTCTTGCCATCGTAGACGCTGTGGGTTGGGTGCACACCCATCTCGCTCCGCCCGGTCTTGAAGATCAGCCAACCCGCGCCTCCGCCCAGCGCGTCCTCGACGTAGGGCCAGCCGAGGACGTCGCGAAGGAATGCGCGCGTTGCGGGGGCATCGTCGGAATAAATCAGGGTGTGGATGCTGGTGATCATCAGACTGAATTACTGAAATCGCCCAAGAGTGTACTATTTTGCTCTACCGCCAAACAAGAATCCGAATCCGCTCATCGGACTGGAGATCGAAATTAGGACACTACCCGGGTTAGCAGACCATCAGAATCAGCTCGACCCCGGGGCTGTTATGAGCTTGGAACCTCGCGTCTACTGCTGGGGACGAGGCGGGCCGGGACTCGGCGACGCCGAGAGTCAGTACCGGCCGACGCGCGGCCCGAGCCCCGCGAATCGGGTTAGGAGAGACCTTTACAGGGCCCGGGGAAACTTCTTCGCCAAGTCGGCTAGGCAGGACTCGGCCGTTACGCGAACGCTCCGGTAGCTTCTTCAAAGCACAAAAAAACAGGTGTTCCGCTTTTATGAGGTGCCCTGTGTGCTTATTTTATGGTCCAGGAGATTGGTCTCCACGACGATGTTGCCGTGCGTGGCTTTCGAGTATGGGCAGATTCCGTGTGCTGCATGAATCAGTTCCGTCGCGACCTCGCGGTCCACGCCTGGCATGGTTACGTCCAGTCG
>CAJCHZ010000066.1 GCA_903970165.1 Betaproteobacteria bacterium
ACGCGCAACCCGCCGTCCAGATGGTCCTCTTCCAGAACGAAGGCAAAATTTTCCAGGTTCCCAGCGACCAGTGGAAGCCGGTCTACGATCAGTTTTCGCAGCAATGCAAAGCCGAACACGACGAAGTCGTCGCTCTCGGCGGCCTCCACATCCTCGGCACCGAACGCCACGAAGCCCGCCGCATTGACAATCAGCTTCGCGGACGTGCCGGCCGTCAGGGCGACCCCGGCTCCTCGCGCTTTTTCCTCTCCCTCGAAGACGACCTCATGCGCATCTTCGGCGGCGAGCGCATGCGCGCGCTGATGTTCCGTCTCGGCATGACCGAAGGCACGCCCATCGAATCTGGCCTCATCTCCCGCAAAATCGAAGGCGCGCAAAAATCCGTCGAAGCGCAAAACTTCGACGCTCGCAAACACCTTCTCGAATACGACGATGTCATGAACAAGCAGCGCGAGGCGATTTACGCCATTCGCCGTAGCGCACTCGAAGGCAAGGACCAGCGCGATTACGTTCTCGGCGTTGCCGAAGATATCGCCCGCGAACTCGTAGACACTTTCTGCTCCCGCGAACAGCACCCCAGCCAGTGGAACACCACGCAGTTCATGGCGGAAATCAACGCCCAGTTCGGCATTGACGCCAAAGCCGCCGGCGCCGATCCCGCCACGCTCAGCCATGACGAGCTTGCCGACGCCACTGTCAACGCCGTGCGCGCCCGCTACGAGGGAAAAGAAAAACAGTTCGGCGCCGAACTCGTCCGCTGGCTCGAACGCCGCATCATCCTCGATGTCGTCGACTCCCAGTGGAAAGATCACCTTCTCTCGCTCGACCACTTGAAAGAAGGCATTGGCCTCCGCGGCTACGGCCAAAAAGATCCGCTTGTCGAATTCAAAAAAGAAGCCTTCGTCCTTTTCGAAGACATGATGGCGCGCATTGATAACGAAACAATCCGCTATCTCTTCCACATTCAGGTCCAGCAAAGCGAACAGCCTCCTCAAGGAGGCCCGGGAACGCCTGCCCCAACCGGCCAGCCCGGTTCACCGCAAGGCGCCGGTCCGTCGCGTCCATCGCAGCCACCGCAAGCCGTGCGCCCACGCGCGAGCGGAGCTGCAGCGGTAGCAAGCGCGGCGGCCCGTGCCAGCGAAGACCCCGCTCCGCAGCGTCTCCCGGCCTTCGCCCGCGAAATGGAACGCAAGCAGGAGCGCCAGCAAAAAGAGCTGCAATATCAAACTGGCCCAGCCCAAGCCGAAGCCCCCAAGCCCGTCCGCGCCGGCGCAAAAGTAGGCCGCAACGACCCATGCCCCTGCGGCTCCGGCAAAAAATACAAAAAATGCCACGGCACCAACGCATGATCGCCGCTCTCTTCTCTGCGCTCTCTGTGTCCTCCGTGTTAAAAACCACCTTCAGCCCTACGTCGCTCGATCCGTGTGCTCTCATAGGTGTAAGGCGCCGTCGCGTTTCGAATTTCGCATATCGAATTTCGTCTTTCGATCCTCACCTCACTGGGGAGAAAACCTAACCAAATGCCGCCAGCTCCGATGCCCCAGCAACAACCCGAACGCCATCCCATCCCCGGTGTAAAAAATCTAGTCGCCGTTGCCAGCGGCAAAGGCGGCGTTGGCAAAACCACCGTAGCGGTGAATCTCGCTCTGGCCCTGGTAAAACTGGGCCACAAAGTCGGCCTCATGGACGCTGACGTCTACGGCCCCAATGTCCCTATCATGCTCGGCACCCTGCAAGAGCCTCAAGCCACCGCCGAAAAGCGCATCATTCCTGTACAGGTAGCCGGTCTGAAAATGATCTCCATGGGCCTCCTCAATCCAGGCGACAAGCCCATGGTCTGGCGCGGCCCCATGCTCCACAGCGTCATCACGCAATTCCTTCGCAGCGTCGAATGGGGCGAACTCGACTACCTCATTATCGATCTGCCGCCCGGTACCGGCGACGTCCAACTCACCCTGATCCAAACGGTAGCCGTAACAGGCGCGGTAGTAGTAACCACGCCCTCGACAGTTGCCCTGGCCGACGTGCGCAAAGCCATCGAAATGTTCCGCCAGGTAAACGTCGAAGTCCTGGGCGTAGTCGAAAACATGAGCACCTTCAAGTGCCCGCACTGCGACAAACCCATCGACATCTTCGGCCACGGCGAAGGCACAAAAACCGCCATCGCCTACGGCGTTCCCGTTCTCGGCGAAATCGAAATCGACCCCCGCATCCGCATCGGCGGCGATACCGGCAAACCCGTAGCAGGGTTAGGCGAATCCACGCCAGCCGCCCAAAGCCTCTACGCGATGGCTCGCGCCGTCACCGCGCGCCTGACCGAAGTCAGCACCACCTCAAGCCCCCCCACCGTCTCCATCGACTAGCTGCGAGTAGCACAGGCATTTTGCCTGTGCTCTTCTCTGCTATCATGGAGCGCCGCGGCAGTGTAGAGGCGCGCTTTGGCGCGTTCCGTCTTGGAGTCAGGGTGACTATAAGTGGGGTCTTAGCCGCCCGCTGGGCTAATGGGTGCGGACCTTCTCGTGGCGGCCGCGCTATGCGAGCTTAAATCTCTTAGGATCAACACTTACAAGCAACCTTATAAGTGTTGATTCTAAGAGGTTTGCAGGTAATCTGAGTCTTTTAGATGCAACCCTTACAAAAACGAGGGGGTGGCCTAAGTACAATGTCTGACCAATATCCTGCCTCCAATCCAATTGCGAGGGGCTCCGCACAACTCTCTCGCCAACCCGACATTCGCACTTACCGCGGCAAGCATCCGCAAATCGCCGCGACCGCCTACATCGACCCCGCCGCCGTCATCATCGGCGACGTCGTCATCGGCGAAGACTCCAGCGTCTGGCCCTGTACCGTAATTCGCGGCGACGTCCACCACATCCGCATCGGCGCCTGCACTAACATCCAGGACGGCTGCGTCCTGCACGTCATGCGCGACGAATGGCCTCTCATCCTGGGCGACGATGTTACCGTGGGCCACTCCGTGACGCTGCATGGCTGCCACATCGAGTCGCGCTGCCTTATCGGAATGGGTGCGGTAGTGCTGAACGGCGTCACCGTCGGCACCGGCAGCATCGTGGCCGCTGGCGCGCTCGTCCTTGAGGGCACGAAGATTCCCGCTGGCAGTTTGGTCGTTGGCCATCCCGCGAAAGTGCGGCGGCAACTTACGGGCATCGATCAGGCGTCGATCGATGCGTACGCGCAGCGCTACGTCGAGTACAAGAATATTTACCGCGAGGAACGGCACGAGTGAGCGATCAGGATAAGGCAACTAAGCGCGCGCAGTGGGAAGAAATCAACCGCGCCAAAGCCGCCGCAAAACAAAAGGACCAAAGCGCGACGAAGAAAACAGAGCCACGCGCCAGCGTGACTTATAAACAATTCCAAGCGATCCGTGGCACCCGCGACCTGCTCCCTCCAGACACCGCTCTCTGGAACCGCGTCGAGCAAACCGCTCACGAAGTTTTCACCACCTACGGCTACGGCGAAATCCGCCCGCCGGTGATTGAACCTACGGAATTATTCGCACGTGCCGTCGGCGGCGACACCGACATCGTCTCGAAGGAGATGTACTCCTTTGTGGATTATGGTGTGGCGCGAGTCGCTGCCCTTGGAAACGCGATCACGGATTGGCCTGATCCTACGAATGATGAGAAAGACTTTTCCGCGTACAAGAACACGGTGTCGGCTTTCATCGATACGTATCATCGCGCCGTAGCCGCGGACGAGCTTCATCCATCGTCGGCCAACAAACCGGCCATCGAAGAGGTTCAAAGTCGCTTTGACGCACTTCGTAGTTGCTCCTTGCAAAATGAGAAGAGCAGAGAACTCGCATCGCAAATAATCCGCGCTATCTATCTGGCGGTTAGGATTGCTGAACTGGGGGATTACGTCACGTTACGTCCGGAAGCGACGGCGAGCGTTTGCCGGGCTTACATTGAGCACAACATGCAGCAGTTGCCGCAGCCGGTGAAGCTGTATTACTTGGGGCCGATGTTTCGGCGGGAGCGGCCGCAGAAGGGAAGATACCGGCAGTTCTATCAGATTGGGGCGGAAATTCTTGGCGGGCCGGATGCTCCGGCGATCGATGCGGAGCTGCTCGAAATGTTGATGACGTTTTTCGCGAAGCTAGGACTGGAAGGTACGACGCTCGATATCAATTCGATCGGGCACGCTGCGGACAATTGCAGGCGCGGGTACGTCGCGAAGCTGCGTGAAGAGCTGCTCAAAGTGAAAGACAAGCTCGGCGCGGATTCGCAGCGACGCATCGAGACGAATCCGCTGCGTGTACTCGACTCGAAGCTCGAGCACGAGCAACCCATCATCGCTGCGTTGCCGCGCATCGCCGATCATCTTTGCGACGACTGCAAAACGCACTACGCTGCCGTGAAGCGCGACCTCGATCTTCGCGGTGTTGCGTATCACGAAAACTGGAGGCTCGTGCGCGGCCTCGACTACTATATGCGCACCACGTTTGAAATTACCGCGATGGACCTTGGCTCTCAGAACGCTGTCTGCGGCGGCGGCCGCTACGACGGCTTGGTCGAACTGCTCGGCGGCCCGCCGACAAAAGGCATCGGCTTCGCGATTGGCGAAGACCGCCTCATCTTGTCTCTGCAGGAAAGCGGCAAAGGCGCCGCGCCGCAAGGGCGCGACGTCTACATCGCGTGGATGGGCGAGAAGACATATGCCACAGCGATCCGCGCCGCCAAGAATCTGCGCAACGCGGGTTTCAGCGTCGAGCTTCCTCCCACGGAACAGAAATTCGGCAAGGCGCTCGAGCGCGCCAGCAAGCTCGGCGCGCGCTTCGCACTCATTCTTGGCGACAACGAAATCCAGAGCGGCGAGTGGACCCTCAAAAACCTCGCCACCAGCGAGCAACAGAAACTCACCGAACAAGCTCTGCTAGAATATCTGCGCAGGACTTAGTGGCTCGGGCTTCAGCCTGTGCAAACCACTTGATCTTGGCAAGCTTGGAACCATGCAGCCCCTGATGGAAACTTCTGCTGCTTGAATAGGCTGAATATTGACGGAGCACAGACCGAAGTCTGTGCCACTGGAGAAGAGAAGACCGTGCTGGATTTTCTGGGTAATTTGCAACGTACACATTACTGCGGGGCGCTGCGCGCTTCGGACGAAGGGCGCGACGCTATCGTCATGGGCTGGGTTTCCGGCCGGCGCGACCTTGGTAATTTGCTTTTTCTGGATATTCGCGACCGCACTGGCATCGTTCAGGTGGTATTCAACAAAGAGTCGCAGCCTGAGGCGCATGCAAAGGCGGAGCAGGCACGCAGCGAGTTTGTGGTTGCGGTCGAAGGAAAAGTCATCAAGCGGCAGAAAGCGAATCCTGAAATCGCCACCGGCGAGGTCGAGCTGATCGCTACCAAGCTGCACATTTTGAACAACGCGAAGACGCCTCCGTTTCCTATTGAAGATGAAATCAACGCCGCGGAAGAGACGCGCCTGCGCTACCGCTATCTGGACTTGCGCCGCTCGAAGCCGCACCGCAATTTACAACTGCGGCACAAAATCGTTCTTGAGATTCGCAAGACCATGGACGCGATGGGTTTCATCGAAGTCGAAACGCCCATGCTCACGCGTTCGACGCCGGAAGGCGCGCGCGACTATCTTGTTCCGAGCCGAGTGCATCACGGCCAGTTCTATGCGCTGCCGCAGTCGCCGCAAATTTTCAAGCAAATCCTCATGATTGGCGGCCTCGACCGCTATTTCCAGATCGTCAAATGTTTTCGCGACGAAGACTTGCGCGCCGACCGACAGCCGGAATTCACACAGCTGGACCTCGAAATGTCTTTCCCGAGGCAGGAAGACATTTTTCATGTGATCGAAACGGTGATGGTGGCCGCGTGCGCCGTCGCGGGCATTGCAACGCGGGGCCCGTTTCCGCACATGCTTTACAAAGACGCGATCTGCAGATACGGCAGCGACAAGCCAGACTTGCGCTTCGGCATGGAGCTGCACAACGTCACGGACTGTTTTCCGGAAGAAGCGAAGGCGAAGCTGGGAATTGAAGGCAGCGTATTCGCGCTTGCTGCTCCCGGTGCGGCTGGAAATTCGCGGAAGCAGCTCGACGATCTAACCGAGAAGGCTAAAGCAAACGGCGCGCGCGGCGCGTACTTCGTCAAACTCGCTTCCGAAGGCACAACTTCCACCGTTGAAAAACTGATCGGCGCGGAAAATGTGAAGAAGCTTGCTGACGCTTGCGGCGCGAAGACCGGCGATCTTGTTGTCGCGGTCAGCGCGAAGCAGGAAATCAAAGGCACGGAAGCTGCCGCGCTCGTTGCCGGGCAAGTGCGTTTGCACCTGGGCGAAGCGCTCGGGCTGATTGACCGAACACAATGGAAATTTCTGTGGATCACCGGCTTCCCACTGTTTGAGTGGAGCGAGAACGACAAAGCCTGGGTCAGCGCGCAACATCCTTTCACAGGCATCGTTGAGGAACATATTGACAAACTCGAGCACCCGGAACGCCGCGGTGAAATTGTCTCGAAGGGCTACGATCTCGTGCTGAACGGCAACGAGCTAGGTTCCGGCAGCATCCGAATCCACAGCCAGGACGTTCAAGAGCGAGTCTTCCGCGCGCTCGGCCTGAGCGAAGAGCAACTCCGCCGACGCTTCGGCTTCTTCCTCGACGCGCTGACCTACGGAACGCCGCCTCACGGCGGAATCGCGCTTGGCATTGATCGCATCGCCATGCTCCTCGCCGGCGAAAAATCCCTGCGCGAAGTCATCGCCTTCGCAAAGACCACCGCCGCCGTCGACCTAATGGCCGAGTCGCCGTCTGATGTAGACACCGTTCAGCTGGACCAGCTGGGAATCAGCATCAAGGAATCGAAGCCGTGACTCCCGCGCTCGAGGGGTTTGGGACAACAAACGTATACGTCGGAATTGTAATTTATGGCGCGCTCTTCCTTATCACGCTCGGAAAATTTCGGACAAACCGCTCGGCCGTGATTGGCCTCGATACTGTATCCATAATTTCTGGGCTTGTGCTGCTCGCTGATCTCGACGAATCGGTGCCAACCTGGATGCGATTTATCCTGGCATCCTTGATCGGCCTCACCGGATTGACGCTGGTGGGTTTCATCGCGGCCCATGCATGGAAGTCGTCCCACGCGGAACAGACAGGCGGCAGCACAAGTGACGAATGATTTCCCGGGCAACGAGCAAGTGAGCCGCATGCGCATATTGCCGGAGGCGGCGAACAAATCGCGGCGGGCGAAGTTTGTCGATCGTCTTGCTTCGGTTGACGAAGATCAGCTTGACCAGCTTGGAATCGCGATCAAGGAGTAGCCAGTGGCGTCGATGAGCCGACTTGCGGAGCCAGCCCAGCTAATTCTTGGTCTCATTGGTTATGGTTCATTGTTTGTCAGCACGATTCGGCACAACCGCAAGAACCGGCCCGTCGTTCTAGCAGTCCTCACTGTCGGAGTGTTTGTTGGTTTTCTGTTTTACGCGAGCTTGAACGCAAAAGATTCGCCGCACTGGCTGCGTTTCGCGGTGGAAGCACTTATTATCTTGTTGGGCTTGGGAGTTCTCACTTATGTTGGGTCGGACGTCTGGTGTTGGGCGTCAGGAAGAGGCGAACCAGTGACAAACGGAAACGAACGCGCCGGACGACACGGTATAACCCTTAAATGAGCAGAATTCGGATACTGCCGGAAGCTGTCGCAAATAAGATCGCTGCGGGCGAAGTTGTCGAACGTCCCGCTTCGGTAGTAAAGGAGTTGCTGGAAAACGCGCTAGATGCTGGCGCAAAGACGATTCGAGTCGAGACGGAAGTCGGCGGCAAGCGGATGATCCGCGTGATTGACGACGGGCACGGCATGATTCACGACGATGCGCTGCTGGCTTTCGAGCGTCATGCTACGAGCAAATTAAAATCGGCTGATGATTTGCTTTCAATTTCTACATTGGGATTTCGTGGGGAAGCGTTGCCGACGATTGCAGCGGTTTCCCGGTTGCTGCTCGAAACGCGCGACGAAGCAGAAGCGGAAGGAACGCGGCTCGAATTTGCGGGTGGAAAACTTGTCAGCGTCAAGCCTGCTGGTTTGCCTCCAGGCACGAGCATCAGCGTCGCCGACCTCTTTTACTGCGTTCCTGCGCGGAGGAAATTTCTCAAATCGGACTCGACCGAACTCGGCCACATTGCTTCGCTCGTCACGCACTACGCGCTGGCCAATCCCGACAAGCAGTTTGTGCTGGCGACGCCGACGCAGGCGATTATTGATTGTCCACCCGCCGAAAAACTTGCGGACCGTGTGTATCAACTCTTTGGCCGCCAGGCGCTGGACGAACTTGTTGAGATTCCGACAAGTTCCGCCGCGTTTCGCGCGGCCATCACCGAGCCCGCACTCGAGCCCGAAGAAGAAAAAGCGACACTGACCATCAGCGGGTACACGTCGCGTCCGGAAGTGCAGCGCACGAACAGCAGCGGCATCTACATTTTTGTCAACAAGCGCCTCGTCCGCGACAAACTCATTCTTCACGCGATCCACGAGGCCTATCGCAACATTCATCCGCACTCGATTTCACCGGCGACGCTGCTTTTTCTAGACATGCCGTACGATGAGGTCGACGTCAACGTCCATCCCAAGAAAATCGAAGTGCGCTTCCGCCGGCCGCAATTCGTTCACGATTTTACGCGCGATACGATTCGTCAGGCGCTGATGAGCGCGCGTTCGGTGGCGAGTTTCGCAGCAGCAGCCGGAGCAGCGGCGCAAACGCCACCGGCTGGGACCGCGAACAGTCTTGACAACGGATCGAACGGTTCGGCCGCTTCCACTGGCGTACCACGCGCCATCATCCCTTCGATCGGGGAAATTGGCGTTGGCTCGGGCGCCGGTTCGGATGGCGGCTTTAATTTGACCGTTGCACCGATGCAACCTGTCGAGCAGCGGCTCGCATTCGGGCCGGACACCGCGTTTGAGCGGGGTGGCGCTTTCGGAACGCTCGCGGCGCTTGCGACTATGCCGGCGCCGGCAGCGTCCGGAACGCATTGGGCGGGCAATCTGGCAGCGCCGAATGCGGATGCGCCGGCGACCCTGCCGCATCCCGACCAAATCGCGGACCTGAAGCCGCTAGGGCAGGTGAGTTCGAGTTTTATTGTGGCTGTGAACGGCGAAGGGCTCTGGCTTGTGGATCAGCATGTGGCGCATGAGCGCGTTTTGTTTGAGCAGCACCTCGAAGCACGGCGGGCGGGGAAAGTAGAGGCGCAGCGGATGTTGATGCCGATGGTGATAGAGCTTTCGCCGCGGCAGATTGTGATTTACGAGAAGATTGCGGAAGAGTTGGCGGCGAATGGTTTTGAAGTCGAGCCGATGGGGCCGCGAAGTGTTGCGATACAGGCGGTGCCCGCGGGAGTAGCCGGCCCGGACGCGGAGAAACTGTTGACGGAAATTCTGGACGGGATCGAACGGGAGAACGCGGCTATTTCGATTGATACTTTGCAAGCGAAGATTGCAGCTTCGACGGCTTGCCATGCGGCGATCAAAGTAAATATGCCTTTGGATCAGACGAAGATGGAGTGGTTGCTTGGAGCGCTTGCGAAAACCGATTGTCCGATGAGCTGCCCTCATGGGCGACCCGTCGTGTTGCGCTATTCGGTGAAGGAGATCGAGAAAGCGTTTCAGCGGATTTAGAAAGAAAGCTAACAGTTCACAGCTGACAGCTAACAGCAGGGAGAAGAGAAAAGACAACGCAGAGGCGCAGAGACAACAGAGGCTCGCGGAGAAGAGAAAAGCAACAAGAGCAGTTTAAGCAGAGCACGGGGAAGATGGAACAGGAGACGAGGCGAATGACGGAAGGGCAGAAGACGGCGGTGATCTTTGGGTTGGCGAACAAGCGGAGCATTGCCTGGGCGATTGCGCAGAAGCTGGCCGAGGCGGGATGGCGATTGGCCATTACTTATCAGAATGAGCGGCTTGAGCTCGAGGCCAAGGACCTGATCGCGGGATTGCCGGGGGCGACGGGCTTCATGTGCGACGTGACGCAGGACGAGCAGATCGCGCGGTTGTTTGAAGGGCTCAAGGAGAAGTATGGAGTGTTGCACGGAGTGGTGCACAGCATCGGGTTTGCTCCGCCGGCAGAATTGAAACTGCCATTTTTGCAAACCTCGCGGGAAGGATTCCGCATCGCGCATGATATCAGTGTTTATTCGCTGATCGCCGTGGCGCGTGGCGCGGCGCCGCTGATGAATGCCGGGGGCGGGATTGTAACGCTGACTTACTACGGTTCCGAGAAAGTTGTGCCCAACTACAATGTGATGGGTGTGGCCAAGGCGGCGCTGGAGGCTACGGTGCGCTATCTCGCTTATGACCTCGGCCCGCAGGCGGTTCGCGTCAATGCGATTTCCGCGGGGCCGATCAAAAGTTTGGCGGCGAGGGGAATCGCAAACTTCAGCGATATGCAAAAGACGCTGGTGGAACGCGCGCCGCTTAAGCGCAATGTGGATGTGGGCGAAGTCGGGTCCACGGCTGCGTTTTTGCTTTCGGAGGGCGGGTCGGGGATTACGGGCGAGACGATTTATGTGGATTGCGGATATAACATTATGGGGTTTTAGGGGAAGTCGACAGTTGAAAGTTCGCGTCACATAAGCTTGATGGCGGTGCTCCTACAAGAATGCGAAAACTGACGATTGCAATTGATGGGCCGGCGGGGTCGGGGAAGAGCAGTCTTGCGCGACGTGTTGCGCAGATTCTCGGATATTTGTATCTCGACAGCGGGGCGATGTACCGGGCTTTGGGGTTGAAGGCGCTTCGTGCAGGGATGACGAGCGACAATGCGCCGCCACTTGCAGAACTCGCGCGCGGTACGCATATTGAATTGAAATCGCCTACCGAGGAGCAGGAAGCGGCGGGATTCAAGAACCGCGTTTTTCTGGATAACGTCGAAGTCACTCACGAAATTCGGACGGAAGAAGTGGCGAAGGCGGCGTCACTGATCGCGACGATTGCGGACGTGCGGCACGTTCTTGTGGCGGAACAGCAGCGGGCGGGGGCAGGCGGCGGCGTGGTGATGGAAGGGCGCGATATCGGGACGGTGGTTTTTCCTCATGCGGAGCTGAAGATTTTTCTGGACGCGTCGGCGGAAGTTCGCGCGGAACGGCGGTGGAAAGAGCATCAGGAAAAGGGAGATGTGCTGACGCTGCCGGAAGTTTTGGAAGAAGTGCGGGCGCGGGACAAGCGTGACCGCGAGCGAAAAGTTTCTCCGCTGGTGCGGGCTGCGGATGCCGTGCTGGTGGACAACACGGCGATGGATGTCGAAGAGACGGCGCGGCTGGTGGTGATGCTGTCACGGGAACGGGAAAAAGAATTGGCGCAGGCTGCGAGTAGAGCAGGGTAATCCAATAGAGCAGGGTCATCGAAGAACGATCCCCGAAAATTGTCTCTCCTCAGAATTGTTCCCACCTCGAAACCGTTTTGACCTGGCACAAAGTGCGTTGAAGCGGTGTCTATTGGAGGAGTCGCAGGGAACCAAAGCGAGGATTGCAATGGGCGACTGGAACCTGTTGGAACTGTGGCGTTCCATGGGGACGCTGTGCCATGGAGTGGTGATCGTGCTGATGGTGATGTTTTTGCGGTCCATGAGCGTGAGCGCGGGACGCGCGCTGCGCTACAAGCTGGCGCGGGACCAATCAAAGACGTACATCGCGGAATGCAACACATCGCTGGAAGAAGGAGAACTGGACCGAGCGATTCTGGTAGCGGAGCAGAACCGTAAGAGCCACATTGCGAAAATTGTGGCGGCGGGATTGCTGGATTTTCAAGCGGCACCGGCGGGGATGCCGGAAAAAGCGGTGATGGAAGGAGTCGAGCGAAGCCTGGAGCGATCGAGCGCGGAAACAACGGAAGAGATGAAACGCGGGCTGAGCGGAATTGCGACGATAGCGGCGACGGCGCCGTTTGTGGGACTGTTCGGGACGGTGATCGGGATTTTGAACGCGTTCCGGAACATTGACACAACGCATGCGACGGAGATCAAGGTGATTGCGGGACCCATCTCGGAAGCGCTGCTGACGACGGCGCTGGGACTGCTCGTGGCGGTGCCGGCGGTGTGGTGCTACAACCTGCTGACGAACAAAACGGACTTGTTCGGAGTGGAGATGCAGAACTGCTCGCTGGAACTGATGTCGTATCTGCGTGCGCGTCAAGTGGACGTGCGTAAGGATTTCCGGCCGCCGATTATTTCTGAGTGAGGAAGAGCCTGGCTTCGCGAAGTTCGGGGAGGTCGGCGGTGGGCTTGGGGCAGTTGGCGAGGAGCTTGGCATAGTCGGCGGACGCTTTCGCGCGATCGCCCGCGAGTTGTGCGGCTTGCGCGGCACCGTAGAGCGAATTGAAGCGCTCGGGAGTGAGTTGCAGAGAGGCTTCGAAGGCTTCGAGAGCGGAGACGGGTTGTTTTGCGGCGAGGAGCATTTCGCCGAGAAGTTCGCGGGCGGGAACGACGGCTCCTGGCGTGACGGGCAGTTTTTCGGTGGCCTCTTCGCGGTCGGCAGCGGCGCGCATTTGACGAAGCGCTTCTTCCTTTTTTCCTTCCGAGAAAGCAATCCACGCCTGCACAGTGGCGCGCTGAATGTCCACCAGTTCCGTTGAATATTTATCGTGGTTTTGTTCGAGGCGGTCGTGAAGTGCATCCATTTGTTGGAGATGGGTGCGCGCGGCGGCTGCGTTGTTCGCGCGCGCGGCGCCCAGGGCTCGTGCGAAATAGAGATCCGCTTCCGTCGACGAATAGCGGCCGCCTGGAAACACATCGGCTGGGAGAGTGAGAGCGGCTGCGTCGGACCAGCGATGGCGTTCGACGGCAATTCGTGCGGGTATGACTGCGGTTGCGTAGAGAGCCGTGTAGTAGGCGGATTCCGTGGGTTGCGGCTTCGGAAGCGTTTTCAGAATGTCGCGAGCAGCGCGGTCCTGGCCTGTCTGGAGATACGCGTAAACGAGATAGTCCAGCGCGTGAAGCTCATCGCCGATGAGGCCATTTTTTCTGGCAGCTGCGGCGGAGGCGAGGTTGGAGTCGATCGATTCCTGCCAGAGGCCGAGACGCGTGAAAATGTGGGAAGGCATGTGGAGAGCGTGGGGAGCGTCGGGGGCGATTTTGGCGTAGCGGCGCGCGGCGTCGAGGGCCAGTGGGGCGAGAGTGGGATAGTCATCGCAATGGATGATGTAGTGGGCCAGGCCTGGGTGGTCGGGATATTCGACGAAAAGCTTTTCGAGAATAGCACTGGCTTTTTTCTGGTTTGCGTAGGTCTTGTCGCCGATGGGTGCGTTAGCACGGACGGAAAGGGCGTAGAAGATGGCGGCTTCGTGGTCCTGCGGATTGCGCTCGTAGACTTGCTGCATGGATTTTTCGAAGTCGAGGGCGCGGGCGGCGTGGGGGCGCTTGTCGGACTCCTTGTAGAAAATTTCGATTGCGGCGATGTAGTCGCGTTCACGCTGTGTTTTTGCGCCAGCGGCTTTTGCTTTTTCGACTGCGGCTGCGCCGGCTTGCAGGTCGGAAGGAGTTGGAGGATCCCAGAGCTGGCGGTAGTGAGTCATCGCAATGCCCCACTCGGCCATGCTGCAGGAGGGGTCGGCTTGCGCGATCGCGGAGAAGGTTTCTTCGGATTTTTTGTACCAGAAGGAATGGAGGAGGGCTACGGCGCGATTGAAGTCCGGTTGTAAGCTTGGTGCGCAAGAGGTAGGGAAGTCCACGTTGCCGAGGACGGCCGGGTCGGTAGAGGCGTGCTCGTGTTGGGCGGATGCAGTGGCGGCGAACACAAGAGATGCGCCAACTAAAATGAGGACAGCTCTTCGAGATGTATTTTGCATGAAGAGATTTTCGCGATGGCGTTCGGAAGCTGGGCTGCGAACCCGCCGGTTGGCGGAGATTATAGCGCAGGCGCTTGGATGTGCGCGTCTCGATCGCGGGTGTGAGGGCGGAGCGGGACGCGCTGCCTCCGAGGCTCAGGCCGGGGAAGCGCGCCCCTACATTTTGTTTCGCGGGCCGTATCGTTAGGTACTTCAGAATTAACAAGTTACGCAAAAAATGGGCCAAAAATGAGGTTTGCGAAAGAAAGTACTTGACAGATTTTCGAGGTGCGATTACCTTTGGGATACCTCAGATGTACTCCTGTCGCATTCAGGGCAGGTTCCTCACTGAGCGTGAAGAGCAGACGATGAGACATAAACAACCAAGCCTAGACGTTCGAACTGCCAGGCGGTCGAGTCTCGCGGATTGCTTATTTACGCGAGTCTAAAGCAAATCAAAACCGCTTAGGTCGTTTCGATCGATAGGATTCGCCGACGGGTTGAAGTGTTCCCGGGATGGTGAAGCTTACGGATACTTCTTGTAGAAGGCCGCGAGGCCTCGGGTTCGAAGCCCGATTACCGTGAGCGCTGGTTCCTCCCGGAATTTTTTCGGCGAGTTGGTTGGCGGAGAGATTCGAGTTGGATCGTGGTCGCTACGGGTGTGTGCGGAGGAGGAAAGAAAAAGGAAAGAGGCAGGGAATCAAGTAGGTAAGGAAGTAAGGATTTAGGGACGGGAAGCATCTTTAGTTTCGAGATTGTGGCGTGGTGAAGGACAGAGATACTTCGAAAGCCAACGGCCGGAAGGCCACGGGTTCGAATCCCGCAGCAAGTTTGCTGAGGCGTCTGGGACGCATTGGAAAAATGCTCTGTCTGGCAGTTCCCGCCA
>CAJCHZ010000067.1 GCA_903970165.1 Betaproteobacteria bacterium
GCCCGTGCGCTTTGTCGCCTTCGCCCTGGTGGGAGCGATTGGTGTGGCCGTGCAACGAGACGGCCGCGGTGTAGCCTTTAGTCGCGGCGGGGTCCTTCCAAAGGCAGGTCAGTTTGTGCAAAGGCAACCTCCGCTGGGTTCAGGGTGATGCTAGGAAGAAATTGCCACGGAGGTTGAAGTAAGACATTACGCTTCGAATATTTTTCACTTCTCGAATCGTAATGGTTACCCGTATCGTACACAGAGCACTTTTGTAATTTTTCACGATTTGTTAACGCAGCGGATAAATAGGATTCTCCTATACTTCATTGCTTGGACCACTCGCTAGAGCCCGCACGCGGAGATTTGCGCCACGTTGAGTTGGCGGCCGCCGGGCGTTCTTTTTTTGAAGTCACATCAGAACTATTTTGGAAGCCTCAGCGGATTTTGCTCTATTGGAATTGGAAATCCGCGTGGCTGAGCATACTTTTGCGCGGCCCGATTTTCCTGATAGCCGCGGCTGGGCGCGGGGTGGCGGCGGCGTTTTCAGCGGTGCTTACGGAATGCTTTTTTTGCGCACTAAGCGCCGGGTTTTATGGGGCGCTGGTGCAGAATCTCCGAGACGCGGAGCCGGAATGGCTGACGCTTCTTTTTCTGGCGGTTGGGGTTCCTGCCGTCTTTCAAGTTTTTGAGTTTTTGCTGCATTGGTTTCGCGGGACGCCGCATTTGAAGGCGGCGTCCATTGTGTCGCTGATTGTGAGCGGAATATCTTTCTTATTTAACTGGTACGCGATGAGGCGCGGAGCTCTGCTTGTGGGGAGCGAAGGTCGCAGCTTTGGATCGGATTTGAAGCGGCTGCCGGGCTTGATAGTTTTGTTTGTTGCGGCGGGACCGCGGTGGATTTTGGGGCGGAAGAGGGGAGCGGCGGGGCGTTGAGAGGATTTACTTTCAAAAATGGTGCAGATATGCTCTGGCATGCTCAAAACAAAAATGAGTGCCACGACTTCGGGCAGTATTGGTAAGAATTCTTCGCATTTTTCCACTTCCTGGCTTTTCCCCCCTTCTCTAGATTGCTCCCGACACTTACGAAGATTCGCGAAGTTTGTCGCTGTGGGAGTGGTGTGCGCGTGGGCATGGGCGATTCCGTGTGCGGCGCAAGTTGCCGAAGCGGTGAATCCTTCGCCGAGCGTGCCAACACCGGAATCGGTGTTGGGGCACAAGCCGGGCGACGATTTCTATCTGGCAAATTATGATGAGTCACGCGCGTACTTCCAGAAGCTGGCGGCGAGTTCGAACCGCGTCAAACTGATCAATGTCGGCAAGACGACGCGGGGACTCGATTGGGATATCGCCGTCATCTCTTCGCCGGAAAATCTGGCCAGCCTGGACAAATATAAGGACATTTCGCGAAAGCTGGCCGATGGGCGCGGTTTGTCGGATACGCAGGCGCATGAGCTAGCGCGGCAGGGCAAGGCCATTGTGCACATTGATGGAGGATTGCATTCCTCGGAAGTGGCGGGGGCGCAGCAGTCCATTAATCTGGCATACAAGCTGGTCTCTTCGCAGGGCGACCCGGAAGTGGACGCGATATTGAAAAACGTGATTTTGATGCTCTGGCCCACATTGAATCCTGACGGGCAGAACGAAGTGGTGGCGTGGTATCGGAAGAACGTGGGGACGACATACGAAGTGAGCCCGCTGCCGGATTTGTATCAGGAGTATGTGGGGCACGACAACAACCGCGACGGGTACATGAACAACATGCTGGAGTCGCAGGATGTGACGCGGACGGAGATTGAGTGGGACCCGGTGGTTTTCTACTGCCATCACCAGACAGCTCCATTTCCGACGCGAATCTTCATTCCGCCGTTTGTGGAGCCGATTTCCTCGAACATTCATCCGCTGATGGCGCGGTGGTTGAGCGTGCTGGGAACAAATATGGCGGCGTATCTGGATGAGCACGGGATGCCGGGTGCGGTGAATCGGGTGGGGTTCGACAATTGGTATCCGGGATTTCTGGATTTCACCCACATTTTTAGGAACAGCATTTCGTTTTTTACGGAGACGGCGCTTTTCCGCTATGCAACGCCCCGATTTTATCCCGTGGATGAGTTTCCGAAGGACCAGCGCGGCTTGCGTTCGGAAGTGTTTTACAGCAGCCCATGGAAGGGCGGATGGTGGCGGCTGCGCGATGCAGTGAACTACATGGAAGGTGGGTCCATGTCGGTGCTGGACACGGCGGCGAAATATCGGGAGGAGCTTTTGTACAACCGGTACCAGGCGGCGCGGGACAATGTGGAACGGTTCAAGAAAGAGGAGCCGTTTGGGTATGTGATTCCGCGAGAGCAACGCGATTTACCGGAGGCCGCGACGCTGGTGCAGAAGTTGATGATCAATGGCATCGAAGTGCATGAGGCCAAGAAACCGTTCCACGCGAATGGGCGAGAATATGCTCCGGGGACGTGGGTCGTGTTGATGGACCAGCCATTTTCGCCATTGGTGAAGGAACTGTTCGAGCCGCAGCACTATCCGGATTTGCGAGAGACCCCGAACGGACCGCCGAAACTACCATACGACGTGACGGGATGGACGCTGCCGATGCAGATGGGTGTGCAGGTAGCGCCCGTGCTGCAACCGATTGGGGCGTCGGAGCGGGGGACGCTCGAGAAGATCGAGAAATTTGCCGCGCCATCCGGGGCCATAAGCGGAACGGGTGGAGCATATCTTTTGAGCCACAAATCCAACGCCAGCTTTAAGTTGATGAATGAAGTTTTTGGAGGCGGAGGACGCGTTGGTTTTGTCGCCACGGAAACGGAGACTGCAGATGGGACGGAAGTTGGCGCGACGGTTGTGTCGGGCATCGAGCGCGAGAAACTCGAGGCGATAGCGAAGGAAAATTCGTTGACGTTGAAGGCCACCGCAGCAGTGCCAAAGGATACGGTAAACGTGAAAAAAGCGCGACTAGGACTTTACCGCGCGTGGGTGCCGTTTATTGATGAAGGGTGGACGCGGTGGATTCTGGAGGGGTACAAATTCGACGCGGTGACGCTGCGGAACGGGGACATCCAGGCCGGAAATCTACGCGAAAAGTTCGATGCGATCTTGATTCCGGATGGTTCGCCGGAAGCGATATTCAGCGGGTTCGGTCCTGGAAGCGTCCCGGGGGAGTACGTGGGAGGAATCGGGGAACTTGGAGTGATGGCGCTGCGGGAGTTCGTGCTGGCGGGCGGAACGCTGATCACGTTCAACGAGGCGTCGGTGTTTGCGATCGAGCAACTCGGCCTGCCGGTAAAGAATGTGTTGAGCGGGTTGAAAGATGAGGAATTTTTCTGCTCGGGCTGCTTGTTGCGGGTGGAGGTGCAGGATATGGCGCATTCGGCGACTTGGGGATTGCCGCATGATCCCATCGTGATGTTTGAACGCGGGCCGGCCTTCGAGGCAAAGGACGGTTTCCACGGGCGTGTGCTGGCGGCGTATCCGAAAGAGCAAAGCCCCTTGATGAGCGGTTACCTGCTGCATCCGGAGAAAATCGAAGGAAAAGCGGCGGCGCTGGAAGTGCAATACGGGAAGGGGCGCGTTTATTTGCTGGGATTCCGGCCACAATGGCGGGGGCAGTCGCACGGGACCTACAAATTTTTCTTCAACGCTATCTATGAATCGCAGGGGCTATCGAAGCCGGGAGGTGCGACAGCGGCTCCCGCAAAAGCCGCAGAGGCGCCCGCCGCACATCAAGAACCTGCAGCTGCCAAACCGCCGGCTCAGCAGGACTAAACAAGAAGAGTTACGGATTAGGCGACGCGAACTTAGCGGCGGATGCGGCGCATCCAGTCGCCCCAGCTGAAGCCGGCGCGGATCGTCAGAAAACCAGCGATGAGAGCGAATGCCATCGTCACGGCAAATTGCGTGACTGTAAACTCGGTGGCGAGAAATTCATGACGCGCCCAATGCGAAGTGGGCGGTATGAAGTAGGGTGCGTTATCGCCGGCGAAGAACCAGTTGCGTGCCGCCGGAGACATCAAGAAGTTTGCGAAGGGCCACTGCGCCGCGATGAAACTTGCCAGCGAAGCCGCCGCCAAAATCGCGGACTGCGCCCAGCGATTCATGGTGCTGGTGTAGCGGCGGACCAGATCGAAAGCTATGGCTGGAACGATCAACAGCAGCGGGAAATCCGGCGGGACTAAGTGCGTGATGTTCTGGTAGACGGGGCCCAGTTTGGGCTGCGCCGGGATCAGTTGGAGAGCCCACATGAAGATGAGGTGCGTAGCGCTGAACGCCCCCGTCATGATCGTGGCGGCCCAACGGTTATTCGAGGCGCGCGAGACGGCGGCGAACCAGATCGGGGCGATGCACATCACCACCAGATAAAACTTCGCGCCGTGCATGAACATGCGAAAAGTGTCTTCTTGCATTACGCCGACAGTGATTCCCAGCAGAAACATGAACGAGAAAAAGAGCATGCGCTCAAGGCGGACGCGGTATTCGCCTGTGGCGCGGTTGACCTCCGCGAGGACCATGACGAGCGCGCCGAAGCGGATGCCGGTCATACCCAGCGCGAGAAGAATATGTGGTGGGCTGAGAATCTTGACGTCAAGGCCGTAAGCGTTATGCCACCAGTTGTCGAATGGGGCGGAAGTGATCATGCCGACGGCGCCCCAGGCGCAAAGAAAAGCGCCGAGCGGGCCGCGGAATCCCCAGAGGGAGACGGAATAGGCACGAAGCGGAGAGTTTTTGCGGAAAGTCGTGTCCAGGATTAAGTAGCCGCAGCCGAGGCCCGCAAGAATGCCGCAAGCCTGAATCAAGAGATGCGCAGGAGTCCAGAAACTGTCGCGGCCTACGGTTTCGTGCCAGGAAATGTCCCAAACGCCTCCCACAACGCCGCACGCAACGGCGATGATGTTGCACCAGATGTACCAGGGGATGGAAAGCGTTTGTGCCGAGACGCGATCGGCGCTGCGGGATTGCAGTGTTGCGGGGAGCGGAAGCGTGCCGGCCATTCGGGTGACTCCAGTCCGGAGCGGGATTCGCGTTGGCGCGAGGAAAGCGCCGAACAGAAACAGTTTACACTGTTAAGTGTTTCTGGAAAATGAGAACTTTTGATACGAAAGAGAAAGGATTGCGCGAGTTATGCCAACGATCGAGCTAATGAATGGCGGCCGGGGTTTGGACCGCTCGCGGCGACCTGTTACTGCGAAAGGCTTCATCGACTTGACGCGCTAGAATATCGCGGGAGAATGGCTTATCAAGGAAGTACGCGCCTTCGAGGAAGGAACGATTGCCTTCATTTTGTTCCAGATAGCCGGACATATAAATAATCTTCAGCTTGGGAAGGATGGGTTTCAAGCGCTCGGCGAGCTCGGGTCCACGCATTTTGGGCATAACGACGTCGGTGAGCAACAGGTGAATCTCCTTGCCGAGGCGCTGGGCAATTTCAAGGGCTTCCGTGCCGTCGCATGCGGTCAGTACGCGGTAACCCATCGAGGTTAAATACTCGGAAACCAGAATGCGGACGTCCTCTTCGTCTTCCACGACGAGTATGGTTTTGAGGCTGCGCTTGGCAGGCGCGGCAATTTTTTCGCGGGGAATCGATTCAACCTTGTCGTTAACCTGAGGGAGGTAAATTTCGAAGTGCGTGCCGGTGCCAAGTTCCGATTCCACATAGATAAAACCGTTGCTTTGCTTGACCACGCCATAGACCATCGCGAGGCCGAGGCCCGTTCCTTTGCCTTGTTCTTTGGTGGTGAAGAACGGTTCAAAGATACGAGCCTTTGTCGCGGCGTCCATGCCGTGGCCGGTATCCGACACGCGGAGCAGAACGTAGTCGCCAGCTGCCAGCGCCGGGCGGGTTTTTGCCAAATCCTCGCCCACCGTCAAATCGCGCGATTCAACGATCAGCTTGCCGCCCTGGGGCATGGCGTCGCTCGCGTTCACGATCAGGTTCAGAAGCACCTGTTCAATCTGTCCCGGATCGGCTTTCACGCGGCCCAGTTTCGCATTCAAATGAACTAAAAACTCGATATCCTCGCGAGTCAGCCGTTTCAATAACGCGTCCATGTCCTTAATGAGGGCGTTCAGGTCCACGACGCGAGGCTGAAGGACTTGCCTGCGGCTGAAAGCAAGCAGTTGGCGAGTGAGAGACGCAGCGCGATTTGCTGCCTTCTGGATTTGCTCGCTATTGGCGTACAGCGGATCTTGGGGCTTGACGCGCTCGAGAAGCATATCGCTGTGGCCTTTGATCACCGTCAAGAGGTTGTTGAAATCATGGGCCACGCCGCCAGCGAGGCGTCCAAGCGCTTCCATTTTCTGCGACTGCTGGAGCTGTTCCTCGAGTTGCTGTTTCTGGACTTCATTGCTCTGAAGGATGTTGCGCGCGTGATTGAATGCCCGCGTCACGCTGGCTACTTCATATCCTCCCTGTGCTTCTAGGGGGTAAGTGAAATTGCCTTCTTCGAGGGCGCGAACCCCGTCGACCAACCGAGCCAGAGGCCGGGTGAATGCGTCTGAAATCAGGAAGACGAGAGCCGCTCCAGCCAGGACCGCGACGAGGCCCAATCCGAGCAGCAGCTGATTTAGCTCATGAAGGAAGGCCATGGCCTCGTCGTAGGACTTAAGTAAGGTCAGGCTTACTCCGGGTTTTACGCCAGGCGTGAGATCCACAGAACTCGCAAAAAAGCGTTCGTTGCCGAGGCGCAGTTCGGCGGGGACTGGCCGGTCACCCGTCTGCACGACTAATTCATGGGCCTTGAGGATCGGGAGCGTACTAACGACGACATCCGAGCCAAAGCGGAAAACCACCTGACTGGAGGAAATGCGCCCCAGGTCGTTGGCGGCCGCGACGTCGACCTCTCTGCCAACGACCACGGTGCCAAGAAGCTTATTAGCCGCGGGTTGGCCCTCATAATAAGGTTGCACAGCTACCTGGTAGAGATGCTGCCCGTCAAACCACCACCCGCCGGTGCTGTTGTGGGCCAGAGAACGGCCCAACATCTCTTCAGCCTTTGCTGCGGGGAATTGCTCGTTCGATTCATGGAAAGCGACAATCTTGCCGTTGGGGTCGGCGAGCACGAGCAGGTCGCACCCGTCGGATTGCCAGGGGTCCTCGCTGGCGGCTGTTATGGCTGTCGGGTCCCCTTGTCTCATGATGGCTAGCATGGCCAATAAATCCGCCTTGCGGCTGAGGGCCACCTGGCGCTGGCGCTCAACCACCTGAAACGTCAGTATCGCGGTTCGCGCATCATCCATCACGTGCATCTGCACTTGAACCTCGGCGGCGTGACGTACGGAAAGAAGGGTAGCGCAGGTAAGGGCCGCAATGATGAGGACGACCGACAGAAGGAATTTCGTACGCAGACGAATGTCCGAATGGGCTCCACGAAGACGGCTCCAGGCCCCGCGCAGGCGTCTCTGCAAAGATGATTCTTCGTGAGCCATGAGCGTGAGCGGGATTTCTCCTATGCCTTTTCTCCGTAGAGAGGAGGACTGTCGGTCAAACATCCGTCTGGAAGTTTTGCTGTCCAACAAACCTAACATTTCTGCCGGAACGCGCGAAGTGGACAGTAGTACAGGTGTTCCTTATCCGCATGGTGAGGGAGCGTACCTATGAGTACCTTGCCAAAAAGGCTGTGCATTTCCGCGCAGTGCCCTGGCAGAAAGGCTCTGACAGATGCAAGCGTTAGTGGAAACGCGTAATGCGCCAAAGGGCCAAGCCACAGAGCAAAAGAAAAAGGAACAAAGCTACGCCCAGACCTGCCAGCGCTGGCCAATTGAGCGCGAGATTCGGGGCTCGGGCGAGTACGGCGAGGCCGATGAAGATTGCTGTCGCTGCAATGACTAGTAGATAGTCGAGCCAGGTACGCCCAGGCCTGGAAGGAAGCCTATCCTGAATGTTGTTTGCCCCGCTGCCCGAAAGACCTGCCTGGATGTAGTCGGAGGCAACATGGTAGCGTTTGCCTTCACGTTTGGCGGCTTCTTCCCAGCGGGAGTGCTCCTGGGCGCCCACACTCGAAAAAGCGATAGCTCCTGCCCCGGCAGCCATCAGCAACGAACCGCCAATGACTTCGGCATAAAGCGACGTGCTGCGGCCGTGTAATTCGCCAAAGACCAGAATGCCCCACAGCAGTCCCCACAACTGATTCGTGTTCGATAGAGGTATGCCGCGACTGATGCCGATGTATTTCGCGGCGTACTGCTGGAATAAATCGCCGATGACCCAAACGAAGCCGCCCAGCAGGAGCCAGAACAGCACAGACCGCGCGAGTGCCAGTTGATCGAATAGCGCGTGAAAGCCGCCGCCATACGCCAGCGCCAAGGCGCTCATCATCCCAAGTTCCCCGATGGTGAAGAAGGCGATGAAGGAAAGGGGGTTCATTCCGGTCAGATAGGCTTTGCGATATGGGACGTACATCGTGCCCCATAGAACTCCCGCGCCGAGGGCCGCGAGGATTCCGCGCAGAGGATGCTCGGCAGGGGACTGCGCCGAAGAAGCAAGAGCGAGAAGCGTTGCGCCTGTGAACATCAGGAGCGCGCCTCCAAGCACCGTGAGCCAGCGAATTTTGCCGGCGTCGCGCAGTTCGTTGAAGAGAAGCCAGCCCCAGAAGATGCCCAGGAGGCTGTTGACGTTCCAGATAGGAAAGGCAATGCTGAGGCCGACGTCGCGAATCGCGAAGATGGTGAGCGTGTTGGCGACAGCCCAAAGGCAGCCTGCCAGAATCCCCCACACGATGAGATGAGGAGCCTGGCGGATGTCGGCGCGCATTTGTCCGGTCCCACGGATGAGAGCGGGCAGACTCCAGCGCGCGAGAAAAACGCCAACGACCATCAAAAGCGAAACGACCAACGGGGACACGCCAAGTTTTACCAGCTTCGTCGGAGCCTCTGCGGCACCCAGCCAAGCACCAGCGCCGAAGCCACAGAGAATGCCGACCAGTTGCAACTTGCGGAGCCGAGCAGATTCTACAGATTGCGTAAGGGTCGTTGTTGAGTTGGAGCCCATGCAAGTATTCAGCGGATCCAATGAAGAACAGCAAGTCCAGCGAACAAAACGATCGCGGGGACCCAGAAATGAAGGTCAGTCAGAATCGTGGTCCACACCCTCGCTGAATTTTGGGTTGGGTTCTCTTCATTCATTGAGCCATCTCCGATTTTGGCGAAGGTAATCACAGCCGCCAGGGTTCGCCGCTGGCGCGTGGTGCCGCCCTTTCTTATCACAATTCAGACACGTCCGCGGAAAGTTGAGGGAGTGGTTTCTTCCTGCCCACGGTGGCAGTAAGATGATGCGCTATCTTGAGGCCACTGGGGCACGGGAGGAATGGGTATGTGGCGATGGGCGGCGATTGTTTTTGCTCTGTTGATGGCGAGTGTTTCTTTTGCGGATGAAAATCCACCCTTGCTTCTGCACCACCCAACCATTAGCGCGACCCAGATTGTGTTCGTCTATGCGGACGATTTGTGGAGCGTGCCGCGCGCCGGCGGTGTGGCGCAGCGTCTAACCGCGGGGAACGGTGCGGCCTCGCGTCCTGTGTTTTCGCCCGACGGCAGCGAGATTGCCTTTACCGGCGACTACGACGGAAATGCCGACGTGTATGTGATCCCCGCAAGTGGCGGAACGCCGCGCCGGCTGACTTACCATCCGGCTTCCGACCTGGTGATCGGCTGGACGCGCGACGGAAAATCCGTGCTCTTTTCTTCAAATCGCCAAAGCTACTCCCGCTTCAGCCAGCTCTTCACCATCTCGCGCGATGGCGGTTTTCCTGTCGAGCTGCCTTTGCCCATGGCCGCCGAAGGATCTTACTCGCCGGACGGCAAGGAATTTGCCTACGTGCCTCTGGAGCACGCGTTTGAAATCTGGAAACGATACCGCGGAGGGCGCACCTCGCCGATCTGGATTGCCAAGCTCGCGGATTCCAGCATTGTCCCCGTACCTCGCGACAATTCGAACGACTTCAATCCTATGTGGGTGGACAATCGCGTGTTTTTCCTTTCGGACCGAAGCGGCCCGATGTCGCTCTTCACTTTTGACAGCCATTCGAAAAGCGTGACGGTTGCGCTGAAAAACGATGGGCTGGATTTCAAGTATGCGAGCGCTGGACCAGACGGGATTGTCATCGAACAATTTGGAGCCATTTGGATTTACGACGTCAAGGCAGGCACGGCGCATAAAGTGGACATTCGAATCGCCGGCGATCTGCCGCAGTTGCGCGCCCGCTATGAAAACGTGGCCAACCGAATTCAGAACGCGGATATCTCGCCGACGGGATTGCGGGCCGTGTTCGAAGCCCGCGGCGAAATATTGACTGCCCCTGTCGAGAAGGGTGACATCCGCAATCTGACAAACACGCCGGGTGCTGATGAACGCTATCCCGCATGGTCTCCAGACGGGACGAAGATTGCCTTTTTCTCTGATGAATCCGGCGAAGTGGCTCTATATGTCAAGAACCAGAATGGCCAGGGAGAAGCCCAGAAGATCGATCTCGGAACGCCTGGGTCTTTCTTTTATTTTCCAACGTGGTCGCCCGACAGCAAGAAAATTGCCTACACGGACAAGCGGCTGAATTTGTGGTACGTGGACCTCGAGAAAAAAACGCCGGTGAAAGTGTTTCATGACCGCTTCACCGGGCCGGAGCAGATTTTTCATTCGGCGTGGTCTCCGGACAGCAAGTGGCTCGCATACACCGCGCAGGAAGTCAGCCACATGCGCTCCGTGTTTCTCTATTCTCTTGAGACTGGCCAGAGCCAGCGTGTGACGGACGCCATGAGCGATTCGTTCTCGCCCTTGTTCGACCACTCCGGAAAGTATCTTTATCTACTGGCGAGCACGGATGCCGGGCCGACGATGGACGCGTCCATGTTGAGCTACGACCGGCCCGTCACCAGCAGCGCATACATTGTTGTGCTCCGCAGAGACCTGCCTTCGCCGCTAGTGCCTCTCAGCGATGAGGAAGGCGATGCAAAGTCCGATGCTGCAAAAACGGACTCCGCGAAAACCGGCGCGCAAGAAAAAGAGAAGGAAAAGCCGCCCGTTGCCGTGAAGGTGGATTTTGAAAAGATTGGCCAGCGCGTTCTGGCGTTGCCAATTCCCGCAAGAAACTACACCCAATTATTGGCGGGGAAAGACGGTGTGCTGTTTCTTTTGGAAGGGCCACTGGTTCCACCACTGAATGGTCCAGGCACGTTGACGGCACACCGCTTCGAATTAAAGACCAGAAGGACGGACAGGCTGGTAGAAAACATCCTGGCGTTCCGCGTTTCAGAGAACGGCGAGAAATTGCTTTATCGGACAGCCAGCGCGCCGTCGCCGGCAGGAAATGCGCCGCCTGCCCAGGCGTGGGCCATCGCTCCACTGCCACCAGCGCCGATTCCCGGGACGCCCGGGTCTGGCGGCGGATCGGGAGGCGGCGGGATTGCAGGCGCGAAGGCACTTAATCTCACTACGATGGATGTGCGAATCGAGCCCCCGGTCGAGTGGAAAGAGATGTACCACGAAGCGTTCCGCATCGAGCGCGACTTCTTCTATGAGCCTGGATTTCACGGACTCGACCTTGCAGCTACCGAGAAAAAGTTAGCCGTGTACTTGCCCGGCGTCGCTTCGCGAGACGATCTGAACTACATCTTTGAAGAGGCCATGGGCGACCTTACCGTAGGTCATCTCTTTGTACGCGGCGGCGAGGGGCCGGAAATGAAGCGTATTCCTGTTGGCCTGCTCGGCGCCGACTACAAAATCGAAAATGGACGTTATCGTTTTTCGCGCGTGTTTGACGGCGAGAACTGGAATCCGCAACTGCACGCGCCGCTGACGCAACCGGGCGTGAATGTCGTGGAAGGAGAATATCTTCTCTCGGTCAACGGCCGCGAAGTGCGCGCACCCGAAAACGTCTACAGCTTTTTCGAAGAGACGGCAGGGAAGTCCACTCTCTTGCGCGTCGGGCCGAACGCGGATGGCAGCGGTTCCCGCGAAGTAACCGTCGTTCCCATCGAGAGCGAATCGGCACTGCGTAATCTTGCGTGGGTCGAAGGCAACCGCCGCAAAGTGGATCAGCTGAGCAAAGGCAGGCTCGCGTACATCTATTTGCCGGACACCGCGAGTGGCGGCTACACGTATTTCAACCGCTACTTTTTCTCGCAGGCGGGCAAAGAAGGGGCGGTTGTGGATGAACGCTTCAATGGCGGCGGAACGAACACGGATTACATCCTCGATTACCTCCGCCGCACTCTCATGAATTACCGCACCACGCGCGACGGCGAAGACATGACCACACCGGTGAGCCTGATTCGAGGGCCCAAGGCTATGATCATCAATGAATATGCGGGCTCAGGCGGTGACGCCATGCCGTGGCATTTCCGCCAGGCCAAGCTAGGCACGCTTGTTGGAAAGCGCACCTGGGGCGGGCTCGTTGGGTTTTTCGGCCCGAGCGAGTCCCTGATGGACGGAGGAGTCGTAACCGCTCCAAGCCGCGGATTCTGGACGCCGAACAATGATTGGGAAGTGGAGAATCACGGCGTCGCGCCCGATGTGGAAGTAGAGCAGGATCCCAAAGCCGTGCGCGAAGGCCACGATCCGCAGCTGGAAAGAACCGTCGAACTCTTGCTTGCGGATTTGGACAAAAATCCCTTACCAAAATATAAAAAGCCGGCGTACCCGAATTACCATAAAAACGCGGCGACCGCGGCTTCAAAAAATTGAGCTAGTCACTCCTACGAAAATACCTTCAGGCGGTCTGAGCGAGTGGCTCCAGGGTCACTTTGAGGCCCAGACGTTCCAGCCGCCTGACCAAGGATCGGCGGATGCGGTTCACGTCGATCCGGTCAAAGTGGTCCGCACCGAGTTCCCGGTAGTCTTCCTTACGCTTGAGCATGTGATAGGCAATCTCTAGCAACGCGTGTGCTACCGCCATGACCGCGCGCTTGGCTCCCCGCCGAGCAGCAATGCGCCGATACAGCGCCGACAGATAGTTGTTCTTCATCATCGAGATGGCCCAGGCCGCCTGCGACAGACAACGCCGCAGCGACACATTGCCTTTGCGCATCCTGCCGCTCAACCGCTTCCCGGCGCTCTCAAAACTCCCAGGACACAAACAAGCCCAAGAAGCTAGGTGACCAGAAGATGGAAACTGATTCATGTTCATTCCCATTTCCGCCAGCTATCCCCAGGTGGTCACCCGATCGACTCCGGGAATGGTGCACAGCCGAGTGACCTCATCCTGAAAAGGGCGCAGGCGCTTCTCGATCTCTTCCTCGATCTCATCTAGTTTCGATTCCGTGAAGCGCAAGTGCTCGAAGAGCTGTCGGAGCAAAAATCGATGATGCTCGATCATTCGACCTTCGAGCGCCAGCGCTTCAGCTCCGGGATCTTGTTCCGCAGCAGCCCTTTGGACATCTCTGCCAGCCGGGCAGCGTCTTGCTCCCCAGCAGGCATCGCTTCCAGAATCGCTCTCCCCGAAGCTCCCAGTGCATCCCTCGCTACCGATGCCAACTTAATGTTGGCATCCTCCAGCACCTTCTGAATGCGATTCGCAATCCGGTTGATCTCCTGTACCAAACTCACGCGATACCGCGTGAGGTCGCGAAGTTCACGTATTGGTTGCGTGGGCACGAAACTCCCTCGGAGCAATCCGTGCTGCAGCAAATCCGCGATCCACTCGCTGTCTTTCTGGTCGATCTTCCGGCCCGGCACGGCTTTAATGTGCTGCGCATTCACCAGCAACACCTCGAACTGCTTCGCGAGAATGTTCCACACTGGCTTCAGTACACGCCCGTGGACTCCAGGCCACTTGCGTCACCCCGCACTGCTCGAGCCAATCGGCCAACTGCAGCAGATCGTGAGTGAATGTCCCGAAACGCTTCTTCTCTTTACGGCTATTTCCCCTGCCCTCAGCCCACAACACACAGGCGGTAATACTCTTCTTATGTACGTCCAAACCACAACAGCAGGGATAGATAACTTCCATCGCG
>CAJCHZ010000068.1 GCA_903970165.1 Betaproteobacteria bacterium
CGGTCTTGATGGCGGGTGAGGGAGAGTAGCGGGAAGGTGAGATAGTTAAGGCCGCCGCTCTCGCAGCACAGAAACAGTAGCTCCACGCAGGTTCCACGTTGTGTCCCCCGGGCGCCGCGCTTCGCAAGGTGGGACAGCCGAGGCGGCTGTCCCAAGTGCGCACCTGAATCCTCTTCCGAGAGCTGTCCTTTACAAAGCTACTTTTCCAGTCCCTTGACGGCTTTTGCCTTGGCGGCGTGTTCTTTCCTGTAGGCGCGGGCGACATCGCCGAGAGGGGTTTCATACACCGGCGAAGAACCGAATTCCCACAGCGGCTGCTCGCCATGAGCATAGCTGTAGAGATTGGATCCGAGCAGGCTGGTTTCTGACGCCAGCGCATGCTGGGAGGCGTGTTCGGAATGTTCGCTCATCTGAATGGGCTGGGGGTTGTTGGTCAGGACGGGAGCGTTCTGCCCGAAGGCGCTGGTGGCACAGAGAAGGCAAAGAAAGCTGATGGCGAAGATAGTCGTCTTCATAAGATTGGGTTTCATACGATTGATCCTAATCCGGGGAGAATGCAGAGTGATGTGAAAGATCCGACGGAATGCCCAATTGGCGCGGCTTCCACCGTGGTTAACGCAATCCTCATACCAAACCGGGGCAGGTGGGATTCGAGTTAGCGACCGCGGAATGAAGCCCAGCGCAAGAATTTGCACATATGTGGAAGATGTGGAAGATAAGGCTGTGGCTGCCGGTTTCATGGGACATCTCGAACGCGCCCACTTGCCGGAGGGAGGTCGCGCTGGAAGAAAAACAATGCAGGCAATGGCGTGCCCCCATCAGCGCCCATTTCATTTAGACTGCCTGAAGAACAACAATGTCTTCCCCATCCAACCGCAAACACGGCGGCTCGGCCGCGGCGAGCGACCAGTCCCCGGTTCCCGAACCCTCGTTCTCGGAGCGCGCGCGCACACTTGTGTACTTGGGGCGCATGGGCAGCCTATCCACGCTGTCGCGCAAGCAGCCGGGATTTCCTTTCGGCTCGGTAATGCCCTATGGGTTGGATGAACGCGGACGCCCTATCTTTCTCATCAGCACCATGGCCATGCACACGCAGAATCTGCAAGCGGATTCGCACGCGAGCTTGCTGGTAACCCAGCCTGACGCCGAGGGCGATTCGCTGGGCGCGGCCAGGGTCACGTTGGTGGGAAATGCCCTGCCGATACCGGAGACGGAGGTGGCGGCTGCGCGCGGGCTCTACCTGGAACGCTATGCCAACAGTAAGTACTGGGTCGACTTTGAGGACTTTTCCTTTTACCGCATGGACGTGGTGGACGTCTACTACGTGGGAGGCTTCGGAGTGATGGGCTGGGTTCCGGCGACTGACTACGATCTAGCGCAGCCCGACCCGCTGGCCGACGCGGCAGTTGGAATCCTCGAACATATGAATGCCGACCACAAGGATGCCCTCGTCCTGCTGGCGCGGACGTGTGCCGGGATCGAATCTGAAGAAGCTGCGATGACTGCGGTGGATCGCCTCGGTTTTCACGTACGGCTGAAAACTCCAGACGGCATGCGGGGCGCGCGCATTGCCTTCTTGCGGGAAGTGCGCAATCCGATGGAAGCCCGGAAGGTGCTGGTCGAGATGGTGCAGCGGGCGCGTCACCGGGGTTGAGGCTTGAGGTGGAAGAGTCGCTTGTTCTCTGAAACAAAAAAAATGCCCGGATCCTTTCGGAGGCCGGGCATTTTAGTTATCGCTTCGAGAGCGTGGTCACTTAGACCGCTTGGACGTTCTCCGCTTGCCAGCCCTTGGGGCCCTTGGTCACGTCGAACTGCACGGTTTGGCCTTCCTGCAGGCTGCGGAAACCGCCAGCCTGAATCGCGGAGAAATGCACGAAAACGTCCTCGCCATTTTGACGGCTGATAAAGCCATAGCCCTTGGCGTCGTTAAACCACTTCACTGTTCCTTGTTCTGCCATTGATATTCCTATTCTTGTTTCTTTTGGATTGTGCTGAGAAGATTCGCTGCTAGTGAGGGGGTGACGCTGGTTGGCGATACCGACCTTCAATTGCTTGTGAGTCAAACTTAGCTGTTTTTAATTATACACGCCAAACGGAAGAATCAAGAAGAAATTTTGGCAGTCGATAGTGGCTCAGTTTCAATTTTCGGCCTGTCGTTCGGGTCATCCTGAGTGCAGCCGTTTTTCAGGCGGAACGAAAGATCTCTCGCTGGCCGTAACGGTGGGAGATCCCTCACGCGGCGGAAGTACGCCGCGTTTCGGGATGACGGCCTCGTCGGAGGACAAATTCAAATTGAGCCACTACCTGGCAGTCTATTGGTTTGGAGAAGACTGGAGCAGACTGGCTCATCACCAGGATCTTACGGACACCCACAATCTTTGCACGCCCGGGTTGGACCGGGGCCGCGCAGCGTGTCCGGGAGTGGACTATTATGTTCGTTGCAATTCGCATCAGCCTGCAACTGGAGGATGCTTCGACTCATGCCCCAAGATCAACGTGACACGCAGTTG
>CAJCHZ010000069.1 GCA_903970165.1 Betaproteobacteria bacterium
CGCGACGAGTAGCTTCTCGTCTCTCCGCCACGGCCGTAGCCGCTGAAGGCTCCTGACCGCGTGCCGCTCTGCCCGCGCGAATCACCGAATCCGCGAGCGGCGCGATTGTCGCCATTGAAGGGCCGAGCACCGCCGCCTGCACGATCACCGCCGGGACGATCAGCACCTCGCCCGTTGAATGCGCCACGCTCACCGCCGCGTTCGCCGCCTCCGCGATAGTAATTATTGCGGTTGTAAAACGTACGACTCTGCGAGTAATACCTCCCGTGGTTGTAGGTGGCCCAGTGATTGTGCCAATCGAAGCCCCAGCCGCCCCAACCCCATCCGAAACCGGCATAGAACCCAATACCGAACCCGATTCCCCAGGAGAGATACGGTCCTTCGTACCAGATCCCTGGATAGGGATACCACCCCGGCCACGCAAGGATTGGACCGCCGTACACCACCCACGGATCGTAAGCAGGCACATAAACGATTTGTGGGTCGGCAGGCTCGATGACTATGTTCGAGTTATCCGTTTTGACGGTCTGCTGCTCCGTACTCTTAAGATTTCCGGAATCCTGGGCGCGCCGCCGCATCAGTTGCACAGCGTCCATCAGGTCCTGCTGCTGATTGTAGTAAGCGTCTCCAAGCGAAGAGGTCCAGGAAAGATTCTTGTCCATGTTGCCGAGAACGGTCGGAAAAGCAGTGAGCGCCTTGATACTGGGATCCCACGGCTGCTGATCGACTGCTTGTGCCAAAGCGTCGCCCTTCAATTCCTGATGGGCTTGCACCCACCGGTCCGCTTCGACGACTTGCTCTGGAAACGTAGCGCCAGCCAGGATCTGCGCAACCAGCGAATCGGGATAGAGCGCGATGGGCGCCACCAACTGTTGCAACTGCTCCGGAGTTTGCTGCGTGTATTGCGGCGCGTGAGCATCCTGCACTGTGGCTTGCTCGGCGGGCTTCGCAGGCAAGGGATCCTGCAGCGGGCCCGCGGCTTCCTGAACAGCCGGCAGATTCTCAGGACACGCGGCGAAGAACAGCGCGAACGAGAACAGCAAAGCAAGTATCTGCCGGCCCAACGGAGGCTTTGAAGAATTTCTTTCGGTTCTGAATGTTTTCATTTGGTTGAAGTTCCTCCGAGCGGATCGTCGCATGAGGTCCCCGAAGTGTAGATGAGCCAGCGGGGGTGAGGGTTGCAGTTTATTTTGCCGGTGCCGGCCATGCAGCCGGGAAAGGCAGGAACTCAGCCCGCTTCCCCAGCCTTAATTGACCACGCTGAGAATGAAAGCTGATTTTCTTTCCTGATATCCAATCAACTGGCCAACGAGCGGCGAAGTGACGTTGTTATAGATGGTGCTGAAATTGCCGTGATCTGTGAGGTTGGTGGTGTAGCCGCCGAAACGAAACCTGTGTGTGCCACTCTTATTGAAAAAGGGCATACGAAAATCGCGGTAAATCTGGAAATCAAGGGAGAAAAACGTGGGAAAGCGCTGGCTATTCGGCACGCCGACGTAATTCTGATTCTCGTCGACTCTGGAGTAGGGATATCCGGTGTGAACGTCCAGAATCGGCCCCAGCATAATCGAATAAGGCAGGTGAAAGCGGCCCCACGTCACGAAACGATGCGGAACGTCCGAGGGACGGATGCCGTAAACATCCGTGCGGATGACGGGCTGTTCAAAAGGAACGTACAGATCGCCGAGCGTGTTTAAATCCCCGCGCGAACGGCTCCAGACGTAGGACAGATTCAGTTCGCTATCCTTTATAGGGTGAAAACTCAGGGTGGCTTCCGCTTCGTTGTAATTCTCCGCACCGGTATTTGAAAGAGCCAAAATTCCCGGCGTCGCGGGAACGCCGAGGACGGGAGTCTCCAGAATGGGATTAATCACAAAGAGATTGCTGGTGCTGCTGTGCAGGTAACTCACCTTAAGGGCCGCCCCGGTCCAAAGGGTGCGGTCTACTTCGGCGCTGCTGACGAAACTGCGCGGACTGGAATTGGGCGAGCGGAGAATCCTTTCGGCAGGAGGACCGCCGCCGTTTTCGATGTACGCATTCTGGTAATCAACCTGGCTTTCGAGAATCTGCCCGGTGGGGTCAAATTGGCTCACGACGCGCATGGGGTTTCCGGCAAAATCGACGGCAAGAAGCGGAACAGCCGCGTAAAAGAGTCCTGTGCCCGCGCGAAGTATGGTTTTCTGATCTTTGCCAGGCGAATAGGCGATGCCAAAGCGCGGAGCAAACGCCGCGGAGCGTCCGATCGATTCGGTGGTGATTCTGCCACCCGCGTCAATGGCCAGCCGATCCGTAATCATCCAGTGGTCGGTGACGAACTCTTCGGCGTCGGTAACGGCACCGCTGAGAATCCCCGTGCCGTCGAAACTGATCTGTTCACTGAGCGTTCCGTCCTCGCGAAGCAGATTGACGTCGCGCGAAAGGCTGTTTCCGCCGAAAGAACGATGCGTGATGTTTGCGCCGACCTTGCATTCGTGTCTGCCAAGAAACTTCCACGTTCTAAACTGAAATGTGGGAGCCGCTTCAAACTGACCCGAAGAACGCGCCCACGAATTGAAGTAGTTGCCTTCCCACGATTCTGGCGTGAGCAGCATGTCGTCGAAACCCTGCGGATGAGCACCGCTATTAAACCAGGTGTAGTTGAGGCCCAAGCGAAAAAGCGCGCCGGAAGACAGGCTGTATACGTCGGAAAGGCTGAGCGATTCGCCTTTGCGGTCGTAATCCGAGGAAGCGGCCTGGGGAAGCAGCGGGGTGATGTTGGCGAATTGAGTGCGTTGCGGAAAGACGTTCAGGGTCGCGGTCAGGAGATGTTTCGGCGACAAAACGGCCTGGAGCGTGCTGAAGGAGGTGAAACCCTGCCTCTTGACCTCGTCCACCGGCCAGGGCAAGCCGCGTATCGGGTCGCGTATGACATCGTATTCAAACACTTCTGAAAAGGTGACTTTTTCCTTCAGGATCGGTCCGCCGAAAGCGACACGGGGCGTGGCGCGCGCAATGCCGACAAAATGATCATTCTTGCCGCGCAGGCTGACGTTCAGGTCTTTCACGTTGAATCGCCAGCTCTCAGGCGGCGGGATGGTATCCACTTCTGTCAGCGCGCCGGAAAACCCGCCATTTTCTGCGCTATAAGGCGTCTTGAAAACCTGCACGGACTGAACAGCGTCAAGCGGAACCGGAATCGAGAAGGATCCTGTGACAGGATCGGTCATCTTGGAATCATTCACCTGAAGCATGGACTGATCTTCGGCGGAACCGCGGAAGGTCAATTTGCCGTCGGGAGTGCGGACCACTCCCGGAGTGAGCGGCAGAGCCTCCTTGAAATTGGATTCTGTAAGAGGCAAGGTCTCGAGCTGTTTTTCACTGAGCTTTGGAGTTGTGGCCGTCGTCGGCGATACAGGCTCCGCCTGCTCCTTCACCTCAACCTTTTCGCTCACGCTGCTCAATTTCAGAGAAATATCTTGAACGATAGAGCCGCCGTTTTCCACGTGGAGTTTTATCGAGAGGGGTTCAAAACCCTCCTTTTCGAACAGAAGACGGTAATCGCCATTGGCCACGTCCTTGAATTCGAAATTCCCATCGGCGTCCGTGGCGGTGGAAAGCACGGGCGAACCTTCGCTCGCAGGCTTCAATTGCAGCAGCAAGCCCTCCGTACTGGCTCCGTTCAGCGAGGCGTCCGCAAGTTTCACGGCACCTTTAACGGACCCGCGCTTCTGTGGCGCATCCTGAGCGCTAAGATGGGGAGGAAGCAGAATCGGGGCGAGGAGTAAAAGAGCCGCCGCGTGGCGCAAGCGAAACGGATCGACCCGCCGTCCCACAAGCCAAAGCACGGCGGCACGGATGCGGCGATGCCATCGGGCAGCGCGTCCCAGCGAGTGGGTGGATTCGAGCAAAATCATTTCGCTCAGCATTTCCTTTTGCGCATTATTTATTCCATTTCCCGCCCGGTCCCATTATTCTCAGCAGCTTTGATGCTTAGAAAATGTAAACAGACCAGGTACTAAAACCGTACGGGCTCTCTTGGTATCCGGCTGCAGTGCCCCCCAGAGCCGACAGGTGCTTGACGATGGCGTCAAAAGCCTGGTGGTCACGACCCCAAAAAACAGATGGCCGTTACCCGATGCGACGTCCAGCTGCGCCTGCTAAACGCTTTTCCATCTATGACATGCGCGGATAAAGCATTGCTCATGCCTGTAAAATCGGGCTCTCGTGAAGCGATGGAAATCCGCATGCAACAAGCGTGCGGGAATTGCGGCTCCCCCTTGAAATTGAGATGCCGGGAAATGTTCAGAAGTCACAACGGTTTGCGGGAATGGAGAGTTTTTACACTGTCTTTTACAGTGTCAAGGTTCTTGCAAAATATTTTGTCAGCATTTAAAAAATATTGTGACACGCAACCGTGGTGATGCATCGAAGTTTCGAAATCTGACGGAAGAAACGGGGTCAACCTCAGCTTTCCGGGTCACCGTCTGGCGGGTCCGTAACTTCAGGAGGAAGCATGTCTGAGCTTCACCAGTTCCCTACTCTACCAACTCAGCCGTTTCGCTTGGATGTACCGCTGCACGAACTCCTGCAACAACCGGCGCACAAGCCACAACCTCCCAGGCCGGGCAAGGAGCAGACGTTACCCGTTCCCGTTTTCCCGCAGCACCCGGAGCTTTATCACGAACTCGATGCCGCCGACATCGCGGCGCACGATCAGGTTTTGCGAACCGGCAAACGCCACTGGCCGCCCTCCAAAATTCTGAAGACCATGCGGGGCTGGATGTTTCCTTATTTCAAGTCGCGCATCCTGCCGGGAGAATTTCAGCCCATCATTGCGTACCTCTTTACCGAGTGGAAATGCAATCTGGATTGCCACTACTGCTGGTCGTATGACAATCGCGTCAAAGGCATGACGGAAGATACGGCGAAGCGGGCGATTGACTGGCTCGAAACCACGCCGTGCCGCGTGCTTGCTCCTACGGGTGGCGAGCCTTTGCTGCGACCTGATTTCGTTCACAAAGTTGTGGCCTACGCGGCGAAGAAGGATTTCTGGGTTTATCTCGCGACCAATGGCCGGCTGCTTCGGCCGGAGGTCACGGACAAGCTCGCGGACGCGGGCATTGCCACGATTAATTTTGCCGTCGACGCCATCAAGGAAAAACCAGGCCTCCCCAAAGCCTTTGAGCACGTTGACAAGAATTTCGACTATCTCGTGCGCCGCCAATATCGCCACGGGTACACCATGTTTTTCAACACAAACATTTGCCGCACAAACATCGAGGACGTGAAACAGCTCGCCACCATTGCGCACGAGAATGGCATCTCGATCACCTTTCACATCAACGAAGCGCCCATGATGGAGCAGGGCCACTTCAAGCACCTCCACCAAAACGACACCTACATCCGGCAGGAGGATTTCCCGATGGTGGACGACCTGCTTGACTGGTTGATCGACAAGCAGCGCCAAGGCTGGAAGATGGTCGATTCGATACCACGCCTAGAAAACATGAAGGGATTTATGCGTGGCGTCGGCGAACACTGGGGGTGCCGAGCCGGACAAAACTGGCTGATCATCCGCACCAACGGCACGCTGGCCCCTTGCTTCCCGCTGTACAACGCGGGCTATGACTGGGGCACCGTCGGCGAGCAGAAATTTGACGTCGCGCAACTCTCGGAAATGAAAAAAGGCTGCGAGCCGAACTGTTTTTCAACGCTGGGCTACAACGTTGCGTACTGCTACAGCGCGGCACGCGTCCTGAAGTGGCTTGGGAAACAAGCCATGCACGGCTTTCAGGGCGTCACGGGGAGCTTCGAGTAATCTGAAAATTTCCGGGCCGGGAACGGTTGCCCGGTTGCCGCAGGAACTGGGGGTTAACGATGCCGGAAGTCGCCACCGTCTCGCAAATGCCGCAACGGCGCGCGCTGGAAATTCCGTTCGAGAGCTACAAACGCAATCAGGCTTCGATTGCGCGCCGCAAAATGTTTCCGCTGACGGCTTTCTATACGGCCTACGCTGCTCTCCTATTTATATTTGCAGCCTCGAGCGGCAGACCGTGGACAGCGGTAGCCTTTTTTGCCGCCGGATGGGTGACGTGGACTCTGGTTGAATATCTTTTCCATCGCTACGTTCTGCATGGTCGGTTTCCTCCCGGCCAGGGGTTCATACGCAAGTTTCTGCACGAGCGGCTTGATCCGCTGCACTGGGATCATCACATGCGGCCGCTGGACGGCAACCACATCAGCGGCCAGTTAAACGACATTTTGCCGCTTTTTTTTGTGGCTGCGCCGGTGAGCTTTCTTTTTCCCGTTTACAGCGCCCCGATGCTGCTTGCCGGCGTGGTGCAAAGCTACGTTTCCGAGGAGTGGCTCCACTACGCGCTCCACTTCTCCAATTCCCGTTTTCCCCCGTTTCGGCGGCTCAAGAAATATCATCTCTATCATCACAGCCCGCGCGGGATCGACAAGGGCTACGGAATCACGACGCGTTTCTGGGATGGCGTGTTCGATACGCGATTTCCGCAGGACGTCCGCCGCTCTTTGAGTAAGAATTAGGTTTCTAAAGAACCAAGTTTCTGGAAAAATGAGCAGGGGAAACTAGACTGCTACGAATCGAGTCGCTATGAAACCCGACGGCTACGCTCTGGTGACCGGCGCTTCCCGTGGTCTAGGCATGGCATACGCACGGGAACTCGCAGAACGCCGTTACAATCTGGTTCTCGTTGCGCGCCACGCGGAACCTCTCCAGACATTCGCGGAGGAATTGCGGCGCTCTCATCCCGTTTCTGTAATCGCGATCGAAGCCGATCTGTCATCTCCTGGAGCGGGCCGGTCCCTTGCGGAACAGCTTTTGCGGAACGGGATTGCCGTCGAATTGCTCGTCAACAACGCAGGCTTTGGCCTTCGCGGAGAATTCCGCCGGCTTTCGCTTTCGCGGCAACTGGAAATGCTTTGCCTCAATAATCAGGCGGTCGTCGAGCTCACCTACGGCCTGCTTCCCGCCCTGCTGGAGCGCAAGCAAAAAGGCATCATCAACATTTCTTCGACGGCAGGTTTTCAACCTATTCCGTTTGCAAGCGCCTACGCCGCCACAAAAGCCTTCTTGACTACTTTTTCGTTAGCCCTCGAACAGGAGCTGCACGCGGCAGGCGTAACCGTCGTCACGGTGTGCCCCGGCAGAATTTCCAAGAAGGAAACACCAGACTCGCCGCAACCGGCGCAGAAAAAATGGGGGGCCATCTATCAAAGCCCCGAAGACGTAGTACGCGACACATTCCGAGTGCTCGCCAAAGGCGGTGGACTGGTCGTGCCCGGCGCGCTCAATAAATTCAGCATCTTCGCCCAACGCCTGATCCCGCGAAAGGTAGTACCCCGCCTGGTCGCCAAAATGTCCAAGGCGTAGATGCGGGCCGTCGCCCGTCGCCGCCTTCAAATTGCCTTCACGGTTCCTGTTTGCGAGTGATATTCTAATTTTCCTGCCCAAGTAAACGATCGGTGACCGTCTTAGCCCAAGGAAGCGGACACTCCGAAGACAATGTCGCAAGGAGATGCCATGACCCGAAGAATTGGTCTCTTTTTCCTGGCCGCCGCGGCGATTCTGTCGGCCGCGACGCCCGATTCCCATGCGCAATCCGTGATGACTCGCCACGTGCGGGAGGTAACTCGGACCGCCAGGGTGAAGTCTATGGGACGGCTTCCCGGAAACCGGATGATGCAGCTGAATATAGTTCTGCCTTTGCGCGATTCGGCAGGGCTGCAATCATTTCTAAAGCAACTCTACGATCCTGCCAGCCCCTCCTACCGGCATTTCCTCACGGTAAGAGAGTTCACCCAGCGATTTGGTCCCACGCAGAAAAACTATGACGCCGTGGTCAGTTTCGCAAAGAAGAAGGGTTTCACAGTCACGGGCGGCAGCCGGGATGGCATGGACGTGCAGGTGAGGGGCTCCGTCTCGGTCGTCGAGAAAGCTTTCCATGTGACCATGCGCACTTACCAGCACCCCAAAGAGAACCGTACTTTTTATTGCCCGGACAGGGAGCCCACGACGAGCCTGCCTTTCGCCCTTTGGCACATCTCCGGTTTGGACGACTACTCCAAGCCGCATCCTTTATACGTAAAGAAGAGCGACTACGCGAGGGCTCATGGAATTCGGCAAGCGGACGTTGTGACCTACGCCACGACCGGCTCGGGTCCTTCGGCTTCCTTCCTTGGCAGCGACATGCGCGCCGCTTACTACGGCGGCACGGCGCTAACAGGCGCCGGTCAGAACCTTGCACTGTTCGAGTTTGCCGGCACGGATTTGTCCGACTTGACGACCTACTTCAACAATATCGGCCAAACGAACAATGTCCCGGTTGCCCTCTTTTCCACGGACGGCACCAGCACGGCCTGCCTGGCTACGAGTGGCTGCGATGACACGGAACAGACGCTCGATATGACCCAGGCCCTCGGAATGGCGCCGGGTCTTGCAAGCCTGGTGATGTACGTTGGCGCGACCGATACCGCAATTATCGGCGCCATGACGACCCACAGCCCGCTGCCAGCCACGATTGGCTGTTCCTGGGGCTGGACACCTGCGGATCCAACCACGCTTGACCCTTATTTCGAGCGCATGGCCGCACAAGGCCAGACCTTCTTTTCAGCTTCTGGTGACAGTTCCACTTGGTCGGCCACGAACGAAGCCTGGCCGGCCGACGACGCCAATGTCGTCTCCGTCGGCGGCACGGACTTGATCACAGCCAGCGCCGGTGGTCCATGGAAGTCTGAAACCGCCTGGGCAGACAGCGGCGGGGGCATTTCGCCCGACAATATCGCCATCCCGTCCTGGCAGCAGCTCTCCGGGGTGATCAACTCGAGCAACAAAGGCTCGACGACGCTTCGCAACGGTCCGGACGTATCGGCGAACGCGAATTTTACGTTCTATGTTTGCGCTAACCAGGCTGCCTGTACGGCCAACGAAGATGGCGGCACGAGTTTCGCTGCTCCCATGTGGGCAGGCTACATTGCCTTGGTCAATCAGCAACTCGCTTCCAGCAATCACCCGCTGATCGGGTTCCTCAACCCCGCCATTTACGCCCAGAATGTTACGCCTATCTACACGGCGGACTTCCACGACATCACTTCCGGCACATCGGGCAGCTTCTCGGCAGTTCCTGGCTATGATCTGGTCACTGGTTGGGGCAGCCCAAACGGGATTGGCCTGATCCATGCGCTCACCACAGGACTGCCTTCTCCACCCACAGGCTTGCAAGGAGTGGTTCATTAAGCCCGAGGCCTAATTGCCTCGGACTGTCGTTATGCTTTGAGCTTGCGATATCGGCGGATCAGGTTATTTGTTGAGCTGTCGTGGTTCAGCGGCGTTTCGGTGTGGCTGGCAACTTCAGGGATAATGCGCTGAGCCAGTACCTTTCCAAGTTCCACTCCCCACTGGTCAAACGAATTGATTTGCCAGATTGCGCCCTGGGTGAAAACAGCGTGTTCATACAAAGCAACGAGCTGCCCCAGGGTTTCGGGTGTAAGCCGGGTAGCAAGAATTGTGTTTGACGGGCGATTCCCCTCGAAGACTCGATGAGGAACAAGCCAATCCGGAGTGCCTTCGGCTTTTACTTGCTCCGGCGTCTTTCCGAACGCTAGCGCCTCGGTCTGCGCGAAGACGTTTGCTAGCAACATGTCATGGTGGGGTCCCAGCGGTTTCAGCGGCTGCGCAAACGCGATGAAATCACAGGGAATCAATCGCGTGCCCTGATGGATCAACTGATAAAAAGAGTGCTGCCCGTTGGTTCCCGGCTCGCCCCAATAAATGGGGCCGGTCGAATAGGTAACGTCAGAGCCATCGACCGTAACGTGCTTTCCGTTGCTCTCCATCGTCAACTGTTGCAGGTAAGCGGGAAAGCGCTTGAGGTATTGCTCGTACGGCAACACAGCCACTGTTTGGGCGCCGAAGAAATCGTTGTACCAGATGCCGAGGAGGCCGAGCAGCACCGGCAGGTTCTCTTCAAAGGGCGCCGTCCGGAAATGTTCGTCCATTTGGTGGAAGCCATTCAACATGGACCGGAAATTATCCGGGCCGATGGCGAGCATGGTCGAAAGACCAATCGCAGAATCCATGGAGTAACGTCCACCCACCCAATCCCAGAAACCAAACATATTGGCGGTATCAATACCGAACTTGGCCACTTCGGTTGCGTTCGTGGAGACCGCGACGAAATGCTTGGCCACTGATTTTTCATCGCCGCCCAGAGCCGCGAGTGACCAGTCTCGAGCCGAATGTGCGTTGGTCATGGTTTCCAGCGTTGTGAAAGTCTTTGAGGAGACAATGAAGAGCGTTTCCGCCGCGTCGAGACCCTCGACAGCTTCGGCAAAATCCGTGCCGTCCACATTGGAGACAAAGCGGAAGGTCATGGCACGGTCGCTGTAACTCTTGAGTGCCTCGTAAGCCATAACGGGCCCGAGGTCGGATCCACCGATGCCAATGTTGATGACGTTGCGAATGCGTTTGCCGGTATGTCCGGTCCACGCGCCGCTGCGTACCCGATTCGAGAAGGCCGCCATCTTGTCGAGTACCGCATGCACCTCGGGAACGACATTCTGGCCGTCAACCACGATGGATGCGTCCTTAGGCGCGCGCAGGGCTACGTGCAAGACAGCGCGCTTCTCCGTGAAATTGATCTTCTCGCCTCGAAACATCGCGTCTATGTGAGAGCGCAGGCCTGACTCTTCGGCAAGCTGGACTAGCAGCTTCACCGTTTTGTCCGTAATGCGATTTTTCGAATAGTCCAGGAAAATCCCTATGGCCTCGGCGGTCATCCGCTCGCCGCGCTTAGGGTCCTCTGCAAACAGGCTCCGGAGATGCTGGCCGCGAATCGCCTCATAATGGGATTGGAGAGCCGTCCAGGACTTCCGTTTCGTCAGGGGCTCAACCTTTGCTGCGGAGTTTGGTGTAGCGGGTGTCGCCATCGTTGCGCTCCTTTATGCTTTTCCTGTTGCGCTGCTTACTTCACTCCGGTTGCGGTTACCACTGATCTTAAATCATTACGCAAGCCGAACGAATGATTTCGCCCCTTGCTCTCAACACCGTGCATTAGATGCCGGCGGTTTTGACACATCGAACAAAATCCAGCCTGCAGGTGTTTGATGCGCGTGCGCGAGACAGCGGACGTAGTTTTTTCTCGTGTACGATACCGTTTCAAAGGCTGTCCGGCAGTGCCCAAATGACCTTCCGACGTCCAAAGAATAGCGCTAGCTAAGACTTGTCTAAGACGCAGGCACAACTCCCAATTGCTGAAGCATCCCCAACTCATCCGAGCTTCCCCACCGCTCTACCATCTTGCCGTCCTTGAACTTCGATATTTGCATGCCGCGGATTCTGATCTTTTTACCCGTCGGCGCGATGCCCATGAGAGGGCCTTTGTGCGTTCCCGTTAAGGTGTAGGCGAATGCCAGGGATTCGTCGTCTGCAACCAGTGTTTCCAGGGCCACATGCAAATCGGGAAATGCAGTCCTCATTCCCGAGAAAAATGCGCGATAGCCTTCCGGCCCTCGCGCTTGGCCGCGTGCCGGATCGTGATCAACATTTTCTGCAGAAACGGCATCGTTGAACAGATCGAGCTTGCCTGTATTCACCGCTTCTGCAAACTTCCCCAGAATCGCCATATTTGTTTCTTTGCTCATGCTTCAGGCTCCCTTGCCCATTGATTTCAGGACACTGCCGATTTCAAGACGGTACGCGTTCCTTGAGATGATCGTCTCTTCGTTCGCGATACCCACCTTTATTGGCGTTTCCGATAGCTGGTGCGCCCGAATCGCGCAGGACGCCTCGGTTCGCCGGGAAACTCTCTCTGGTGCATGGTCGAGAAAACGGGATTGCGTCAGAGTGCGCGTGAAGAAACCCGGTGACCAAGGTCAGGCCGGGAAAAGGAGGCACAAAATGTTTGAGGCTATTGCAGCGGCGATAGATAGTTGCCTGGGGTGGATCGACACCACCCACGAACCGCTTTCTGAGGAAAATTGCGGCGGCGCCTGCGGGCAGCAAGAGGGGGGCGTATCGTCGCTCGTGCGCCTTTCATCCGACTGCACCACTTCCGTCTTGAGGCATAGCGATATCTACCACGATGGAATTTTACGCAGAAACTTCAGAAGCAGAATCCCGGGAAGCGTTGGACAAACTGCTGGGCTTGATGAAATAATTGTTGCAAGCCGACTTAGCTCAGCTGGTAGAGCGGCGCATTCGTAATGCGTAGGTCCCCAGTTCGATCCTGGGAGTCGGCTCCAGAACTTTTCCCAGACACAATCTGCTGCGAAGACCCAATGGAGCGGGGTGTTGGCGTTCGTTGAACGCAAAACCGTTCTTTTTTGCAGAGAAAAGCGTACCTTAGCGCGAAAAAGGGTACATAGCCCAGCCAATACCCACGCCAATGAGGAGGAAGAGGAACAACGACCACAGGATGTATTTGATGCGCTCGCTTATCTTGCGCCGGCTCAAGAAGCCGAACGCGACGGAGATAAGCAGCGCGAAAAGCGTCAACGCCTGAAAATGGGTGAGGTGAAAAACCGTCCCGCTCACGCCTTGCGTCCCCGGGCGGCTTCGTAGGCGTGCAGTGCGGCCAGCAAATTCAGCACCCCAGCCGCCGCGAGAAAGCGCGTCCCATAATCTCCCTCGGCATGCGCCACATCGGAGCCTTGCGTTTCAAGCGCGCGCGCCGCGAAATAGAGCGATCCCGTACCCAGATCGGCCACATAGCCGAGCATACCGAACGCGTCGCTGCCTTCCGAACTAAAGATGTTTCCCCGCATTTCGACGCCGATAAACACCAGCGCTCCCACGGTCAGGAGGCATCCGACGGCCCGGCCCCACATTTTCAGAAACGCATGACCGAGTCCTGGAACAAGCCATCCGGCGACGCCGATGACGAGCGCCAATAGCTCGTTTCCTTTGGGAGACTCGGCGGGTACGGCTGTTGCGCCATCTATAGCGCTCAAGTCGGCTGGCGAAGCCGCCGGTGTGACGTCCGTTTCGCCCGCAGTCGAAAAGCCTGTGTGATCGTTGGTTTCGGTCAATTTTTCCTCAGTCGAATCTCTCTCGGGCAATTCGCTCGCCGGAAACCAGTCCGCGGCCGGTTCGCTCTAAGCCAGCAGCGCCAAAATTTCTTTTTGCACCGCCCCGGTCACGCGCGCCTCTTTTTCGCCGACATAGACATTCACTTCGCTGCGTATCCCAAACTCCGGCAAATAAATGCCCGGCTCGATCGAATTGCAAGTCTTCGGAATGAGATGCCGCACGTCGTGCGTCTCCAAGCCGTCCATGTTGACGCCGTTGCCGTGCACCGTCTGACCGATATTGTGGCCCGTGCGATGAAAGAAGTACTTCCCATAGCCGGCTTTCTCAATCACTTTGCGCGCCGCTCCATCCACTTGCCAGCCCTGCAGCGGCTTGCCTTTCGCGACGCTCGATTGAATCAGCTCCACGGCCTGATCTCGCGCCTCGCGCACGATTCCAAACACCTTCGCCATCTTCTCCGGAACTTTCGCCCCGAGATAGCCGACCCAGGTGACGTCGTAGTAGACGCTGCCGGCTTCTTTCGTTTTTCCCCAAACATCGAGCAGCAGCAAATCCCCCTCGCGCATTGGGGATGCCGATTGTGGCTCGGGGCCGTAGTGCGGATCGCTCGCGTGCGCCCCGACGGCGACATCCGGTCCTTGGTCCGTGGCAATACCGGCGGCATCAAATTCTTTGCGAATCCACTGCTGCAAATTGTATTCCGTAAAAACATTTTTCTCGCGCACGTTCTTGGCCGCCAGCTGGAACGCCTGGCTCACGACGCGGTCG
>CAJCHZ010000070.1 GCA_903970165.1 Betaproteobacteria bacterium
CGGCCACGTCGACGGCGGTGACGCCCAATCCATCTCTTGCTGACGCGGCGAAGGTTCCCGACACCACGACTGCATCGGTTGATCCTGCCGGAGCCGCTCCCGCGGGCTCTACCGGCGCGCAAAACACGCAATCTGGCCAATCTGCGCCGGACTCTTCTGCCGCGAATTCCGCCCCGCCTGCCGACGGAAATGCTCCGGGGACCAATGGAGGTGGCGGCGCAGTTCCCGCGCCTGGAAAGAAGGCAGCGAGCAAACCGAAAAAATCCGACGCACAGCAAACCTCAAGCACGGACACGGTTCCTGCGGAAGTTGACGAATCGCTGAAACCAGAAGAGATCGAGCGCCGCTATGACGAGGTGGACGGGCGTGCGGCTGCCGTCTCGCAATCCCTTGACAATATCAAGCGAGCGCAAGCGGCCTCGGGTTATGGGCTGCGCGGCGATATCGTTGCCGCTGAGCAGCACATGAAGACAGACTTCGCCAAAGCGCAGTCATACATCCAAAAACAAGACATGAAGAATGCGAAGAAATACCTCGACATGGGTGAAGCGGAGTTGCAAACCATCGAGAAATTCCTCGGACACTGAGCGGCCATCGTCGCAGACAAAGCGGTTATCTCAAGCTTTCACTTCGCTCAGACAAAAAGCATGACCCAGCCTGCGTTTTAGAAATAAGAAAAACATTACACAGGCTTTCCAAATGGAGGAGAAGGCGGAGCCGCTTTTCGATTTTGGATGAGTACGCATCCGCGCAGCCGTCTGTGATATATTTTGGACGTTTTCCGGTGCTCTTTCCCTGCCGCTAATCCTCGAGGGGGTCCCCATGCAACTTCTTCGTTCACACAGAAAGTTGATATCCGTATTTGTGGTTCTCGCGGTGGTTTGTATTTTTGGAATGGTGGCTGTGGCCCGAAACCATTCCGGTCCGGCGATGGCGCTGGCTATGGCGCCCGCTGCGCCTGTACCGGAAGCCTGTGCTAATGATGACAGCGGATTGAAATTGCCCACAGGATTTTGCGCCACCATTTTTGCCGACGGTATTGGTCACGCGCGCCACATGGTTGTTTCATCGAGTGGTGTGGTGTACGTGAACACCTGGTCGGGCCGCTATTACGGCAACGACACGCCGCATGAAGGCGGCTTCCTGGTAGCTCTGCAAGACAAAACCGGAGCGGGGAAAGCAGGCGTCATCGAGCGCTTTGGCGAAACCGTGCAGACCGGCGGCGCAGGCGGCACAGGCATCGGTATATACAAGGGTTCGCTCTTCGCGGAAATTAACGACCGCATCGTCCGCTATTCCCTGCCGTCCAGCTCGAACGTTCCAAGCGATCCTCCCGTCACGATCGTCTTCGGGTTGCCGCTCACTGGCGATCATCCGATGCATCCCTTCCTCATCAGCTCTGACGGCTCCATGTACGTTGACGTGGCCAGCGCCACCAATTCCTGCCAGCTCAAGAATCGCACGCTCAAATCGCCCGGAAACGATCCCTGCACCGAACTGGAAACGCGCGCGGGCATCTGGCGCTACGACGCCAACAAAACGGATCAAGCTTTTTCCAAGGCCGAGCGCTACGCCACCGGAATTCGCAACGGCGAAGGCTTTGCCCTCGATGAAAAAGGCCGCCTCTTTGTAACGCAGCACGGCCGCGACCAGCTCCACACCAATTGGCCGGACTTTTACAAACCTGATGAGGAAGCAACTCTCCCCGCGGAAGAAGTCGTCCTCCTCAAGTCCGGCGGCGATTATGGATGGCCCGAGTGCTACTACGACTCCTTTGCGCAGAAGCTCGTGCTCGCTCCGGAATACGGCGGTGACGGGGGCAATAAGCTCGGCCCCTGCCCCAACAAGATCGCTCCGGCCGCGGCCTTCCCCGCCCACTGGGCGCCGAACGCGATGACCCGCTACGACAAAAAGCAGTTCCCCCCGCGCTATACCAAAGGCGTCTTTATCGCGTTCCACGGTTCCTGGAATCGTGCGCCCTACACACAGGGTGGCTACAACGTGGTGTTTCAACCGCTCGCGGACGGCAGAGCATCCGCTCCGTGCGAGATCTTCGCCGATGGTTTCGCCGGTGGCTTTATGTCGCCGGACAAAGCGCTACACCGCCCCAGCGGCCTTGCGGTTGGTCCTGATGGTTCGCTTTACATTTCTGACGACGTGCGCGGACGCATCTACCGTGTCGTCTATCGCGGCGGGGCCATGGGTGCGGCAATCGGCACCACGCCTTGCCCGAGCAATACAGCTCCGGCTGGGGATATCGCTGAAAAACCAGCCGCCCCGCCTGAAGGCACGCATCCAGACGCAGGCGCCGCAACCAACGTTCCCGTGCCCGAAGGAGCCACGGCGGAAATGGTGGCACTCGGAGCGCGCATCTATCGCGGCGAAGTCGGTGGCGCGGCTTGCACAGGTTGCCACGGCGACAAAGGCCAGGGCTCGGTCCTGGGTCCCGATCTAACCGGGAAGAAGTGGCTTTGGGGCGATGGCAGTTTTGCCTCAATTACCAAGACCATTCGCGAAGGCGTCTCGCAACCAAAACAATATCGCAGCCCGATGCCAGAGATGGGCGGCGCACAACTTACTCCCGAGCAAGTGTCGGCAGTCGCAGCCTACGTGTGGAGCATCAGTCACAGCACCAAATAGCTTTTGATAAGGACGCCCGGTTGCCTGTTAGCCCCTTCCGCCGCGAGGCGCAGGAATCTAACGATCGCCCGCTGCCTGCATCAAACCTGCGGGGTAGAACAGCGTGAGCGGTGAATTGGTTCTTGTTACTGGCGGGTCAGGCTTCATCGGCGCACACTGCATCCTGCAACTCGCGGCTGCGGGCTATCGCGTTCGCACCACGGTTCGTTCTCTCAAGCGCGAGCCCGAAGTGCGAACCATGCTCAAGCAAGGCGGCGCCGATCCCCTTGATCGACTGTCCTTCTTCAGCGCCGATCTGACCTCGGACGAAGGCTGGCCCGAAGCCGCCGCCGGCTGCGACTTCGTTCTTCATGTTGCTTCGCCCTTCCCTTCCGGAGTACCAAAACACGAGGACGACCTCATCATCCCCGCACGCGAAGGCACCCTCCGTGTGCTCCGGGCCGCCCGCAACGCCGGAGTCAAGCGCGTCGTCCTGACATCCTCTTTCGCTGCGATCGGCTACGGCCACAAAGAACAGACCGCTCCCTTCAGCGAAAAAGATTGGACCGACCCCAACGCTCCCGACGTGAGCGCGTACACAAAATCCAAAACTCTGGCTGAACGTGCCGCCTGGGATTTTGTCGCCACAGAAGGCCCCTCTCTCGAACTTTCCGTCGTCAATCCCGTTGGCGTTTTCGGCCCCGCCCTCGGTCCCGATTTTGCAACCTCTATCCTCATCGTTCAGCGCATGATGGATGGCGCCGTTCCCGGCTGCCCGCAAATCTATTTTGGTTTGGTGGACGTTCGGGATGTGGCCGACATGCACCTTCGCGCCATGACACATCCCGCAGCGAAAGGCGAACGCTTCCTGGCCGTCGCCGGTGATTTCATGTCCGCGCTTGAAATCGCAAACGTACTGAAAACCCGCATGGGCCATCTCGCCAAACGGGTACCCACACGTCAACTCCCCAATTGGCTCGTGCGCGTCGCCGCGATGCGCGATCCAGCCATAAAACTAATTCTCCCCGAACTCGGCAAACGCAAGAATGCCACCAACGAAAAAGCCAAACGGGTCCTCGGCTGGGCCCCGCGATCCAGCGAAGATTCGATCGTTGCCTCCGCCGAAAGCCTCGCTCGCCTCGGCCTCCTGAAGGACAGCCCGAAAAATTCTTAGCAAGTCAGTTGTCTCCTTCGTCCGTGTATTTAATCAAAGCTTCCGTCTCCAGATTTGGTATCGCCTTTGCAATTGGCTGCAAGAGGAGAGCCTATCCTTCGAGTCAACGGACGCTATTTAGTTTCCTTCAGGTGGGGCTCCATGCTGAGGTTCATGCTTACTTTTGGTTCGTGCGGCCACGCTCTCGCGGATTTTTGGTTTAGGGCTGGCGTTGCATGGTCACATCGCGCCACTTCGTAGCAAGCAAACCTCACGCCCACTCCAATCTTGCCCGACGCCGCATTCACCTGTTCGACTCGTACCGCCGGGCCGATGCATCGCCACTCCGTTGGGGGCTCGCCGGTAATTTCCTCTGGCATTTTGAGAAGAATCTCGACGGCTTGGCCCTTTCTAATCATCGTGTTCGTAACAAAGAAGATTCCGCGCTCGGAAAGGTCCACGGACTCTGCTCTGTGCTCGGGCACGAGCGATTTCCAGACTCGCACTCGCAGAGCAGCTTTTATCTGGAAGCGCCGGACGTTGCGCCGATCCATTCCTGTGCGGTCCGCTCGGTGAGTCATGAAGTACCTCCGCGCAGCGTGGCCGTCTGCGGCGGCCCAAGACTAGAATGGGCAAATTTCAAGATGCGAGCGGTCGATCGTTGTGTGAAGACTCGTTTTTGTACTGCCCCGCGGTGGCGTGCGCGTGGTATCGGACTGAAACAGCCTCGCTTTCGGTAACATGAGCGGAATCTCATTGTTCTTAGCTATTAGCGATCCCCAAGCTTTCGGCCGATGTCGCCGCGACGCAGTGGTTTACGCGTGGGGGTTAACGTGGGCTTGGCCAGTCTCTTCGGCAGGGCTTGGGTTCTACCATCAGCGAGAATGTTCCGGAGTGTCGGGGGTATCCTGGGACAATCAATAAAGGGTGACAGCACCATGCCGCCGATTTGGTTCCGTGCCGACTGATACTCGAAACGGATATTGCCCAGCGAGACACATGCCTCCTGAACGATACTTGTCCCTGCCTGTACCTAAATCTACTCTTAGCTTGCGAAGGTACTAGTCCCCCATCAAGGGATTACCGTTTTCGTTCAGGACCTAACAGCAGAAGACTGCCGAAGCCAGGCGGGAAAAAGCGGGATAGTCGCCTTCCACGCCGCGGGTGCCTGAAGTGGTCGCCAACGCCAGGAGAAAGAACCTAATGAAGGTCACATTCAAGTTCCTATTTGCGGCCAGCCTTTTGTCGCTTTCCATGATTCTCGCCGCGTGCAGCAGCCTGCCTGCAGGGACGACCACAACCGGGGGTTCGACGTTTACAATCAGCGGGAATATCACGAACCTGGTTGGAAGCGGCATGGTTATCGCGGATAACGGGACTGACATGCTTACCATAACCGGGACAGGGACAGTGCCCTTCACCTTTAAGAAGTCCGTCTCCAGCTATTCCGTTACCGTGCTTACCCCACCCTCGAACCCGGCTCAGACGTGCACAGTGACAGGCGGCACAGGAACTGCGACAGCCGCTGTCACTACTGTGTCCATCGCATGCACTACGAATCCGGTCACGGCGACAATAGGCGGAATGGTGTCCGGCCTCGTCAACGGATCGAGCGTGATCCTGCAGAATAACGGCGGGGATAGCCTAACGATTGTCGGGACCACAGCCGCGAGCATTTCTTTCACATTTTCGGCTCCTGTAACTGGTCCGACGGACGCCTACGCGGTAACCGTCAATACTCAGCCCACGGGACCCAACCAGATTTGCACGGTCGCTAAGGGCAGTGGAACGGCTACGGCGAATGTCACCGACGTGGCAGTGACGTGCGTATTGAGCTACACGATTGGCGGGACGGTCAGCGGCCTTGTCGGTACCGGGTTGATTCTGGAAGACAGCACCACTATGGAACAGCTCCCTATCAGCCCTGCCAACGGGAATCAGGCCTTCACGTTTAAGCAACTGGTTCCAACGGGAACCATGTATACCGTTACGGTCTTTGCGGAGCCTACCGGTCCGGGGCAGACCTGCACGGTCGCGACAGGAACAGGCAGCGGCACGGCGACCTCGAACGTGACCAGCGTGCAGATTAATTGTCCCGCTGTGACGTACAGCATTGGAGGAGTAGTTGTTGGGCTGCAGGGCAAGACTCCCACACCACCAAACTCAATCGATCTACCACTGACTGACGGCAGCTTCCAGATACAGAACAACCTGGGCAACACCCTAGTCGTCACGCAAAATGGGCCCTTTACCTTTGCCACGCCCGAAGCGCTGGACGACCAATACGAAATCTCGGTTTTTCATGGTGCCAGCACCCAGACTCAGGGATGCACGCTGTGGAATTACAAAGGCGTGGTGACTGCTAACGTTACAAGCATCGTCGTCGATTGCGCTCATAACGACTGGACCTGGACCGATGGTACGAACATAGCCGGCACGATTTCACAGCCGCAGTACGGCAATTTCCCCTCCAGCGCGCCTACAAGCACTCCGGACCCGCTTACGAACACGCCTGGGGCACGGTACAGCGGCGCCACATGGACGGACAAGTATGGGAATCTCTTCCTCTTCGGCGGAGACGGCTGGGAATTGAGCGGGAACCCCCAGCCCGCCAATATTAATGGGCCAATGAGTGACATGTGGGTTTGCGCTAAGATCGGCGATTACTGCCAGTGGCAACTGATCGGAGGCTACGACACCACGGCCGCTACGCCGCCGCCCGGCGCAACCTTCACCACCGTGGGCGGTGGGATCTATTACTATGCTCAATTTGGCCTTGGCTATCCTACTCCGGTTCCAGGAGCACGATTGGGGGCAGCTACCTGGACCGACGCTTCAGGAAATTTCTGGATTTTTGGTGGCTCCGACACCCATGACTTTGCGAATGATCTATGGGAATACAACACGGCCAGCTTGAACCCCAGTAACTACACGACCACGGAAGGCACGTGGGTGGAGAAAGTCGCTGGTGGGGCGAATCAAGGGGGCACCTATTCGGGTGGAACGCTGATTCCTGGCGCTCGCACAAACGCCGTCACTTGGACGGATGCTTCTGGGAACTTCTGGTTGTTCGGTGGCTATGGCTATGACAGCCAATCGACCCTTGGATACCTGAATGATTTGTGGGAGTACACGGGCGGCGCGTGGGTTTTCGTCTCCGGTGGAACGACCAACCTGGCTAACCAGAATGGAAACTACGGAAGCCAGAACACCGCGGCAACGACCAATATGCCTGGCGGACGACAAGAAGCTGTCGGCTGGGCCGATGCCAGTGGGAACCTGTGGCTCTTTGGCGGAGAAGGTCTGGATTCCGTTGGAACCTCGAATGGCATCCTTAACGATCTGTGGGTGTACAACATCAGCGGTAAGGAATGGACGTTCGTAGCCGGCTCAAGTACGGCAAACAAGACCGGGGTCTATCCGTCTCAAACTGTCACAGGTCCTGCGAATACGACGTACGCAGCGGGGACGTGTGGCCTGTCTGTTGGCGATGCTCCCCTCTCCTGCGGGCCTGTCTCCCTGACCGGCGCGCTACCCGGATCCCGCTGGGGTGCCAGCGCCTGGGTTGACGCGGCAGGGAATTTCTGGCTCCTGGGAGGATGGGGATTGGATTCGACCGGAACCAATGGTAACGGCGCCCTGAACGACCTGTGGGTCTATACCCCCAACTCCACGGCTACCGCGACCGGCACTTGGGCGTGGATCAAGGGTTCGAACACGGGTAGCCAAAACGGCATCTATGGGAACGAGATAATCCCATTCGAGACCTACGAACTTTGGACCCCCGGCGGTCGCAGCAACGCGATGCATTGGACTGACTCCAAGGGCCAGTTCTGGCTCTTCGGCGGCGCGGGTTACGACTCCACTAACACAACCGGAAACGGCTACCTCAACGACATGTGGCGGTATCTGCCGTATCCATGATTCGGTGTTCGTCGCGGCCTCGCGTGGCTTCGATTCGCGCGCGCGGCAATTTGACCCTTCGACTTTTGTATCGGGGCCATCGGCCCGTAAACAGCGTGCAAGGACGGTAGCATCGCCAGAAAACTTTCGCTTTTGACCATGGCGCTGGCCTATCGGTGTTGAAATTCTGGCGAGGCGAGAATAAATCCGGCGACGAAGCGCATTCCTTCCACCGGTTGAGTTTTCATGCGGCGCTCCAAGTCCGGTTGTTGCATTTGCTTTCGGATGATGGCTTCATCCGAGCCCGGAAGTTCGCCGCCCATGATTGTGTCCTCCAAAAGAGCGATCGAGGCATCGAGGCTGGTATGTTTTGCGGCAAGAACCGCCTTTGTCCTGGGCAGGTCGGAACTTGTCAGAGTACCCAGCGCCATCAGATTTGCCGGATCGAACTGAATATTGGAGAGTTTGTTCTGCGTCAGCGCGCTGGCAAAATTGATGCGTGCCAGGATAGCGTTGTCACTCTCCCACGACTCCGCTTTCATGGAGTACCCGGTGGGCACGGCCATCCCGAAAGGCTGCATGCCCATGGCATTCAGGTTTTGTAGAAGAGCATCTGGTGCAACGACGTTCGAGGCACTGGCCCGCACCGCAGATACAGCGAATTCCAGCGGTGTTTTCAGTTTGGCGCGATAGACCTTCGGAGACCAGAACTCGGGTGAATGAAACATCGTGCGCAGCACTTCACGAATGTCGCCGTCGCTCGACTGAAAAGTTGCCGCCATCCGGCGAACAAGACTCTCGGGCGGATCGTCGGAAACAAAGCGGGTGGCGAGGCACTTCGAAATAAATTGCGCCGTCGAAGGGTGATGCGCCAACAGGTCGAGAGCGCGCAGACCCTCATCGTTTCCGCCTTCGTAGAATTTTTCTCCAAGCACGGTCTTCGATCCCGGCTCGTGCCGCTTGGGATCGAACTGAAACTGCGCGGCATCATCCGGTTGCGCAATCGTCCAGCCGGTGAAAATCGTAGCGAGCGCGGTGACGTCCGTTTGCGTATAACCGCCATCCACACCCAGGGTGTGCAGCTCCATGACCTCCCGGCCATAGTTTTCATTCAGGCCACCACTCTTACCCGCCGCTGCCGAATGGGGCCCCAGGCTTTGCCAATTATCGAGATACATGAGCATGGCCGGGCTCTGTGCGGTAGCAAGGAGAAGATCGTAAAATTTGCCGAGCGCGTGTCCGCGAATCACATCGCGCTCGTAGGGCGTGGTGTAGTAAACGTCCTGGTTTTTATACAGATATACATTGAAGTGGTTGAACCAGAAATCGGTCATCACTTCGAGCAATTGGCGCTCGGAATAAATCTCGCGCATCAACTTGGCTTGTGGAAGTTCATTGGCGATAACTCCTGAGGGGTTGCTCAGCGCGCGAAGAGTCTCGCGCTCTTGGGGCGTGGCCTCATCGATCAAGCGGTTGCGCTGGTCCGATCTCAGCCGGTTCAGGAAGTCGATCAACTCCTCGGGCGAATAAACCTTGAGCGCGGCAATGCGCAGATTCTTCGGCGCGGCAAGCAGGCTGTCACCGATGGTCCGCGCGCGATCTTCCGCCGGAGAAGGCGTAGGAGGCGAGGCCGTTGTGGCACTGCTCGCAGCTCCTGCAGGCGCGGCTGCAGGAGCTGCAGCCGGAGGCGCAGTCTTCGGCGCATCTTGTTCCTTGATTCTCGCGATATTCACCGAATAGACCAAAGCCAGATCCGGGTCCGGCGGCGCTTGCCGCTTTCCGCCAATCACCTGGCGAATCGTAGTATCCGAGGGAAATGATTCGGCGAGTTGCTTGAGACTCATCCGGGTAGTCGCATACGGCGCGAGCCTGCCGTTCAGCGCTCCATCGTCGATGCTCTCCGGATGCAACTGGTCTTCGATCCACGCGTCAACGCCCTTGGAGAGGACCGTATCCAAGTCACCGGGTCGTGGCCCGAACGTCAGCCGATTGAGGGCCTGTATAGCGCGCTGGCGTTCCGTAAGGCTCAAGGGTTCGTGCGCCGCCGTACTTGCCGACGGAGACGCCGGCTTCTTCTTCGCCGTAGTCTGCGCAACGGTGGGCATTGCAATGCCGAGCGCGAGAAGAATTGCAGTGACGGCTTTCGAATAGGCCATGGAATGTGATCCAGGTTCGGAGCAAAAGGCGTCCTGGAAAGTACAATTATAAGCCCAATTTGCAATCCCAGTTTCGAGGAACGGGAGTAGCCCCATGGGTCAGGCTACGCTACCGGTGATGGAACGTCTTTTTATTTCGCCAACAGGCTCTTCCACCGCACCCAGGCTTCGTCACGAGCCTTTTTATCCGCATCGGATGCATCCGGCGCTTCGCCGCCACGCATAAAACCGTGATGGGCGCCATCGTATGTCACGGGATCAAACGTTTTCCCGGCTGCCCTCATATTGGCAATCGCATCCGGAATCATCGCGCCGATTCGTGAATCCTCGCCTGCGAAAAATCCATAGACGGGAGCTTTAATGCGAGTCATAGCTTCCTTATCTGGCGGCGGCCCGTAAAACACGAACGCCGCCGATAGATCGCCGCGATTGGTCGCAAAGCGGAACGTCTGCCCGCCGCCCCAGCAATATCCTCCTACAAAAAGCTTGCCGTTCGACGCGGGGATTTTATTGCCGTAATCGGCGACCGCGTTCAGGTCCGCCGTCACCTGATCCGGAGGAAGTTTGCTGACCGCTTCCATTATTTTGTCACTGGCAAAAGACGAGGTGCGCCCGCCATCCGGACCCATTCCGGAAAGAAGGTCCGGCGCGACAGCGATATATCCGGCTTCCGCTACTTCGTCAGCCAGCTCTTCGACCCAATCGGACATGCCAAAAATCTCATGGATGATCAGCACGACCGGCCGCTTGTCCTTCGCCGCCGGATAAACAACGAACGTCTCGACAGTGCGCCCGTCGTGCTTTACCATCACCCACTCGCTATGCCGCGGAGACTTGGCCAGCTTCGCTTTGGCCCAGTCCTGAGCGGACGCTGTTTGCGCCAATCCAATTTGCGCCATTCCAAGGATGATCAGACTCAACAAAATACGCTTCATGATTCCCCCTGCGTCCCGAATCTCACTTGCGATTGATTTCTCAATTCGTCCGCCGCGCCGCCCGCCGCATCATACATGCTCGCTCTCCTCCCCAGCAATCCCCAGATTTTTGTTGCGCGCGCTCTCGGTTTCCAAGAGACTGTGCCCCTAATTCCTGGACTCGGAGGCAATATGACCCGGTTTCGCACGCTCGCGTTTTTGCTCGCGCCATGCATACTTCTCCCGGCTCTGGCTTCTCTGCCGCAAGTCCCGCCGAGCGAAAAGCCAACCACGCCTCCGGCGACGACAGACGCGAAAACGGTTCCGACCACTCCGCCGCCAACCGCTCACCCGCTCGAGAAGCCCGATCTGGAAGCCTTCTTCGACGGCATCGTTCCGCTGCAACTGGAACGCAGCGACGTCGCCGGCGCCACTGTGCTGGTTATGAAAGACGGACAGGTATTGCTGAAAAAAGGTTACGGTTATTCCGACCTCAAGAAAAAACAGCCTGTCGATCCTGATACGACAATGTTTCGTCTGGCCTCCATCTCAAAACTTTTCACTTGGGTCTCCGTCATGCAGCTCGCCGAGCAAGGCAAGCTCGACATAGACGCCGACGTGAACACTTATCTCGATTTCCAGATTGCCCCGGCTTTTGGCAAGCCCATCACTCTGCGCAATCTGATGACGCACACCGGCGGGTTCGAAGAAGTCCTGCATGACATCATCATGACGGACCCCAAAATCGCCCCAACTCTTCGCGACTTCCTGATTCGAAATCAGCCGGTCCGCATGTATCCGCCCGGGGAGATTCCGGCTTACTCCAATTACGGTGTGGGCCTCGCGGGCTATATCGTTCAACGCGTCAGCGCCGAGCCTTTCGAGCAGTACGTCTCCGAACACATTTTCATACCCTTGAACATGAAGCATTCGAGTTTCAATCAGCCGATGACCGCGGAGCTTGCTCCCTCCGTTTCGGATGGCTACCACGCGGACACGGAAAAACCGGCGATTGGTTTTGAGATTTTCAACCCAGCCCCCGCTGGAGGCGTTTCCTCCTCGGCAGGCGACATGGGCCGCTTCGCGATGGCGCTTCTGAATGGCGGCGAACTCGACGGTCACCGCATTCTCAAGCCCGAAACGCGCGATCTCATGTGGACGCCGCAATTCCAGGCTTCGAAAGATTTGCCGCCGTTGTGCATGGGTTTTTATCAGACCTGGCGCAACAATTTGCATTACATCGGTCACAACGGTGATTTGATCGCTTTCCACAGCATGTTTGAAATGGAGCCAAAGGAAAAACTCGTTTTCTTTGTTTCCTACAACTCCGCGGGCTCGGGCAGCCAGACACGCCCGGAAATTCTGGATGATTTCACGGATCGCTACTTCCCCGCATACACGCGGCCGGCGTTTCAGACTTTTCCCATCCAGGAGTTGAAACAAATCGAAGGCCACTACATGGTCACGCGGCGTGCCGACAGCACAAAAACCGCCATTGGCAATCCCTCCGGGCAATCGGTCGCCAAGGTGGATAAAGAGGGAGTGCTTACGATAGATCCGGCCAAAGACCTGCGCGGACACAGCCGCAAATGGAGGCCCATCGGAAAAGATATTTGGCAACAGGAAGATGAGCAGACGCGTGTGTTCGCGATTCGAGATGCGTCGGGGAAAATCATTCGCCTGGCGATTGACTTTGCAGGAATTCAGCTCCAGCGCGTGCCCTGGTATGAGAACAAAACGTTTGTGGGATTTTCCGCGGCGTTCAGCGTGGTGGTTCTGCTGTTTGTCGTTATTGCCAGCTTGGTACGCCTGGGCAGGCGGCTCTTCTTTGGTTCGCGCCCAGCGCTGAAACCTCAACCCGGCACGCTTTGGCTCACGATCGGCCCGCGGCTGGCGGCGTTTGCGTGGTTCATTGTGGGTATCTGGCTCGTGGCGCTGATGGTAGCCCTGGCCAACCAGGAAATCCCACCGTTCCGCACCCTAGAACGCTATTTCTCGTTGATTAGCTGGTTTACGGGAATCGCGATTTTCTTCAGCATTTTCGCGCTCGGCTCCGGTGTGCTGATCTGGCGACGCGCCGATTTGCGATTCATTTCACAACTGAAGTTTTCGCTCGTGGCACTGGCTTGCGTTTTTCTGTCGTGGTATTCCATCCACTGGAACTTGCTGGGCCCCATCCACCGGTTCTAGGCGAACGCGCCTGGCTTGCAGGGGCGCAGCATGCTGCGCCCCTACAAGGCAACCATCTGTGTTTTGCGTCTTGCTTTTGTGAGGCCGGTGGAAATTTATTTCTGAATCCTGCTAAATTTCCCAGCCTTTGCGGCGTTCCGGTTTGACTAATTTTTGTGCCGCCTCGGAATTCGTGATCTTCAGCTGGGTGCGGTCCCAATGCAAGCGCTCTCCGGTGCGCGACGCCACATTTCCTAACAGCAAGCTCTCCGTCACCAACCCGGCAAATTCAAAATTCCCTCCGGGCTTCGTTTTGTCTCCCTTTGCGGCGTTTAGCCATTCGCGTTCATTGCCCGGCGAACGCGGCAACGTCTTCGGCGGCTGTTTGTAAGCGTCCATCTTCGCCTGCGGAATTATTTTGGGGTTTGCACCGTTGAAGCCACAGAGAATTTTGCCGTGGTCTCCGGAAAAGAGCAGGCCTTCGCCTTCTTCGTCGAGATCGGTCAGCGACCGCGTTTCCTCCAGTTCTTCCGGGCGTCCCGGCTTTAAGCCGCCGTCATACCATGTGAATTTCAGCGGCGGCATGCTGCCGCGCGAGGGGAAACTGTAGCGGCAGATGGAAGCCAGGGGATATGTCTCGTCATAACGATCGCTGGAGCTTGCTTCGACGTTGTCCGGCGATTCCAGTTTCAGAACGCGGAAGATGGTGTCGAAACTGTAGGAACCCATATCACCCAAAGCGCCGCAGCCGAAGTCTCCCCAGCCGCGCCACACAAACGGCAAGTAAGCCTGGTTAAAAGCGCGTTCCGGCGCGGGCCCGAGCCACAAATCCCAATCCAGCCCGGCGGGCACGGGCTGCGTTTCTTTGGGCCGCTCGATTCCCTGCGGCCAAAACGGGCGGTTCGACCAGTTGTGAACTTCGCGCACCGGCCCGATGGCGCCATCCCAAATCCATTCGCAGAGCTGGCGCGTTGCTTCGGACGCCTGATTGCCCACGGCGATTTGCGTCGCCACGCCAGTCTCGCGCGCGACTTCCGCCATGCGCCGCGCTTCATAAATCGTGTGCGTCAGCGGCTTCTGGCAGAAAACATGTTTGCCTTTTTTCATCGCCGCAATGGAGACCGCCGCGTGCAAATTGTCGGTCGTGCAGACAACGACCGCATCCACATCTTTCTGCTTTTCGAGCAGTTCACGGAAATCCACGTAGGCCGCACACCCCTTATAATTTCCGGAGCGCGTCTGCGTCGCATAAAGTGCATCCACAATTTTCTGGCAAGGCTCGCGCCCCGCGACGCCGCCCGTCACGTGCAGCGTGTGCGACAACTGAATTGGCTGGTTGGGGCTTAGCCACTCCCACCCGCTGTCGACGCCCAGCAATTTCCGTACTGACTTTGTGAACTCGTGGTCGTCCCACTGCGGATAGTTGTCGCTGCTCTTATTCACATCGCAGACCGCGACGCCTTGCACGTCCGGTTCCTTCAAAAAGTGCAGCATAACGCGCAATCCCTGCGCCCCTACGCCGATAAACGCAATGTTGACCTTGTCGCTCGGCGGCACATATCCCGCCCCGCCCAAAACGTGCCTCGGCACAATCGTAAGTCCGGTGACGGCAGCGGCCGTTTTGCCTAGGAATTGTCGGCGGGATAGGCCATCCTTGATTTGGCAATTGAATCGTTTGAACTCTTCCATATCGCACCTCGCCGCGGCAATTCTACATACGCCAAGGCAGCAGGTCGATAGTTTCTATGCAACGTGTAAACGAGGATCGGTATGACACGTCGTGCGCCTTTGACGCCCCGGTTTGCTTTTGGGTGGCCGCGCACGCGGGGCGGCCAGATCATCTTGCCTGTGCTCGACATTCCCAGAAGCAAATGATAGCCTCCGCGCCATGAGCGAAAAGCCACCAGAAGTCAGCAGGGCGGTGATTCTTCTTTGGATCAGTTTGGCGATGATGCCTCTGAGAATGGCAGCGGATTGGAACACCACCAAAGCCGTTCTTGACAGTGCTTTAGGCCTGACCGTTCTGGCCATTACGATTTTCCTTCTTTCGTTTTTGATCTGGAAGATTAGCCAGGGCAAGAACTCGGCGCGACTCGTTTTTTTGGTGCTTTACCTGCTCGGCCTTCCCTTTAGTCTATATGCCCTACCTACAGATTTTGGCCGCTCGGCGATTGTGGGGGTCTGCTCGATTGCGCAGATCGTGTTGCAAGGAGCCGGCCTGTGGCTGACATCGAGGCCGCCGGGAAAAGATTGGTTCACCGACCCACGGCCCGAAGCATCGCTTCCGTCCATCCGCGCCTAAACGGTCAGGTGCATCGCGTTACATGCGACCCCAGCGCTAAAGGTTAGCAGGCCGAGTCCTAGGACTTATAGCCACTTTCTCCCACTCTCGGCGCGTCCGGCCGTTTGATTGCTTCTGCGTACCTCGCCGCGTATCATTAGCCGTTCATGCTCTCGGCGGCGTCTAACCTGTCCATGGCTCGACTCACCTCCCGGTATTTTATACTTGCAATCTCGCTAGCCTTGGGGGCGATTCCTTCGTTTTTCCCCCTTCGCGCCCAAGCGCCTACGACCACAGAGATCATCCCCGTCAGCGAAATACAAGCCGGGATGAAAGGCTACGCTTACACCATTTTTGCCGGCGACCAGGTCGAAAGGTTCGAATTGGAAGTCATTGGTGTGATGCCCAATTTCTTGGGGCCGCAACAATCCATTATTCTTGTGCAGCTTACGGGGCCTAAGGTCGAGCACACCGGCGTCGTTGCCGGCATGAGCGGCAGCCCTGTTTATATTGATGGCAGGCTGGCTGGGGCCCTTTCGCTCAAGCTCGGTGTTTTCACCAAAGAACCTATCGGCGGAGTCACTCCGATCGAGGACGTCATGCGGCCCCAGCCGCAAACGCAGGCTTCCGCCGAAGTCTATACGCCACAACCGGCTCGGCCAACCCAGCGGACGCAATCGCCGGAAGTTCCTGAATCGCCCAGACAGCAGTTTTCGTTGCCGCAAGACGCGGCTTCGCGCACCTCGCTTCCCACGGGTTCGGCGTTGGAGCCGATTGAAACGCCCCTCGTTTTTTCCGGCTACCAGCCAGAAGCGTTGCGGCAGTTCGCTTCGCAGCTCCAAAGCTTCGGATTCGTAGCCGCACAAGGCGGGACGGCGCCTGCGCGTCCAGATGACGGACACCTCGTTGCGGGTGACATGGCCGGCATGGTGCTTGTCCAAGGCGATTCTTCGATCGCCTCGGCATGCACAGTTACCGCGGTTCGCGCCAACCAGGTTTTCCTCTGCGGGCATCCCTTTTTGAGCCTCGGCGACGTGCAATTCCCCATGGCGCGTACGGAAGTCGTGACCACGCTTTCCTCAGCGCTCGCTTCCACCAAAATTGTTAACGTGGGCGCCCCCATCGGCACCATCACGGGAGACCATCTCACCGCAGTCACCGGCAAACTTGGCGTCCCACCCCCGATGATTCCAATCGACCTCGCGCTGGCCGTCGGCGGCATCGAGAAAAAGCTGCACTTTGAGATGGTCAATCAGCCGAAGCTTACGCCGCTGCTCATCGGGCTCACCGTTTTCAACGGGTTGACGCAAAATTCGCTCTACGGCGAGGGCACCACGCTTCATTTCACCGGTGAAATCGACGTACACGGCCATGCGCCCGTCCGCTTGGAAAACACCTTTGCTCCAGGCGACGCTTTTTCTCCGGACGGCCTGCCCATCGCCCTCAGCATTCAGAACGCATTCAACCGGCTTTTTACCAATACGCAGGAAGCTCCGGTCTTTGATGGCATCCACATTCGCGTGGAAAGCGTGCCGGGGCACAACTCGTTCAACATCGAAAGCGCCTGGTTGGAAAAAGGCGAAGCCGCACCCGGCGAGACTCTGCGTGTGCGCGTTTTGTTGCGTCCCTATCGCGGCGCTGCACGCATTGAAGAAACCACCGTGCGCGTGCCCGATCAGGCTACGCGCGGAACCATGTTGCGCGTCCTTGTCACCGATGGCGATATGCTCAACCGGGCTTCGCGAGGATTCGCCTTTGGAGGGGCCGCCGGCGGCTGGGCTAGCCTCGATCAGCTTATCGCTTTGTTGAATCGCGAACGGCGCAACGACCGCCTCTATGTTGGGCTTTTTGTTCCGTCGCCAACACTTCTCTGGGATGACAAAGATCTGCCCAATATTCCGCAATCGCAGATCAACATGATTGACGGCCGGCCAACTCCCGGCACGGTTCAAATTTTGCGTGAATCACTTGCCAGCGAATCATCCATTCCGCTGGGCGGCCCCGTTACTGGGGTTATTTCGCTGAATCTTCAAATCCGGTGACCAACCTAATGCCAACGCGGAAGAAAACGAAACTCGAAATTCAAGAGTCGGTGAACGGATTCACGGGCAGCAGGGCTAGTCGCGGCGCGGGCGCGCGCGTCGCGTTCTTTTCCTTACTTATTTGCTTCTTTGTCTCTTCCTTTTCGCCTCTTCGTGCCGAACACACGCGCCACTGGCTGCAAACCACCTACGAAGAGTTTTTGAAAGGCACCGCTCACGGCGTGGCCGTCCGCAGCGATGGCCGCCTCGAGCTTGCGCCGAAATTCACCCTCCTTGCGGATGCCGATGCTTCCTACTTATGGTCTCTTCGCCTCGATACCAGCGGCGCTCTTTTTGCGGCTGGAGGCTCTCCAGCAAAAGTTTTTCGCTTCGATGCTGGCGGCAAGCCCACAACTGTTTTTGAATCCACCGATCTCCTCGCGCAGGCAATCGCCTTCGACGCAAAGGGAACTCTTTATGTCGCCACTTCTCCCGACGGCAAGGTTTATCGCGTCTCTTCTTCCGGCGAAAAAACCGTCTTCTTCGATCCCAAGACGAAATATATCTGGGACCTGGCGTTCGATCCGCGCGGCACTCTTTACGTGGCAACCGGCGACAAAGGACAGATTTTCGCCGTCGCGCCCGATGGCAAGAGCGAACTTTTCTATTCCAGCGACGAAGCCCACATTCGCGTTCTCGCTCTCGACCACCAGAACAATCTGATCGCCGGCACCGAGCCTAACGGGCGCGTTCTCCGCGTCAGCCGGCCCGACGCAAAATCGCCTCGCAAAGACAAAGACTCCGCAGCTTCCGGAAGTGCCGAGGGTTTCGTCCTCTATGAGACCGCCAAGCGCGAGGTAACGTCGCTCGCCGTCCAGTCGGATGGCACGATTTACGTCGCTGCGATTGGCGAAAAGCAGCACGGCGTCAGCCAGCCTTCCAGCACCATCGTGACTTCGCCACAAGGAACCACCACCATAACCACTGGCGGCGGCGTTGTCAGCTCCGTTTCCGCCCAGCAGCAACTTCAAAATCCTTTTAGCGCCTTCCCGCAGGCTATCTCCAGCAGCATCTATCGCCTCTCACTCGATGGCGCTCCCGAAGAACTCTGGACCTCTCGCGATGACGTCGTGTATTCGCTGGGCTTCGCTTCAGACGGCCGCCTCCTCGCAGGCACCGGAAACAATGGCGCTCTTCTCACCATTGATGGACACGGTGTGTTCGCACAACTCGCGAAAGCCGGCTCCGCGCAAATCACCGGTATCGCCCGCAACGCGGCAGGCAAGGTTTTTCTTTGCACCGCGAACCCCGGAAAGGTTTTCTCCGTCGGCCCCGAATACGAACCCGAAGGCACCTACGAATCGCGCTCCTTTGATGCGCAGCTTTTCTCTCAGTGGGGACGCATCGATTGGTGGGGACCACCCCCAACGGCGTCAAACACGAAATCTACTGGAACTTCTGGCGAACCGCGCCTGGAATTTTTCGTTCGCTCCGGCAACACCGAAGATCCGGGCAAAGAATGGTCGCGCTGGTTTGGGCCGTATTCAAAGCCGGGCAGCGCCGTGGAAGCTCCCAGCGCCCGCTTTTTCCAATGGAAAGTCGTCATCCATGACGGCCGTCCGGGCGACGGAATCAACTGGGTCAGCGTGGCCTATCTGCCGCGCAACGTCGCTCCCGTGATTGACGCGATCGTGCTGCAAGATCCCGGGGTGCGCGCGCAAGCCAACACCATCGTCTCTATCGGGCAATCGCCCTCTGCCACATTAAAAATGCCGCCAACGCCCAATACTCCGAACGTTTTTATCGCCCAGACAATCACTTCCCCCAGATTCGAACAGCCCCCGCAAGGCTTTCGCGAAAAGGGCTACCAATCGGTCTTGTGGAACGCCCACGACGATAACGACGACGATCTACGCTACGCCGTCTATTACCGCGGCGAAAACGAACACGAGTGGAAGCTTCTGAAAGACAATCTGGAGCAAAAATTCTATTCCTGGGACACCACGACTTTTCCCGACGGCGCCTACTACTTGAGGATATTCGTCAGCGATGCTCCATCGAATCCTACTGCCGACGTCAAGAGCGCCACTCGGGAGAGCGAGCGGTTCGTAGTTGATAACACGCCGCCAGTGATCGAGCGCCTGGAGGCATCTGTTACTGTGACACCGCATAAGGGCGACCTGCTTTCGCTGCAATCTTCCCTTGTCAAGTTCACCGCTCGCGACGCAACCAGTTCCATCGAACGCGCCCAATATAGTATCGACGGACATGACTGGCTTCTTGTAGCGCCAGTCGGCAATGTCAGCGACGCACTGGAAGAACGCTATGAATTTGGTCTCGCGGAAGGACTCAGCCCAGGCGAACACACCATAGCGGTCCGCGTCTACGATCGCTTCGAAAACGTGGGCAGCGCAAAAACGACGGTAATTGTTCCCACGGCGAAACCCTAGCAAAGTTTCGTCAGCACGACCTCTGGATTTGAGACTTGGACTTAAGAATTGGACTTGAGAAGTGTCATTCCGAGCGTAGCGAGGAACCTGCTTTTGCCCTAGGCTAACTCATCCACCGCTCTTGCACCGGCACCGAACTGTAATTGACAATTTCTGCCCCAAACCCGATCCGCCCGTCACCATAGGCCTCATTCCGCACATGCACCACCCGCGCCGTGCAGTGAATCTCCTCGGTCTGGCTCCCGGTGACCTCTTTGGGCATGCGCAGGGTCACTTCAATGGGCGCTCCTACCTGCAGCGGCGCCGACGACGCGAAATAGAACCCTCCACGAGAGATATTCAGTGCCTCGGTAAAATGCTCGCTCTTGTCCGCCGCCAACCCAGTCGACCGGAATCGCAGGGGGGTACGAAGGTTATGGCGCGTAAGCTGTCTGCGTTCTGCACCTGACATATTGCGTTATTCCTCGGGGCAAGGAAGCGTTTGAATCAGCCCTCTAACCGTCTCGGAAGGGTACATTCAGCGTAGCAGACCCACTGACCCGGTCAAGCATCAATCCACGGTACTACAAGTACTTTACCCGGCCTCCCTTGGGTACCTTTTCACCCCTTCCAGCCGCCACGCAAACGGCTTCTGCATAGCAATAGTCTGCATCCAATTCCATTCCACGCTCATCCAAGGGCATCTCCACTCAAGGGGATTCAATGTGCCTGCTGGAATGTCGCTATTTACCTTATCCCACGTTGGGATTAGCTTAATCGGAATTCTGACCGGGCTCATCGCCGTCTTCGGCATGATCGCCGCGAAGCGCCTCGACGGTTGGAACGCCATCTTTCTGCTCACCACCGCCCTGACCAGCATTACAGGCTTCCTGTTTCCGTTCCACAAGTGGTTGCCGTCGTACACTCTGGGAGTGCTATCGATCCTTGTGCTCGCGATAGCGATCCCTGCGCGTTACGTAAAGCACCTCGAAGGCCCCTGGCGCAAGACGTACACGATCACGTCCTGCATCGCCCTCTGGCTAAACGTCTTCGTTCTGGTCGCACAGCTTTATATGAAGGTGCCTGCTCTGCATGCCCTCGCTCCGACAGGCTCCGAGCCGCCCTTCTTGATTACGCAGGTCGTAGTGATCGCCGTGTTCATCGTACTGACCGTCGCCGCCACCATCAAGTTCCACCCGGAAGCTGTCCGCGTATCCTAGCGAGGGCATCCAGCGAATTCGGAAACTACTGTTTCTCAACGTTGATATAGTAAAGATCCGTCGCTACATCAAAATTATCTTTGCCTAATGGCGTCTTCATCGTCTGCCAGTCGGTGGTAGCCCGGATGATCTGCCAGTTGTCTTTCTTCCCGACACGCACATCCACAGCGAAGCCTGGCTCGTCCACTTTCCAGCGATACGCAACGGTGCCTTCCGCTTCGTTGAATTTCAGCTCGAGCGTGGGAATCGCCGTGTGGCGAAGGTATTGGTTGAATATGGGCGTCCAATCCTTGCCTGTCTTCTGATTGAAGAACTCCACGATATCTTCGGTCATGATGTTCTTGTACTTGAAGTGCTGATAGAAGTCGTGGATGAGTTTGAACCAGCGAGGATCGTCATTCATCGCGCTGCGCAAAGTGTTCAGAAAAAGCGCGCCTTTGAAGTATTGGTCTTGAGGCGGTTCGGCGTTGACGCCGTGTTCCGCGATGATCGGCGCAGTGTTCTTCACTTTGGATTTAAGACCGTTGACGTATTTTATGGCATCGTCGTGCCCCCACATGTATTCGACGTAGAGGCATTCGAGGTACGTGGTCCAGCCTTCGTGAATCCACATGTCGGAAGGATCGGCCGCGGTAATCGAGTTGCCGAACCATTCGTGCCCGCTTTCGTGAATGATGATGAAGTCGAACCTCAGGCTAATTCCGACGCCTGTCCAATCGCGTTCCAGATAGCCATTCGCGAAGCGGTTGCCATACGTAACCGCGGTTTGATGCTCCATGCCCGAATACGGTACCTCGATCAGTTTGTATCCGTCCTTTTTGAACGGATATTCGCCAAAATAGTGCTGAAAAGCCTGGAGCATTCCCTTGGCTTGCACAAACTGTTTTTTGGCTTTCTCCAAATCTTCCGGCAGCGCGTAGAAATCCAGATTCAGGTGGCCTAGTTTGTCGAAAAAATGCTGGTAGTTGCCGATGTTGAGCGAGACGTCGTAATTGTTGATGGGGTAGTGGACGAGCCAATCCCAGCGCGTGTAGCCGTCCCCCAAATCCGTCTTGCCCATGAATTTTCCGTTCGACACATCCACCAGATCATTGGGAATCGAAACGCTGATTCGCATGCTCTTGACTTCATCGCGCCATTGGTCTTTGTTCGGCCACCAGACGCTGGCACCGATGCCCTCGCATGCGGTAAAGATCCAGGGATGGCCTGAAGGGTCTTTGTGGAAAGAGAAACCGCCAAACCGGCCCTGCTCGCGAGGATTTCCCGAGTAGTAGAAATCGATGGAATAAAAGCGGCCGGCTTGGAGCGTTTCGGGGAAATCCACGAAGACGGCGCCGAGCTCGCGTTCGTATTTAAGTTCTGTGGTGCCAAGGAGAATCTTGTCGATACGCAGCGGGTCTTGAAGATCGAGTTGAATGCGGGTATCGCTCTTCAGCATCTTGAAGCGAATCGTGTTCTTGCCGCTGATGAATTTTTTCTCGGGATCGACGCGAATATCGAGGTGATAGAAAAGCAAGTCGTTGTTCGCGCGATATTGGCCATACGCTCCGCGCAGGATGTTCGCTCGCGTCGGTTCGGCCGGAGCCTGAGAGGCCGGCGCGGTTTGCGTTGCCGCAGACGGCTGGGCGCTTGCTGGCGCGGATTGCGACGCGGCTTGCGCGCCCGCGCGAGTCGCCATAAAAGCCAGGAACAAAAAAATGCCGAACATGCGGGCTGGCGAGGTTCTACAAGTCATGGCATCCTCGAAACGGGATTGAACATGAAGTTCGCACGGTAACACAAGAACGCCACGCGGCGAAAAACCAGCAATGCTGGGTAGCGCCGGGTTGCCACGGCGCTCTTTGGCGCAATGTGTTAGGAAAACTAAAGCAACGAGAGCGGGAGTTTGTTCGCGCAGTTCACTGTTTTTTTCTGACTACGGCTTCGCAGAAAGCTTCTCGAGCAGCAGATATTGTTCGCGCTGCGAATCCGGCGCTGCGTGCGGCTTGTCCACGAGATGCATCACCTTGTAACCATCCGGAGCACCGTACTGCGGCCACGGCGGAAGTGCCGGACTATTGGGATCGCCAGTCTTTGCAAAGTTTGTCCAATACGTGCCCATTTGATACGACAGATCGAAATCCACCTCCCCCCATGGCAGGTTTTTTGTTTTCAGCATTCCAAATACATATTCGATTTCCGCGGAGTGATACGCCCCCATCGAAGGCGTTCCTGCCGGTTGCGGCGGCGCCTCATCAAACGCAAAGCGATAAACCGCCGGCCCGCCGAGCTGCGTCTGCGACTCAATCCACTTCCACGTGCCGAAGCCGATAAAATCCGCCGTGGACAGCAATCCTGCCGATTGTTGAGCCTGCTCGTCGGTGTCAGCCGGAAATAATTTCAACACCTCGGTCGCGTTCGCTCCATAGGTCGCCTGAATCTTCGCGATAAAGTTCTCCTTGGTCGGCGCGTCCTTGCCAAAATAACCGTGGTAGTTCCCTTCGTCGTGGTTCCATCCCGCCAGCAAAGCGATATGCGCTTCGTCACCCTTTCTATATATTTCGGCGGGACTCTCCGGAAAAAAGTAGCCGTCCACATCTGGCCCAAAGTGGAACCCCTTTCCCGGAGCCAGCGCCATTTCCAATAATTTTGGCGCAGCAATGGCGCGCAATTGTTCGAGCGTGGCCGCTCCGTTGGACTCCCCAAACTTGGCGCCGTCCGCTTCCGTGACTGCCAGCGGCTTCGCTGGCAGCGACCGTCCAAAAAATGCGCCGCTCTCCCCAATCGCGCGGTGCACCAGCGCTTTCGAAACGGGTGAAGCCATCAGCCCGCTCACCGAAAACGAGCCCGCAGACTCTCCAAAAATCGTCACGTTATCGGCATCGCCGCCAAACGCCGCGATGTTCCTCTTTACCCATTGCAGCGCTGCCGCTTGGTCCAGCAATCCGTAATTTCCTGATGCGTGATGCGGCGATTCCTTCTCCAGTTCCGGATGCGAGAAGAATCCAAAAATTCCCAGCCGGTAGTTCATGCTGACAACCACCACGCCCTTGTGCGCCAGCGCCTCACCGTCCTGCCGTCCCTCGGAAGTTGCACCCGCCTGAAAGCCCCCTCCATGAATCCAAACCATCACAGGAAGCTTCCCGCCGGCCATCGTTTTCGGCACCCACACGTTCAGGTAGAGACAATCCTCGCTCGGCCCTGCATCGTGAAACCCCATGTCGCTATAAATATTTCCTTGCATGCATCGCGCGCCAAACTCCGTCGTTTTCTTCACTCCTTCCCACTTCACCACCGGCTGCGGCTCTTTCCAACGCAGCGCACCCACGGGCGGCGCCGCGAACGGAATGCCTCTGAAAATCTGCACTTTGCCATCAGCACTCAACCTGCCTTCGACCGCTCCCACGTCCGTCTTTACCTGCAGCTGCGCGCTTGCCGGACAGCTCATCGCCACCAACGCGAAAACCAGCACACTCGCTACCCGCCGCACACGCTTCGAGTGAATACTCATTCGCTCTCCTCATTTTTCCGCCCATTCACCAGCGGAAAACACTCGTCAGAACCGAAAAGATGTTACCTCTTATTCCAAAGTGCGGCCACTTTGGACTGCTCGCACCCTGCAAGCTCCACTGCCCTTTCGTTTCGAAGCGCTTTTTCCATATGACATAATGAACCTCATCATGAGCACTGCCCCACAAGTCGAATCGTCAAATTTTCAAGCTCCCACTTGGCAAGATATTGTAGAAGCCCACGCACGCATCGCCCCGCGCATCCACCGCACCCCCGTTCTCACTTCTCACTCGCTCGACGCCATGGCCGGCGCCCAATTCTTCTTCAAGTGCGAGAATTTTCAGAAAACCGGCTCCTTCAAAATTCGCGGCGCCGCCAACGCCATTCTTTCGCTCACCGGCGCGGAAGCCGCCCACGGCATCGTCACTCCCTCCAGCGGCAATCACGGCGCTGCCGTCGCCTGCGCGGCAGCATGGCGCGGTGTCCCCGCGTACATCGTCATGCCTAAAAACGCGCCCAAAGTAAAATGCCGCGCCGTCGAAAGTTATGGCGGAAAAATCACCTTCTCCGAACCCACCATCACTTCCCGCCAGGAAAACTCCGCCCGCATTCAAGCCGACACTGGTGCCACGCTCATCCATCCCTACGACAACGACCGCATCATCACTGGGCAAGCCACCGCCGCCAAAGAATTCCTCGAAGAAATCCCCGACCTCGACGCCGTAATCACCCCAGTCAGCGGCGGCGGTCTCCTCAGCGGCACCTGCCTCGCCGCAAAAGGCCTCCGGCCCAGTATCCATGTCTTCGGCGGCGAGCCTTCCCGCGCCGATGACGCCTACCGATCCCTGACCACCGGCACTCTCCAATCCATCGACTCCAGCGACACCATCGCCGACGGCCTCCGGGCGTCCCTGGCCCCGCGCACCTTCGCGATTCTCCGACAACATCTCGATCGGGTCGTCCTCGTCACCGAAGAGGAAATCATCACCGCGATGCGCCTCGTCTGGGAGCGCATGAAAATCATCATCGAGCCCAGCAGCGCCGTAGCCATCGCTCCCCTGCTGAAGCCAAGCGCCATCGCCGCTCTCCATCTTCCCGCCCGCTCCGACGGCGCCCCGCCAAAATTCGGCGTCGTCTTCTCCGGCGGCAACGTTGACTTCTCCTCCCTCCCGTTCTAACCAAAAAAGACGCCCACAAGCATAAGCATCCCGACCGCCTCGGAAGGCACCTCTACGGCACGGACGTCGCGCAAGCGACTCCCGCTCGCGGCTGTAGTGGCGGGCTTTTAGGCCTGCCAGTCTTCCTGGTCCGCCCTCCAAATAATCTTCCTCCCCGCAACGCAACTAACCCAGGGCTCCCGTGTTGTTAAAACGTTAGAACCTGCTTGGCCAACAGCCGCAAAAAAGCCAAGGGAACTAGATTCGCGCCATTGGGGAATAGGAATTAAACACAAGAACCCAGGGTCAAACCTGTTGTAACCGGTGTTTTTCGCAATTCCCTGCCTGGCCTTGTGCGGCAGTTGTAAAAGCCTTGGGGTAGTGCTCTTTATGCAAAAAGGAAAGCAAGTTATTAGAGGGGCCGCAAAAAGTTTGTGGTAACCTCTTTTTCAGTTTCTTGGGAGAATCCGCTTTGGGCTAAGGCCCCTGCCGAAGCAACCTGTTTGTAGGAGCCCAATCTCTTGCAAGCATGGTCGCTCCCTCTAGGCCTACTGCGATCCCCCTGAAAAAAAACACATCAAATCTGCAGCGTGGGCGGGTTATGAAAAAACTAAGCACTTTGATTCTTCGCAATTCCCTTCTCTTTTTTGCCACTCTCTTCATCATCTCCAGTTTGCAGGTCATGGCGCAAACCACGCCGCAGGCGACGGCCTCAACAAAACCCGTCGCGCGCATCACCCAGGCTATTGACGACAAGAATCTCGTCCAGACGGGCGGCATCGTGCATTCCCTTGCGCGGCCCGAGTTTGACCGCGGCGTAGTTGCCGATTCACAGCCCATGAACCGCATGCTGCTGCAGCTGCAGCGCAGCCCGGCACAGGAAACGGCCCTGCGCGAGCTCCTGGATGAACAGCAGACCAGGAACTCCCCGAACTACCACGCCTGGTTGACGCCAGCGCAGTTCGGCCAGCAGTTCGGCGTGGCCGCCGCCGACGTTCAAAAAGTCACGGACTGGCTCACCCAGAAGGGCTTTACCGGGATCAAGGTCTCGCCCAGTCAGCTGCTGATTGAGTTCAGTGGGACCGCCGGTCTGGTGCGCACCGCATTCCATACCGAAATTCACAACTTTATGGTGAACGGCAAAGCGCATATGGCCAACGTCTCCAGGCCGCAGATCCCTGCTGCCCTGGCCCCCGTCGTTGCGGGAGTAGTTTCGCTCCACAATTTCCGCAAAACCTCTTTCGTGCAGAAATCCACCGCCGCCGCAAGAGCGAAAGCAGAAGGCCGGCTGAAGCCTGGATTTACCGCCTCGCCTTGCGGATTTGAAGGCCCTGGCACAACTTGCTTTGGCATGGGCCCTGCTGACTTCGCGAAAATTTACAATATCCCCTCATCCCTGAAGGGTACGGGCCAGACCATCGCGATCGTCGCGCGTTCCAACATCACGGTTTCAGACATCAATCAATTTGGGCAGGGTTTTGGTATTTCGAACCTCACAAACTTTACCGCGGCCAATAATATCTTGTTGGAGAGTGCGGACCCGGGGATTGTTTCTGGCGACGACTTGGAAGCGACCTTGGACGTCGAGGCTTCGGGAGGGGTGGCTCCGAATGCCACCATTTTGCTCGTCGTTGCCGACGGAACTCTGAGCACCACTTTCTCAGATGGCGTAGATCTTTCTGCCTTGTACATCATTAGCAACAACCTCGCGCCAGTTATGAGCGAGAGCTTTGGATCTGCCGAGGAGGATACTTTCACGCCCTTCTATCAAGACTTGTGGGAACAGGGCGCCGCGCAGGGCATCACCATCGCGCTTTCCACGGGTGATAGCGGTTCGGCCTCGATTGACGGTGACGCGGGTAACCTCGAGGCATTCAACGGAGTGGCAGTCAGCGGCTTGGCCTCTACACCTTTCAACGTGGCGGTCGGTGGTACGGATTTTGCCGATGGCTCCAACCCTACTACCTACTGGTCCTCCACAAATGGCACAGGCCTCCTCTCCGCAAAGTCCTATATCCCTGAAGTTCCCTGGAATGACTCCTGCGCTGCAACCGCGACCGTCGGATCGCTGACAACCTGCGCAAATGAAAGTCCCAGCGACCTGGGTCTCGATCTCGCCGGAGGCGGAGGAGGACAAAGCGGCCCCTGCGGAACTCAGGATACAACCACAGGCGATTGTACCGGGCCCGTTCCGAAGCCTAGTTGGCAAGCCGGAACCGGGGTACCTGCCGATGGGGCTCGCGATCTTCCAGACGTTGCTCTCTTCGCCGCAGATGGTTCCTCAAGTGGAAACTTTTGGATAGTCTGCCACGCCGGCGTCGCAGGCGATGGTTTCCAGAATGGTGAACCTTGCAATTTGAGCACAGCTCCTTTCAATTTCGTTGGCATTGGCGGCACATCCGCTTCGACCCCAGCCTTTGCCGGAATTATGGCTTTGGTCAACCAATCCCAGGCAGCTACAAATCCTACAGGGCGACAGGGCGTTGCAAACTACGTCCTCTATAAGCTCGCCCAGACCGCTGGCGCGAGCTGCAACGCAGCCCTACCCGCGACAATTACCAACACGAGCTGCATTTTCTACGATATCACCACCGGAAATAACTCCGTCGAATGCGCTGCTCAGTCGCCCAATTGCAGCAACCAGACCGCAAGTGGTAACGGCGTCCTGATCGAACCAACAGGAACTGGCATACCTTTCGCCGCGAACACGCCCGCATGGTCTGCGACCACAGGCTACGACTTGGCAACAGGACTCGGTTCCGTCAACGTCGCCAATCTCACGAGTAAGTGGAATACGATTTTTGGCGCGTTTAAGACCGCCACCACAACGATTACGTCTCCTGCCACGGGATCGGTGAACATCACCCATGGTACAGACGTGAACTTCACCGTGACTGTAACTGGTTCGGGGGGCACGCCTACCGGGGATGTCTCTTTGATAGCCGAACCTCCCGGATTCCCCCAATTCGAAGTAGCCGGCGGAACCCTTGCGAACGGGACGATTACCTTTAACACCGCCAATGGCGACGTCGTTAACTCCTTGCCAGGAGACACTACAACCGGCGCAGGCACCGCCTATCCAGTGATTGCCCACTACGCCGGCGACGGAACGTTCGGGCCCAGCAACTCGGCTCCCATCAATGTTACCGTCAATCGCGAAAACAGCAGCGTTTTGACGACTCTCTACACGGAGGACCCAAACACCGGCAATCTTACGTCCTCCACCTCAACCGGCTACGGCAGCCCGTACATTATCCGCTATGACGTTCTCGGTTCTGGCAACGATAATCAAGTCTGCGCAAACGTAGTCATTCCCTGCCCCACCGGCTCGATTACCGTCACCTATGACTCCGGCACCAAGCTGAATGATTTTCTCAGCACGGCCACGAGCGGGTCCACAAACGTGGCCAATCTGAACGTACTGGGCTTTGTGGAAGACAGACAGCTTGGCGGCACAGGGCTCCCCGGCGGAACGCATAGCGTCCTGGGGGCCTATTCAGGAGACAATAGCTACAACCCAAGCGCTGGCACGGCGGTGTCACTCACGATTAATCCTGCCTTGACACAAACAATCGTTTCCGCGAACGGAGCGGCAACCACCAGCGTTGCCACTGGACAATCAGTAACCTTAGTGGCCACCGTGCAGGGCTTCAATAATATTGCCTCTACGCAGCAACCCAGCCCCAAGCAAGTAGCCAGCAACGGAGCAGGTCCAACGGGTACCGTTACGTTTTCACCTTGCGGGACGGCGACGAACTGCACTGTGCCTGTCACGCCGACCGCTTTCACCCAGGCCAACGGAGATGCCTACGCAACCGGAACACTCACGACCACGTTTACGACGACGGGAGTCCAAAACGTCACCGCAACCTTCACAACAGGTGATAAGAACTATGTGAGCTGCTTGACCGCGGCTCCTTCAGCCTGCACGCTCGCCCCCGCGGCTGTTACGGTTACCAACACCGTGGGGCCGGCAGCAAAGCTCGCTTTTAGCACTCAGCCCTCCAACGTCGCCACGGGTGCTTCCATCTCCCCGGCCGTGCAGGTTTCCATCGAGGATGCCAACGGCAATCTGGTCAACACAGCAACGAGTGCCGTCACAATTGCTATCTCGAACAACGCTGGACCTGGTGGAGTACTTTCCGGCACTCTGACCGCAAACGCTGTCGCCGGCGTCGCCACATTCTCCAACCTGAGCATCAACAAAGCCGGAACCGGCTACACGTTGCAGGCCACCGATGGAGCTCTAACCGCCGCCATCAGCAACTCATTCAATGTAACCGCTACCGTTGGTCCACCGGCGAAACTGGTGTTCAGCGGACCACCTTCCAACGTTGCCGTGGGGGCCTCGATCACCCCTGCCGTGGCTGTGACGATTCAAGACGCCTCTGGAAATACCGTCACAACCGCAACGAATCAAGTGACGATTGCCATCACGACGGGCACCGGCACCGGAACACTGGGTGGAACACTTACCGTTACTCCTGTAAACGGCGTGGCCACGTTCTCTAACCTGACCATCAGCGCCGCAGGAACGGGCTACACCCTGACGGCGACCTCAACCGGTCTGACCTCTGCCATCAGCAACGCCTTCAATGTCACTGCTCCGGGCTCGTTTACGGTTGCCGCGACTCCTAACCCAGTGATACTAAACTCCTCGACAGGCGCGACTGTGAACGCAACGATCACAATCACCTCGGTGAATGGTTTTAATTCCCCTGTGACCGTTGTCTGCCCCACATCCTTGCCGCCAGGAGTAACCTGCACACCTCCCTCTGCGATAACGCCTCCGGCGAATGGCTCGAACACGGGCATGCTTGGTTTGGCGGTAACAGCTACCTCCTCTAGCCTCACGGCTTCGAATATTACGCAGGACCAAATGCTCGATGCCAAAACAACGCCAGTCATTCCTGGGGCAAAAGAATGGTGGGCACTTAGCGCCGGTACGGGCTTTGCCGCTATCTTCCTGATCTTCCTCCCGGGTGGACGCAAGCGCTTCCGCGCCGCTCTCGGCCTTGGCCTCGCGTGCCTGCTCAGCCTCTCTCTCGGCTGCAGCAACAACGGCACTCCGGTCGTAACCAAGACAGCGACCACCACGAAGATGACCGTGAATGCGGATAAAGAGCCTTCGGGCACCGCGTTTACATTCAGCGTTACCGTCACCGGCGGAACGCCCACCGGCATGGTGCAACTCTTCGACGGCACGACAGCCATTGGCACCGCGGCTGCCGTAGCCGGTGGCACAGCAACGCCCACGGCTCCGGCGTTGAGTGTAGGCACGCATTCCATTAGCGCGCACTACATCGGCGATTCCACGACCGCCCCATCCAGCAGCGGTTCGCTCAACCTGACCTCCACCGGCAGCACCACAGTCGCAATCACCACAACACCCGCCGCGACGCCTGTGGCATCTCCGATCAACATCACCATCCAATAAACGCAATCCTCTGAGCACCAAAAACGAAGCGGCCCCGATTAAAAACCGGGGCCGCTTCGTTTTTCTAATGTCCGTCTTATCTTTCTCTATGGTCTCTGTGACCTCGATGCTCTCGGTGTAATGTTTTTCCGAATCGGGTAGGGATAAGCTTTTTACACTGTGGTGGACGAAGGACGAAAGAGGAAGGGACGAGTAGGACCGCTCGTTTTTCTACTATTCCCCTAACCTTAATTCACCGAAGGCGGAAAAACGATCCCCCAAAAATTAGGCGACGCCGACGTAAACTCTACCGGCACTAACGATCCTTCGTGCGTCATTTGCGGCGGCCGTACAACCTTCGCTTCCACTTTGCCGTTCACCTTCGGATTCTCAATGATGACCTTGGTGCCCTCGGCCAGCCCGTCGGGGAGAAGCAGCATGGCCCCGCTCGCGCTAACCGTATGCGTAAATGCTTCAGCGACGCTGTCCTTGCCCGCCACTTGCACGTTGACTCGAATCCTCAGCAGCACGCGCTGTGCGCGCCGCCGTTCTTCGGACGTCGGCGGCCGCGTTGCAATCACTTTCGCCGGGCTCACGACAGGTTTTACGTTCGGTTGCGGTTTGATCACAGCTCAAGCCCCCAGAAATCCATCTCCGGCGCGACCAGTTCAACTCCGTATTCCCACCCATCCGGCCGAGGCACTCCGCGCCAGACCACAACGGCTGCGTTGCTCGTTTCCGTAGCCAGATTCGTCAGCGCCAGCCGGTGTTCGAGCCTCAGTTCCTGTTGCAGCACCACCATGCACCCATACGGATTGACGACCCGCGTGTGAGCCTCCACCGAAAAGCGCTTCCCCGCGTCGCCGTCCCATTCCAGGCGGACGGGCACCCGCGAGTTCATGCGGATCCCACGGCGATTATCCGTGTATTTTCCGCCCAATACCTTGTTCTCACGCGACTTGACCGGCATTTTTGCCTCTACTTCCAATGCTAGGGTTGAGCGAAAAAACGGTCAATGGTACGGTGGTTGGCAGGCACGCGAAAGAGTAGCTGTACCCAGGGACAGGGCCGCACCGCTCGGACAGGTCAAATGTGAGGAATCTAATCGTCAATGCGGATGACTTGGGCTGGACCGAAGGCGTTAACCGCGGCATCGCTGAAGCCCATCGCAACGGAATCGTCACCAGCGCGTCCCTGCTCGCCAACGGAGCGGCGTTCGCATCGGCTGTCGAGCTGGCGCGCACCACGCCAGGTCTCGGCGTCGGCGTCCATCTCAACCTCAGCGACGGCGAACCGGTTGCCCCACGGGAGCTCGTAACGACCCTGTTGAATGACCGCGCCGAGCTCGAAGGCAAGCCGGAAACCCTGCTGTTGCGATTGGCGCGGCGCAGCCTGCCAATCGAAGAAGTCGAGTTTGAATGGGACGCGCAAATCCAGAAGGTGCGCGAAAACGGCATTGAGCCGACGCATCTGGATGGACATAAACATGTTCACATGCTGCCTGGACTGTTCGAAGTCGCGCTGCGCCTTGCGAAAAAACATGGCATCGCCGCGATTCGAATCTCTCACGAGGACTCGCGCCTGCGCGCCGCGCTTTCTGTCGGCGGAAAGCAGAACGGTTCGGTGGTTATAAAACAAGGAGTCCAGGCGCGAGGATTGAAATTGCTTGCGCGCGATGCGCGCGAGCAAGCGGAGCGTCTGGGAATCGCGGCAGCCGATTATTTCTGCGGCATTGCGCAGACGGGCGAACTCACGCGCGAGGGAGTTCTGCGTCTTCTTGAAATTCTACCGGAGGGAACAACCGAGCTAATGTGCCATCCAGGCTACGTGGATGCGGATCTGGCCAAATCCGCGACCAGGCTCCAATCTTCGCGGCAAACCGAAGTCCAGATACTTACGGACATGGCAATAAGAAATATTGTCGCGTCGCAGGGGATTCGGCTGATAGACTATGGGTTCGCAGCCCAGGAAGCCTGAGGAAAGCTCTGAACCGAAGCATGAAGAATGAACCGCCCATTCGGTACTCGATCGTCGTTCCGTTTTACAACGAACAGGAAAATATTCCACCACTCTACGTGAAGCTGACGGAAGTGATGGATTCCATCGGCGAGCGCTACGAACTGGTGTTTGTGGACGATGGCAGTAAAGACAAAACATTTAAAGTGCTTTCCGATATTTACGAGCACGACCCTCGCGTGAATGTAGTGCAGTTGCGCCGCAATTTTGGGCAGGCGCCGGCGCTGAAAGCGGGATTCGATTTTGCGCGCGGCGAAATTATTATTTCCATGGACGGCGACTTGCAGCACGATCCCGAAGAGATTCCGCGCTTTCTTGAAAAAATCGAAGAAGGCTACGACCTCGTTAGCGGCTGGCGCGTGACGCGGACCGATCATTGGCTGACGCGGCAGCTTCCCAGCCGCGTCGCGAATCGCATGATGGCCAAACTTTCCGGCGTGGATTTGCATGACTTTGGAACCACGTTTAAAGCCTATCGCCGCGAGGTTTTGTCGGAGATTCATTTATACGGCGAGCTGCATCGCTTTATTCCGGCGCTGGCAAGTTGGGCGGGCGCTTCGGTTGCGGAAGTGCCGATTTCCAATATCGCGCGCAAGAGCGGCACGTCAAACTATGGCATCTCGCGTACCGTGCGCGTGTTGCTGGACCTATTGAGCGTGAAGTTTTTGCTGGATTACTCCACCAAGCCGCTGCAATTTTTCGGTCTTATGGGATTGTTGTGTCTCGCCGGCGGTGCCGGCATCGGCTCGTGGGTTTTCGTTCGCAAGGCGATTCTCGATGAGGGCATCCTTGCTAATCACGGTCCTTTGATCATTTTGGGCATGGCTCTGGTGATGGGCGGAATTCAATTTATCGCCACGGGATTGATTGGGGAAATGCTCGCGCGTACTTATTACGAATCGCAGAACAAGCCGGTGTACAGCGTGCGCGAATTCCGCAGCCGCCGCGAAGCTATGGCCGGGCGCGATGAGCCTCCTCGAACCGCCGGAGCCGGCGGCTGGTAGCCGGTCACGAATTGCGGGAAACATCTTCTGATTCTTCCAGGAACATGAAAGCTGAAACGCCGGTCGAGAATTCGCCCGCGCCTGCCTATCCATCTTCAAAACATACTTTGCGCTACGTGTTGGGTATCGTGGCGTTCTGGGCGTTGATTTACATTCCCGGAATGGCCTGGCCTCCGATGATGGATGACGTGGACTCGGAACACTCGCAAATCGCCGTCGAGATGTTGCAGCGGCACGATTACGTGACCATGTACGTCAATGGCGTGCGCTACCTTGAAAAAGCTCCTCTTCCCTACTGGATTACGGCCGGAATTTATTCCGTTATGGGAGTCTCCGAATTTTCCGCGCGCATGGTGCTGACTTTTTTCGCGCTCGCCACGTTTCTTGCGGTTTTCCTCCTCGGCCACGAAATCGCCGGCGACGAAGCGGGATTCTACGGGGCGATAGCGCTCGGAACGGCCATTGGTCCGTATATCTACACGCGGTTTTTCATTCCAGACATTATGGTGTGTTTCTGGCTCACCGTGACCGTGTATCTGTTTTGGCGCACGCTCGAAGAGGCGCAGCCTTCGCGATTCTTTTGCTGGTCGATTGGAGTCGTAACGGCACTGGACGTTCTAACGAAAGGCCTGATCGGGCTGGCGTTTCCCGTCGGGATCATCTTCGGATACCTGCTTATCACGCGCAATCTGCGGCATCTGCTGAAGATGCGGTTGGTATCCACTGCGATTGTGTTTCTTGTGATCGGAGCGCCGTGGCACGTTCTGGCAACGCTGCGCAATCCCCCCATCGGAGCGGCCAAGGGATTTTTCTGGTTTTACTTTATCAACGATCAAATTTACCGCTACTTGAATCTGCGTGTGCCGCGCGATTATGACAAAGTTCCCTTCTGGATTTTCTGGGGCTTGCTGCTGGTATGGACTTTTCCTTGGACGTTTTACGCCGTGAAGTCTCTGAAGCAAGTGCCTTTGCGTTTCAGGGATTATGTCAGGAATCTCGACAGGACTTCGCGAGCCGCGTTATTGCTCGCTGTGTGGGCCGCATTCGTAATGGTCTTTTTCAGTTTTTCCACACGCCAGGAATACTACGTTTTGCCGGCTCTGCCCGCGCTGGCCGTGCTTAGCGGCATGTGGATGAAGCGCGAAGCAGATGCGCCGCCGGACAGTGCGCTGCGGCGCAGCACGGTCCGCGGCGCAACGGGGCTGCTGTTGCTCGGCGTGATTGGTTCAGCTCTGGCTTTCTGGTTCGCGGCAGTTTCGCCTGCCGTTCCGAGCGACGCCGACTTTGGAGAATTCCTGCAGCGGGCCACGAACATGTACAAACTTTCCATGGGGCATCTGTTCGACCTGACGCCGCAAGCAATGGGTTTCTTCCGGTTTCCGTTGCTGTTGACCGGCATCGGGCTTCTCGTTGGCAGCGCGTTACACTGGATTTTCCGCAAGCGCAACCGTTCCATGGCGGCAAATCTGTCGCTTGCTTCGATGATGATTGTTTTGTTCTATGCAGTGCATTTGGCGCTGGGGACGTTTTCACCGGTGCTTGGATCGAAGCCGCTGGCGAGAGCGATTCAGCGCGAGTACAAGCCGGGAGAGATTATCGCGGTGGATGGGCAGTATTCACGGGCGTCCAGCATTTTGTTTTATACCCAGGTGCGAATGCATATGCTGAACGGAGTGATCAACGACCTCTGGTTCGGTTCGTTGTATCCGGATTGCCCTCCAGTGTTTGAAGACGATGCTTCCTTTGCAAGACTGTGGCGTGGCCCCGGGCGAGTGTATTTGTTTGTGCCGGATCGCCGCGGCACCGAAAGCCTGGACAAAGTCGGCGCGCCGTATTTTCTGGTGGCCCGGGCGGGCGGGAAGAGCGTTTACAGCAACCAGCCGAGCGTTTCTGCCGCATCGAACTGAATGGACAAACATTCGCATTTGCAAAAATAACGTGTTTCTCGGGAGGTGTGCGTGAATCGGGAACAGTTTTACGCCATTATGAGCGGCGACGGAACTCTGGACTACGAAGTATATTTGAGCACGAAGTCGCTGCTCTCCTGCCAGCTAGATTACGACAAGCTCTGCAATGCCGACGAGATGCAGTTCCAAATCGTCCACCAGATTGAAGAACTTTGGATGAAGCTGATGGCGTACACCCTGCTGGATATTGACGAATATTTACAGAAGGAAGATACAAATCGCGTGATTACGCTTTTTCGGCGCGTACATACCGCGCAGAGATTGATGATTCAGCAGTTGACGCTGCTGGAGACGATGTCGCCCAAGGATTATCAGGAGATTCGGAAAAAACTTGGGAACGGCAGCGGACAGGAGTCGCCCGGGTTTCGCGTGCTTTTGAAAATGTACCAGCCAATCTGGAATTCGTTTAAGGCGAACTACCTGGACAAGCATGGACTGACCGTCGAGAAAATCTACGATTCGGAATACGATCACGGCGACGCCTACATGGTGGCGGAGGAGCTGGCGGAGTTTGACGAGTTGTTTCAGAAATTCCGGTTCGAGCACATGCAGCTGATTTTTAGAACGATTGGGTTTGGGTCGAAGTCGCTTAAGGGTCGCCCGGTGGAGATTCTTGAGGATGGAATGCGGCACAAGTTTTTCCCGGAGCTTTGGGAGATTCGCGGACAGATGACGGATCGGTGGGGAGCAGCGTACGGGGTAAAGCGGGATTCGTTGGGCGGGCATGGAGAGAGTTGACTGACCGAGAGTTGATAGTCAAAAGTTGAAAGTCGAAATTTCCAGCGAGCGGATGACTGTTGAAGTTGTCTGCAAGGGGTCCCACCGCCCCCCGTTTTTCGTAAAGATATGTATCTAAAGGGTTTAGAATTTTTGTAAACTGTTTAGAATCACATCCTTGTGACGTTTTTGTTAAAGATGTGATTCTAACCAGTTTGCAGTCATGTTGAAGAGGTGTTCCCCAAATAAAAACCGCCAGCAAGCGTGCTGGCGGCGCGGTATATCCCAAAGCCAACATACGCTAGAGTTATATTTTTGTCAAGACACATCTCTCGAAACTTTTGGGTTAGCGTGGCAGAGTCAACGAGGTGGGGCTAGTTGGCGATAGTGGCTGCGGAAAAAGAGGAGCGGTTCGCCGGGAGACAGTTCGGCAGATTGGACTTCGCCGAGGAAGATGGTGTGGTCACCTGCGATGTAGGAGGCTACTACGCGGCAAAGAATCTGCGCGATGGTGTCTGAAAGAACGGGGACACGAGCCTGTGTCCAACGATATTGGATGCCCAGCTTCGCTTCGGCTTCAGGGGTTTGATCGGCTTGGGCAAAATAGACTGAGAAAGCCTGTTGGTTTTCCTTCAAAACATTTATGGCGAAAACCCGCTTCTGTTTGATGAGCGGGAGGAGGTGGCTGCGCTGATCCACACAGATGAGTACCAGGAGCGGTTCGAGAGAGACGGAGGTCAAGGAGTTGGCAGTCATGCCGTAAGCCTGGCCAGGGGCTCGTTCGACGGTGACAACCGTGACGCCAGTGGCGAATTGGCTTAGAGCATGGCGAAAGTCAGTTGAGGTGAAAGGAGCGGCAGTCATATTCGCGAATTTTCAAGATATCACAGTGAGAGACGGGTTGCGAAAAGGACGGGGGTATTAGTGCGGGGTTAGTTTCCGGTTGCGGCGACAGTTGAGCTCGCACGACAAACCAGCAGTTGATACCGAAACTGCTTTTCTCGTCCCGGCTCACGAAAAGTGAACTGATCGACATCGATGGAGGACTAGAGGATGTTGCGGAGAAGGGGGGTGCGCCGAAAGATGACGGCACTTAGGACGAACGAAACCACCGCGGCGATTGCGGTGAGCAGGAGAAATTTCGGAATCGCTGGCCAAGCCATCGGATGCAAAGCACGAGCCGCGAGAATGAGGATTGGCGGATGGAACACATAAACGCTGAAGGCGTTATCCGAAATGAATTTCGCGAGTGGGCCCTGGGAGTTAAATTTTCTTGCGTAGATGACTAATAGCCCGAAGCAGATCGCAACGCAAGTGAATGACTCCCAGAGATTCATGCCTGCAGCCTGCCAATGCCAACCGCCAGAAAACGCCCGGCCATTACCAGCGAGCGCACCGCCTTTCCAGAGAATCGTGAGCCATGTTGCGAATCCTAAAGGCAGGACAATGGTTAACCAGCGAATTCCCGAGGATAAGCTCAGGTTCAAAAGCCAGTGTTTACGGGCTGCCAGAATTCCACCGCTGAACAAGAGAATATATTGCGGAAAATCGCCAAGGTGCATGTTCAGAAAGGAAAAGCCGGGTGGCAGGGCAAGCCGAACAATGAACGTGAAACAGGCCATAGCGATGGCAAAGCCGATGAGTTGTAAGGTGTTCGGCGGGTGACCAGTTTGTTGGGTGGTGTTTGAGCGTGGAAACAACAGAACTATCGAAACATAGAAGAGCGAAAAAATTAGAAGCGCCAAACAAAACCAGAGAGGCCCGTTCTCCTGCAGAAATTCTCCGTTGCGGATGTGCTTTAGCCATTCGTTGGTGAACGAGGTTGGTTCGGTGGAAGTCCAGGAGTGAGCGCAGAAATACTCTGTGATCGGACCGAGAATGAACATATAAAACAAAACAGGAAGACCAAGACGGAAGAAGCGGTCTCGAAGGAAATCTCTCGGACCTTTCCGATCAAAAGAAGAGGGTACAAAGTACCCGGCAAGAAAAAACAAAAGCCCCATGAAGAAAGACTGCAGATACATCTGCAAGGCGGCAAAAAAGAGCAATGACCCAAGGGACAGCGGCCTGCGATCAACGTAATACCAGCTGCCAAGCGGACTGTAAGTGTCTGCGGCGTGCATGCCGAGGACCAGAAAGATCGCGGTCCAGCGCAGGTTGTCGATATAAAGAAGACGCGAACGGGACATAGAGCGTGGAGAATAACACTTTCGGAATTAAGCGTGAACGGGAACAGAATGCAGGTCAAATCCTGCTCAACGCTATCGGGTCAACCGTTTGAGCTGCACGCGTTACCGGACAGGTGGTTTTGGCCAGTTTTCATTTTTCATTGCAGCAAGCTGCATTTTGAGGTTCGGAACTCGGGGTAGCTGAGCCATCGTGGAGCCAATAATATCATCGAGGGCAGGAATTTATTGGGCCGGTAACGGCTGAGCCAAACCGGTCGATGCAACACTCTCTAATCGGTTGATGACACGAGACTTCTCTCGCAGAACCAGCTACGGTCGCTCCAAACCTAAACAGAACAGTGTTTTTGTTTGCATTGAAGAATTTCAGCCCCTGCATTCTCTATACGTTGGCCTCCGTCTAGGGTTGCATCGACCCCATTGAATGCACCGAGTTTATCGGGACTTGACATCTACGAGTACTTTATGAAATAAAGCAGCATGCGCACGCGCGTTATCGCCGTCATGGAACTGGTGCTCATCTTTCCCGCTGTTCTCTTTATGACTGCACTGGTGTTGCGCAATGTCCATCTGCTGCAATACGAACCCGCCCGCAGCGCTCAGCAACTGGTCATGTGGTACGCAGGCCGGATGTGGACGTTATGGTTCCTGTTGTCAGGTCTGCCGTTCATTGTGTTTGTCAGCGGCTGTGCCGAGTTGCTACGCAGCTACAACCGCGACGTTGTTCTTCCGCTCACATTCAAGAAATCGTTAGCCATGGCCCGTGCGCACTTGTCTTCCCTTTTCATTGCCGCGACAACACTGATAGCCGGTGTCATCCTGGCGATTGTCGTCTTGCACGTCCTAGCGAACTAAAGGACTTCGCGAGGAATTGGCGCGAAGTTTTTTCAATTGGCCCACTATCAAATTCACCTTGGTCCGGAAGCCCGGTATCGGCACGAGGCCTTTGTCGGCCCCATATCGGTTCAGATATATCGAAAAAGCATCATAAATCCGAAGTCCATGTGACTTTGGTTGTGGCAATGGAACAGAGTCGGACCGGGATTGTTCGCCGTGAAATCCACCTCGGCCCTTGTGTTTGCAGGAACCATAAGGACGTCCTTATTCAGCCCAGAGAGCGGCGCTCCATCCAGAGTGGTGACCTCGAAAGTATGGCGATGCAGGTGGAGCGGGTGATCGTCCGAGCTATGATTGAGCATCTGCAGACGATACCTTTTTCCCTGCATGAGTGTAATCGTGTCCGAATGCGGATAGGACTTTCCATTGATCGTCCAAGAATCGAACGCCCCCCGCCCGTGAAATTTCGATTCGAACCGCAGGGAAATAATCTCATCCGGTTCAGGAGTGGCGGCTTGGGCAGCTGCGAAGGTTCGGTAGTCCCACAGGGTTTCCGGCGGATCGATCCATCTAGGCTTGCCCTGCTGGTTGGCGTACTCAACCACGGTGCCCATGCCTATCTTGCGCATTTGTTCATGGGTCTCCCCGAGAATCCATACTCCCGGTTGATTCATCACAACGACGGCATCGATGCGTTCGGCGGGACCCAAACGTACTGCGTGCACGCGGCCTGGGTTGGGCAGCGGGTTACCATCCATGGCGACAATGGTCATTTCGTGCCCTGCGAGCGCCAGCCAGTGAACTACGCTGGCGCTCGCATTCAGAAGATGCAAGAGCACTCGCTGCCCCTCACGGACCCGGATGGGATCGGCAAAGCCGAGCATACGGCCGTCGATGGTTGCGTAATCGTAGGCGGCTTCCATCGAGGAATCTCCGCTGGAGGACGTGTACGCGTTCCAGTCGTGCAGCGTCAGGAAGATCTCCTGGTCGTACGCACCTGCGTCGCTTTTGGGCTCGACAAAGAAGCAGCCGAACTGCCCAGTGTATGTTGCGCGCTTCAAGTCGCGCCCGGCAAAAATGTGGGTGTGATACCAGCGGAATCCCGCCGGACACGGGGTGAAGCGATAGCGGAATTGGGTACCAGGCGCGATCATCGACCCGCCTTCTTCCGAAGAACCATCCATCGTAGAGGGAGTCCAAAGCCCGTGCCAGTGCACAATTTCGGGGATGGCGGTGCGATTACGTACGTCGATGAGAATGGGCTTACCTTCAGGCCAGCGAATCAACGGGCCCGGCACGCGCCCATTATAGGCAGTTGTGTGAACCACCTTGCCAGGCGCGATCTCGAGCGCCAGAGGCGCAATCTCCAGCTTCACGTCGGGTGGAGCTTGGGCCAATGCAGGCGCGAGGGAAGCCAGCGTCGCCCCGGTCAGCGCCCCGCCTGCCTGCGCGATGAAGGTGCGCCGGTTCATCAGGCTCTTTGCTGCCTATCGCACGTTGTTAGAGCTGCCGGGACGGTGATGTGACCAGTCAAAATAGCGTCCTATTATGCATTTCACGATCAGATGGTCGGTTCCCGCGGTCGCACCCCAACCCGCGCCAACGTTGATCTCCCACTTGGGCGACACAAACAGGTTCACGACGGGGAAGACCTGTTGCTGCTGATTATGCAGAGAGACAAAGCTCCCGAGCTGGCCATAATAAGAATAATACTCAACACCGATATCGAAATACTTTGATGGTGCATACGTCAGTGTGGCCGCCGGGCCGAACGTCACCCCTCGGGGAGCGACGTTGTGATAGTAAGCCTGTTTCTCCTCAGGTGTTGAGTTCGCGGGGGCGGGAACGACATGGGCGTTCCAGACCATGGTCGTGTTGACGGCCCAGTACCAACGCCCAACTGTTTGGTCCACTATTGGCATGATCTGCCAGGACCAAGTCGGATTGGAAAATGCCGGCCTGGCATATCCGAACTCGCTGGATAAGCTCACGCCCACCGGCCAGCGCCAACGAGGAGGGATTCGCACCCGCGGGCGTATGTGATCTCCAACCCACTGTACGCCGTTGCCGCTCCTTTCGGCGGTGAAGATGTAAAAGCCAATCTCGAACCAGTCATTGATGCCCTCAGTCAGTTCAATCGTTTCATGTTCCTGGTGCCGAGTTGGCAGCATGCCGAACTGGGTTGTGGTACTTCCATCCACCGTAAAATTGCTGTGCAGTTCGACGAGCAGCGTCTTGGGTGCCATTGTCTCCGATGGATATACCTGGATTTCGTAGTTATCCTGGGAACGCGCGCTGGTCGGGTACAGCAGAGCAAGGCACATAAAAGAATAAAACAGGACGCGCATCACGATGCCGACGGCTCCTCTAATTGGAAGCTCCATTTTCATGCGGCGGTGCCGCAATGAGACCATTGGCTAGTCGCGCGGAAGCGCACAAATTCATGGCACTGGGCGTCTTGGTATCAGACGAGGCTTCACATCGCACGGTCCCTGGATTAGGGTATTCACTTTCGACTTCCAAATCTTCGACTGTAAAACTGGGGACCTTGTCGATGCGTGTGTGGCATTGGCATTGGCCCCCGGGCATCCATTCGGTCGCATGCCGCCCGGCAGGGAAAGCTACCGTAAACTAATCGCGCGATTTGAACCGTGAGGTCGCGCTTGGAATGAATATAAAACTACGATGGACCGCCCCGCCGCAACTGCTTTTTCCTGTTGTTTTCCCACAGGAAGGGTGCAATGCTTCTGTTGGAAACCCAAATGGCGGGCGAATGAAAGTCGTGAGCTTATGAAGCAGAAAACAGACGTTCTGCAAGGCACTTTGGCCCTGATGGTCCTCAAGACTCTCGATGTTTTGGGGCCACTGCACGGATATGGGATTGCGCGGCGCATCGAGCAGATCAGCGGAGATGTGCTGGCGGTGAATCAGGGCACTTTGTATCCCGTTCTGCTTAGACTCGAACAAGAAGGGGCGATCGCGTCGGATTGGGGCGCGTCGGAGAATAACCGGCGGGCGCGCTTCTATCGGTTGACGAAAGAAGGACGCAGGCAACTGCAGGTGGAGACCCAGGGCTGGGAGCAGACGGCGGCGATCATCGGGCGTTTCTTTGAAGTGAAAGCGGAGGATTTGTCATGAGATCCACGAGGCGTTTTTTCTCGCGTTTGGTCAAGCCTGCAACCAGGCGAGCACAGGACGAGAGATTGAAAGAAGAGATTGCAGGTCACATCGCTCTCCAAACCGAGGAAAATCTTCGCGCGGGTTTATCGCCGGTGGAAGCGAGGCGGCAAGCGATGCTGAAATTTGGCGGCGTCGAGGGATGAAGCAGGATTATCGGGCCACGGGCGGGCTGATGTTGATTGAGGATTTTTTGCAGGATGTGCCATTCGCGTGGCGCATGCTGCGCAAATCGCCGGGATTTTCGATCGTGGCGGTGGCCACGCTGGCGTTCGCGATCGGTGCTAACTCCGTGGTGCTTGGAGTGCTCAATGGGCTGATCCTGCGGCCCTTGAATGTACCGCAAGCGCGAAGCTTGTGGGGAATCGAGCGCGGAAGCGATAAGGCGATCAATCACTCGTATCCGGATTACCGCGATCTGCGCGAGCGCAACCGGAGTTTTGAGGATCTCGCGGCTTATAACGTGACTTCGGTGACTGTGGATACGGGCAACAATCCAGTCGGCGCATGGATCCTGGAGACGACGGGGAACTACTTTGACGTGTTAGGGATTCAGCCGTGCCTTGGGCGATTTTTTCACGCTTCCGACGAGCATGGGCCGAACAGTGCGCCGTACATCGTGCTGACGTATGTGTTCTGGCAGAGCCATTTTCAAAGTGACCGAGGGGTTGTGGGGCGCGTTGTGCAGCTGGACAAACACCCTTTCACTATTCTGGGTGTAGCACCGCCGGAGTTTCGCGGGACACTGCTGATTGTGAATCCCGATTTTGGGGTGCCGTTGGTGAATCAAGAACAGGTCGAGGGAGAAAATGTTCTGGAGGTTCGTGGACATCGCGGACTGTTGATGGTGTTTGGACACCTGAAGACTGGAGTAACTCCAGCGCAGGCGGTTGCCGATCTAAATTCCGTTGGTGCGGATCTGGAAAAAACCTATCCGAAGGACGATGCGCAGATGACCTTCCCGCTGACGCGGCCGGGTCTTGCGGGAGACTGGTTGGGCGGTCCCTTGCGCGCGTTTCTAGCCGGATTGATGCTGCTGGCGGGATTAATTCTGCTGGCGGCGTGCGCTTTCGATTGATCCGATGAAGCTGCTGCGTGAGGAGTGAAGCGGTGGGAGAGACCGCTTCATTCTTCGCGCAGGGCGATTAGAGGATCGACGCGTGTGGCGCGGCGCGCGGGAAAGTAGCACGCGAAAAATGCCACGGCGGCCAGGATCGCTGCGACGGATAGGAATGTGGATGGATCATTCGGGCCGATTCCGAAGAGCATAGAGCGGAAGACTTCGGTGACAAACGCTGCTCCGATGAGGCCTGCAACCAATCCGATGGTGACGGTGCGCATGCCTTCTGCCAGGGCCATGCGCAGAATGTCCGGGCGCTGGGCGCCGAGAGCCACGCGGATGCCGAGTTCGTGGGTGCGCTGGCTGAAGGAATAGGACATCACGCCGTAAATGCCAACGGCGGCGAGCAACAACGCGACAGCGGCAAAAACACCGAGAAGCTCGAGAGCGAAGCGGCGGTCGGCGACGGATCTGGAGATGATTTGATCCATGGAGCTGATGCTGTGGACCGGAACGTTCGAATCGATGGCTTCGACTTCGTGACGAACAGCTTCCCCGAGACCTTCGACGTCGGCGGCCTGGCTGCGCAGAAAGACTACCGCGTTGACCGGCGCGAACTGTCCAAGGGGGACATAGATATGCGGCACGCCGGGAGACTCAAAACCGTCGGACTTGATGTCGCCTGCGACGCCGACGATGGTGAGTCCATTCAAGCCGCGCCCAAAATTGAACTTAATCTCCTGCCCTAAGGGATTTTCGTTGGGCCAGTACTGGCGCGCGAGAGTTTCGTCGATTACGGCGACCGGTTTCGTTTTGTAGGTGTCGAGGGTGCTGAAGTTGCGGCCGCTCTTCAGAGGAACTTCCATGGTGCGGAAATATTGCGAGTCTACGACGGCGATGTCCGCGACCGGGTTGCGCTGGGATTCCGTGGGGTGGCCCGGAATGGAAAAGACAGAATAGTTTCGTCCGGAGTTCATGGGCAACGTATCGTTCCCTGAGATGGAGGCTTGTTCCACACCGGGCAGAGTGGCGATACGGCGGTAGACTTCGAGAAGGAAATCGGCGCGCTTTTCCTCGACGCTGTAGGGATCCTTGGCGGGATCGTTGGATTGCGGAATCCAGATTTGGACCGTGGTCAGATGGTCTGGATTGAAGCCTGGATGCACTTCGAGCACACGCCAGAAGCTGCGCAGCAGCAAGCCCGCGCCGACCAGCAGAACAATGGAAAAAGCTACCTCGGAAATAACCAGGACGCGCGAAACACGAGTGTGGCGTATGCCTACGCCTGATCCGCGGCCGCCTTCCCGCAAATTTTCCAACTGATCCATTTTTGCAGATTGCAGCGCGGGGACCAGACCGAAGATGACGCCCGTAAGTATCGAGAGAAGGAAAGCGAAGAAAAGCACGCTGGCGCTGATGCCCACTTCATTGAGGCGAGGAATGTCAGCGGGAGCGAGCCGGATGATTGCGTTTTTCAGGATTACGACGGTAAGCAGAGCGACTATTCCGGAGATCACGGAAAGGAGCGTACTTTCGGTCAGCAATTGGCTTATCAAGCGGGCGCGGCTTGCGCCCATGGTCAGTCGAATAGCGATTTCGCGGCGCCGTCCAGAAGAGCGGGCCAGGAGGAGATTGGCAATGTTTACGCACGCGATCAGCAGAACGAAACCTACCGCACCGAGAATGAGGAACAGCTCGGCGCTCTGCGGCCCGACCAGATCTTCTTTTATTGGAACGAGTCGCACGGCCCAAGAGGAAGCGGCGGGGTAGTCCGTGGGATACAGGCGTGTGAGTTGCTCGATGTAGCCATCGAGCTGCGATTGGGCC
>CAJCHZ010000071.1 GCA_903970165.1 Betaproteobacteria bacterium
TTGAACACAACGAACCATCCCGGCGCAAACTCTTCCCTACCCCTGATGCCAAAACCCGTCTGCTGCAGGTTGTTCGGTGCAACGACGAATCGATGTTGATAGCCGTTTCGGTTCACCAGAGATTCGCCTTCATAGTTAGTCGCGTTTTCCGGTAAGCCGTGGCTGACCCAGCCGATGCCGACGTCATACGCACCGTAGAGCGTGATGCCGTGCCAGGTTAGTGTGCAATCGGTGGTGGCGAACTCGTGGCCGCTGGCGCAGGCGTCTGGAGTGCTCTTCTGCATCTTAATGTCGACCGTGGCGTCCTGGCCAGCCGCCACGCTGATTCCTGTGCGCGTTTCATCGGCGAACCCTGGTTTTGCCGCTCGAATGTCGAAGCGCCCCGGAGGCAGGCCGGACGCATGAAAGCGCCCCGCGCCGTCGGTGGAGATCGTGCGCATTGCGCCTGTGTTGACGTTCTTGATGGTCAGCGTGACATCAGGAAGGACCGCGTCGGTCTGGTTCGTCACCAGGCCGGAAACGCTCGCTCCCGTTTGTGCCCACGCCGGGAAGGCCCCCATCACAAGCCACAAAAGCAGCAGGAAGCGTTGGGCCAGCGGTCGTGAAGCGGCCATGGGAACGTAGGCAGCGCGCGTCAAAGTTTTCCAGCGACTGCCGTACCGGAAGAGGGTCTGCGAGGGGTCAGAGCATTTCACGATGGATCGCCTTTCTTGAAAGCGAACGAGAAAATCGCAAAGTAGCCACCTCCGGACAGGTCAGGATTGTTTGCCAATTTCTATGAACACTCTAGTGCGACTGTAAACGTTAATGCAATGTGTTTTTATGTGGTTCAGAAAAAGGACACTGGCGGATGGTGAAAGGCACGCAGTTCCTTTCTAGATTGCGAGCGGCAAGGCTGGCGGCCGCACGGAAGAATTGTGCATACAGTGAAGATCGTAATAGTGCCTCGGTGTCCGCGACCGGAGGACCCTCGCCTACCGCCGGCGTCACTACCTCAACCGCTACGACTTCTAGGCAGATTCCGTTTGGTCTGAATTTGCTCTGGTAGGGGCCGCGACAAACGTATCCCTGTTGGACGCGAGGCAAAGAAAAGGAAGAGGTGTTGAAGGGTGGGACTGAACGCTTGGGACGCCGGCAGTGTTGCGCGCCTGATAGTCCGGTTCTCGCCGGCAGTCTTTTCAGCTCGCCACGTTTGTACCGATCCGCATCGCCCTTGCGGCCACCCCCGCCTGGCACCTCATCGCCAAATGGCTGACCGGCTTCCGAGGGACTGAGTAGTCTTGCCACCGCGCCGGGATAAACCTGGCGCTACACGGCAGGATTTTGCGGGGAAAGATTCGTGTAGTAGTCTCTCCGCTGGTGAGGGGGGGGGCGATATGAAATTCATTTTGCGAAACACTTTGAGCGGGATTGCGTGCGCAGCGGGTTTTTTGCTAGCGGCTCACGCTGAAGCGCAGCCTTTGACTTCGCCTTCCCCGCAAGCAGACGGCGGCGGGAAGTTTGAGGTGTCGTTTCCCGCCGCGGCGCATGCGGAAGCGATTACGGGGCGCGTGTTCGTGATGATCAGCGCAAAGGATAAGCCGGAGCCGCGGCTCGTAGCGGGGAGTGGAGGCGACTCCGGGGTGCTGTTCGGGGCGGACGTGGATGGCCTGCCGCCGGGGCAGGCTGCGGTGATTGATGGCCGGACGTTTGGCGCGCCGGTGCATAGCTTGAAGGAGATTCCCCCCGGCGATTATTTTGTGCAGGCGATTATGAATGTATATACGGAATTTCATCGCGCGGATGGGCATACCGTTTGGCTGCACATGGATCAGTGGGAGGGGCAGCACTTCAACCGGTCGCCGGGGAATTTGTATAGCGACGTGCAGAAGGTGCATTTGGATCCGGCGGCTGGTTATGACGTGAAGCTGAGCCTGACGAACGTGATTCCCGCGGTGCAGGTGCCCGCGGATACGCCGTGGGTGAAGCACATCAAGATTCAGAGTGAGATGCTGACGAAGTTTTGGGGACACCCGATGTATATCGGGGCGATTGTTTTACTGCCGAAAGGATATGACGAGCATCCGAACGCGAAGTATCCGGTTGTTTACGAGGAGAATCATTTCAGTTTGCGTGCACCATTTGGGTTTACGACCGAGGAACAGAAGGTTCCACCAGAATTGCGAGCGAGGTTGACGGACCTTAATCGTGAAACCGGATATGAATTTTACCAGTCGTGGATTGGGGAGAATTTTCCGCGAATGATCGCGGTGAGTTTTCAACATCCGACGCCGTATTACGACGATTCGTACGCCGTGAACTCGGTCAATAACGGACCTTATGGCGATGCGCTCGTCAAAGAGATGATTCCGTATCTGGAGGCGCATTTCCGGATGATTGCGAAGCCTTACGCGCGGGTTTTGACGGGTGGATCAACCGGCGGATGGGAATCTCTGGGAGTGCAAGTGTTCTATCCGGATTTCTTTGGAGGAACCTGGACGCTCTATCCCGATTCGATTGATTTTCGGCGGTATGGGACGCTGAACGCGTATGAAGACGACAATGCGTTTTTTGAGCCGGGGCATACCTGGGTGGAAGTGCCGCGGGCGATCATGCGGACGGCGGAAGGGCAGGTTGAGATTACGGTGCAGCAGTTCAGCGAAATGGAGGCAGTTTTAGGGAGCCACAACCGGTCGGGGGAGCAGATTGAGATTTGGGATGCGGCGTACGGGCCGGTGGGGGACGATGGGTATCCGAAGCCACTGTGGGACAAGCGGACGGGAAAGATTGATCACAGCGTGGCGTTGTATATGCGCGACCATGGGTACGATTTGACTTACAACATTCGGACGAATTGGGCGACGCTCGGACCGAAATTGAAGGGGAAGATCCACGTATATGTGGGGGACATGGATAATTTTTATTTGAACTTGGCGGTTTATAAACTGGAAGAGGAGATGAAGGCGTTGAAGAATCCGGAGTGCGATTGCGATTTTCAGTATGGGCGACCGATGAAGGGACATGGGTGGCAGCCGACGACTACGGCGAACTTGGTGAAGCGAATGGGGGAGCATGTGGAGAAGAATTCCGGGGGCGAGGATACGAAGGGGTGGCACTACTGAGTGGAGGCTGTAAGGAAGTAAGAAAGAAAAAGCAAATACAAGATAACGCAGAGACACAGAGTACGCTGAGATTCGCAGAGAGTTCGCTACAATAGTGGCGTGGGACTGAAAGATAAGGGCTACGGGCATGTTTGAAAACCTGACAGAGAAACTGCAGCGGACATTTAAGAATTTGCGCGGGCAGGGGAAGCTGACGGATGAGCACCTCGGCGCGGCCCTGGCAGAGATCCGCGAGGCGTTGCTGGAAGGCGACGTGAACGTCGGCGTGGCCGACGAGCTGCTGGCGAATATACGTGCTAAATCGCTTGGCAGCGAGGTCATGCTGCAGCTTTCGCCAGACCAGCAGGTTGTGAAAGTTGTGCGTGACGAGTTGGCGGCGATGCTGGGAAAGCACGCCAAGCCATTGTTTGCTTCGCGGCCGCCTTCCGTGTGGATGATTGTAGGGTTGCAAGGGTCCGGTAAGACAACGACCACGGGGAAATTGGCGAAGTGGCTTGTGAAGCAGGGGCATCGGCCGCTTGCGGTTTCTACGGACGTTTACCGGCCTGCGGCCCGGGAGCAGTTGGCGCAGGTGGCGAAGGCAGTGGGGACGGCGCTATGGCCTGGGGCTGGGACGGACAAGCCGCTGGAGATTGTGAAGGGGGCCATCAAGGAAGCGAAACTTTCTGCGAGCGACGTGATTTTGGTGGACACCGCGGGGCGCTTGCACATTGACGATGAGTTGATGAACGAATTGACGATGCTGAAGAAAGAACTTCAGCCGAGCGAGATACTTTTTATCGCGGACGCGATGATTGGGCAGGACGCGGTGAAGTCGGCGGGGGAATTTCACAAGCGGCTGGGGCTGACGGGCGTCATTTTGACGAAGCTGGACGGCGACGCGCGCGGCGGTGCGGCGCTGAGCATCAGCAAAGTTTCCGGAGCGCCGGTGAAGTTTGTGGGGCTGGGCGAAAAGTACGATGCACTCGAGGGATTTTATCCGGAGCGGATTGTTTCGCGCGTGTTGGGCATGGGCGACATCATGTCGCTCATCGAACGGGCAGAGCAGGCCGTTGACAAGAAAGCCGCGATCGAGCTCGAACGTAAGCTGCGCAAGGACGGATTTACGCTGGAGGATTTTCGCGACCAATTGAAGCAGATTCGCAAGATGGGGCCGCTCGAACAACTCGTGGACATGCTGCCAAAAATGGGCCCGATGCAAAATATTCCCAAAGACGCGAAGGTGGACGAGGGGAAATTGAAGCAAGTCGAGGCAATTATCAACTCGATGACCAACCAAGAGCGGCAGAATCACAACATGATTGATGGAAAGCGCCGGAAGAGGATCGCGAAAGGAAGCGGGACGACGGTGCAGGACGTCAACATGGTTTTGAAGCAGTACCTGCAGATGCGGACCATGATGAAGCAGTACGGGGCGATGGCGGCGCGGGCGAAAATGAAGGGTTTAGGGAAATTGGCGGGATTGAGTTAACGACGCTGGCCGGTGAATTTAGTCGTCCTTTGGTTTCAAATTCAAACTGATATCGATTGTTTTGACGGCGAGCGCTTCCGGGTCGAGATCGGTCCGGTTGCATAGGATGATGATCGTCAAATGATGTTCTTTAAAGCGCTCGATGATCGTGCGGAAGCCCTGCGTGCTTCCGGTATGCCACATGCGTTGGTGTCCCCAATAAGGATCAAGGAACCAGCCGAAGCCGTAGGAGACGGGTTTGCCGGGGTGAAGATTGTCGTCGTTCGGTGCGGTTGGCCAGTACGTTTGCGAGCCATGCGCGAGTTTTGCCGGAACGAGGGCGGGAGCCATTTCTTCCGCTGTGAGCAGGGTGTGGCCCCGCAGGCCGTCGTCCCACTTGGCGAGGTCTTCGAGATTCGAATAGATGCCGCCGTCGCCTAGGGTCGCGGACGTGGAGCTTTGGTCGGTTTCTTTCGGCGACCGGCCCTCTTCGGAGTGGCCAAAGGCGCGGTTGACGACCTCATTTTTTCCTCTTTGATAGACGATCGTGTGATCCATGTGCAGCGGAGAGAAGATTCGGGCGCGCAGGAATTTGCCGTAGGATTGGCCCGACATTTTGGCGACAATCAGGCCAAGCACCACATAACCGGAATTGCTGTAGGACCAACTTGTGCCTGGGGCGAATTTTCCTCTCGTTTCTTTTTTCAGGAGGCCTAAAACCTCGTCATCTTGAATTTGTTTTTCATCTGACCAGTGTCGGCCTGATGCTTTTTCATGGGCTTCCATCAAGTCCTCGTAATCGGGCAGGCCCCCGGTGTGATTCAGGAGATGGCGAACGGTGATGTTTTTGCCGTAGGCGGGGAAGTCCGGGAATAAATCGGTGAGAGTCTGATCGTAGCGGAGCCTTCTGTCGTGGACCAGGAGCATGATGGCCAGGGCGGTGAATTGTTTGGTGAAAGAGGCGAGGCGGAAGTTGGTTCGGGCGTCGATTTCGGCTTTTGTGCGGAGGTCGCGGACGCCATAGCCCTTTTCAAAGAATATCTGCCCATCTTTGCGGACAAGTACGGCCAAGCCCGGTGCGTCTTTTTGCGTGACGCCGGAGAAGATTGCATCCAGTTGTCGCTGGAACGGCGAGGTTTGGGCTTGCCCCGAACGAACCTCAGCAAGTGTCCCGGCAAGGCCCACGCCAAGCGCAAAAACGGCTATGATGCGAAGGATGGGGGATGGCCTCATCGAGCCTCCTGGAGACTCCCGCAGCATAGCATTTGCGGCGCTGCATTCATCTGTCCGTAACACTGGTACGCTATCACTCATGACCCCCGAGAACGCTTATGACACGCACGGCGCTTGACGATCCGCGACTTTACCTCAACCGGCACCTGGAATGGCTGGAGTTCAATCGGCGTGTGCTCGAGGAGGCGCGGGACATCGCTAACCCGTTGCTGGAGCGCGTCAAATTCCTTGCCATTACGGCGAACAATCTGGATGAGTTCGTCGAAGTGCGCGTGGCCAGTTTTCTGCAGCGGATTGAGCATGGGTCACGGGAGATCGGCCCGGATGGCTTGACGGCGGAGCAGGAACTGGAAAAAGTGTCGGCGGCCATGCACGTGATGGTGCGTGACCAGTACAAATGCTGGAATGAGGAGTTGCTCCCGGCGCTGGCCAAGGAAGGAATTCGGGTTCTGCCGGTCAGCGCGCTAGAAGGGAAAGCGGCGCAAGCGGCCAAGACTTTTTATGAGCGCCGTGTGTCTCCCATGCTCACGCCCGTTACGGTGGACCCTTCGCACCCGTTTCCGCATGTTTTGAATAAGGCGCTGTGCATCGCGTTCCTTTTGCGGCGGAGGAAGGGCGGAAACGGGAAGGCGTATTTTGGGGTGCTTACGGTGCCGCGAGCGGTTCCTCGTCTGCTGCGCGTGCCTGCGTTAGACGGCGGCATTCACTATGTAGCCCTGCAAGAAATCATTTCGGCGAACGCGGCAAAACTGTATCGAGGTTACGAAATCCTCGCTTCGGCTCCGTTCCGGATCACACGCAACAGCAACCTTTATCTGGAAGAAGAAGAAACACGGAGTTTGCTGGACGCGGTGGATTCGCAGGTCTCGCAGCGGCGCAAGGGGGGAGCGGTGCGTCTCGAAATAGACGCCGAAGCGCACCCGGACATCGTGAACCGGCTGGTCTCGACGTTTGAACTGGACGAATCACTGGTGTTTCGCGCGCAGGGCCCCGTGAATTTGCAGCGGCTTTTCCATTTGTACGAAGAGACGCCGCGGCCCGACCTGAAATATCAGCCGTTTGTCCAGAAACAGGTTCACGTGGGACATGATGCCGATTCGATGTTTGAGGCCATTCGCCGTCAGCCGGTTTTGCTCCATCACCCCTACGAGTGTTACGACACGGTGGTGAATTTTCTGCAGACGGCGGCGCAGGATCCGCGCGTGCTTTCCATGAAGCAGACGCTTTACCGGACGAATTCGGATTCGCCGATTGCGCGAGCGTTGCTGGAAGCGGCGGGCAAAAAAGAAGTCACCGTGGTGGTTGAATTGAAGGCCAGTTTCGACGAAGCCAGCAATATCCGCTGGGCGCGGAGCTTTGAAGATGCCGGCGTGCAGGTTTTTCACGGGCTGGTGGGATTGAAGACGCACGCGAAGCTGGCGTTGATCGTGCGGCAGGATCCCGATGGCAAAATCCGCCGGTACGCGCACCTCGGCACCGGCAATTACAATCCCTCTACGGCGCGATATTACTCGGATCTGAGCTTGCTGACATGCGACGAGGAGATCACCTCTGCCGTGCATGACGTCTTTAATTTTCTGACGGCCTATTCGGAGCAGCCTAATTATCATCCGCTGCTGTTGGCACCGCGCGATATGGCCAAAACGTGCATCGCGCTGATTGACCGCGAAGCGAGCCACGCGCGGCGCAAGAGGCCGGCACGGATTATCGCCAAAGTGAACGCGGTGATCGACCCGCCAGTGATTCAGGCGCTTTATCGCGCGTCGCGCGCGGGCGTGGATATCGATCTGATCGTGCGCGGGCAATGCGCGCTTGTACCGGGTGTTCGCGGCGTCAGCAGCCGAATCAAAGTGCGCAGCATCGTGGGACGATTCCTGGAGCATAGCCGTATTTTCTATTTTGAGAATGGTGGAACGCCGGACATTTATCTGGGAAGCGCGGACTGGATGCCGCGGAACCTGTATGAACGAGTGGAAGTGCTGTTTCCGTTGAAAGACCCTCAACATCGTGCGCGGGTCTGCAACGAGATTCTTGCCTCCTATCTCGCCGATACGCGCAAGGCGCGCATACTGGGCTCCGATGGATCTTATTCGCGGCCGCGATCTGTACGAAACGGGCACGGGTTCTCCGTACAGGAGCACCTCATGCAGTTGGCCGAAGGTGCTGGTGATTCTTCGCGAACAAGCGTCCTGCGAAATCCCCGCGTCGTTTATACTCCTAATGAAGTGACCGCCCCCCCCGATCTTCCCGCGGACGAATCCGAACCCCAGGACTCATCGAATGCAGCCGTATGATCTGATTGTTATTGGCTCAGGACCTGGCGGACAACGCGCCGCCATCCAGGGAGCGAAAGCCGGAAAACGGGTCGCCGTGGTGGAAAAACAAGCGGCTGTTGGCGGCGTATGCATCAACACCGGAACCATTCCCAGCAAGACGATGCGGGAAGCCGTGCTGCATCTTTCCGGTTTCTACTCCAAAAGCTTTTACGGATCGAATTACAACGTCAAAGAAAATGTGACGATGGCGGATTTGAATTTCCGCGTGCAGCGCGTCATTGAAAATGAGGTGGCCGTCACACAAGACCAGCTCAAGCGCAACGGCGTGGACGTGATCCACGGATTCGGAAAATTCCTGGACGCGCACCACATGCGCGTGGAGAACGGCAACGGTTACACGGAACTGGAAGGGCTGTTCTTCGTGATTGCCACTGGTACGAAGCCGGCGGTGAATATGAAAGTGCCCATCAACGGGCGGAATATCATCAACAGCGACCAAATCCTGGCGATGCCGCAAATTCCGAGAACTTTAATTGTAGTGGGCGGCGGCGTGATTGGTGTGGAGTACGCGTGCATGTTCGCGACGCTTGGCGTGCGCGTCATCATCGTAGAAAAGCGGCCGCGGCTTCTAGAATTTGCCGATACGGAAATGGTGGAGGCGCTGACCTACCACATGCGCGACCATCGGGCCACGCTGCGGTTGAATGAAGAAGTCGAAAGCGTGGAGGAAACTCCCGAGGGAAAAGTAGCGGCGAATCTTGTAAGCAAGAAGCGCATCAACGGAGATGCCCTTCTGTATGCCGTCGGCAGGCAGGGCAATGTGGACCAGCTGGACCTTGCTGCCGCGGGCATCGAGGCGGATGACCGAGGACGGATCAAGGTCGACGCGGATTTCCATACATCGCAGCCGCACATTTTCGCGGTGGGCGACGTCATCGGATTTCCGAGTCTAGCATCCGTGTCGATGGAACAGGGGCGCATTGCAGCGGCGCGGGCGTTTGGACTGCAGGTGCAGACCGATCCGGCTAGCTATCCTTACGGGATTTATACGATTCCGCAGATTTCGTTCATTGGGAAGACGGAAGAGCAACTCACCGATGCGGATGTACCCTATGAAGTTGGCGTTGCGTATTACCGGGAGATTGCCCGCGGGCAGATTTCCGGGCATACGGATGGACGTTTGAAGTTGCTATTCCACAGAGAGACGCTCGAGCTGCTGGGCGTGCATATTTTTGGCGAAGATGCGGCGGAGTTGCTGCACATCGGGCAAGCCGTGTTCAAGCTGAAGGGCAAGATCACATACTTCATCAACACCGTCTTCAATTATCCTACGCTTGCGGAATGTTATAAAACCGCGGCGTTTAATGGCTTGAATCGCCTCGGTTAAATTTGCCATTCATCCCGCAATCCTCAGACGGCACCCAACCATTTAACGGAGAAACTACCGGCTAAGGCGTTCGCGAATGTTTGATCCGCGGTGACGAGTACGCCTTTGGATTCAACGGCGAGCGCAATATAAAGGCGGTCGTAGACGGTACGGTCGTAAATGACGGCTTTATTAAATGCCGAATCGAGGAGATGGGCGGAACGAAACGCGGGTATTTTTCTCCGCCGAAGAGAGTTCGGCCCGGCTTCCGCGGCGGATTGCGTTGTGCGGCCGCGACGGATGGCTTTCCACAGGATGTTGGCCAATTCGATCCACAAAAAATCGGGCACGATAATCCGGATCTTTCCAGCCGTCCAATCACTGAGGAGCGCTAAGGCTTCCAGGGTAAGGGGCTCTTGAGAAGAAGGGAGAATCCACTTTGCTGCGACCCTCGCATCGATTACGAAGGTGTTCAACGATCGCGATCCTCACGCAGCATTTCCTCTGTCGAAGGAAACGGTTCGAGCCCAGGCGAAGGCATGGCCCGCAGTTTTTCCAATTTCTTATAGAGCTTGCGCCGGGCACGCAGCTCCTTTTCGGTGGGAATGCTGTCCTCCAGTAAAGATAACACCTCGGCCGCGATCGAGCGGCGCTGGTTTCTGGCGCGCTTGCGCAAAGCCTCGTACAGTTCCTTTGGAACATTCTCAACGTATAGTGTAGGCATAGGGGTGTTTCAAGAAGCCCGGAGAAGCGCAACGGCGGAGTTCAGGCCCAGCCGGGGCGGTATTCGCGCTTTAGGTAATCGTTAGCCTGGGCTACGTTGGTGACACGCATGAGACCGCCATCGTAGTTGATCTTTTTTCCGGCACGGAGCGCCACGACACCGAGGAGCATGACTTCCGTCAGGCGCGCAGCGTACTCGAAAGGACAAGAGCCTTCGGCCTTGCCCTTTGCTGCGTTCACCCAGTTCATTTCGTGGTCTTCGTGTTCAATGCGCGGAAGCTTTTGCGGGGGCTTGCCGTAGGAATCGTGAAGGGACTTGGGCAGCAAACGAGGATGCCGGCCGTACGTTTCGTGGAGCAGTTTGCCTTTGCTGCCGATCAGGAGGGCGCCGCCTCCTTTATCGAGCTCTTCATCACCGAGTTCCGTGGGTTTGTTGGGCATGAGGCCGCCGTCGTACCAGGTGAGCTTCACCGGCGGCATGGAGCCGCGCGCCGGGAATTCGTAAAACGTTTGTGTGGCATGAGGATAAGAGACGCCGTTGAAAGGGGTCGAAACGGTCTCGACGGTCGTGGGTAAGCCGAGGTTGAGCGCCCATACGGAGTGGTCGATGAGGTGCGCACCCATGTCGCCGATGGCGCCCATGCCCCAGTCCGACCAGCCGCGCCAATTAAAGGGATGATAGATGGGGTGATAATCCACACGCGGAGCGACACCAAGAAAAAGATCCCAGGATAGTTGGTCAGGGACGGGGTAATTGCCGGCCATGGCCGCGGCGAGCCGGGCATCGACACCCGGGCCGTTCCAACGGAGCGTGTCAGCCGACTCTTTCAGAGCTTCCGGCCGAGGGACGCCTTGAGGCCAGTAGCCGAGGGGACGGTCGGTCCAGACATGGACGTCGCGGACTTCGCCGATGGCCCCGGCTTGAATGTATTCGACCACGGTGCGGGCGTCGTCGAGCGAATGGCCCTGGTTGCCCATTTGGGTGGCAACTTTGGTTTCTTTAGCACGCTTTGCGAGCTGCCGGGCTTCGTCGATGGACCACGTGAGCGGCTTTTGAACATAAACATGCTTGCCGAGGGCCATGGCGGCTAACGCGATGGGAGCATGCATGTGGTCGGAGGTCGCGACGAGAACGGCATCGATGTCCTTTTGCTTATCGAGCATTTCGCGATAGTCCTGGTAGCGCTTGGCTTTAGGGAGATGCTCGTTCTTGAGGCGGATCATGGCTTCGAGGCGGGTTTTGGCTTTGACGGCGTCGAACTCGCCAGGGGGTTGGCCGGGCGCCGGCTGAGGATTTGGCTGTTCGAGGCGTGCTTGCAGCTTGGTAATATCGGTTTCGAGGTGGTCAAAACCTTTGTTGGCATAACCCCAGTCCACGTCGCAGAGAGCAACGATGTTTTGGCTGGAGAGATTAATCAGATTGGCGCGGCCCATGCCGCCGACTCCGACGCCGGCGATGTTGAGCAGGTCACTGGGAGCGGTATAGCCGCGTCCGAGAACGTGCCTTGGAACGATGGCGATGGCGGCGCCGCCGGTGGCGACATTCGTCAAGAATCTGCGGCGCGAGACCGCGGAGGCTTTTTTACTACCCATAGGATTGCTCCCTTCGTTTCTTCGGGCATTATCGCTCTCTCAGAGGCACATTGCGAGATAACTTTGCCACTGGATATCCTGGGAGATTCCATACGCATCAAAGGAATTGGCAACCGTCAACCGTCGAGCGCCTACGTGGAGCGCCTCGGCCTTGTCCGGCGGAATACAGGCAACAATTCTTAGGCCTGAGTCTCCGATTGCCGCGAACCGCCTGAACAGGCTAAAATAGCAGGTTGGAGGCATGGCTTAGTGTTGACTATTCGTTTGTCCAGGATTGGGAAGAAGAAAAAGCCGTTTTACCGCGTTGTGGTGATTGAGAGGACACGGCCCCGAGACGGTCGCGTCGTGGAAGCGGTGGGAACGTACGATCCGCTCAAGAAACCCGCGGAGATCAAGCTGGACGCTGAACGCATCAAGCACTGGCTTGGTGTGGGTGCGCAGCCCAGCGACACCGTTCGCAGCTTTATTCGCCTGCAGAAGATCGCGTAATCCCAGCGAAGTCCCGGCTCTTGCGCGCCTCTGGAGATAACAGGGGGCGCGTTCTCACGTCCTGGGGAAGTTGAGCAGGAAGAGGCTGAAAGATGAAAGAGCTGGTCGAAGCCATCGCAAAGTCACTCGTGGACCACCCAGAAGAGGTGCAAGTAAGGGCTGTCGACGGCTCGCAGGTCACCGTTCTTGAACTACGGGTGCATCCCGAAGACCTAGGCAAGGTGATTGGGCGGCAGGGACGCACGGCCAAAGCGGTCCGAACCTTGCTGGGGGCGGCGGGCATGAAACTGAAGAAGCGCTACACGCTCGAGATACTCGAAGATTGAGCGGCGAAGCGCAACGCTGGGTGATTGTCGCGAGGATTCTGCGGCCGCGTGGCAATAAGGGCGAAGTAGCTGCCGAACTCCTCACGGATTTTCCTGAACGGCTAATCAAGTTATCCGAAGTTTTTCTGGGCAGAAGCGGGAGAACAGCTGCGGCGGAGCCGCGTTTGACGGCTGTAAAAGCCTGCTGGTTAAGCCAGAATCATAAAGGGCAGGCGGTGTTTCACTTGGAAGGGTGCAACTCGATCTCCGAGGCGGAGAAGTTCCGCGGGCTCGACGTGCTGCTGCCGATTGAAAAACGGGTGACACTAGCGGCTGGACAATATTTCGTGGATGATCTGGTTGGCTGTTCGGTGTTCGAACACGTTAATGAGTCTTCCGTGGTTTCCTCCTTACCTTCGCAGCCCTGCGCGACGTCTTTGCTTGGCACGGTTCGAGACGTTCAATTTACCGGAGAGGGTGTTTCCGGCACGCCTATTCTCGCTCTCGATTCTCCCGGCGGCGAACTGCTAATTCCTTTGGCTGAAGATATCTGTAAACGAATCGATATCGTCGCCCAGCGAATTGATGTGGTCCTGCCAGAAGGCCTGCGCGATCTGAACGAAAAAAACTAAGTACAGTTCACACCACGGAACTCTTTGGTGGAGTTAGTGGACATCGATTGTGGTGACGCTGAGCGCCGGAAGCGAGATCGTCAACGACGAGCCGCTTACGGCCATCGTCCCGATGGACACCGGCGCGATGGTCGATTGCAATTGTGCTGTTGCCGCGGTCATTTGGTAGAGGTACGCGGTGCCTGAGAGCGACTGCCCATTGATCGCCGTCAGCTGCGCTGAAGTCGAGCGATTAATGGCTACGAACACGACGCGGCCCGGCGTCGTGCTATCCGTGCTGGCGTACACCATCACATTTCCGACGTTGCTGGACGTGGCTTGCAGCGAAGTGTCGCCGAAGCAGGCATTCGCTCCATCGAAGCCGCGATAGGCCCGGAAGCCAGCCAAAATGTAGGGCTGCGTGCTGTAGAGCGGCCACAAACTAGCAGCAAACAGTCCTTGCGCCCCAAAAACTCCCAGATTGTCGGCTTGTGCGATCGTTCCGGCGATGTGATTGGACCCGCCATTGTTGTACTCGGTCACAGAGAGCTTCATTCCGGGATTTTCGGCGGCAATCTTCGATTGCAGGCGCCCCAGCATGTTAATGCCTTCCCCACCGAGGGTCTCCACGATCCACGGGTTGCTGTTGCCCGTGTCCGTCCACGTCGGATCCCACAAATCCCGCGGACTTTGCACGATCAACTGGACCTGTGCGTCGGTCAGTGTAGTCCCGGTCATATCGGTGATGCGTGTCCCGTTCGAGTCATACACTTCTGCGTACCAATGGAAATCGTAGACGTCCACCAGCGGCGCGCCATACGTTGTCGAAGCGGCATGCAAGCCCGTCAAGTATTTATCGGCAAACCAATTATTGCCATTCGGCGTGGGGCTCAGTGTGGGGTCGCCCTGCCAACTGTAGATTCCTTCAAAACCGTAATTCACGGGCCCAAAGATCACCAGATTCGAAAAATGGCTCGCCGGCGTCTGCGCATTCTTGCTCAAGCCTTTCAACGCCGCGGAAAGGTTGACAGTTTTGCTGACAAAGGCGGCCGAGGAAACGTTCGTAGAGCCTTGAATCTCCTGATGGGTGGAGTTCCACAGGTCCGGCTCATTGTCGAGACTTATGAACGTCGGCTCCGTGGGATTGGCGCCAAAAATATCGGCACTGAGAAAGTCCTGGTCCAGCGCCCACGCAAACTCGTCCAGGTAAACATGGTTGTCCGTCGAAGCGGCCGGAGGCGTCAGCGTGAACGGCGCGCTGGACGCGGTGCTTTTTTGGTCCACCGTGGGCCGGAAATATGGCAAGTTCGGAAACGGCATCGGCACTTGTACTACCGTAGTATCAATGGATACATAACCCTGCATTTGCAGCGTTATCAGGCTGGCCATGTTCTTCGATTGATTTCCGCTGATGAACGAGCTCACCGCTTCCGCGGGAATGCTCGCGTTGCAACTTCCGTTGCAAAGGTAATCGTCGTTTTCATATAAGTAGTCGCTGCCGGCATTGGAAGCGTTGTTGATCCAGTTGTAGGCCGTCCAGCGATCGCCGCCGTCGCGATCGAAGGTCAGTAATGGTGGTGCACCGGTCACGCCGGAATAAAAATTGAGTCCGTAAATGTACGGCGAAATCGGGTGTGTGACCGAGGGATTGACTGTGATCGTGACGTCGGGGGGCACGCTCGCCTGAGGAGTCGCAGAAGCTTGTGTGGAGTTGGCGCTCGTTCCGGCGGCGTTCGTTGCGGACACAACGTAGTAGTAGGCCGTTCCATTCGTGAGGCCCGTGTCGATGTAGCTCGCTGTCGTGGGCGTCGCTATTTGTGAATAGGAGCTCCCGCTGGTGGTGCTGCGTAGCACGTTGTAGCTCGTTGCCCCTGTGCTGGCGTTCCAACTCAGAGCCACTTGCGCGTTGCCCGCAGTGGCTTCTAAGCCTGTCGGCGTGGACGGAGGAGCCGGCGGCGCAACGGGCGTAGCACTCACTTGCGTCGAATTCGCACTTTCACCAGCGGCGTTGAGTGCCGAGACGACGTAGTAGTAGGCCGTGCCGTCGGTCAGGCCGGTATCGGTATCGCTCGTTGTGGTCGGTGCGGCGACTTGGGCATACGGTCCGCCGCTCGTGGTGCTGCGCTTTACATGATAACTCGTTGCGCCGGTGCTTGCGGTCCAGCTTAGGCTAATTTGAGCGTTTCCTGCAGTCGTTTGCAAGTTCGTGGGTGCCGCTGGCGGCATGGCAGGTGCAACGGGTGTAGCGCTCACTTGCGTCGAATTCGGACTTTCGCCCGCGGCGTCTAACGCCGAGACAACATAGAAGTAAACCGTGCCATTGGTCAGGCCGGTGTCCGTATACGTCAGAGAGGTGGGCGCTGAAATCTGCGTATACGGTCCGCCGCTAATCGTCGCGCGTTTTACACGATAGCTCGTTGCCCCGGCGCTTGCCGTCCAGATAAGGCTTACTTGGGCATTGCCTGCAGCGGCCTGCAAGCCAGTCGGCGCCATGGGTGGCATGACCGGTGCCGCGGGCGTGGCACTCGCTTGAGTCGAATTGGCGCTTTCGCCGGCCGCATTTAGCGCCGAAACGACGTAGTAGTAGGTCGTGCCGTTCGTGAGCCCGGTGTCTGCGAAGCTCGTCGTTGTCGGCGCGGAAACCTGCGTGTAAGGTCCGCCGCTGGTCACCGCTCGTTTTATGTGGTAACTCGTTGCGCCGGTGCTCGCTGTCCAGATAAGGCTGACTTGCGCATTGCCCGCGGTCGCTTGCAGCCCCGTAGGCGCACTGGGCACTGTTACAGGCGCTGCAGGAGTCGCGCTCGCTTGAGCGGAGTTGGCGCTTTGTCCCTCGGCGTTGAACGCCGAGACAACGTAGAAGTAGGTTGTCCCGTTTGTGAGGCCGGTATCGGTGTAGGCGTTCGTTGCGGGCAAAGCAATTTGCGTGTAGGGCCCGCCGCTCACGGTGGAGCGTTTTACGTAATAGCCGGTGGCTCCGCTGCTTCGGGTCCAAGCCAGGCTGATTTCCCCGTTCCCAGCGTTAGCCAGCAAGCCGGTTGGCACGGCAGGAGCCGTTTTTCCACCGCCACCATCGCCGCCGGAGTTTCCACCGCCAGAGTACACGCCAGCGCAGCCGGATAGTAGGACCACGAGCAGGCTCACAGCCGCTACTCCGAGTTTTTCCCGGAAACGAAAACGCTGCGCCATCGCGTGACTCCTCTAGAGAGCTTCCAAAGGGCTGACGGGGACGATGAAATATTCCCAATAGGTTACGAAGCGTAGGCGAGGCTAGCAAGCTGTCCCGTGGTACAGAATTCGACCATGCACCCCCCACGGTCATGGGAAGGAGGCGGCTGCCCTAAAAAAAACCGAAACGGCGAATAGCAGGTGGTTCCGCGTTTGGCTACACTGGCATAACATGCGTTTTGATTTGGTTACTATTTTTCCGGAATTTTTTGCCGGACCGCTTGATCACGGCATTGTGCGCCGAGCGCAAGAGACAGGGCTCGTCGAAGTGCATATACAGGATCTGCGCGTGTTTACCAAAGATCGCCACCGGAGCGTGGATGACCGGCCCTTCGGAGGCGGCGAGGGAATGGTTCTGAAGCCGGAGCCGCTTTTTGAAGCCGTGGAAGCCTTGCTTGGTCGAGGTTTGGGAAGCGCCGCGCAGCCCCATTCGCTTGAACCGAAGACGGCCATCGTTTTGCTGTCGGCTTCGGGGAAACTCTTCCGGCAGGAATCCGCGCGTCGCTTTGCGGAGCTGGATCGCATCGTCTTTCTTTGCGGCCGATACGAAGGCGTGGATGAGCGCGTGGCCGAGCACTTGGCCACCGAAGAAATTTCGGTTGGCGATTATGTGCTCAGCGGCGGCGAGCTCCCGGCGATGCTGGCCATCGATGCGGTTACCCGGCTGCTTCCAGGCGCGCTGGGAAATGAGGCGTCGTCGCAGAACGAATCATTCAGCGAGAATCCCACCTCAGCGGGTGAATCGTCCTTTGTAGGGGCGCCCCCAGAACCTCAAGGCAGACTTGCCGACCGCGAGAATCGCGACTCGAAGGCCGTGCGTCACCTGCGGCTGGATTTTCCGCATTACACCCGACCGGCAGATTTTCGAGGTTGGAAAGTGCCCGACGTTTTAATCGGTGGAAACCATGCGGAAGTCGCAAAGTGGCGCCACGCTGCGGCGGTGGAGAAGACTCGGAGGAACCGCCCGGATTTGTTTTTGCGCTGAAAAGCCCCCGCTGTATACTGGATATTGGATGAAATCCGCGACCAAGGCTGGGTTTTCGCGCAAATCCGAGACTGCTTGCGACGGCAAGAAGGCTTGCGCCTATCCATGCGCGTGTAAGTGTACCGTTTCGAGCGGCATGAGGAATCCTTCGGTCTAGCGCGAGTCTAAACCTCAAAGGATCCAGGGCCGCTCGGAATAAGCGGCCCTTTTTTATTGTTATGCGAATGAGGAGCACAGTGCCATGAGCAACGCGCCCAGCGGGAACGGCAACGAGTCGAATATTCAAAAACCCATCGCCATTTATTACGAACAGCAGCACTGGTTCCGGCCATTATTCGAGCAGCTGGATGCACGGGGAGCGAACTGGGTTCGCGTGGACGCGCGGAACCATCAATACGATGTCGCCGCAAAAGAACGAGAGTATTCATTGCTCTTCAACCGTATGAGCCCGTCGGCTTGGCAGCGCGGGGTTGGCCATGGAATTTTCTACACCCTGAACTACCTGTCTCATTTGGAAGAGAAGGGCGTGCGCGTCGTGAACGGCGCGCGCGCGTTCACTCACGAGATTTCAAAGGCGCTTCAATGCACCGTTCTAGAAGCTCTGGGTTTACCGTATCCGAAGGCCGTGGTGATCAATCATCCCGCGCAAGCCTTGAGCGCGGCAGAACGCATTGGATACCCGCTCATCATCAAACCGAATATCGGCGGCAGCGGCGCGGGAATAACGAAGTTCAATTCGGCGGACGAGCTGCGTGGCGCGGTCGAAGCGAATAGTTTGTCGTTTGGAATCGACAAGGTTGCCCTGGTACAGGAGTTTTTCAAGGCGCGCGACGGCGTGATCACACGCGTGGAAGTTCTCGGCGGACAATATCTGTATGCGATTCAGATTCACATTACCGGCGATACATTTGATTTGTGTCCTGCGGACATCTGCAAGAACACCAAGGGTGAAGAACTTACGCGCCTGGCGTGTCCGGTCGATGCTCCCAAGTCCGGGCTAACCGTCGAAGCCTACGAACCGCCGAGGCCGGTCATCGAAGACGTCGAACGAATTATGGAAGTCGCGGGAATCGAAGTCGGCGGGATCGAATACGTCATCGACGACCGCACCGGGCGGCTGCTTTTTTACGATATTAACGCGCTCTCGAATTTTGTTTCCGATCCGGAACGAATGATCGGTTTCAACCCTTACGCGCGGCTGGCAGACTATTTGATCAGCGAAGCGCGGATTCACGAGGCCAGCCGCGGTGAGAAACTTGTCCCGACGGGGAGCATTCGATGAGATACGGCTACTGGCTCCCTGTTTTTGGCGGGTGGCTGCGCAATGTCGCAAACGAGAATATGGAGGCAAGCTGGCCATACGTAAAAAAGCTCGCGCAGCGCAGCGAACGGATTGGTTTTGACCTCACTCTCATTGCCGAGTTGAACCTGAATGACATCAAGGGCGTCGAAGCGCCGTCACTGGATGCGTGGTCTACTGCGGCGGCTCTGGCTGCAGTTACGGAGCGCATGGAGCTGATGGTCGCCGTAAGGCCGACGTTTCATTTGCCCGCGCTGCTTGCCAAACAGGCCGCGAATATCGATCACATCAGCGGCGGCCGTCTGACGCTCAATGTGGTCTCATCCTGGTGGGCCGACGAAGCCAAAAAGTACGGCGTCCGTTTTGAGCAGCACGACGATCGCTATGCGCGTACGAGCGAATGGCTCGATGTGCTGCATGGCGTATGGGAGCAAGATCATTTTTCCTTTGCGGGCAAGTATTATCGCGTCGAAGACAACGTGCTCAAGCCGAAGCCCGTGGCGCAGCCCCATCCCACCCTTTATGCGGGAGGCGAATCGCCGGCAGCCAAGAATCTTATTGCGGAAAAATGCGACGCGTACTTGATGCACGGTGATCCACCCGAGCGTGTGGGCGAAAAAATTGCGGATTTGCGCGAGCGGCGCGCGAGACACAAGCTGCCGCCACTGAAGTTCGGCGTGGCGGGCTATGCCATTGTTCGCGAAACAGAGCAGGAAGCTCAGGATGAGCTCGGGCGCATCACGGATTACAAACAATCCGCCGCAGGCTACGCGAACTATCAGCAATGGCTTTCCGGTACGCAACTCGAGCAACGCGTTTCGCTCGAAGACTACTCTGTATCCAACCGCGGGCTGCGTTCAGGCCTGGTGGGAACCGCCGAACAAGTGGCCGAACGTATCGCAAAGTTCGAGGCCGTGGGAGTAGACCTCGTACTGCTTCAATTTAGTCCGCAACTCGAAGAAATGGAACGTTTTGCGGACGGCGTCATTCGCCGGAGCACTCCTATAACGGCTTCGGCATAGGCATGTACCGACTTGTTGCACGTGGAACAGTCCGCCGTCCGCGCTGCATCATCCAACAGGTCCTTCAACGGGCGGCTGGAACATTCCCGTATTCCGTCTCTTCAGGAACATCCGTAGGACTCGCGAACTCAAACCGGTAGCCGTCCGGATCAGAAAATGGCACGACCCATAGAGCGTTTCCGACGAAGGGATTTCTGCTGACCCTGATCCCTCGAGATAGGGCTTCGTGGTAGATCGCGAGAGCATCCCGACACTGGAAGCAGACGTTTACGCCTTCGCCGAGTTTGCCGCTGGGCTTCGAGGAGCCGTGCCCTTCTGTCCGGAATTCCTGCAACATCAGGGCTGCCTCGCCCATTTCCAACCAGCACCAACGTATTTTCCCGTCACCGTCGGGAACCCACTTTTTGGTCAACTTGAAGCCAAGGCCATCGACGTAAAAGCGGAGTGATGCTTCCATGTTCGAGACACCGAAAAAGGGCACGGCCTGTTTCACGTTGGTTGGGGTTTTGGTCTTGGCGGTCATTTTTGGCCTTCGCGAATCGATTGTTCCCGTTTTTGCGGGGTTTGAAACGAAATCGGGTCCAGCCATGCATAACTCCGAGGGCTGCCGGAAGTCAAAATAATCCAACCGTCTTTCAGGAATGCGCTAGGTAAATTGTGACAATTTGTCTATAATGGGTGTTTGCGTTTGAAGAGCTGGCCCCGCCTGAGTGGGTCTGCAGGGAATACGAACATGAATCTGGTTATAGCAAAACTACATGAAGCGCAACTGCGCAAAGATCTCCCCGCGTTCCGGCCCGGCGATACCGTGCGGGTCAATGTCCGCCTGAAGGAAGGCGAGGGTGAGAAGGAAAAAGAGCGCCTCCAGGCGTTTGAGGGTGTGGTGATTTCCAAGAAAGGCCGGGCTTCCGGCGCGACGTTTACCGTTCGCCGCGTGAGTTTCGGTGTCGGCATTGAGCGCATTTTTCCTCTGCACTCGCCTTCGATCAGCTCGATTGAAGTGGTTGGCAAGGGCAAAGTGCGGCGCGCACGCCTTTACTATCTGCGCGAACTGCGCGGCAAGGCTGCTCGCATTAAGCGCGCCGCCCGCGAAGAAGTCGCCGCGGTTGCCACGGCAGGATCTGACACCCCGGCATAAGTCCAACGACGCATGGCAAACAAAATTTGAAGAAGCCCCCGTTGTTCCGGGGCTTCTTTTTTTGCTGGAGTTCGGCTAAGGCTGGACGTTCGTCACGCCTTCGGCACCCGGCTTTGGAAAATGCTTCTCATACCAAGCGATACAGCGGTCCGTGGAATCAATCACGTGCTTCGTTTCCCGGATGCCGTGGCCTTCGCGCGGATAGCGGACGAAAATCGCTTCCGTCCCCACGTCTTTCAGCGCGATGAAGAACTGCTCAGCTTCGGCGATTGGCACATCGTTATCGTTTTCTCCGTGCATCAGCATCGTCGGAGTGTGCGCCGCAGCTACGTGCTTTAGCGCCGAGCGTTCCCAGGCCACATCCATCAAATTGCCTTGCTGCAGGAATTGTCCGAATTCCATCTCCTCGTATTGGTTGTAGTAGGTCATGTAATTGTAGCTGACAAGATTCGCGATGCCGGCAATCGGGATCGCCGCCTTGAATTCATTGGTCTGCGTAATGAGCCAGTCCGAAAGTTGCCCCCCGTAACTTACGCCTTCAACTCCCATGCGCTCGCGATCGATCCATAAGTAGCGGCGCACGGCCGCGCTGACGCCGTACAAAACGTCTTGGCCTTCGTTGCCATCCTGATCGCCGAAGACGGCGTCGGCGAATTTCTGTCCGTAACCAGTGGATCCCCGAAAATTCACGTTAAGTGTGGCCCAGCCGTGAGAAGCGTACACCTGATTCTTAAACGTGAACCCAGGCCCGTTTTGTCCATGGGGGCCTCCATGAATATTCACGATCAGCGGATGCTTCGACGTCGCTGTCATGCCGATCGGTTTCGTCAGAAACGCCTCGACCTCAAATTTGTTGTCGTTACTGACGAAGGTGAAGGACTCGACCTCACCCATTTGTTTTCCGGCGAGGATTTCGGCGTTCAGGTCGCTGAGCTTGCGCGCGGGTGCGTTGCCGTTTTTGACGTAAAGCTGCGCCATGTCGCGCGGCGACGTGAAACTGTAGACCAGTGTGCCGTCCTTGCCGACGGAAAAGCTGCCGACTCCGCCGGGTTCCTTTACCAGGTATTCCGGCTTGCCGCCTGAAACCGGCAGTCTCACCAGATAAACGCTCCCGCGCTCCTGAATCGTGAAGTAGACCGCGCTCCCATCCGGCGCCCACTTCGGCGAGCCTTGCCGGTTGTCCAGAATGGCGCCAATCTCTCTTCGTTCGCTGCCGTCAGCGTTCATCATCCAGACGTGCGTGTCCTCCATGGTCGTCTCGCGGTCGGTTAAGCCTCGCTTCGTACCGCGATAAACGATGTGCTTCCCATCCGGGGACCACAGCGGTTCGTACTCGTTGTATTCCGTTGCAGTCAGGCGGCGGATACTTCCATCTGCGAGACTCAGCGCGAAAACGTCGTAATTGAAAAATTCGTCCTGGTTCGGTTCGCGGTTCGAGGCAAAGAGAATTTCTTTTCCATCCGGCGACCAGTCGATGGAATGCTCATCGTAGATGCCGCTCGTCAGTTGCCGCACCTGTTTGCTGGATACGTCCACGGCGAAAATGTGCAGCCGCTGATTGTCGTTGAAGCGCGTCATGCCCTCACCAGCGTCGGGTTTATATAAGTAACGCGTGATGACCATGGGGTCGCCGCCGGCCTCCGCCGCCCGTTCGTCGGGCGTCGAGGAGATAAATGCAATCTGTTTGCTGTCGGGCGACCAGGTGACATCCTGCCCCGCGCCTGGAAGCGGGCTATTTGTTCCGCCCATTGCCGCAAGAAATGCGATCTCCGAGCCATCCGGCCGGGCCATCAGTAATCCGTGCTTGTCTCCAGCACTGCCTTGGAAGGCGAGCCATTTCCCATCCGGCGACCAGATGGCATTGGCGGTAACATCCTTTTCCCCGCTGACACGAATGGATTTTTGCGTGGCTAGGTCCATGACCCACAACTGCGGATAGGGGCGGCCCGGGCGGTCGTAACGAGTCACCGTGTAGGCTATACGATGGCTGTCTGGAGACAAAAGCGCGCCCCCGGCGGAGCGGAACCGCGAAAGGTCGCTGCTGACAAACCCCTGCGCCCTGGAGACAGGCGCTGCCGCAAGAAGCGCCGCTAAAGTCAAACTCCATAAGCCAGGGCGGAGCACTGCAGGCTGCGAACGTGAAATCATGAGACCCCCCTAAGGTCTATAAGACGCTCGATTTTGCCCGGCCATCCTAGGTCGCCAGGCGTACTCCGGTCAACGGTCTTACCACTGATTTCATCGCTTCAATTGGCCAGAATTCTGGCCGCAATCGGCGCCCAGGAGTGACACAACGCACCTTGCTCTCTCCCCCCGTGCTAAAATCTTCGCAGAATGAGCCGTCTCTGCTCTTCCCGTTTCGAGCGAGCCGCGCGGCAACTGGGCTGGATGCGCATCGCCGGTCTCGATGAGGCCGGCCGCGGCGCGCTCTTTGGGCCCGTTGTCGCCGCCGCGGTCATTCTTAATCCCAAGCGCCGCATTGTTGGCCTCGACGATTCCAAGAAACTTGCCGCCGAGCGCCGCACCGAGCTTGCCGCCCGCATTCACCAACACGCTATCGCTTGGGCGGTCGCGGAGATCGACGCGCAGCGCATTGATGCCTGGAACATTTACCAGGCCAGCCGCCAAGCCATGACCGCGGCGCTCCAGCAACTCACGATTCAACCGGATTATCTACTGATTGACGCCATGCAGCTCGATGTTCTCATCGAGCAGAAATCGCTGATCAAAGGCGACGCGCGCAGCGTTTCCATCGCCGCCGCTTCCATCTTGGCCAAAACGCATCGCGATGCGCGCATGGCAGAGTGGGACGCGGTTTACCCGCAATATGGACTCGCTCGCCACAAAGGCTATGCCACCCCGGATCACCTCGAAGCCCTACGTCAGCACGGTCCGTCGCCGCTGCATCGCCATTCCTTCGCGCCGGTTCGTGACGCTTCCTGCTGGGCTGCGGGTGCCACGCAAACTCCGCTACCTCTTTTCTAGCGCGTCACATAAAATCTCCGCCGGACCGTTCTGAGGTTGGCTCAATGAACTTGAGATTGCTTTCTCGTCGCGCCGTGCTTCTTGTTTACGTGGCTTCGGCAATTTGTTGTCTTTGGGTTGTCGCGTCGCAAGTCGAATGCGGATCCGCGGACGTCGAAGCGCAGACGCTGGTTGCCGCAACGCCGCCCATGGGTTGGAACAGTTGGGATTCTTATGGCGAAACAGTCGCCGAATCCGATATTCGCGCCAATGCCGCCTGGATGGCCGAGCACCTGAAATCCTACGGCTGGGAATATGTCGTGGCCGACGAGGGATGGTACATCAGCAACCTGGCCACAAGATCCGACACCGTACCCGCGCAATTCAGTCTCGACGGTTACGGCCGCTACATTCCGTCCGTTAACACAATTCCTTCCTCCGAACACGAAGCCGGCCTCAAGCCGCTTGCCGATTACATTCATTCGCTTGGCCTGAAACTCGGTATCCACGTCTTGCGAGGAATTCCCAGAGAAGCCGTGCGTAACAATTTGCCCATCGCGGGATCCCGCTATCGCGCAAAAGATGCCGCCGATACTTCCGATGTCTGCCCATGGAATAATTACAACTACGGCTTGAATACAAAATCGCCTGCGGCGCAAGCTTATTACGATTCCATCGCGAAGCTCTACGCCAGCTGGGATGTGGATTTCCTCAAAGTCGATTGTATTTCCAGCCGCCCCTACAAAGGGGAAGAGATTCGCATGTTCCGTCAGGCGCTGCACAAAGTTCACCGCCCCATGGTGCTCAGTCTCTCGCCGGGCGCCGCTCCTTTGGAGAAAGCCGCGGACCTGGCCCGCTACTCGCAAATGTGGCGCATCTCCGACGACGTTTGGGATGTCTGGCACGGCGACAAGGACTTCCCGCAAGGCGTCGAGAATCAGTTCGCGCGCGCGGCCAAATGGTCTTCATTTTCCGGCCCTGGACACTGGCCTGACGCGGACATGCTTCCCATTGGCCGCCTGGAACCATCTCCTGGTTGGGAGAAACCGCGCACAAGTCGCCTCACGCACGATGAACAGCGCACCATGCTCACGCTCTGGTCCATCTTTCGTTCGCCGCTCATGATGGGAGGCAATCTCACGCTCTGCGATGAGTGGACCGAATCCGCGCTTACCAATGCGGAACTGATCGGAGTCGATCAGCATTCCACCAACAGCCACGCCGTCATCTCCACTGACAAACTTGCGGTTTGGGTTGCCACTCCGGAATCGGAGAAAGGGGTTTACGTTGCCTTGTTCAATCTCGCTTCGGCGCCGGAAACTTTCCACTTTGCCTGGAAGGATTTAGGTCTGAAGGGCGACAAATATTTGCTGCGCGATCTCTGGGAACACGCCGACTTGGGCTCGACCGAGAGCATCGACGTGAAGCTTCCTGCTCACGGCTCAGCCCTTTACTGGGCCGCCGATCATTAGTCGCCCCCGGCGGGCCTGTGACGATGTCATTCCTTTGGCAAATCCGTCTCGATGCGTTTACCATCGTCGGCGTCCAGGCCGCTCGCGGCATCTCGTCGGTCGCGCGCGGTTTGGCTAACGCTTACGCCAGCACATGCTCTTCAACAGCCTCCTCTTCCTTTTTCTTTTCCTGCCGGTTGCTTACATCGGCTTCTGGCGTCTGCGCACAAAAAAGCATCGTTACACCTGGCTCACCCTGGCCAGCTATATTTTCTACGGCACCTGGAATTACAAATTCTGCGCTCTCATGGCTTTCTCCACCGCGGTCAGCTACTTTGCCGGCCTTGGCATGCTCGGCACCACCGATCCCCGCCGCCGAAAGCTTTTTCTCATCGTCCCTGTAACCGTAGATCTCCTTCTTTTGGGCTTTTTTAAATATTTCAATTTCACGGTCTCTAGCTTCGCGCAGCTTTCGGCATGGCTCCATGTCCCACTACACGCGCCCGCCTTGAACATCATTCTCCCCGTGGGCATCTCCTTCTATACCTTCCACACCATCAGCTACATGGTGGATGCGTACCGCGGCGTCATCACCCCTACGCGCAACTTCTGGGAGTTCTCCTGCTATGTCTCGCTGTTTTCGCAGCTCGTCGCGGGGCCCATCGTCCGATTTCGCCAGGTGGAAGCAGACCTCGATAACCTTGACCACGCTAACCGCACCCGCTGGCTCGATATCGGCTGGTCTTTCTTCGCCATCGGCATGATGAAAAAAGTTCTCCTCGCCGATACCATGGCCGCCGTCATCAATCCGGCTTGGAAGGACGCTGCGCATCTCTCAACTCTTGGCGCGTGGCTGTGCGTCCTCGGCTACACCTATCAAATTTATTTCGATTTCTCGGGCTACAGCGACATGGCCGTCGGCCTCGGCTATCTCTTCGGAATCCGCCTCCCGCAAAATTTCAATTCGCCCTACAAAGCTCTCAATGTTTCCGATTTTTGGCGCCGCTGGCACATGTCGCTCTCTGCCTGCCTGCGCGATTATCTCTATATCCCGCTTGGCGGCAGCCGCGGTTCAGCCCCATCACTCGTTTACAGAAATCTCCTGATCACCATGCTCCTTGGCGGCCTCTGGCACGGCGCGAACTGGACCTTCGTTTTCTGGGGCGGCTACCATGGCATCCTGCTTTGTCTTTACAAACTGGTTGGCAGGTTTTGGGATCGCTTACCCGTATTCCTCCAACGCGTCGCCACATTCTTTCTCGTGGTACTCGGGTGGGTTTTCTTCCGCGCCGACAGTCTTTCCGTCGGTAGGGCGATGCTCGCACGAATGTTCCGTTATTCTCCCGGTACCCTTTTCCCGGGACTTGCCGGTTTGCTCGCGGCACTGGCTATTGCCGCCTTGATCGCGCACGCCACACCCAACACCTTTGAACTCAGGCACGAATGGAAACCGTGGACCGTCGCTGGCTTCGCGGTTGGCTACACCCTGGCGCTCATAGCCATTGCATCCGGGCAGCAATCGCCGTTTCTCTATTTTCAGTTTTAAGAAATTTTCGAGGGCCGGAAATAATGTCAGTGAACGAAACAGCCAAAAATTCGCTAGGAACCTGGAGCATCGGGCGTATTTTGCCACGGCTCATGTTTTTCCTTTTCTTCCTGGACCTCCTTCTGCGCTTCGTCCCGCTCGACCCCCTGACATTTCGCGCCTGGGAAGCGATGCTCCGCCGCTATCCCAATGCCGTCGGCCCTTTCACGCCCAATAAGCACTATCACCGCGACAATTCTTACGGCGGCGTCGCCGGAATCGGGAATCTCACAGTCCTTCGCCGCTATCATGCCGTGGATTTCACCACCGACGCCTACGGCTTCCACAATCCACCTGCGCTCGCGCAATCGAACCCCATCGGGATTGTCATCGGCGACTCCTTCGCGGTCGGCAGTGAACTCCCCGAAGACCAGTCGCTCTCCGCCCAACTCACCCAGCGCTTCGGTGGCTATTTTTATAACGCCGGCGCTTCGCAACCCCTTCCTTTGAGCAGTCTCAAAGCCGTAACTCAGCGCATCGGTCTGCGGCATGGGCTCGTCATCTTTGAATTCCTCGAAGCCCGCGCTCTGCAAGATCCGCCCGCCAGCGCTCCCGACGGGGGCCGGGGAGCAGCGCAAGGTTTTATCTTTCGCACTTTGGGTACGGACTGGATTGATCGATTCCGAACTCCGCTCAATCAACTCCACACTTCCCCTTTGCAAGCGCTCTCCGCCAAGCTCGAGAAAGAAATCCAGAACGATACCCTGCTGCCTAATTCCTATGCTTCGTTCGTGATACGGGAAAAGCTCCGCAACGGCGAACCTATCGTCTTTCTACCCGCAGAATTCAAATCCCCCGCCCATCCGCAAAAAGCCGCCGAGCGCTGGGTTGCCTATCTCTCCTGGTATTCCAAGGAACTGCACAAAGATGACCTCGACCTCATCGTTCTCCTCGTTCCTAACCGTCCCACAGTCTACGCGCCCTTCCTGGCCGTTCCGCGCGAAGTCTCCGCTTCCCGCGCTACACTCCACGAATTGGCAACCGCCCTCGAAAGCGCAGGCGTCAGCACCGTTTCGCTTGAAAGCCGCTACCCCCAGGACGCCGCAACTCTGCTGAGCCAGAATAAATACCTCTACTTTCTGGACGACACTCACTGGAACGGCAACGGCACAGCGATCGCCGCCGACGAAATCTTCCATCATGGCAAGTAGCTGGCCACGGCGCCCTCACATGTTGCTCCGTCCAATTTTCTTCGTCCGCGGTCAAGCAAAGGAGCGGTTCTCGAGGAAATCTCAAAAATCAGTACTTCCCTCGCTTCGCCTTGTCTTCGCCGTCTAGTTTCCTAGTCCTAACGGGGATAACTGGCTGCTCACACCCTCTTCTGCCTTCGTTGACTTGTCTTTTCCCCGCCTGCTAGCGTTGACGAGCACGGTTTCTGTCTGCCTTCCTATCCCTTAGGGCGGAGAAGATATTTTTTTGCGGGCCTCGGGCCCCTGGTTGTCTGGAAAGACGAATGGCCTATACCAAGAGCAAAATCGTCGAAGCGGCGCAGAAGCTTCTGAATCAGGGCAAAGTCCCTCAGGCCATCGCCGAATACCAGCAAATTCTCAAGTTTGAGCCGCGCGATCAGGTCACCCTCATGACCATCGGCGAGCTTTACATCCGCCAGGGCGAAACCTTTCAGGCCATTGACTATTTCGAGCGTCTTGCCCAGATCTTTGTCGGTGACGGTTTTCTCACCAAAGCGATTGCCGTTTACAAACGCATCGCCAAACTCGCTCCAGAAGAGATTCGCCCGCTCGAAAAGCTGGCCGACCTATATGTCCAGCAAGGAGTCATGAGCGAAGCCCGCCCGCTCTTCCTGCAGTTGGCGGAGATTCATCTCAAAAATAACCGCCAGCCAGAAGCCGTCGGTCTACTCAAGAAGCTTCTCCTCGCGGAGCCGGACAATCTGCGCATTCAGATTCGACTCGCCGACCTTTATCAAGCCATGGGGCAATCCCGCGAAGCCGTTGACAGCTACGTATCCGCGGCGCAGCGTGCTCTCGCCCGGGGCGATCAGGCCGAAAGCGAAAAATTGGCCGACAAGGCTCTCAAGATTGACCCGAGTTGCCTCCCTGCCGCCATTGTCAGGGCCCGCTCCTTTTCCTCGCAGGGCCATTTCACCCAGGCCGCCGAGCTCCTCGAACACGTCCCCGACCTGGATAAGGGCGGCGAACAAACCGAACTTCTCCTCGACCTTTATCTGAAAAGCGCAAACTGGGATAAAGCAACCGCTCTCGCTCTCCGCGTCCTGGGAGCCGACAACAAGAATTTTGGTCCAGCTCAAAAAATCGTGGAATCTCTGCTCGAGTCTGGTCAGAGCGACCGCGCCACCGCCATCATCGGTCAGATTCGCATTCCCATGATCGACGCGGGCGAACATGAGGTCATCGGCCGCCTGCAGAATGATCTTGCCGCCAAGCTCCCCGGCAGTATCGAGCCCCTCGAATGGCTCGTCGATTTCTACGGTCGCACCAGCGATTCCTTTCGTCTGCCCGATGCTCTCGCTCACCTGGGCGAGGCTCTCGAGTCGGCTAATGAGCTTGAACGTGCAAAGGCCGTCTTTGAACAGCTTGTCGACCGTCAGCCCGACAGCGAGTCCGCCAAACGCAAACTCGACGGCGTCCTCCGGAAAATGGGCTTGCTGGCCGCGGAACCCGCGCCGGTGGTTCACAGCGAACCTCTCCAAGCGGAAATCCCCAAACCGCCTGCGCCTAAACTTCGCCCCGACGCGCCGGAAAATCTTGCACCCGCTCCAGGCGACAAACCTGGCTCACTTTCCGCTGGCTCCGAGCCTCCGCTTGATGAAGAAACGCAGAGATTTATCGCTCAGTCTCTGACGGACGTCGACCTCTTTGCCAGTTACGGACTTACGCAAAAGGCAATTGGCCTGCTCGAAGCCATTTTGCGCCGCGCTCCTCGTCATATTCCCACGCTCGAGAAGCTTCTAGACTTTGTCCTCGGTGCGGGTGACGACCGTCGTACCGCTGAACTGGCCTCTCAGCTCGAACAGATTCACGTGGACCGCAATGACCAGCGCGGCGCCGAACGCTTCGGTGAGCTCCGTCGCAGGTTCCAGCGTGCTGCCGGGCTCACCGATGCGGAATTGGCGGCCAGTGCCGCTCCTGTTCAGCACGAAGCCCCAGCGACGATCCCGGAAGTTCCGTTGGCGGAACTTGCCGCCGAGCCCGATCCAGTTCTCGAACTGCCTGTGACCGCTGAGGCCGAGCCCGCCTTGGCCGAATTTGACCTCACGGAATCTGCTCCTCCCGAGGCGCCGGAGGCAGTCGCGGCCACCGATGCTTCCCAGCCGGCCGAAGTACAAGAGGTCGACCTCTCCGACGAGTGGGCTTCCATGCTGGATGACATTCATCCCGCTGAACCTGCCGTGAAATTGCCTGCGGCCAAGCCCGCAGCGGAACCGCCCTCGGCTCCTCCCGAGGTGTCTGCCGAGCCAGTAGCCGCCGAAGAATTTTCGATCGAAGAAGAGCCGGTTACCACTCCGGCGGCGGAAACGCACGAGGTAGAATCCTTCGAGCTGCCTGTCGAGGCCGCTGCCGACGAACCAGTTCATCAGGCGGCTCACCAACCGGTTCAGGAATCCGTTCACGAAGAAGAGCTGGACCCCTTTGCAGATATTTCTGCCGAGCTTTCCCTACCTGCAGAGCCGGAACCGGCTCAGCAGGCCGTTGAGCAGCATCACGCGCCTGCCGTGCCGGAACCGTCGCCAGCCGTTCACAAGACGCCGGTGCCTGCTGCCCCTCCTCAACCCCCCGCCGCCGCTCCTCAACCAGAATTCGAGCTTCAACAGGACATCGAGTTGATCCTCGAGCCGGAACCTCTGGTTCCCGCTTACGACCAGAAACCGCCCGACATTCCAATCACCGTTCACGAGCCGGAACCAGAACCGACCCAGGAACCCGAACCTGCTGCCGCCGCGCAGAATTCAGAGGCTGCCTCGCCCGCGGGCGGATTCGCCTCCGACCAGTTTCTTGCGGACCTGGCGAATGAAATCGAACAACTTGGTATTGGCGAACTCTCGCCATCCTTCTCCGAGGCGCCTGCCCATGCCGCTCCCCCTAAAGCGGAGCCCGCGCCAGTCGCTCAGGGTGAATCTGGTCCGCTCAAGGAAGTCTTTGACGAATTCCGCGCTGAGCTCGGCGAAATGGGCGCCGAAGATGAGGATCTCGAAACTCACTACAACCTCGGCATCGCATTCCGCGAGATGGGCCTCGTCGACGAAGCCATCAGCGAATTCCAGAAAGTCGCCAAAGCCACCGACAATGGCAAGCCTTTCCGCTACGTCATGCAATGCTGCACGCTCCTGGGTCTTGCCTTCATGGATAAAGGCCAGCCCGGCATCGCTGCCATCTGGTACGAACGCGCTCTCCACACGCCCGGCATTGAGCCGGAAAGCATCCTCGCATTACGGTATGATTTAGGCGTTGCCTTGGAATCCGCGGGTGAGCCGGCAGCAGCGCTGAAGAGTTTTTCCCAGGTCTACGCGATGAACATCGATTATCGTGACGTCGCTGATCGTATCGCTGCTCTCCAGAAGCCCATCCGTTGAGTCCGGCATTGACGGATGCTTCTCCCTTTCCTATGAACCGTGTTTTTCGCGCAATGCTTGTCGTCGTCTGCTTTGAAATGGGAGCACTGCTGCTCTATCTCCCGTGGTCCGCCTTTTGGGAGCAGAATTTTTTTCTCAGCCACTTTCCTTCGATTATCCACGTGGTCCTTCATCCTGCATTTCGCGGCGCGATCAGTGGTCTCGGCGTGCTGGACATCCTTTTGGCTCTCGGCTTTATTCGTCCTCATCGGGGTTCCGCAAGTGTCCCTCCCCAGTAATTCTCCGCTGCTTTCTTCGTTCTCTCGGATGGGAAAGCCACTGCTTTGTTACGTCACCGATCGCCGGAGCCTGGCGTGCCCTTCTGGCGAGAATTTGATCGAGCCGCTCCTTGCAAAGATCGAAGCCGTTGCGGCCGCCGGAATCCATTGGATTCAAATTCGCGAGAAAGATTTACCTGGAAAGGAAATCGCAGCACTTGCACGCAAAGCGTTGAGCGTGGTTTCAAAACATGCGACGCATGCTAAGCCTCCGGCGCGCGTCCTGGTGAATGATCGACTCGACGTGGCCCTCGCTGAACAATCGGGAGGTGTTCACTTGGGAGAAAACTCGCTGCCCGTCACGGAGGCGAGGCGTTTTTTACGGGCCCCAGGCGCTAACCAACCTCTGCCGCCTGATTTTCTCGTCGGTGTTTCCTGCCACTCGCTCGAAGCCGCCAGATTTGCGGCCGCCGAAGGCGCTGACTACGTTTTCTTCGGGCCCGTCTTCGCAACGCCCTCCAAAGCCGTCTATGGCGCTCCACAAGGTCTTGACTGTCTCGCCGAAGTTTGCCGTGCGGTAAATATTCCCGTCATCGCTATCGGCGGCATCACTCCCACCAACATCGCAAACTGCATGGCCGCGGGAGCCGCAGGCATAGCGGCGATACACCTTTTTCAAGCCGCCGACGATCCTGCCGCCGCGGTGAGCACGATTCGCCGGCAATTTTCCTCGTCCACGTCTCACTCGGCTTAAACGCCCATCAGCCGCCGCAACAATCGAATCTGTCCTGCGTGATAGATGTCGTGAAAGGCCACACCGTACAATGGCTTCAGAAACTTCGCGTCCCGAGGCCTCCGCAGAGCTTTTTCAACCGCCGTTCGCAAGGCCCGATGCTCACGCTCCAGCAATTTCTTATCCTCGCGCCATGCGGCTTCCTTGGCTTTTCCCTTTTCCGGTCGCGGAAAAAAATTTCTGCCCTTCAAAGCAAACGATCCCTTCTTTCCACCTTCAATCAGCCTCCGGACCGCGTATTTCCAATACGCCGCGTGTAACGTCTCTTCCCAGATATTGTGGCGCCCCGCGCCGGGTCGCCACGCCGCCTGTTTCGCTGAAACGCCCCTAATCGCTTGCTTCAGATTCGGACCGTGCCAGGTTTTCTTTTCGTAGCCTTCCTCCAGCAGCTTCAAAATGAGTTCTGAGGTTTTCACTCGAGCCTTTCCCAACTACTCGGTCTCTCTCGCAGCCTCGTTAAGAATCATCGCCAGCCGTACACCGGCCTCGGCGAGGCGCTTCTCAACCACCGGCGCCGCCTTTTCCTGATAAGCCTCGCCGGCAACGATGTTCTGGTGCAGAAGTCTGTCTCCAATGTTGTTGTTATCCGTGCAAGTGTGGACCGCGACGTGCGGCTCGACAGTAATCTTCGGCACTAGATTGCCATACGCCGTACTCTTTGCGTACTCGTGCCCTTCCCATGCCCAATCGTCGACATGAATCCCCGCTTTTTCCCAGCCCTCTATATCCGCCGCAAAAAGCGCGTCAAGCATTTCCGCGTACTCCCCGGGGTCCGCGCCCTCCGCGTCGCGCTCCGGAATTGCGGTATCCCAGATCCCGTGCAAATTCGGTGAATACGAATGATTGTGTTCATGCGGGTTGCGCCGCAAATATTTCAGCGGCACGCAATTTCCGCCCTCATCGGCGTTGGTCGCGGTATGCAGCGGCTGGTGTAAATCCCCCACAAAATGAATCACGTAACGAAGCGCGTCCGCGCGTTTCGCAGCGTCGGCATTCTTGTCCTTCAGGATCGCCAGCTGCTCACGGATGGCCCTCGTCACGCAGTCTTCTCGACCGCAAAATGGTTCCAGCGGTCCCCGCTGTGCCTCACGCGGAATATCAATGTAGTGCCATGGCCCGTTCTTCCGTTCCCCACGCACATCATCGGCCCACGTCGACGCGTCCGCCATCGCGTCGCGCATCGCCCCTCCGCAGTACCGATTCAATTTCGGGTCCATGGGATTCTCGCTCAACAACTTCTGCGCAAGTTGCTTGGCTTCTGGCGTCAAATGCTTCTCCGCAAGCAAGGCCACCGTCTGATGCCCCTTGCATCCCCACGCATCCGCCCGTGGAACCGTCGCAAACATTGCGGCCAATCCGACCACAGAAAAGTAGACAGCCATTCGCCCGCAAAATCTATGTTCTCTTGCTTTAGCGCGCTCAGGCCGGTTTTTCACCAATCGCCTTCCAAGTCACCATTCACTTCCTCACTCGCTTAACCACCGCCCTACGGGCCGCCAGGATTCCGTATGATCGCAAATCACGCGTAGCGCCGCCGTAATGGGAATCGCCAGGATCAACCCCATACCGCCCCACACCCAGCCCCAAAAAAGTAGAGCCACGGTGATCGCCAGGGCATTCAGCCGCACCCGTTTGCCCACTATCTTCGGCGCTACCAGGTTCAACGCTAGGATGTGAATCGTCATCAGCCCGCCCGCAATCAGCGCGAACTGCGCAAACGTTCTCCATTTCGCAAGTGCAATCACAAACGCGGGCAGCCACGCCACCACCGCCCCGATGTAGGGCACCATATTCAATATTCCGGACGCTATTCCCGTCAGGATCGGATAGTCGAGCCCAAGAAACCAGAAAAACAGGCTGCTCGCCACGATCACCAGCAACGTCAGCAACGTCATCCCCGCCAAGTAGTCGCGCAGCACCGCCCGCAAATCTTCGAGCGTCTCTTTCACCTGCGTTCGTTTCGACGCCGGAAACAGTTGCAGCGTCCCGTGCCACAACTCTCGTTTTCCAGCCAGCATGAAAAACACCAGGAACGGCACAAACGTGACTTCTAGAAATAACGCGTACAGCGAACCAATACCGCGGAATAACATCGTCCGCACGATCTGTCCTTCTGGACGTTCCGCTCCCTGAGCCGGCGCTGTGCTCGGAGCAATCTCCGAAACTTGCACTTCGATGCCCCGTATCTTCGATTCGACCGTCCCCGCTGCCTGCTTCAGAAGCGCACCGTACTTCGGCCAATTGGCAGCGAAATCTTCGGCTCGCGTCTCCAGCCCATAGCCCGCCGCAATGAGCACCGCGATTAACAGGAGCACCATGATCATCGCCCCAACCGTCCGCGGAACCCGCACTCTTTCCATCATCTCCACCGCGGGATCCAGAAAATAGGCGAGCAGAATGGACAGCAGCATCGTAATGACGACGCCCGCCGCGTAATAAAAGAACAGCAGGACAATCGCTGCCCCAAGCAGCCGCAGGCTGACATTGGAGACTGAAAGTAATACCTGTGTTTCTTGCTGTTCGTTCTCGGGCACGGTGGCTCTCCGTTCCCATCACGTTAACATACTCATGCAACCGGTCGAGGGCAGGGAAAACCGCCCTTTGCGTATTTCTACTGGTCTCTTCTCGCTGTCCCGACCTGCCATTCTTTCCATTCCCTGTTTACCGAGGCGAACGTCCGCATCATGGCCCCCGCGAGACCTTTCTTGTCCCTATGCTAGACTTTATTGCGCCCCGCCATTCAGGAATTGGCCGCGCCTCTCTCATGCCCAAAGAACTTTTCGGAACCGACGGCATTCGCGGCGTTCCCGGCACCCCCCCGCTCGACGACGCCACTCTCTTTGCCACCGGCCGCTCTCTCGCCTCCTACCTCCTTCGCCACCACTCCGCCGCCCACGTTCTCATCGGCATGGACACGCGCGAATCCGGCCCACACATCGCCGCTCTTCTCGCGGCTGGTCTCGCGCAAGGCGGTGGTTCGGTAGCTTTCGCGGGCATAATCACCACTCCAGGCGTCGCCTGCCTCGTCCGTCAAAATGATTTTCAAGCCGGCGTTGTAATTTCCGCTTCGCACAATCCCTATCACGACAATGGCGTGAAACTCTTCTCTCACGCGGGCATGAAGTTTCCCGATTCAGTCGAAGTAGAGCTGGAAGCTGACATCTTCAAGCACCGCAACGACGCGCCCCAGAAAAATTCTCCTCTTCCGGTTGCGGATGACTCTCTCGACGCCGAATATCTGGACTTTCTCCGCCGCCGCATCATTCCCGGCGCCAACCTCTCCGGTTTCCGTATCCTTCTGGACTGTGCCAACGGCGCCGCCTACAAGCTCGGCCCCGAACTCTTCCGTGCCCTCGGCGCCAACGTTATCTCCATGGGCGTCTCCCCCGATGGCCGCAACATCAACGCAGGATGCGGCTCACTGCATCTCGAAGGTTTGCAGAAACGAATGGCAACCGAGCGCGCTCAGCTCGGCGTCGCCTTCGACGGCGATGCCGACCGCGCCCTCTTCGTCTGCGAGACTGGAAAAATCATCAATGGCGACGGCGTTCTCTTGGCCGTCGCCCGTTACCTGAAGTCCCAGGACAAGCTCAAAGGCAATCGCGTCGTCGCCACGTCCATGTCCAATCTCGGCCTCGAACGCGTCCTCGCCCGCGAAGGCATCACTCTCGCCCGCGCCTCCGTCGGTGATCGTTACGTCCTCGAAGAGATGCTCCGCAGCGGCAACGTGATCGGCGGCGAACAATCGGGCCATGTCATCTTCCTCGAAGACAGTCCCGCCGGCGACGGTCTCCTCACTGCCGTAAAAATCGCTTCGCTAGTCTCTATGCACGGCAAAATGGAATCTCTCGTCGAGGGCCTCAAGGACTACCCGCAAATCATCGTCAATGTAAAAGTAAAATCCAAGCCCCCGCTCGAAACTCTTCCGCAAGTCTCCCGTGCCCTCGCGGAAGCCCAATCCGCCCTTGGCGATAACGGCCGCGTAGTCCTTCGCTATTCCGGCACCGAGCAGTTAGCCCGCGTCATGGTCGAAGCCGAACACGATCACGACGTCCAGCGCTTCAGTCAATCCTTAGCCAACGCCCTCCGCTCCGAAATCGGTGCGTAGGACAGGCACTCTTTCCAGTTTTATTTACTGACTTTTGCCGCAACACATCCGCCCGTATAAATCGTTTCCTCGGACCTCGCCGCTAGGCCGGCTTTGTCCTCTGCATAAATAGGGGCGGCTCATCCCCGCTCGGGCCCCAACTCGCAGGCACCGCCACGTCCAGCAGGCGCAGGTACACGCTGAACTGCCCGCGGTGTTGATACCAGTGGCTCAGCATCACGTCTCGCAAAAACTCTCCCCGGGGCTGCGACATCACGTCTTTCCCATCGGCAACTAGTCGCCACATCTCCGTCATGGCCGCGTCATCGAACTTGGGCAAAAGGTTTCGCACCACGCCAATGCTCTCCTCCAGCTTGTCCAGAATTTCCTTCTGGCTCGCCGGCTGCGGAAGATTTGCAAACTTGGGAGCTTCTGCCGGATTATTCTGCGCAAAGCGCACAACTCCTCCCGGCACCATCGCCAAATGAAAAGCAAGCTGCCCCGCGCTCATGGATTTCAAATGCGGCTTCCAGCTCAATTTATCTTCTGGCAGACGCTCCAAAAATCTCCGCGTGATCGGCGCTTGCACCTCAAACTCCCTGAGCAACGATTCTGCAATCGACATGTTCTTTCTCCTTTTCCCGCCGGTCGCTCCAGCCGTCCTCGAATGCAATAGCTCTGGTCCCTGTTCAAGTCCCTGTTCAAATCGTGCCCGCCCTCACGATATGCCCGCCCCTGTTCGGTCCCTTCCGCGCCCGTTCTGGAAAATACTTCGCCGCAATCTCAGCCGGCCCCAAATCCTCCACCTCGCGAAATCCAATCCCCATCAACCGCTCCCGCAACTTGTCCGCCTCAAAATAACTTACCCAAGCCTCCCCAGCCGCTTCCACTCGCGCCGCCCGCGCATCATGAAGTGCCCGCATCTCCGCGGAAAGCGTTTCCGGCGGATCGCTGTAATCAAACACCACATGCGCTCCGCCGCCCACTCCGGCAATAAATCCGAGCGTTGCCCAAATAGCCTCTCCGCTCAGATACGGAACAACTCCCAGCCACGTGAAAAAAGTCTGCGCCGAAGGATCAAATCCAGCCGCCGCCAACCCCGCATGCAAACTCTGTCTCTCAAAATCGACCGGCGCAAACGTCAACCAGCCAGGCACGGTAATCTCCGCCTCAGCAAGCCGCCCACGTTTCCACTCCTGCGTAGCCGGATAATCCACCTCAAAAATCCTCAGCTTTTCCCCAAATGGCGAGCGGTACGCAAACGTGTCGAGCCCCGCCCCCAGCACCACCAGCTGGCGCACTCCGCCTCTCACTGCCGCGGCCAACGCATCTTCCGCAAACCTCGTCCGCACCGCAATAAACATCCGCATCAACCGCCGCGTCGGCTGCTCCTCCGCCTCGCGTACCACAGTCTCCGCATCCCCTCCCAAAATCGCCACAGCCAGGGGATCCGCAAAAATGGCTCCGCGCTCCAAAACCTGGTGCGCAGCACGATGTCCCGCCGCGGCAAATGCAGTCCGGCTTGGTTTTCCCGTTTGCACCCCCAAAGTTTATCAAAGGCCGTTCAAGTTCCAGGTTCGGATAGCACCGATTTATGGAGAGTCTTTGAAGAGCGCACCCGCCGGGCGCCTTTACCGCGCGTCGTTATGATTTCGCAGGATTTTATCTAGGTAACAGGCCCTGGGGGAATTGTCTAAAAGCTTAGGTTTTTCTGTCTATGATTGGGTGCAATCTCAAGCGGACAGAAATCCCATCCGCGGAGGGGCCCCCATGGTTTTCCGAAACACTCGTCTTTCTCTCCGATTCATCGCAAGCGCATTCTATTTCTTTGCTCTCGCCTGCTCTCCGCTCGCGGCCCAGCAAGCCGGCGTCCTGCTCGCCTATGGAAGACCGCGCTCGGACACCAGCCACGAGTACAAAACAGTCTGGGTCGTCTTTTCTCCCGCGGAAGCTCATATAGTCGCCACCGTTCCCGATGTGATTGTTCCTCGTTCGACAGGTTTTTGGCGCCTTGGAGATGCAAGAGTTTGTGATTACCAGCGCGATGGCTGGGGCACGACTCATGAAGTCATTTGGCAGACTCCCATCGAAAAAGCACCGCTCCTTGAGGAAGGCCTGCCTTGTAAGAACGAGGACGATGAAACTGCAAACACTGAAAACACCGACAACAGCGCTCCGACGCCGGCTTCCGATTCGTCCCTCAATGCATGCACCCACGAGTCCGCGTGGCTCCTTTTTGTCTCTCCCTCTTATATTTCGGAAGAATTCAACAGCAATCAGGCCGACTGCGACGGTCGCGGGGGGCATGCTGTAACCCGTAACGAGGTGCGCACCTTCGACACAGACGTACCTCTCAGCCTCGATGAATTCTTTAGCGCGCAAGCCGCGAAGGCCTACCGCGTCGCCGCCAGGAAGGGTTTTGTGGAAGTTACCAAAGACTATAATTGCCCCGAGCTCGATCCTCGACAATATGACTTGAAAAGCTGGGCCATCCTGCATGACCGAGGGGCATGGTCACCTGCTGCTTCGCTTGATCAGATACAAGGAGAATGCGCTTTTAGCCATCGGATGGACCTCCCGCTCCCGAAAAGCGTGACGGGCGAGACTTCGAAAGCGTCTTTATGGCCTGCTTTTTCCGCCGCAGTCCCGCACCTAACCGATTTCTACCTTTCCCCGCTCGGCGATTACGCCATCCTCATAACAAATCCGAAAAATGCTGACTATCATGTCTATGCCTATTCCGTCCAAGCCGGCGCGCTCGGCAAACGCCTCGCGGAGATCACCTGGGATTCCTACAACTCCTACGTCTTCATCATGGCCCAGTGGTCCACCGGCAAATACGTCCAGCAATGGACCGACACGATCCAGAAGATTAACGACCATCCACTCCCCGCCCCGGTTGTGAAGCCCGAGGAGCCGGGCACAGGCAAATCGGCTCCACGTTAATCAGAGAACTTCGCGGCTTCTGGCCCAATTTCCATAGCCTAACAACGATGGCCTTCCCCTCTGTGCTGCTTTGCGCCTCCGCGCCTCAGTTTTTTTCCTTCCTTAGGAACTTTTCCTCTTATCGCGACATTACCTAAGGGAAGGAGCAATCGTAGGGTCATCCTTTTTACCCTAAACGACGCAAAGGGCTGAGGTAGGCCGCTCGGCCCAGGCGAATACCAATGCAAGACGCACTCCCAGCTCTCGTTCTAAACTCGGAGGCACTCGCACGCCACGCCATGAACGACACACCCGCCAACCCCGCCACAACCGATGAGCAGCTCATGCTCGCCTTTACCCTCGGCTCTTCCGACGCCTTCACAGAACTCTTCCGCCGCTACAAACAACCCATCTACGCCTTCTTCCGCCGCCGCGTCACCGACCCCGCTCATGCCGAGGAGTTTACGCAGGAAACCTTCCTTGCACTCCTTAAAGCTGCCTCTCGCTACCAGCCGCGTGCTCTCTTCCGCACTTATCTCTACAGCATCGGCTTCAAAATCCTCCGCGCTCACCGTCGCAAAACTATTTTCCGCGCCATGTTCTCCGCGCATCCTTCTACAATCCCCGATCCCGCCAAACACGACGCCACCGAATCCGGCCTCTGGGTCCGCCGCGCCGTCGAAAAACTCGACCCCATCGACCGGGAAGTTCTCCTCCTCCGCGAATTCGAGCAACTCAGCTATACCGAAATCGCCGATCTCCTCCAGCTCCCCCTCAACACGGTTCGTTCCCGCCTCTTCCGCGCCCGCACCGCTCTCCGCGATCTGCTTGAGCCGCCAGCTTCCGCAGTTGCCGAATCCTCAACCCCGAATTCTCTGGAGCGTGCCACGCAAAACCCAGCACCGGCGGCCGCGCCAATCATCCATTCAAAAAGGAACCCCGCATGAGCGCCACAACGCATCCTGTTTCTCCCGAAGAAATCATGGCTCTCCTCGACGGCCAACTCCCTACCGGCCGGGCACAAACCCTTTCCGCGCACATCGAAACCTGCCCCGATTGTCGCGGGCTGTTTCAGGACTTTCAGAAAACAAAATACAACGTAGCTCTGTGGCAGGTAGCGTCGCCGCCGGAAAGAATGAATGCTCGAATAGAGTCCGCCGCTGCCAAGAATTCCACGCTATCGAGCGCTTCGCTCCCTGCTCCACTTCAACTCCCGCGCCGGTTGTCGCGGAAACAGTGGATGTTCGGATTAGGACTCACTGCGGCAGCAATGCTGGTTGTTTTCTCGGTCGCTTCGCCGGATCGCCTTCGTTCCCGCATGGCTTCCTCTAGGGCCGTCGATTATGTCCAAACCATGAAGGAGAAGGTTAAAGCCCGCGAACAGACTAAGGCCGAGCGTCAAGTGTCGAACGACACGGATTATGCTGTGCCTGCCAACGTCCAAACGGAGTCTGAGCCAAGCACGGCCGCCGATTCAAACGGCCCTTTGAACGGACGTGGTGATCACATCCAGGCCTCCTCGTACCGCGATGGCCAGCCCATCTCCGATCAACAATCCCACGTCACATCGGGCCCCATGATTGCCCGAACCGTCTCGCTCACGATTCTCGTGAAAGACTTCGACGCTTCGCGCAATTCGCTTGACGCCATCTTGGCGCGGCATAACGGCTACTCTGCAAATCTCAGTGTGAGCACTCCGCAAGGCTCCGCTCGCTCCCTGCAAGCCTCGCTGCGTGTGCCCGCTCCGCAGCTCGCCGCTGCCTTCGCCGAGCTAAAATCTCTAGGCCACGTCGAAACCGAAAACCAAACCGGTGAAGAAGTCTCCCAGCAGCATGCCGACCTCGTCGCCCGCCTCAAAAACTCCCGCGAAACCGAACAGCGCCTCCAGGCCATCCTCACGCAGCGCACCGGGAAAATCAGCGACGTCCTCGAAGTCGAACAGGAAATCGCACGGGTCCGCGGCGAAATTGAGCAAATGGAAGCGGAACAAAAAAACCTCGAGCACCGCGTCGACTTCGCCACCATCGACCTCAACCTCTCCGAGGAATACAAAGCCAAACTGGATTCCGCAACCCCGTCCATCTCCACCAAACTCCACAACGCCTTGGTCAACGGCTATCGTAACGTCGCGGACACTCTGCTTGGGCTGGTTCTCTTTTTCGCCGAATATGGGCCAATCCTGGTTTTCTGGGCACTCTTGCTCTTTATTCCTGCATGGCTAGTCTGGCGCCGCTGGCGTCACGCCACCGCAGCAATCTGAAACGTGGAGTACGGGAGCCTTTGTCCCGCTTGTTTGCCTCTGACGATTCGAAGCCTGCACGGACCAGAGATAGCGCGCACTTTTCACCAGAGTCATTCTAACCGAGAGCAATTTGCCTGATTCACGCGCTCCTGAAACACATGAACCGTGGACGTTAACGATTTTCCTCTCCAACCATCAATCATCGGTTTTTTCGATTCCAAGCTCCCAAAGAATGTAGGCCGCGTTGCCAGTTCTGTGAGATTTTGTAGAAATTTTTCGCCTTCTTCCCTTCCTAAACCCGAAAAGTTCCCGTAAACACTTTTAAATCAAACACCTCTAAGGTAGTAGACTTTCCGCCCCACGCTGGCACGACTATTGCTCTCTTCCTCTGCAACTTACAAGATTGGCTTCCCGGGGTGGCCGGCACCGATCCTCGACTCGGTTCCGGTTTTTTGGGGGGTCAGTTCGATAAAGGGGGCTTGCACCAGCCCCCTTTTTCATTCGGCTTTTGTGGTGGGTGCCAGTGGGGAATTTTCGCTTCCCGCGAGTGTGACTTCAAAGTGGCTAGGTAAAAGGGCCTGAGAACCTCAGGCCCTTTTTTATTGCCCACGATCCCTTGCAGAGGGCGAATCGCCCCGACGAAGCTTTGCGCGCTCCCCACCGTTCAGGGATTGCACTTTCAACTCTTAACTTTCTACGGTGAACCAAAAAAATGAGCGGCCGGTGGGGGGACCGGCCGCTCGGGCGTGGGGGATGGAGGGTACCGTAACCTGAACCTGGTTCCGTGCTTCAGGCCGTCGAGCTGCGCTCGCGAGCAGCAGAACGGCATTCAGGAGTAATCACTCCAGAAGCGGCAACCAGCTCCCGATTACATTTCCAATTCTGCTCTTGATCACTGTCCCCGTCGATAGAACGGCGGATTCATTCTCTCCAGTACTATCAGCCATTCTTCCCGCCCTCGTTTTAGTACCACCGTACTTTACGTTTCCGTCCGCTTCCCTCTTTCAACCGCTTTGTATTCATAAAGATTCCTACACCGCCGCCGATAGGCGTAGTGGGCCTCTGCCCTGAGGGGAGCGTGTGCCCACGAACTTATGCATCCGAAACGCCGCAGCGGCCGCATCGCCAAAGAGCTCCGCATCCTGGTCATGGGCACCGACACCACAGGGACGGTCTTTTCCGAAGCCACCAAAACGGTCGTCCTGAGCCGCCATGGCGCCGGCATCCTCTCAAAATACCGCTTTGCTCCCGACGAAGTCCTAAGCATCCGCCTCCCGGACACCGACAAAGAAGCGGAAATCCGCCTGGTCGGCCAGATTGGCGGCGAACGAGGCCGCTATGTTTACGGCGTTGCCTTCGTGGATCAGGACACGCCATTCTGGCCAATGGAATTTCCTCTCCCCGAAACGGTCCAGCAAGTCAGCGAGCGCAGGACCCTAGAATGCATCGCCTGCCAGAACCGCCAGATCGTCGAGCAGGGCGAGATCGAAGAAGACGTCTACTCCGTTAACGGATATATCCTTCGCTATTGCGACTCGTGTGGGATGTCAACCCAATGGAAAAAAGCGGTTGGCGAGCGCCTTCCATCGCCCATCGCAAAATCCAAGCAGCCAGCGCAGACTCCGGCATCCACAGTCAATCCTCTCACGGCCTCTCCGCAGACTGCGGAACGAGGCACTGCGCCCGCGCAGGCAAATCCAGTGACGCCTGCTCCGTCGTATGCCAATTCCTTTGCACCCTCATTTGACGGCCCATCCGCGGGTCTTTCCGACGTAGTCTTCGAGTCCACCGAGGATTCAGCAACCGCGTCTTCGGGATCAGCCTACATCGGCACACCCGTTTCAGATCTTGTCGGGACCGACTCGATGGTTTTTTCCGCTACGTCATCGCCAGATTTCTCTTCTGCGCCGAATATCCAAGCGTCCGTGCCAGCGGCGCGCACGGCTGCGGCTGTCGTCACCCCGCCCGCTCCTGCGCCTTCCCTCGACAGCAACCCGAAGAAGGTGGACATACGCACGCTCGATGCAAGCGGCAAGCCTGTGAATCGGCGCCGTCACATACGCATCCGCGTCAACTTCACTGCCTGCGTACGCCAGGGTGAGCTCGAAGAAGAAATCGTCGAGTGCGAAAACGTATCCAAGGGCGGCGTCTGCTTCCACAGCCGCAAAAGTTACCAGGCCAATTCCACAATCGATATCGCCGCGCCATTTACCAAGGGCGAGCCTGCACTATTCGTCAAAGCCGAAATCAAACGCGTCGAATCACTCGCTGGCGGCAAGATCTTCCGCTACGGCGTCGAGTACGCACGCAACAACTAGAGATTTAGCAGGATTCTTTGGAGCAAAGTCACCGCTCCGTGGAGCTGCGTTTGTTCGGTCGCAGGCAGGGAGTCCAAAGCCTTCGCTAGGGAGGCGACGCGGCGCTGGCGGCCCTCCCACATAAGGGTCACGCCCAGAGGCGTGGCTTCCAGCCGGATGCGGCGGCCGTCTTCGGTAGCTTGGCGGCGCGCCAGCCCAGACCTCTCCAGACCGGCGACAATGCGGCTCATTGTCGGTGGGCGGACTTGTTCTGCGCCGGCAAGTTCGCCGAGTGACTTTGGTCCTCCAAAGACGAGGACAGAAAGCGCCGAAAGCTGCGCCGGACCGATGCCGCTTTCGATATCGCGGACACGCAGCCGGCGAAGGAGATGAATAGCGGCAGAGTGGAGCTGATCGGCGAGGCCGGTGGAAGGCGAGACGGGGTTTGGAGGGGCAGGCGTGGCGGAACGATGAGTCTGCGGCAGGCTCTTGCGCGGCGTTTTTTTGCGCTTGACAGGGGCCATGGAATTTAGTTAGCTATGCTAACTAATTTCTCTCGGGAGGTCAAGCACTATGAGCGCCGCGACGGCAGGACTCGGGATTCAAAACATCGGGCAGATTTCGATCATCGTGAAGGATGTGGAACGGGCCACCGCGTTTTACCGTGACGTTCTGGGCCTGCCGCTGCTGTTCACGGTGCCTGGCATGGCGTTTTTCGATTGCGGCGGCGTGCGCCTGATGCTGGGCACGGCGTCGTCGCCGGAATATGACCATCCCAGCTCGATCTTCTACTTCCGCGTGCCGGACATTCAAGCCGGGCATGCGCGACTGGTGGAGCATGGGGTGGAAATCCTCGCGCCGCCGCTTCTGATCGCGCCGATGCCCTCGCACGATTTGTGGATGACCGCTTTCCGGGACTCAGAAGGAAACATCCACCAACTGATGAGCGAAGTGCCGCGTGCTGTTTAGGAGTTTGCGGATTTTCGGTTCCTTTAAACAAACCAAGCCCCGCGTGAGTTAGCTCTCTTCTTTTTGTTTTTCTAAGCGATTGCGGACTCCGCTAGTTGCCGGCCGTGTCCGCGTCATCATCAGCAGAGCCGATGCCGGCGCGGGCGATGAGTCTGCGCAGGGCTTCCTCGCCCCCGGCTCCGCGCTGCGTTCCAGCAATATTCCCGTCGCGATCAATCACCACATAAATGGGATAGACGGTGGCCTGATACATGGCGGCCAGATTGGTGTCTTCCATCAGCACAATCTTGCAATTCCGCGGATGCTGTTCGAGATATTTCTTGACGGTCTTTTTTGATTCGCCGACGTCAATGGCAAGCAGAACCAAACCCTTGGGACCAAGTTCCTGCCCGATTTTGTCGACAAAGGCTGCCTCGTTGGCACAATAGCCGCACCATGTTGCCCAGAATTCCAGCAAAACGATTTTTCCTTTGACGGAAGCGTTGGAGAATTTCTCGCCAGAAGTGGTTACGGCGGTAAACCGCGGCGTGGGCTCTTTATCATTTGACGCGGCCAACAAACAGGAAGCCGCGAGGAAAACCAGGCAAGGGATTGCTCCCCGCCGGAGGGTGGCCAGGGCCAACATTCCAAGGAATGTACATCTTCAGCGCACGCCCGTCAATTGATTCGTTGGTATCGTTTCTGGCGGGTGCCCGGCGCATTGTAGTGAACAATAATGGGGTCCCCTCCCCTGGGTTTTCGCAAGCGTTCATTCTAAAGGGAGATAAAGTCATTTGTTTTGATACGGATTCACAAGTGTTCATTCCAAATGATTTATCGCAGTCATGATTCGATGGACGGCGGCGCTTACTCGCTGGCGAATCCAGGACGCCATCGAAAGAGGGGCGCCGGAACATAGGTCGAGATAATTTCTCGGGGGACATCCCGAGGAGGGGCGATCTCGAACCTAAATTTATGGAAGAAAATGTGAGTTAGTCGCCTAGCGTAAAATTGTTTCGCCGCCGCGGCCCTGCATTGCTCTAGGGCAGCGGCGGCGAGTTAAGCATCAGCACAGCCAAGCCAACGGCTCGGGCCTGGGTGCAGAGTCCTCGTCAGGACTTGTCAAGAAATGCGGAGCTTCGTGGTGTGCCCAACGGTGACCGCAACCTGTTCCTGATAGAGAACTTGGCCGTCGGCATCGCGCAGCTCGATATTGTGTTCACCGGGTCGAAGGGCGAATTTCGAGGTGTCCCTGATTCTAGCGGCAAAACCGCCATCGATGAACACCTGATCGTCCTTCATGTGGTGAGTTTCGAGCTTGATTTCACCGTAGTTCGCAGCCATGTAATACGACGGGTAGGGGTAATAGCCGTAGTATGGATAGAAGGGACCAAAATAGAGTCCCGGTCCCGCGACCACGAAGCCTCCCCTGAACCTCTGTGCCGAGGCTGTGGGCGCCATACCAAGGAGAAGTCCTCCCGCCATGGCGCATGCCAATGCAATCGAAAGTACGCTAAAAGTTTTGCGCATTGTCAGGTCCTCCTATGTATGAAACACGGAGGGGGCGGACTGGTTGCGGAAGATTTGATGGAGTACTAGGACGGACCGTACAAATCGCGGGGCAGGCTCTGGTGCTCCAAGCTGATGCTCGTTACCGCGAATGCCAGGGAGCTTCGGACGGTTGGGGACAGGGTAGTTTGCGAAGGGCCGCTGTAGCAGGAGGGAATACACCGTATTCTCTCGTATTACGGAGGCCGATTTAGGAGCGCGCTCAAGACGATTAGTTTTCGGATGCCGTCGGACACGGTGGAGTCGCTCGACGGGCTGGCCGAGAGCATGGACCGGGATCGCAGTGACGTGCTGAACGAGGCGGTGGAAAATTATCTGCTGCTCAATGAACATCACAGCAAGCTGATCAAGAAAGGGCTGCGGGCAGCGGCGGAAGGAAAACTGGTTTCGCACGCCGAAGTGAAGAAAATGATCAGCAAGATGGGCCGTTCCAAGTTGCTCCGAGCAATGCTCATCCGGTGGAGCACACCCGCCACGCAACAATGGGCCGCCGCGCACGAGTACATCGCGGCCGATGACGAAGCCGCTGCCAATCGAATTACGCACCACATTTGGGACTCCGTGGATATCCTGGCGCGCCACCCGTTTGCCGGGCGCAACGGACGCTTGGCCGGAACGAGGGAGCTGGTCACTTCGGGGACGCCGTTCGTCGTTGCCTGCCGGATAGAAAAGAAGGAAGTACGGATTCTGGCGGTGCTTCACGCCGCGCGGGAGTGGCCGGAGGAATTTGAGTCGGTTTGGCACCGTCCGAAAAAATCAGGATGCATACGTCGTGCGGGGTTTCTTAAGCAGGGTATTCCGAGATTACTTCCCCTTTCTCCCGAGCTCCCATTGGATGGTGCTGCCGATGGCGAAACCAGGGATTAGCGAATATTGCCCGGTCGGCAGAGTCCATTGGTTGGCAAGTGTTCCTTGCACGAAAAGACTCCAGCGGTCTTCGATGATGTCCACGGAGATCTGAGCGCCGGGAGTAAGTTGGAATGCCCCGCTAAGCGGCGAGAGGTTGACGGAGCCCACAGCCTGCAAAAACAAAGCGGAATGAAACCGGCCTGAGGCCCACGGATCAGCAAAGCTTGCGCTGGCCTGCAGCTGAAGCGAGTACTTGGGGTCCGTGGCCGTATTGCGCGAGTTGAAAAGGAACTGGGGCGCGAGACCGAACTCCCCGTGCGGCCCGTCGGCTGCGGTTCGATAGACGAAACCGACGGAGATGACTCCGGAGGAGATGGTGCCAGGCGCGGGACCGGTCCCGGGATTTGGAAACACCAGGGGCGGCAAGTTTACCTGTTGCTGCGGCTGGACCTGAAACAACCAATGGGATTTTGCCGGAGCGGCTGCGGCCCCCGCAGAAATGCCGGAACTCGAGACAGAAGACGGAAATAACGGCCGGGGAATAACGGTGTCACCATCGGTGATAAACAGATCGGGATCCAGGTGCAGCTTGCCCACGCCAAAGGAAGCAGCGCGCGGCCGATAGCCAGAATTAAAATTCCGGCTGATGGTTCCGGAGATCACGACGACGCGAGTGGCCAAGGCGCGGCGAGTTTCGTCGCCGACTTTCCCGTCCTTCCCCTTCAAACGAAACTGTCGCTGGAAGAAAAGAACCGCGTCAAACGTAGCCTGGTCGTAGACACCGGTTTCCGGAATGTGCTTGTAGCGTTTGCCAAGCGCTGCGTTCAGAGTGGCTTGCACCTGGCGGACGTCCTCTCCTTTGCTTCCGAGCAGCAATACCGGCAATTTCGATTGGGCCTGGACTGGAATTGGATGTGGGTTTGACATGTTTCTCCTCCGACTGCGAGTGGCGTTCCGGGGGCCTTGGGTGCGGCTGAGGGTCGCGCCGCCTTTGTGACGGTGGTGATGTTACCTGCGGGTTCGTTTCAACGGATATCTTCTCCTGGTGAACTGCGTATCCATTCCTGCTGAACCGTGGGGGAGTACAAAGCTGCCGAGCTTGTCTCCTCGCAACGAAGGTCAGAGCAAGCGGTAGTAGCCGGGAGAGAAGAATGCGAGGAGGCCGGGGGCCGTCGAAGGCGGGGGTGGGAAGAGGCAGGAGGATCAATCGGGATCGTTGATCAGGTGGGTATAGGAGTCCAGGGAGGGGAAGTCGGGATTACTGGTGGCGAGTGGCGAGTGAAGAAAAAAGACGGGGAAAAGGATAACGCAGAGGCGCAGAGTTAACAGAGATTCGCAGAGAAGAAGAGACGGATTGCGGTATTCTGCTAAACCTGAGGGACTTCAAGAACAGTTTGTTAGGCTAACGCGATGCATGACTTAAATTATTTTCGGGATCACTTGGATGTGTTTGCGGAGATGGCGGAGAAGCGGGGTACGCCGCTGCATTTGGATGCGTTTCGCGTTTTGGATGCGCAGCGGCGGGAGTTGATTACCGCGACGGAGGCCTTGAAGGCGCAGCGGAATAAGGCTAGTGAGGAGATTGCGCGGCGAAAGAAGGCGAAAGAGGACGCGGACGCTTTGATTGGCGAGATGAAGAAAGTCGGGGAGACGATCAAGGCGAATGACGAGCGGATTGCGCAGCTGAACGCAACGCAGAGCGAGTTGATGCTGACGATTCCGAATGTGCCACACGACTCGGTGCCGGTGGGGCATAGCGCGGAAGAAAATGTGGAGGTACGGCGATGGGGCGCGGCGCCGAAAATGGATTTTGCGCCGAAGCCGCATTGGGAAGTGGGCGAGCGTGCGGGAATTTTGGATACTGGCGTGGCGGCGAAGATTACCGGAGCGCGCTTTGCGGTTTATAAAGGATGGGGAGCGCGACTGGAACGGGCGCTGGCGAACTTTTTTCTGGATGTACACACGCGAGAGCATGGGTACACGGAGATTCTGCCGCCGTTTTTGGTGAACACGGCGTCGCTCACGGGAGCGGGGCAGTTGCCGAAGTTTGCTGCGGACCTTTTTCGCATTGAAAACACGGATTTTTGGCTGACGCCGACGTCTGAGGTGGAGCTGCACAATTTGCACCGCGACGAGACGCTCCCCGAAGAGCAATTGCCGATTCACGTGACGGCGTGGACGGCATGCTTCCGAAGCGAAGCGGGCGCGGCGGGGAAAGATACGCGCGGGATTTTGCGGCAGCATCAGTTTCAGAAAGTGGAGCTATTCAAATTTACGCATCCCGAAAAAAGCTACCAAGAGCACGAGGCCCTGGTGCGCAACGCGGAGACAATTTTGCAGAAGCTCGGGCTGCATTACCGGACGATGCTGCTATGCACGGGCGATATGGGATTTGCGTCGGCGAAAACGTACGACCTCGAGGTGTGGCTGCCGGCAAGCGGGGAGTTTCGCGAGATTTCTTCCTGTTCGAATTGCGAGGCGTTCCAGGCGCGGCGCGCGGGGATTCGGTTTAAGCCGAAAGGCGGCGGGAAAAGCGATTTTGTTCACACGCTGAATGGGTCGGGGCTGGCTGTAGGGCGGACGTGGATCGCGGTGGTGGAGAATTACCAGCAAGCGGATGGGTCCATTGTAGTGCCGGAGGTTTTGCGGCCGTATATGGGGATTGCTAAGATCCCTGCGGGCGGGTAGGCTTGAAACCGGGGCCCGGGCGGGCTCGGGAGCGGACGACCTGGTATATCCCGCCCCATAGCTGTAAATTACAGATATCATTACAGTTAGCCTGGAATTATTCTTGATGGAGGACTTCTCGGCTAGCCTTTTTCGTCGCCTAACTTATTGAAAGTACAGCTTTTTGTTTGACTCTGCCTTTTCGCCTTGCATACACTCGCCTCAGTACGATGTTGCGGTCAGCATAAGGGACCCCGGGGGATTCGCGGTTCGTTTTAAGAGAAGTGACCGCGAACGCGGGATTGCCGGTCGTTACCTCTCGGCGACGCCGGGTTATGGAACGGGAAGAATCAATGGAATTTCTGATGCGCATCGTCAAGTATTTGTTCTGGCTGCTAGTCGTTTCGTGGAGTGTGGCGCTCTTGCGGCGCGTGCTTGTATGGATGGTGCGCGGAGTGACGACGCCGGGCCAGCCGAGCGATGCCGCGGGTGCCGCGGGTTCGGGTGCCAGCGGCCATACGCAGGGCGGGTTAGCGCCAAGGCGGTTGGTGCGCGACCCGGTTTGCGGGATGCATGTGGCGGAGGAGCTATCCATTCCGCTGCGAGAAGGCGGAGAAATAGTGCATTTTTGCTCCATGGCTTGCCGCGACAAGCATGCGAGCAAAGTGCAACGGATGGCGGCAAACGCTTGATGGATTTTCTTACCCGGGCAGCCGTACATTTTAATTTTCAAAGATTTTTTGGCAGACGATAAGACAGATGTCGAGATAGAAGTGTAGAAGAAAGGACCGAAACTCGATGGCCACGGTCGTAAAGCCCACAGGGCCGCTCAGACAGATTGGCGCACCGCCGATGGTGCCGCGAATCGCTCCGCGCGAAGATCTAAACCCGTTTCGCATCGCGCAGATTCAGTTTGATATGGCGGCGGAGTTTTTGAAGCTGGAGCCGGGGTTGCGGCAGATTCTGCGGACGCCGAAGCGCGTGCTGGAAGTTTCTATTCCCACGAAGATGGACAACGGGCAAGTGAAAGTCCACACCGGGTTCCGCGTGCAACACAATATTTCGCGTGGGCCGGGCAAGGGCGGTATTCGTTATCACCCAAGCGTGACGTTGGATGAAGTAAAGGCGCTCGCGGCGTGGATGACCTGGAAGACCGCGGTGCTGAACGTGCCCTTTGGCGGCGCGAAGGGCGGAGTGATTTGCGACCCAAAGCGTATGTCGAAGACGGAACTCGAGCGCATGACGCGGCGCTACGCAAGCGAGATTTTGCCGATTATTGGGCCGACGCAGGATATTCCCGCGCCGGATGTGTACACCGACGCGCAGACGATGGCGTGGATCATGGATACCTACTCGATGACCGTAGGGCATTCGGTGCATGGAGTCGTAACCGGAAAGCCCGTTTCGATCGGCGGGTCCGAAGGGCGTGGGGAGGCGACGGCGCGCGGGTTGCTCTTTGTGGTGGAAGAGGCTTGTAAGCTGAAGAAAATTCCCCTGCGCGGCGCGACGGTGGCGATTCAGGGATTTGGCAATGCGGGCGCGACGGCGGCGCGCTTGTTTGCGGAGAAAAAAGCGAAGATTATCGCTCTGAGCGACACGCGTGGAGGCGTGACGAATTCGCGCGGGATCGATCCCATCAAGGCGATACGCTATAAGGAGCGATCGGGCACCGTGGTCGGGATGCCGGGAGCTTCGCGCATCACAAACGATGATTTGCTGACCATGAAGTGCGACATCCTCGTGCCCGCGGCCTTGGAAAACGTCATCACGCTGCATAACGCCGAAGCGATCAAGGCGCGCATCGTTGCAGAAGCCGCCAACGGTCCTACGACTCCGCATGCCGATGAAATTCTGGCGCGGCGCGGGATTACGGTGCTACCGGATATTTTGGCCAACGCTGGTGGCGTCACCGTGAGCTACTTCGAGTGGGTCCAAAACATGGAAGGGCTCATGTGGGACGCCGAAGAAGTGAACTTGAGGCTGCAAAAGAGCATGGTCAAGGCATTCCACGAAATGGTGGAGACGATGCGCAAGCATCACGTTCCGCCACGCGCGGGTGCAATGGTCCTGGCCGTGGGGCGTGTGGCGGAAGCGACGCTCGTTCGTGGCCTGTTCCCCTGATTTTTCCTGGATCGCCAGAAGTCTGGCGGCTCATCATGAACATCAACAGGTTTGCTTATTTCGCATGCGCGTTGAGCCTTGCGCTACTCGCCTGTGTTTTCGTATGGCCTTCCCCCGCGCAGGAACGCGCACAGGTTGCTATCACGGTCGACGACCTTCCCTCCCACGGTGATTTACCCTCCCCAATGAAGCGGTCCGATGTTGCTAAAAGCATGATTGCAACATTCAAGGCCAAGGGTGTGCCCGCGGTCTACGGGTTTGTGAATGCAAAGAATATTGCGGGAGACGAGGACAAGGCCGACGTCTTGAAGATTTGGGTTAATGCCGGATTTCCGCTGGGCAACCACACGTTTTCGCATATCGATATAAACACAGCCACGCCGGAAGCATTTGAAGCCGAAATTGCCGGGAACGAACCCACCCTGCAAGCGTTGATGGGATCAAAAGATTGGCACTGGCTCCGCTACCCGTTTCTGCACGAAGGCGACACGCTCGAGAAAAGACACGCGGTGAGGACCTACTTGCACGAACACGGTTATAAGGTCGCGCAAGTCACGCTCGATTTCGGCGACTACGCCTGGAATGTTCCCTACGCGCGCTGTGCCGAGAAGCACGACACGCCGGGCATGGAATGGTTGAAGTCGAGTTATTTGGCGACCGCGGCTGATTCTTTCGCGCTTGACCGCAAGTTGTCTGCCATGCTCTTTGGCCGCGACATCAAGTACGTCCTTTTGATGCACATCGGTGGATTCGACAGCGTGATGCTGCCCGAATTACTCGATTTGATGAAAAAAGAGGGATTTGATTTCGTCACGCTTCCCGACGCGGAGAAAGATCCCGCTTACGAAAGCGATCCTGACGCCTCGTTGACTCACGGAGGCACGTTGCTCGAGCAATTGATCGAGAGCAAGCACATGAAATACCCGCCCGTCCCCGAACGCCCGATGCAAAAGCTCGACGCGCTTTGCCGCTGATCCCCATCCGTGAGGTCATCCTAAGAAAAGTTTTTGTTGCGTGCGGCGAGCAACGCGCGTACATTCGCATTTGCCGGTGCGCCTGGGTGGCGCGACCGGCTATTTTCGTCGAGGGGCCTCTTCTGGGCGCAAAGCGTTTCGGAAAGCAGCTCTAGGTAGCGAACGATGAGCAATCACAACGGTCATAATGGCCACAGCGTCCCGCCGATTTTGCTAACGATTTCCGGATTCGATCCGTCCTGCGGCGCTGGTGTCGGCGCAGACCTGAAAACGTTCTCGGCGCACGGCTGTTACGGAGTCGCGGCGATCACCTCGATTACGATTCAGAACACGCAGGGAGTCGAGGCCGTCCACAATACGCCGTCGGCGGAGTTGAAAGCGCAACTCGACGCGCTGGCCAAGGATTCGACGCTCGAGGCGGTCAAAATCGGCATGCTGGGCAACCGCGGGAACGCCGCGGCGGTGGCGGAATTTCTCGACGCCAACAAATTTGGGCACATCGTGCTTGATCCGGTGATGAAAGCTTCCAGCGGCGCGGAATTGTTGGACGCCGCGGGAATCAAATACGTCGCAACAGAATTGTTGAAGCGCGCCAGCGTAATTACGCCAAATGTCCCTGAAGCGGAAACGCTGACCGGATTGGCCATCAAAGATATGACGGGCATGGAAGCGGCGGCGCGGAAGCTTGTGGAAATGGGCGCCCGCGCGGTGATTGTAAAGGGCGGCCACATGGAAAAGGCCGTTGATCTGCTCTTCGATGGAAGCGCGATGATGCCTCTCGCCGGCGACAAGGGCAAAGAAGAATCGCTTCACGGCACTGGCTGCACCTTTGCGTCGGCGGTCGCGGCGCATCTGGCGGCTGGCCGCACGCTTCTCGAAGCGGCGACACTTGCGAAAGCCTATGTGACTAAGGCGATCGAAAAAGCCTATCCCATCGGCAAAGGCCGCGTACCGCTGGATCATTTTTATCGGCAGAAGATTGAGCCGCCTGCGCGTGGGATCCACGAAGTCCCGCAGCATGGCATGCATCCCGCCGCGGAACCAACCGCGCACTAGCTAGCGCCAGCATCCCTGCTGGCGACTTTAGTTTGGATGACAATCTGTTGGGAGAGCGCTTTGGCGAAAGCCTTCAAACGGTTGCCTGCGGCCCTCGGTTTCCGCGTCAAATCCGGCTGGGCCATGGCGGCTTTGTTGGCCGGTCCTATAAGCAAGCCTCGACTCTTGAAATGCTCGCCGATTCTTCTCTCCGATGCCAACGTCCCAGGTTCCAGGCAGCCGTATCATGCAGCGCTCGAACTCCCGCGCGAAGAAGGAGAGGCGGTCACGCGAAATCTGCGAAAGGTGGTGAGCGCCGCGGCGAAGAAATCGGTAAAAGCGCTTCTCGAAGAGGCCGGCACTCTGGCTTATGAGGTTCGCGCGGCGGCGCTCGTCGTGGGCAGTCTCGTCGATCCGGCCACTCTTCACAACGACCACATGCGCGCCCACGGCTACGAAGGCCAACTGTTTCGGGTGGTTTTAGAGGACGCTCTGCGTTCGTGCGGAATTTCTTGCGAGGTCTTCGTCGAGAAGAACGCTTATGAGGCTGCTGCGCGTGCGTTGCGTGTCACCGCGCCGAAAGCAAGGCGAGCCATCGCACGGTTAGGTGAATCTCATGAAGGTTCCTGGCGCGCGGAGGAAAAGCTCGCGGCACTGGCGGGATGGAACGCGCTGGCAAAGAGCGGGAGGCGTGGGAAGTCGAAAGACAGCGGAGAGAAAATCAGTTAGCGCTTGGCATGTGCGAAACCAGCTGCGATTCGCCGGTAAGCCCGCTCTTCGCCAAACCGCTCCGCATCAAAACCCAAATACGCGCCGGTTTCGCGTTCCGCGACTCGTCCGCGAATAACCCGCAGATTCTGTTTCGCTTCGGTAAGGCGTTCCCGCGAAGCCGCCAAAGAAGGTTTCACGTTTTGCGGCTGGGCCTTCCTTCTGCGCGCACGCCCCCGGCGCGAGAGTCCTCTGCGCCGCTCTCCGTAAGTCCATTGATAGAGAATATACAAAAGAAGGTCGCATCCAAGGATGCAAATCGCCAGGAAAACCGTAGCTGACATTCTTATCTCACCTCGCGCTCTCATTTCGAAATTTTCGACGCGCAAGAAGAAGACTAAGAGCACACCCACAAGAAAATCCTGAGCAGTTTGTTAGAAATTCATTAAAGTGGTTTCAGGGAGAAGCGGCTCGGTAATCCCTCCATCCGCGTCGCTTTTGATGGCTCCGGCAACAATCCAGGAGAGCGAATCCGTGTATAGCCTGCGCAAGCCAAGCGATGGCGCGATTCGTGAGTTTCTCTCCGCTCAAAAGGATCAACCCTTCTCGTACGCGCACGTTGCAGCTTCTCGCGGGCAGCCGCCTGGCGGCTACACGGTGGACCACAGTCGTGTTCGGCTCGGCGAAGGGGCGGAAGCGTTCGAACAGGCGGTGCGGGCCATCCGTGAATGGAAAATGTTCGCGATGCCGTGGCTTCAGCTTTGCTGGCCGGACGCGCCGATCGAAGAAGGCGCGACGGTCGCGGTTCTCCTACAGGTGCTAGGGCTGTGGTCGCTGAACGCGGCCCGCATCGTTTACCTGATTGACGAAGAAGGCGCCGACAAGCGCTTCGGCTTCGCCTACGGAACTCTGCCCGAACATGGCGAGAGAGGTGAAGAGCGCTTCACCGTCGAATTTCATGCCAAAGACCAATCCGTCTGGTATGACGTCTGCGCCTTTTCCCGTCCAAACTTGCTGGCCAAGCTCGGCTATCCCGTCGCAAGAGCCATGCAAAAGCGTTTCGCACGCGACTCCCAAGCCGCCATGCAAAAGGCAGTACAACGTTAATTCAGGAGCAAATGCCTGAAGCGAGGCGCCAAATTCCCAATGCGAATGCCCTATACCGAGAGCAAAACGAGGACTCCTTGATTTCGCGGCGCGCAGGCATCGCACTTATCTTGGCGTTTACGGTGGTCGTGGGAAACGGCCGATCGCCAGATTTTCGCGGCCGATCATCAGGTCGTAAGCGGCCATAGCTTGAAACATTTGGCTGCCGGGGTGGCCGGCCTCTGGATGATAAGGATGCTGCGCAAGCGGCGGCCCATTGCGATTTCATAGAAACTAAAAATCAGGAGAAGCCACCTCAGCTTTTACTTCTTGTGAATCATGCGGCCCGCAACGATAGCGGCGACTGGCCCGCCTTTGAACTGCCGTCCGTCGAACGGGGAGTTGCGCGATTTGCTGGGCGATTGTTTTACGTCGTAGGTCCACGGTTGTTCGAACGAAAAAATAGTCAGATCGCCGGGCTGACCGGGCCAAATCTTACGTTCCATGCCAAGAACCTTCGCAGGTCCGGTCGTGAAAAGTTCGACCAGACGCATGAGCGAAATTCGTCCTGCATGCACAAGTTGTTCCAGCGCAAGAGCCAACGCGGTTTCAAAGCCGAGAACGCCAAACGGCGCGCGGTCGAATTCCACGTCTTTCAGCGCGGGTTCATGAGGCGCGTGATCCGTTGCGATGGCATCCACGGTCCCATCGGCAAGCCCCTCGATGAGCGCCTTCCGATCATCGCGCGCTGCCAGCGGCGGATTCATTTTGTAGCGAGAGTCGTACTGCACGTCCTCATCGATCAAAGTAAAGTGATGAGGCGTAACTTCACATGTCACGCGTAAACCGCGCGACTTGGCCGAGCGCACTTGTTCGAGAGAAGCTTTTGCGGACAGGTGCGCCACGTGGAGGCGCGCCCCGGTGAGTTCGGCGAGTTGAACGTCGCGCGCCACGCACACAGACTCGGCGGCAGCAGGCATGCCGGGCAGGCCCAGCCGCGTGGACGTCACTCCTTCGCGCATCACCGCGCCCGCGGCTAGCGAAACATCTTCGGAATGCTCGATGACGGGGAGGTCGAGCGAGAGGCAATAGTCCATTACCTGCCTTGTGAGTTTCGCGGTTGCGATGGGTTTTCCGTCATCGCTGACTGCAACGATGCCCGCGTCCCGCATCGCCGCGATTTCCGCGATAGCCTCGCCTTTGCTTCCAACACTTGCCGCCCCGATCGGCCAGACGCGCACGCTGGCGGACGCCTTGGCTCGATCGAGAATGAAGCGCGTAACACTAGCGTTATCGTTAACGGGTTTCGTGTTGGGCATGCAGCAAACCGCGGTAAACCCGCCGCGCGCCGCCGATTTTGTGCCTGTTTCGATCGTCTCCGACGATTCCTGCCCCGGCTCGCGCAAGTGCGCATGCAGGTCGATAAATCCCGGAGCCACGATGAACCCAGTCGCGTCGAAGATTTCGCCGTTGTGTGCATCGAGCTGGATTTGGCCGGGAGCCGCGACTTCGACAATCTTGTCTCCATCCAGCCGAACGTCGCGCAGCGCGTCCGTTTGCGTGGCCGGGTCAATGACGCGCCCGTTCCTAATGAGAAGCATGCGTGGATTCCTTGGGTTGATTCTCGGCGACGGCGACGTTGCCTTCTTCCACGGCCCCGCTCGTCAGCAGGAAAAGCAGTGCCATGCGCACGGCGATTCCGTTGGTGACTTGTTCGAGCACGCAGGACTGCGCGCCGTCCGCCACTTCCGGCGTTATCTCAATGCCGCGATTCATCGGCCCGGGATGCAGCACGATGGCATCGGCCTTTGCAAGCCGCAGGCGTTCCGCGTTTAGCTGATAGAGAAGAATGTAATCGCCTGCAGAAAGAGCCGGTTCGTGAAGCCGCTCGGTTTGCACGCGCAGCAACAGAATGACGTCCGCATCTTCCAGGGCCTCTTCGATGCGAAACACGCGCCGGATGGAAGCCCCGGGAGGACCGATGCTTTCGAGTTCACGCGGAACCCACATCGCCGGCCCGCACAGCGTAAAGCGGCAGCCGAATTTGGCAAGCAGATGAATATTCGAACGGGCCACCCGGCTGTGCGAAATGTCGCCGAGAATGGTGATATGTAAATTCTCGAGTGATCCTTTGCGGTCACGAATCGTCAGCGCGTCCAGCAGGCCTTGCGAAGGATGCTCATGCGTTCCGTCGCCGGCATTGATAACGGGAATATCGAGATGGCGCGCCACAAAATCCGCAGCGCCAGAGGACGCATGCCGCATCACCAGGCAGTCTGGTTTCATCGCGTTCAGGGTATGCACGGTGTCCAGCAACGACTCGCCTTTTTTTAAGCTGGAAGATTCGGCCTGCAGGTTCATCGTATCCGCGCCAAGGCGCGAAGCGGCAGTCCCAAAGCTGATGCGCGTGCGCGTCGAGTTTTCAAAAAACGCGAGAGCAATGGTCTTGCCGCGCAGTGTGGCAAGTTTTTTTAACGGATGACGCTGGATTTCCTGAAATGGCTTGCTCTGGTCCAGCAAAAAAGTCAGTTCGTCCGCGTTGAGCGGTTCCAGCGCCAGCAGGTCGCGAAAACGGTAGGTCACATTTGCACTCTTGGTAGTATGCCGGGCGAGAACTTCTGGTTCAACTAAGGCTCCTGACGATCCACAAGAACGACGCGCTCTTCTTCGTCAATCTCCCGCAGGCGCACTTCGATAATTTCCGTCTCGCTGGTCTGCACGGTGCGGCCGACGAACTGCGCCTCGATCGGCATTTCGCGATGTCCGCGGTCAATCAGCACGCAGAGAGAGACGCGCTGCGGGCGCCCAAGATCAAAAAGTCCGTTCATCGCCGCGCGTATGGTGCGGCCGGTGTAAAGCACATCGTCCACAAGCACGAGGTCCATTCCGTCCACGCCAAACGTAATGTCGGAAGACTGTAATACAGCCTGAGAAGCAACCTTGGAAAGGTCGTCGCGATAAAGTGTAATATCCAGCGTGCCTACGGGAACGTCTACGCCATCAATGCCCCGCATGGCCTGCGCAATACGCTGGGCCAGCGGCACGCCACGCCGCCGAACGCCAATCAGTGCAAGGTGTTTGGTGCCGCCGCTTTTCTCGACAATCTGATGAGCCAGCCGCCGCAGGGTCCGGTCAATCTCCGAGGCCGACATCAATTGAGCTTTTTCAACGATGCGCATGGTCGGGTAATCCTAGCACAAGCCGCCAGTAGGACAGACACCCCTGTTCACCTTGGGCGTGGATGGGCGTGTGTCTCTTCAGCTTTCCGTCCAGCAAAACTAGACAGCCAAGAGTGCCTGTCCAACCGCATGCCTTCTATCCCCGTGATAAACTTCCCGGTCAAATATGGGGAGACCTTACATGAATAAGTTGCAGAAAATCGGCGTCAGCAAGAACCTGCGAATATCCGCCGCGACCTTAGCCCTCCTGTTTGCAATCTGCCCCTCGTCGCTGCGATCTCAGGCCGATAAAACGGATATATCTCCTAAGGACTCCGCCACCCAAGCCACAAGCACTGCGTCGCCGGCTCGGACGGCCCCAGCCCGCCCAAAACTGGTCGTCGTTCTGGTCGTGGACCAAATGCGCGCCGACTACATCGATAAATTCTTCGGTCAATGGAACGGCGGCTTAAAGCGCCTGGTGGAAGAAGGCGCCTGGTTCCGCGATGCCGCATACCCCTACGCCGCCACGGAAACCTGCGTAGGCCACGCGACAATCTCCACCGGAGCATTTCCGGCGACTCATGGCATGGTGGCCAACGCGTGGTGGGATCGCGAGTCGCAAAAAATGGTCACTTGCACCTCCGACCCCAGCGCAAAAAACATTGGCTATGCGGGAGCCGCAGCAAAAGGAGGCGACTCGGCTTCTCGAATGGAGGTTCCTTCCTTCGCAGAGGAATTAAAATTTCAGGTCGGCGGAGGAGCCCGCATCGCCACGTTTTCTCTGAAAGCCCGCGCCGCAATCTCCCTGGCAGGGCACAAAGCCGACGCGGTCACCTGGTTTGATTCGTCAGAAGGCGCTTGGGAAACTTCCAGCGTCTACGGCGCAATGCCTTTTGTTGAGGACTATGCCAAAGCGCATCCTGTCAAGGAGGACTATGGCAAGACCTGGACCCTCTCACTTGCAGATTCGGTCTATTCCTATGACCAACCCGCCAGAGGTGCGGTCCCGCCGGAAGGCTGGGAGCCGGCCTTTCCTCATCCGGTGCGCGGCAAGGCCGACAGCACCGAGCCCGACGCCGCCTTTTACGAACAATGGTCGGCAAGCCCCTTTGCGGATGCTTATCTAACACGCTTGGCCGAAGCCGCAGTCGACAACCTCGGCCTCGGAAAAACCGGCGGAACGGACTACTTGGGAGTTGCTTACTCTACGCTGGATTACGCAGGTCACGCCTTTGGGCCACGAAGCTGGGAGGTTCAAGACGTCCTGGTCCGCCTGGATCAGGATCTCGCGGACCTTTTCAGGCACCTGGATGAGAAAGTGGGACGCGGAAATTACGTCGTCGCCCTCAGCGCCGACCACGGCGTCGTACCGATCCCCGAAGACATGAAGCAGACAGGCGCGGATGCAGGCGTCTTGCACTTGCCCGACGTGCAAGACCGTATCGAGAAAGCGCTCGATCCATGGAACTATCCGAAGCCGGCGGTGGCGCGTATCAACGGCAGCGAAATCTATTTTGCAAAAGGCGTTTACGACCGCTTAAAGAGCGACGCTCCCGCGATGAACGCCGTGCTGGCCGCAATAAAGGGCGCCGCCGGAGTCGCGGGGGTGTATCGCGCCGAAGACCTCATCGACCGCCCATCAACCCATAGCCCGCTACGTGAAGCTATGGCCGCCGGATACTACGCGCAGCGGAGTGGCGACCTCTTCATCGTTCCCAAAGCCTATTGGCTGATGGATTCGACTCCAATCGGTCAAACCCGCCACTACGGCACCGGCCACGGAACTCCCTGGGAGTACGACCAGCATGTCCCCGTTATATTGATGGGCTACGGCATCAAGCCCGGAGAGTATCGCGGTGGCATCACGCCTGCGGACATTGCTCCGACGCTAGCTTCGCTCTGCGGCATCACCATGGCCCCTCGCGACGGCCGCGTCCTTGGTGAGGCGTTGGCCCCTATGCTAACCTCGGCGACCAAGACCAGCACGAAGAAAGCGGTATCCTCCGATAAATCCAAGGTCCTCAAGTCCCCCCAAACCCCTGAACAATATTTCCACAAGCAAAAGGAGCAGAACCAAAATTAGCGGCGATTCGGGTCCGGGTTCATGGTATCCTCTCCGCCGAAGTGACGGATTCTGTCGCCGTTGATCTGACCGTGCAAGTTGGCGCGGTGCGCCTGCGGAATCCTATTCTCGCAGCCAGCGGAACCTTCGGCTACGGCGTCGAATTTGCCCACCTGCTTGACCTCAATCGTCTCGGCGGTGTGGTCGTCAAAGGCTTGTCCCTGGAGCCCATCGACGGAGCCCCTCCGCCTCGCCTCTGTGAGACCCCTTCCGGCATGCTCAACGCCGTCGGCCTCCAAAACATTGGTGTCCGCGCTTTTGTGGCAGAAAAACTCCCAGTACTGCGCAAATACGATACGGCAATCATTGCCAACGTCTTTGGTTACTGCCAGGAAGATTACGTCGGGGTCATCCGCATCCTTGAAGATGCGGAGGGTTTGACCGCTTACGAGCTGAACATTTCCTGCCCCAACGTCAAAAAGGGGGGAATGCAGTTCGGGAGCGATCCCCTTCTGGTGTCCGAGATTGTCGGGGCTGCGAAGAAGGCCGCCGCAAGGCGCCCCCTGTGGGTAAAACTCTCGCCAATGGTTGCAGACATTGGACTTATTGCCCGGGCCGCCGAGGCGGCTGGAGCCGATGTCCTTACCGTGGCGAACACTTACCCAGCCATGGCCGTCGATCCATGGACCCGTAAATCCCGCTTGGGAAACCAGACCGGCGGGCTTTCCGGCCCCGCCATCAAACCCATCACTTTGCGCCTCGTCTGGGAAGCGTGGAAGGCCGTCAAGTCACCCATCATAGGGCTCGGAGGCATCGAGACGGCGAAAGACGTGCTTGATTACCTGTCGGTAGGTGCGACTGCCGTACAGGTAGGGACGGCCAGCTTTACTGACCCGCGGGTCAGTCAGCGACTTGTGGGGGATCTTGAGAAGGCTTTTTTTGAGGCTAAAATGTTTACTGTCAATGAGTTAAGGGGAAAAATCTTCGCAGATTTTGGTTGACATAATGACTATTTCTTGCTACAATTTTTTGGATTTGAGTAGCACAAAGAACACACTATGAGACGACCACTATTTGTTTTCTGGGCCGCGTTCCGATGGGTGCTCCTTATGTTCCTCATCGTTCCCGTTATGGATGCTCCCCTCGTGGCGAACCTGAGTTCTCCGGTGAAGCCGATAAAGACCTGGGTAGGCAACTCCAGCTGGTACGGACCAGGCTTTAATGGCAAGAAGACCGCCAACGGGGAAAAGTATGACTGCGAGGCGCTGACCGCCGCCCACCCGAACCTGCCCTTCGGTTCCATCGTCCGGGTTGTGAACCGCCGGACGGGTCAATTCGAGGTCGTGCGCATCAATGACCGTGGTCCCTTCCAGGAAGGGCGCGAAATTGATGTGTCCTATCGTGTAGCCCGAAAAATCGGGCTAATCCATTCGGGCGTGAACCAGGTACGCCTGGAACTGCTAGAATTGCCACAGAAACCCTGACCCCGCCGAATTCGGGGTCATCCTTATGACCTTGAGCTTCGACGCCCATCCGCGCAGCAGCTTGATCGTAGCACTGGACTTTGATTCGCTGTCCACGGCCCTGAAATTTGCCAGGCAAATTTCCGATCTCGTAGGCATGTTTAAGATTGGCAACCAGCTCTTCACGGCTGCCGGTCCCGCGGCCGTGAAAGAGATTTCTGCGCTGGGGCCGGGCATCTTTCTCGACCTCAAATTTCACGATATTCCCAACACGGTAGCCGGAGCGGTGCTTTCTTCCGCCGCCATGACCGGCGTGCAGCTGGTGAACGTGCATGCGCTCGGCGGCAGCGCCATGCTCGAGGCTGCGGTGCAAGGCATCAGTGCGGGTGTCCCGATGGGAGCGGACCGGCCGCGTTTGCTCGCGGTGACGATTCTGACCAGTATGGATCAGAAGACCATGAAGGAAGTCGGAGTGAGCGGCACGCCGAAGCTTCGTGTCGTGAAGCTCGCGCAGCTCGCCAAGAAGGCCGGAGTCGATGGCGTCGTCGCCAGTGTTCACGAAGCCAGGTCCATTCGCAAAGCCTGTGGCCGCGAGTTTCTGATCGTGACTCCCGGTGTCCGTCCCGCAGAGTCATCCGTCCAATCCAAATCCGAAGACCAAGCCCGCAAAGCAACTCCAACCGAAGCAATCCGCGCAGGCGCGGACTTTCTCGTGGTCGGCCGGCCAATCATCGCAGCCCCAGATCCCCGCGCGGCAGCGCAAGCCATCGTCGACGAAATCGCCGCCGCGAAATAACCTCCTCGCCCGCCGGCGTTGACCCTCGATTTTTGACTTTCGACAAACACCAGAGCAAACTCGCGAAAGCCGAAGGCCTTCGAGTCCTTCCGCGTTGAAGGACTATTCACCCGTACTCCATCGATGATTCATCCATCAAAGAGCGTGATTGTCGGCACCGCGGGGCATATTGACCACGGCAAGTCGGCGCTCGTCGAGGCACTGACAGGGACGCACCCGGACCGGCTCGCGGAGGAGAAGCGGCGCGGGATCACCATTGATCTGGGCTTTGCTTTTCTGGAAGAAAATGGCGTGCGCTTCGGTCTAGTGGATGTGCCGGGACACGAGCGCTTTGTGAGTAACATGCTGGCAGGCGCGGCGGGGATCGACCTCGTGATGCTC
>CAJCHZ010000072.1 GCA_903970165.1 Betaproteobacteria bacterium
GTCACCCGCGTCCTCCCCGGCATGCAGTCTGCGTTCGTGGATATCGGCCTCGATGGCGATGCTTTCCTTTACGTTAGCGACGTTTTCGAAAATCTCGAAGACTACGATCACGGCCATGCTCACACCGATGCGCCCGTGGCCGCTGCGCCGGCCTATTCGCCCGCGCCGTCCAACGTCGTCGAGCTGCTTCCGGGTGAATCGCTCGCCCACGCCAGCGGCTCTCACGAGGATGCCGACGAGCACGTCATTCACCTCCACGAAGAGCATCACGAATCGTCTCACCCCGAATCATCCGAGCACGATTCGCTGTCTCACGATGACCAACCCGGCATTGTCGAAGAACCCTCTCCGGGCAATGAGTTGCCCCTGGAACACGGCGCCGAAGTGCACGACGAATCCCATGTCGCGGAAGAACACGAGCGCCAGCCGGAATCGAATGCTTCCGCGCCGCAGAATTTTTCGCCACATTACAATCCCACTCAAAATTACCCGTCGCGCTCCAGCAGCGGCGGCGATCGCGGCGGCCAGAATTACGGCCGGGGCAACGACCGCGGCAACGATCGTGGTAGTGACCGCGGTGGCGATCGCGGCCGGGGCCGTTTCGGTCGTCGTGGCGGACGTCATCGTGGTGGCCGCTCGCAGGGTCCCGGCGGACGCAACCTCCCGCCCTCGAAATACGCTTCGCCGCAGGGTGGCGAATCTCGCGGCAACGACTCGCGCGGCTACGAAAACCGCGGCCGCGATAACCGTGGCCAGGAAAATCGTGGCGGCCAGCCGCGCGGTTTCGAACCCCGCGGCCCAGCGCAGCGCGGCTTCGATCATCGCCCGCCAGAAACTGTCAGTGCGTCCGCACCTGGCGCTGTCGCCGAAGAACCCATCCTTCTCCCCGGCGAATCGCTCGCCAAATACCGCGGAAAGCCTGCGGCGGCACCTCCGCCTCCCGCTGTCGAGCCGGAAATTCACGACGAGCCGCAACCCGACTTTAAAGACGCGGCGCCTCACTCTTCCGGCAACTTGAGCGGCGCTACGGTTCCCGCCACCGGTCCGGCCGGCGCAGCCGTTCCGCGCCGCTTCACCGGTGGACTTCCGCGCTGGCTCCTCGCCGACGCCGGTTCTGAATCCGAGGCCGCTCCCGTCTCCGCCGACGAAAATATCGGTGTTGCCGCCGATCCATCTCTTTCCGCTCATGGCGCGAATCCGCCGCGGCACGAAGCTTCGCCGCTCGAATTGCCCGTAGCGTCAGCTTCCGATTCCGTTCCCGCTCGCAATGAAGTCGAATTGAACGAACAGCAAGCGGCATCGCTTGCCTTCGAACTGGCCGAAGCCAAGCACGAGGAAACTTCCGATCACGCCAAAGGGGATACCCTCGTTGGTGGCGCCGAATTCGACGAAGAAGAGGTCGAAGATATTCAGGCCGCCCTCGATACCGAGCTCGCGGAAGAAGAGGCCGCGGAAGTAGCCGAGGAAGAAGCGGAAGAAGAAGAGGAAGCACGCCTCGACGCAGCGGAAGATCAAGCCGCGGCGGAAACAGAACTCTCCGAATCAGAAACCGAGGAAGTCGAAGAACACCGCGCCGCCAACCGCGCCGAATTCGAAGCCAACGCCGCCCACGAATCCGCCGAACACGCCGCTGCTCTGGGTGATTCCGTACATATCGAACACGAGCACGCGGAACACGAGCATCACGAAGACGAACACCACGAAGACGAGCATCACGAAGACGCTGCGCAGGAGCACGGCGAGCATGAACACGGTGAGCACGAACACACGCACGAGCACGCCGAAACCGAACTAATCGAAGCCCACGCAGACGAGACGGCAGCCGGACCTGCCGCCATCGAAGACGACGTAATCCTGCTCCCTGGCGAGACCCGCGCCCCACGCGTCGGCGGTGCATCCGCCCCACGCGAAGATTTTCCGCGCGATTCCGCACGCATCGGCAGTGGCAATCCCCGTTCCCGTTTCCAGCGCCCGCAGCGCGGTGGACGCGATCGTGACCGTGGCCGCGGAGGCCGTCCCGACAGCCGTGGCGGGCGTCCCGACCGCGGCGGTGATCGGGGTGGCCGCTCGAGCTCAAGCGGTCCGCGATTCGAACGCCGTCCCAGCGGCCCCGGTGGCCCGCGTCACGATCATGGTCATCGCCGCCATTCCGGACCGCCGCGCCGTCCGCAACTCATTTCTGAAATGCTGAAGGCCGGTCAGGATGTCGTCGTCCAGATCGCCAAGGAACCTCTCGGCAAAAAGGGCGCCCGCATCACCAGCCACGTCGCGCTTCCGGGCCGCTTCCTCGTCTACATGCCCACGGTCCATCACACTGGCGTTTCGCGCAAAATCATTTCTGCCGAAAACCGCCAGCGTCTCCGCCGCCTCGTCAGTGAAGCCGGCAACAGCTATCCCGGCGGGTTCATCGTTCGAACCGCCGCAGGCGGCGCCACCGATGACGAAATCCGCGCCGATATCGAATTCCTCGGCAAGTCCTGGAACGAAATCAAGGAGCGCAGCGAGCAGCGCAAGTCACCCGCACTGCTCCACCGGGACCTCAATCTGGTCGAACGCATCCTCCGCGATTACGTCTCCGACGATTTCACCGGCATCTGGATTGACAACGAAGAGGAATACGGCAAGATCGTCGAATTCGTCAGCCGCTTCCAGCCTAAGCTCGTCAACAAGGTCAAGCTCTACACCAAGGAAACACCGATCTTCGAAGAGTTCGGCATCCAGCACGAACTCGACAAAGCTCTCCGCGCGAAAGTCTGGCTAAAATCCGGCGGGTACATCGTCATCAACCACACCGAAGCCCTCGTCGCCATTGACGTCAACACCGGCAAATTCGTCGGCAAAGGCTCCACGCGCCTCGAAGACACCATCGTCAAAACCAACCTCGAAGCCGTGAAAGAAATCGTCCGCCAGATCCGCCTTCGCGACCTCGGCGGCATTATCGTCGTCGATTTCATTGACATGGAAGAGCGCCGCAACCGCGAAAAAGTTCTCTCCGCATTGCAAATGGCCCTCGAACAGGACAAAGCTCCATCGAAAGCGCTTTCCTTTAATGAGTTCGGCCTCGTCTGCATCACCCGCAAACGCACCAAGCAAGCCCTGGAGCGGGTTCTCTGCCAGCCCTGCCCGTACTGCACTGGCTCCGGCATGGTTAAATCCATCCCCACGCTCTGTTACGAAATCCAGGCCGAAGCCAGAAAAATGGCCGCCGCTCAGGAAACCGACAGCCCAAATCTAACCCTCCGCGTCCACCCGGAAATCGCCAAAGCCCTAAAAACCCGCGAATCCATGCTCATGGACGAACTCGAGCAAACCAGCCACAAACACATCATCATCCAATCCGACGCCACCCTCCACTGGGAGCAATACGACATCTATTAGCTCACGCCCAACGCCTCCGCACGTCTCGCAAACAAAAAACGTCTGAGCCCAACGGTTCGGGCGTTTCGTTTTTGATGCCATTGTCATGAAAGCTAGGGCTGAGTCGCCACAATTAAAGTATTCAATCCGTTGTTGGAGTGATTTGATGCTACGTTTCATAGTAAATGTAGCGATGGGAATGCGGGGCGAAATGAAAGCGTTGAACTGTTGTATTCCCGATTGGTGCGATCCTGACTATTGGAGGAGTCTTCCTTTATTGTTTGGTTGAGCGTCTTAGCTTTGGAAACACCCGAGTTTGGTGGTTTTCACTCTTGAGTGAAACTTTTATTCCAGCGCTTCTGATTGGCAGTGTGCTGGCGATTCTCGGCTCGTTCATCGAAAGAAAGCGACTGCCGGTGAATGCGACAAGATTTAGGGGGATGATTTGCTGGGCCGCTAGCGCGATTGCATTTCTCTTCTTCGTTATAGCGGGCAACGTCCATCGTTGGACCTTCACGTTTATTCTCCTCGCGTTTATTGGGTTCGTCGCCGGTGCGGTCCTACTGTCGAAATGGAGCCCAGCTGCCCCGAGCGCGTAGCAGGTCTGTCTGCCCAAAAAGATCTCGTCTGGCGCTCCTGCTAACGCTCCCCCTCGAGGAACGCCCGAACGAGGGAAGCAACGTCATCGGCAGCGGTGTCCACGGCGAAATGCCCACCGTCCACAATATGAACCTGCGCGCTCGGAACGTCGCGGCGATAGGCCTCTGGTTCGGATGGATCGAAAGACGATTCGTACTTGCCCCAGATGACTAACAGCCGCGGCTGGTTTTCGCGCAACCACGCTTGCCACTTGGGATAGCTCTCTAGGTTCGTGCGGTAGTCATAGAAGAGATCGCTTTGAATTTCTACCTGCCCGGGCCGGTTCAGAAAATAGAATTCGTCGGTCCAAAGATCCGGGTCGTGCCGTTCGACGTCCGGGTCGTCGCCCACATGACGCGAGCGCGCGGTCTGGAGCGAGAGGAGATTGACGCGCAGGGCGCTTTCGTTGGCCGCGCGGTCAGCCCAGAACGCGCGCCGGGTTTTCCAGTTGGCGCCGAGACCTGTGTCATGCGCCACCGCGTCTTGAACGATGAGCGACACGACACGTTCAGGGTGCGCCAGAATCATGCGAAAGCCGACGGGGCCGCCGTAGTCCTGCATGTAGACTGAGTAGCGCGACAGCCCGAGCGATTCCGTAAAGTGATTCATGACCTCAGCGATGTGATCGAAGGTGTAAGCGAATTTCTTCGGGTCCGGCCAGTCGCTGTGGCCAAAACCAGGATAGTCCGGCGCGACAAGGTGGTACCGATCGGATAATCGCGCGAAAAGTGGCTCGAACATCCGCGACGAAGACGGAAGGCCATGCAATAGAAGTACAGTAGGCGCATGCTTCGGACCGGCCTCGCGGTAAAAGATGGAGAGACCGTCAACTTGCGCAGTGCGGTAGGAAGTCGAGTGCGGCACGTGATGATCCTCTTTTTGCCTGGCCTTGGCCGCCACAGAACACGTAGCGAGCATCAGCAAGATGCACGTGATTCCGCGCACCTGCACAGACAGGACGGGCAGCGGCATTGGTCTCGTCGTATACATTTTCTTTTCCTGCTTGTCAGATGCTTTGATAGCGCGGAGGGATGAAAGAGAGTTGCCATGAGCGGGCACGGTATATCGCCCGCTCTTTTTTTGCCGCCGCAGGTGTACCATCCTCGAAGGAGCACGCTCATGCCAGAGCCATCACCAACCCTCCCTGACGATCCCTTCCGTGGCCGCCGCCCCACCAGTCATGAACGCATGACCGGTCTGCCCTGGGACGCGTCCTACCGCCGCGACGATCCCGCGCCTTGGGATATTGGTCACCCCCAGCCGGCAATCGTGCGTTTGGCATCCGAAGGCGGATTCGCCAGAACCGTCCTCGACGCGGGTTGCGGAACAGGTGAGAACACGCTTCATCTCGCCGCACTTGGATTGCCAGTCCTGGGCGTTGATGTAGCGGAGACGGCGCTGGCGATCGCCCGAGAGAAAGCCGCCGCCCGCGCCCTCTCCGCGGAGTTCGCCCCGGCTGACGCGTTTCACCTGGACCGCTTAGGGCGCATGTTTGAAACCGTGCTGGACTGCGGACTCTTCCACGCCTTCGACCGCGACGAGCGCCCAGAATACGTGACGAGCCTCGCGTCCGTGACCAAACACGATGGAACCCTGTATGTGCTCTGTTTCAGTGACGCTGGCCCCGACACTGGTCCGCACCCCGTCACCGAGCAAGAACTGAGAGCGGCGTTCGACCACAGCAATGGATGGAATGTCGTCGCTCTCAAACCGGATCGTGTTCAGACAAGATTCCACGACCACAACGGCGCCCCAGCCTGGCTCGCCACAATCAGACGGCTCTAGATCTAAGTGGGACAGGCTTTCAGGCTGTCCTTCACGAACAGCCAACAAAATCAATTCCTTTAGGGGCACGATCCCTCGCGCCCTCTTTTATGCCTCCGCGCTCTTCCCTGCCTGTCACTCCGTGATGCCCTTTTAGCATCCCGCGAACAGGTGTGACGTGACCGAAGAAGAAGGTTATGCCAACGCTGGATTGGTCCCAATGCCCCGCGGTCGAAAGCATCCCAGGCAAAGTAAGCGGTGCCAGGGTGCTCCGCGGCACGCGCATGCCAGTCTCTGTCATTTTTGAAAACCTGGAAGCGGGCGCCAACATTGATAACATCATGGAGTGGTTCGAAGGGCTGGATCGCGATCAGCTGAAAGCCGTCATCACTTCGCCGCCCGTAGTCTTGACGAAATTCTGTCACATCTTGAGCTTTAATCGCCCAATTCATCGCCCATTCTCTTAATTTCCTTCCCCCTCTCCTCTACTATCTCTTGTATACTCGCCGCCTGTCCCCGAACGAGGCACCTCTCATGCCCGCTTCCCCCGAACCCACTCCCGAACAAAACAAGCGCCTTCTCCACCGCTGGCTCGATGAACTTTGGAACCAGGGCCGTCGCCAAACCATCACCGAGCTCTTCTCAAAAACCGGCATCCTTCACTCCGGTAATCGCCACAGCCGCGGTCCCGCCGAGTTCCTGCACTATTACGACATCATGCATTCGGTGTTTTCCCAATTCTCTATCAAGCCTGTCGTCACTCTCGCCGAAGGAGACCTCGTCTGTGTTCACTGGGCGGTGGACTGTGTCCACACCGTCTCACGCACCCCCGTCCACACCACTGGCATTACCGTGGCGCGCGTCAAGGACGGCCAATTCATCGAAGGCTGGCAGAATTGGGATGCTATCGGAATAACCCAGCAGATCCCGGGTTTGGTACTTCCCTACTAAGCCGCCCGCTTCTCAAAACCCGCTTTTTTCCCTGTCCTCTTCTTTCTTTCGCAAATTGTCATATCATTCTTCGCGCCGAAACGATCCTTCGTCATCGGCTCTCGCTAAATGAGGCTTTCATGATTAACTTTCTTTCCAGTCGCCGTTTTCTTGCCGCATATTCCAGCCTTCTCACTCTTGTTTTTCTCTTCGCCATGCTCACCGGCTTCGCCCACGGGCCCGCTGCTCAATCCTTCGACGAAATCACCGTCCACCGCATCAACGTTGTCGAACCCGATGGCACCATCCGTCTCATCCTCACCAACACCGCCAGCTCTCCCGGCATCTACATCAAGAACAAGGAATATCCCCACCCCAACGGCAGAAAAGGCGCGGGATTTCTTTTCTTCGACGAAGAAGGCACCGAGGACGGCGGCCTCACCTACGGCATCACAAAAGACCAGACAGGTCACGTCACCGGCAGCGATGGCCACCTCAGCTTCGATCAATACCAGCAGGATCAGATTTTCACGATTGAAGCTGGCCGCGACGGCGACAGAAAGTTTTCCCTGCTCCGCATGGACGACCGCGGCGACTATCCCATCACCGACGCTCTCGAAGCCCTCAACCGCATCTCAAAACTCCCCGAGAATGAGCGCGAAGCCGAGCTAAAAAAGTTCCTCGCCACGCACCCCGGCGATCATCCGCGCGTCATGCTAGGCCGTGCACGTGACGGCGCCTCCATCCTCCAGCTGAAAGACACCCAAGGCCGCGACCGCATCATCCTTCGCGTGGCCCCTGACGGCTCCCCCAAACTCCAATTCCTCGACGCCGACGGCAAAATCGTCAGCGAACTCCCCCAAACCGCACCCGGCACAACTCGTCCCTGACTGGCTCACTCGCTTCGCAAAGCCACCATCGGATCCACGCGCATCGCCCGCCGTGCCGGCACCGCGCACGCCACCAATGCCACAAACGTCAGCACCACGACCACGCTCCCCAGCACCGCCGGCTCCAGCGGCCGCACTCCATAAACCTCCGTAGCCACCGCCTTTTGCATCAACACCGCCCCAATAATCCCAAAAATCAATCCCACAAGAACCAGCTTCAACCCTTCCCGCAAAACCAATTTCAAAACACTTCCCCGGCTGCTCCCCAGCGCCACGCGAATTCCAATCTCCCGCGTGCGCTGCGCCACCAGATACGCCAGCACGCCATAAATTCCCAGCGTCGCCAGAAATAAAGCCACTCCGCCAAACGAATTCGCTAGCAGCATCGCCGTCTTTCGCGAAGCCAGCGAAAGATCAATTCGCTCCGACATCGAATGCACATCGAAGACCGCCAGGTCCGGATCCAGCCGGAACACCTCCGCCCTCAGCGCGCGCACCACGGAGTCGGTGTCCCCCGCCGTCTTCGCGGCAAAGGTGAAGCTATTGTCCGGATTTTGCGCCATCGGAAAGTAATAGCCTCCAACCGTCACCCCGGAATCATCCAGACTCTCATAACGCAGCGTCCGCGCTACTCCCACGACCGTCAGAAAATCGGTTTGCTCATTAACACTCATCAAATTCTTCGGATCGTTAGGCCGGTATACTCGCCGCCCCACCGGATCGCGGTTCGGCCAGAAATGTTGCGCCAGCCGCTCGTCCACGATGGCCACATGCAGGCTCTTCTCGTTGTCCCTCTCGTCGAAACTTCTCCCCTTCACAATGGATATTCCCATCGCCTCGAAATAACCCGGGGTCGCGGCCATCCTCAGGGGCGAAACCAGGGATTCCCCAGGCTTCATCTCATAACCTTCGGCAAAAATCACGCCATCGTTGTGCTGGCCGCTCATCGGAACTTCGTCGGTCGCTCCGGCGAGGGTCACTCCTGGAATCGCCCGCACCGCCGGCAGTGCCCGCTCCATGAACCTGTTCCAATCCTCAGGTTTGGAGTAGCGCGACTGCGGCAACTCCACCGAAGCTGTCACCACTCCCTCCGGCCGGAATCCCGGATCGACCTGCAGCAACCGCCGGAAACTGGCCAGGAACAGCGCCGCTCCCACCAGCAGTGCGAACGCAAATCCGATCTGCGCCGCCACCAGCAACCCGCGCACACTTCGCGTTTTCTTTCCGGTCGTTCCCGTCCGGCTGTCCTCGTGCAACGCATCGTTGATTCCGATTTTTGAAACGCTCGCCACCGGAAACGATCCCACAAACAGCCCCGCAATCACGGAAAGCCCTGCCGCGACCAGAATCACCGTCGCGCTTATGTGTACTTCCCCTGCCCGCGGCAGATGCTCCAATCCGATCGCGGTCAGCATCCGCAGTAATAACGCTCCTAGAAGTATCCCGCTCGCTCCGCCCGCAAGCGCCAGTCCCAGGTTCTCGATCACCAACTGCCGCGTAAGCTGCGTTCGCCCCGCACCCAGCGCCATCCGCGTCGCCATTTCCTTCCGCCGCAGGTTCAGCCGCGTAATCGCAAGGTTCGCAATGTTCAATCCACCGATCAGCAGCACCAGAATCGCTCCACCCCACAGCAAATAGAGCGTCCTTTTCACTCCCTCCGTCAGTATGTCTTGCAGTGTTTTCACTTCCGTGTGGAACCCCGCGTTGATCAGGATTTCTCTGAACTCTGGAAACCGCTCGAGATTTTCACTATTGATTGTATTCACCTGGGCCTGCACCTGCTCTCGCGTCGCTCCCGGCTTCAATCGCCCGATGTAATACCAGTTGTTGCTGTGATGCTCCGTCTTCTGTCTCGCGCTGAACGCCAGCGGCATCCACAAACGCACCTCCGGATTGATAAAATCAAAATTGGCCGGCATCACTCCGACGACCGTAAACGGCTGCCCGCTGATCCGTAGTTCGCGCCCAATCGCCGATTTATCTCCTCCATACAACTGCTTCCACATTCCGTCGCTCAAAATCACTTCATGATCACGGCCAACCTCCCCTTCCTCCTCAAGAAACGGCCGTCCCAGCGCCGGAGCCACTCGCAACAACGTGAACCACGAGGGCGTAACCACCATTCCGTGAATCCGCTGCGGCAATCCATTCAACTCCAGAGTCTGATCGTTTTGCTGGAACACCGCCTGGCTCTGAAACGCGGTTATCTCCCGCAGTCCGTCAAAATAGTCGCCCGAGCTGCTGTGGTTGAGGCCCGTAACGCCCGCTTTGGGATATTCGTTCTCCATCAAAAGAATGGAATTGGCTTCCGGCACAGGCAACGGCTGCAACACAACAGAATTCACAATCGCAAACAACGCCGTATTCGCCGCAATGCACACCGCAAACGTCAGCAAAACCGTCAGTGCAAATCCCTTCGCTCGCCATAACGATCGCATCGCGTATTTCAAATCCAGGAGAAAACTCTCCATAAATGCCCTCCCTGGCTAAACGAGCCCGCTTTCAGAGAATCTCCAGGCACACTCCCGCCGCCTCTTCTTCCATACGAACAGACGCCGGCAAAGGTTCACTCGTTTGCGAACCCACGTTTCCCTGCTCCGGCCCAATCAACATCTTTCGAGAAATAATGATAACTTGGATCCCGCAACGAGCACCCGATTAGCGATCCTCCTGCGAGCCTTGAGGCAGGTTCTTTCCTTGAAGAGACTCCACATTCCTGGCCTCATGGACATCGTCAACATCGACGATCCCAAGGAAATAGTGGATCTGAGCCACGACTATCGGATGGATCGGAAATTCCATCTGCGCTTCCCCATCTTGAATTGGCTAACCCTGAAACGTTCTCTGAGCGTTCTTTCGTTTGAGGGAAAGCGCTTTCCAACGATGGTGCCGCGGGACTCGGCCCAGCGGGCTTCGGCGCAAGCGAAGTTGGGTGCGGAGCTGGATGCCAAAGCCTCATCCACGCGTGAGGGGCCGGGAGAATTAGAGCCACTCGCTTCCTGGATCAGGGGTGGGGGCTCTGATTCTCAGGTGGGCCTGCTTGTCCAGCAAGTGGTCGGGCGATTGTTCTCTCCTGCGTTTGTTGCGACCCAAGAGAGTTGGGATGCCGCAAAAATTCTCGTGACGGCGCCTCGCTCAAACTGGTTAAAAAGTCTCTGGTGGCTTCTTACCGGGAAAGTTCGCCGTGCGAAACTTCTTTTGGCCGGCATGGTCAACGGAGATCTCTGCGCGGTGAATGGCATCGGGATAGCCTCACACAACATCGTAAAAAGCCTCGTGCAGATGAGATGCCTCTACTCGGACCCAGGTACCCGAGGATTGCTTTCGCCCGAGGAGGCTGTCCTGCGCTGCCTGGCTGCTCCCGTAAGTCTCTTTCGGCAACCTACCTCGGCAGGAGAAGTGAAAGGCTGTCCATTTTCGAAAAACTCCCTGTTTGTTCTCGCGATCGGAAAAGCCAGCAAATCCGCCGGTGGTCGTTCCCTGATTTTTATGGATGATAGTTGGAGCGGCTGTCCCGCCGCCCAGTGGCTGCCGGCAATGCTGGAAGGTGTGTGGAAACGGGCTTCTACAGAGCCTTCGTGAGCGTTTCGGTAAATGGCTGCCAGTCATGAACCCAAGTTCCTTTCGGTTCGACAAAATTCGAATCTTGCGTGTCTCGCCTGCTGACGCGATACTGTTTGTATGCCCGCCGCATCTTCCAATGCCGCTTTGCGCGTTACCGGTTTGCGTAAAGCCTACCAGGACGTCGTTGCCGTAAATGGCCTCGACCTTGAAGTTCGCGCCGGCGAATGCTTTGGCCTTCTTGGCCCCAACGGCGCCGGGAAGACAACGACCGTGGAAATTTGCGAAGGGCTTACTGTGCCCGACTCCGGCGAAGTCGAACTCCTCGGCATGCATTGGAGCTCCGAAGCCGAGCAGCTTCGGCAGCGCCTCGGCATTCAGTTGCAGGACACGCAGCTTTCCGAAAAACTTACTGTGCACGAAACACTGCGTCTCTTCCGCAGCTTTTTCGATCAAGGCCCCGGCGCGGACGAAGCTATTGCGCTCGTCCAGCTTGAAGAAAAAAAGAATTCTCGCGTCGGCAATCTTTCCGGCGGCCAGAAGCAGCGCCTCGCTCTCGCTTGCGCGCTGGTCGGCGACCCCGATTTTCTTTTTCTCGATGAACCCACCACGGGCCTCGACCCGCAAGCCCGCCGCCAGCTTTGGGATCTCATCGAGCAATTCAAGTCCTCCGGCCGCACGATTCTTCTCACCACACATTACATGGACGAAGCCGAGCGCCTCTGCGAGCGCGTCGCCATCATGGATAACGGCAAACAAATCGCTCTCGGCACGCCTCGCGAGTTGATCGCTTCCATCTGCGCCGAACATCTCGTGGCATTTTCCGCTGGCGCGAAATCGCAGTCTCTCGACCTTCCGGCCCTCCGCAAAATCAGCGGCGTCCGCGACGTTCGCTCCGAAAAGGGCACGGTGGAAATGCAAGTCACCGAGCTGCACCTGGCCGTGCCCGCTCTGCTGGCCGAGTTGACGCGCCAAAATATCCCGCTCACCGAGCTGAGCACCCATTCCGCCACCCTCGAGGACGTCTTCGTCTCTCTGACAGGACGCCATCTCCGCGATGAATAAGCAACGAGAACAAATCCTATGAGTGAAACCACTGCCATCCCCGAAATTCGCGCCCGCGCAGCGGAGAAAAAATCCCCGCGCGGAAAAACTTTTGCCGAACACGCTCTCGTCCAACTGACCATCGTGCGCTTCCTGGAAACTCTCCGCGAACCGGAAGCCCTCTTCTGGATTTTCGCTTTTCCGATTCTTCTCGCGGCCGGCCTGGGCCTCGCTTTCCGCAACAAACCCGCGGAGGTCCTGAAAATCGCGGCCACGTCTCGAGCGATCACACAATCTCTCCAAAGAGAAAAGCTTCTCGCCGTCCAGCAAATGGACTCGCACGACGCGGAGGAAGCGCTACGCACCGGCAAAATTGCACTGCTCGCCGTGCCCGGCGAAAACGGCGCCGTCACCTACCGCTACGACGACACCAACCCGGAAGGGCGCACTGCGCGCATGCTTGCCGATCGCGCCGTACAGCAAGCCGCCGGCCGCGTCGACCCTGTCCACGCCAGCGACGAGATCCTGCGCGAGCCAGGATCGCGCTACATCGACTTCCTCATTCCCGGCCTGATCGGTATGAACCTGATGGGGAGCGCGATCTGGGGCATGGGCTTCACCGTTGTGGATGCGCGGCGCAAAAAACTCCTGAAGCGGCTCGTCGCGACGCCCATGCCGAAGCCATATTTCCTGCTGGCCTATTTGCTCTCGCGTATCCTGATGCTCGTTCTCGAAGTCGGCATCGTTCTGGGATTCGGCGCCTGGATCTTTCACGTGCCGGTGCGCGGCTCGCTGCTCAGTCTTGCCGCGGTGTGCCTGATCGGCTCGCTGGCATTCAGCGCGCTGGGACTGCTTCTGGCGTCGCGCGCAAGAACGATTGAAGCGGCTTCCGGCTTAATGAATGCCGTCATGCTGCCGATGTGGATCGCGTCAGGCGTGTTTTTTTCGGCGCAGCGATTTCCCGACGTGGTGCAGCCCATTATCAAAGCGCTTCCGCTGACGGCAGCGATTGATGCCCTGCGTGCGAACATGTTGCAGGGGGCAAATCTCGTGCAGCTTGGGCCGCAGATGGGCGTTCTTGCGGTTTGGATGATTGTCAGCTTCGTGCTCGCGTTGAAGCTTTTTCGCTGGCGTTAAATCGTTTTCCGCCACAAACTTCCGATAACTCGAATCTCTTAAGAGGCGATCGGTTCGCTCACTTTTCGCGCAATCAGCTTACGGATTTTTTCTGGAATTGGCGCAAGCCCACGAACAGCAGGAGCGCGTTGAATCCCACGAGCGCGACAAACACGGCCAACAGCGAAAGGTGCGGAAATTGCGGCACGAGCGTGGCGCGCAGCCCCTCGCTGGCATAGACCAGAGGATTCACCAGCACGGCTTTCTGCATGATGGGAAACTTATCGAGCGCGCTCCACGGATAATACGTGCAGCCGAAAAAAATCATGGGCGCCACGACCAGAGAAAACATCAAGCCGATGTGCGTCTGCTCAATGCTGCAGCCGAGCGCCAGGCCGCCGCAGGCCGAAAAGAGCGCGACCAGGAAGGCCACGGCCGCAAAAAGCACCGGCCGGTGAAGGGTTAAATCCACACCGGGGCGCAGCAGCAGCCACGCCGCGGGAATAACCATCAATCCCGCGACGAGAGCTTGCAGCGTGCCGGCCACAACTTTCTCAATCGCGACCCAGGAAATGTCCATCGGCGCGAGGAGCCGGTCTTCGATTTCGCGCGTGAACTGGAATTCGCCGATGAGCGGCATGGCTACCGCCCAGATTCCAGTGCCGACCATGCACAGCGCCATAATGCCGGGAAGAAGCAGGCTTTTGTAGTTGGCCGGCATGTAGCCGCTGCCGACCATTACGCGCCCGAAAATAATCACGAACATCAGGGGCTGCAGGAACGTCTGAAACAGAATCGCGACGATGTTGCGCCGCGCTACACGCGCGTCGCGCGCCAGCATGGCCAGAAACGCTTTGAGGTTCATTCGCGCAAGCTCCTGCCGGTGTGGTGCAAGAAAAGATTCTCGAGGCTGGGTTCGGAAATGTGTACATCGCACAGCTCGACGCTGGCCGCGAGCGCGAGATTGGCGATTTCGCCGATGAGCGGCCCGCCGCGGTCGGCGTAAACATCCATGCCGTTATTTTCCGTTGCGCGCACTTCGCGCACCCCGGCCAATGCCTGCATTCTTTGCAGCAGCTCCGTCGATTGCTGGCCGAACCGCAAGCGCAGCAAGTAGCCGCCGGGGACGCTCGACTTCAATTCCTGTGGAGTACCCAGCGCGATGATTTTGCCGTGGTCGACAATGGCCAGACGCTGGCAGAGCGCGTCGGCTTCTTCCATGTTGTGGGTGGTCAGCAGAACGGTTTTTCCGCTCTGGTTGTACTCGCGAATGATTTCCCACAAAAGCAGGCGCGTTTGCGGATCGAGCCCGGAGCTGGGCTCATCGAGAAAAAGAACCTGCGGATCATGCATCATGGCGCGGGCGATGGAAAGGCGCTGCATCATGCCGCCGGAAAAACCGCGGACGAGCTGATCGGCGCGGTCCGTGAGCTTGAATCGCTCCAGCAGCGACGCGGACCGAGAGGACCGTTCCTGAGAACTCAAACCGAAATAGGCGCCGTGAAAAATCAGAATTTCGCGGGCCGTCAGCGAAAAGTCGAGATTGGGCCGCTGCGCGACGACGCCGATCAGGCGCTTGACGGCTGTTTGTTCCTTCCAGACGTCGTGGTCACCAATCCAGGCCTGGCCGGAGGTTGGCCGGACTCGCGTGGTCAGAATTCCGACGGTGGTGGATTTTCCGGCGCCATTGGGGCCGAGCAGGCAGAAAATTTCGCCGGAGCGAACTTCGAGCGACATGCCGTTGAGCGCCACGACTTCCGGCTTGGGCTGTTTTCCTTTGCCGCGTTTTGCGGCAAAAGAAAATGCCCCGCCGGAGCCCGCCGCAAGCGGCGGCGCCGTGTTATAGACCTTGCGTAATTCGCTCGTGCGTATGCCGGCTGGCATTACTCAATTCCTCTCATCCTTACTTAACTTACGAAGGTGCCCGCGCAAAGATTACGGGGCTCCGCGCCATTCTCAAGCCTTTCCTTGCGCCTTCGCGCTGTGACAGAGCTTGGCATGATTCCAGAGGAGCGCGAGGCTTGTCAATGAACGACGCCACTCGGAATTGCGCTCGCCGTCATCGAAGATTTTCATGCTTAGCCTCCCGAATAGCGTTCCTCTTTCCACGGGTCACCGTAAGCGTGGTAGCCGTTGCGCTCCCAGAAACCGAGGCGGTCGTGATCCAGGAGCATGAAGCCGCGGACCCACTTGACGCTTTTCCAGGCGTAGAGATGAGGAACGATAAGGCGCAGAGGGCCGCCGTGTTCGCCTGTAAGCGGCTCGCCGTCATGGTCGAAGGCAAAGAGTACGTTGGGGTGCAGCAAATCTTCGAGCGGCACGTTGGCGGTGTAGCCTTCCTCGGCAAGGATGAGCGCGAAGTGAGCCTCCGGCTTTGGGTGGATGAGTTTCATGACGTCGGTGAAGAGGACGCCTTTCCAGCGATTATCGAGGCGGCTCCAGCGCGTGACGCAATGAAAATCGGAAGTGATTTCGTTCTGCGGAAGAGCGCGAAACTCGTTCCAGGTGAGCCGTTTCGGTTCTTCGACGTCGCCGGAAATTTTGAAGTCCCATTTCGCCGGGTCGAAGTGCGGGATGCTGCCGTAATGAAGCACCGGCCATTTCAGCGTGAGCGATTGTCCCGGCGGCAGACGGCCTTCGGCCTTGGCTTTGTTTTCCAGTTCTTTGCGTGTTCCTAGTTCTCCAAATAATGACATTCGATCTTCCTCAAGTTCGATTGTGCCCATGACAGAAGCGGGGGGCAAGCCTCGCCCCTACGGATTCCAGTGCAGCATTTTCGATGCAGCATGGAAATCAGGGGGGACGTCGGCATAGGTGCGCGGAGGACGTTGGATGCAGGCATTCTGAATCAGGTTCGAGATGTTTGACATTTATATACTTTTAAAAACAAAGACTTAGAAAGGGGAGCCGGGAAAAAAGCAGAAAAATGGACCCTGGGTCCCCCCCCCTGTTTTTGTAAAGATTTGATTCTATGTGGTTTACATGGCAAAAGATGTGATTCTAGAGAGGTTGGCAGCCGATCGCTGACCGTCAGTTGTGGCAAGACGAAGGGGGAGGAGCGAATCTTGACCGCTTGGGAGAAGTGCGGAAGTTGGTGGGCCAAGCATAAACAATCATAGCGCAGAATCTGATTACTGTCAAGCTACAGTACTGTAGTTTTATCATTCGAACACGAGACGAGGAAGTGGTGCGGATGGGAGGACTTGGCGGGAATTTGCGAGTTTGATGAGACGAGAAAAGACAGTGAGTAGAGAATCGTGAGTGGGGGAATTACTGAGACTTTGGATGGGCTGAACATCGGCAGACTCCCTGCGTTGCGCCCGCCGCAATAGCGACGACGCACGCCTTTTCGTGAAGTTTGCGACAGGACGGGAAGCGTAGCAACGAAGGAGCAATTTCTGCAGGGCAGATTTGGTATACGAGGAGCATCTGGTGATGGCGTGTGTGGTCGCTGACCGAATCAGGGGCGATTTCTTTCTCGGAATCGGGGTCATTCCCGCACTGATCGAGTTTTATGCAAGGATTGTGAGTATGGAAGAACTCGAATTTGTTTCTTGATACGCTGTGTCAAATGGTCGCTGCGCCAGCCCTGACATTTGACACAAAGCAGGGCGGCTCTAGTGCCATCTTCGGAATCCATCTCATCGCTTTCTGATCGTTTGAAAGACTCATTGGAAGAGACGTTAGTCGGCCAGGCCGTCCAAATTTCGACTGACATAGCCAGTACGACCGAAGCCGTACTCAAAATCACACCGGGCAATTCGAGTGCTGCGCCCATTGAGATAGTCCTCGATAAGGAGTTCGGGGCGTACCTCACAGTCGGGAGAGGTTCAGTCTTCGAAATACCCTTCGTGCGTAAGCGGTCTACTGCGGAGGATTTTGTCAGCGAGATCACAAACCTGACCAGCGGTATTGCCAATGGCGGCTTTCAAGAAGACGTTGTACTTTCCAAAGGCAAAGTGGTTGGTGCGTCGGGAACTATCAACGCGGGGGGCAGATTGAACAAACCCGTCTCTGACACCTGGATGAAGTTGGGTTGGGAGCTCCTGTCGAAGCGAGAGCCGGAACGTCATATTTACCAGCCATATTGATGGAATTCCGCAGGCGGGCGGGAGGTGAGGGGCAAGCCGACCAGGGCGCCGGAGACGAGTTGTGGAGGCGACAGCCCGACGCGGGAGGGCGGCCATTCCGAAACCGCCGCGGACCATTTCGATAGGATTCCTTCCTGAGAGATTCCAAACAAGAGAGAGATTCAGGGGGGCTGATTATATTGCGCCTGAACGCTGAGCTTTCGCAGTGCCCGAAGAGCGGGTGCAGTTGCGCAGAGCCGGGAGTAGTGTTATTCCTCGTTGCCGAACCACTTTGGGAGGAAACATGCTGGCTTCGATGCACATGATCGGGTTTATTTTGACGAAGGATTATGACGGGGCGCGGGCGTTTTATGAAGGGAAGCTGGGATTTGAGTTTGTGAGCCTGGATCAGTTTGCGCTGGTGATGCGGACGGCGAAGAACATGATCCGGATTGTGAAGGTGCCGACGTTTGCGCCGCTACAGAGCACCGTGCTGGGTTGGGAAGTTGACGACATCGAACCGGTGGTGGATTGGCTGGTGGGACGGGGCGTGGTTTTTGAGAAGTATCCGTTTGTCGAAGATAAAGAGCGGGGGATTTGGAATGCGCCGGGGGGAAGTAAGGTGGCGTGGTTTAAGGATCCGGATGGGAATGTTTTGAGCTTGTCGCAGCATGTTTGAAGGGTCAAGCGATTTAATTTGACGGGCGGCTAAATTGTTGAAACCCGGGTCTCGATTTCGTTGGTTGGGTGGGTGGTTCGTTCTAAGACGGAGTTCGCGGAGGCGCGGAGAAGAGCGGGATGCAGCGGCCCGATTGCCTGGGATGGTTAAGTGGGGGACAATTTCTTAACCGACCTAAAGGCCGGCCACTACGGGTGATTGATGACGGCGAAGATATTGGATGGGATTAAGATCCGGGATGCGATGTTTGCGGAGTTGAAGGATGAGGTGGCGATACTGTCGTCGGCAGGGATTCGGCCCGGGTTGGCGGCGGTGCTGGTGGGAGAGAATCCGGCTTCGCAGCTGTATGTGAAGAGCAAGATTGCGGCTTGCGAGCAGCTGGGGATGGGAAGCGGATTAATTACGCCGCCGGCCAGCGTTGGCACAGCGGATATGCTGGCGATTGTGGAGGATTTGAATCGGGATAATGACACGGATGGGATTTTGATTCAGCTGCCTTTGCCTGCGCAGGTGGATACGAAACGCGTGCTGGAAGCTGTGGATCCCGCCAAGGATGTGGATGGGTTTCATCCGGTGAACTTGGGGAGATTGGTGAGCGGGAGACCGGGGTTGGTGGCGTGCACGCCGGCGGGGTGCATGGAGATTTTGCGGCGGAATGGCATAGCGCTTGAGGGCGCGAATGCGGTGGTCTTGGGCAGGAGCGATATTGTCGGGAAGCCGATGGCACTCCTTTTAATGCATGCGAATGCCACCGTGACGATTTGTCATTCGAAGACACGGGATTTGCCGGAACTGGTACGCGGCGCGGATATTGTCGTGGCGGCTATGGGTAAGGCTGGGTTTGTGGAAGCGGATTGGATCAAGCCTGGGGCGGCGGTGATTGATGTGGGGACGAACCGGGTTACGGAGTTGAGTGAGGCGGAGAGACTTTTTAGGAATTTGCCGGAGCGATTGGAGAAATTTAAGGCGAAGGGGAATGCGTTGGCCGGGGATGTGCACCCTGATGCAGTGAATGTGGCTGGAGCTTTGACACCTGTGCCCGGGGGCGTGGGGCCGATGACGATTACTATGTTGATGAGCAATACGGTTAAGGCATCACGGATGAGACGAGCGAAGGCTGTGCCGCGGGCGATTGCGTCGGCAGGACCGGGCAGCGGCGGGCGGTAGACTGGGCTGATGCTGCGCATCGGGATTACTGGTGGGATTGCTTGCGGGAAGAGCGCTGTGGCGGGGATTTTGCGCGAAATGGGATTTCGCGTTTTGGATGCGGATGCGCTGGGGCATGAGGTGATTGAGCCGGGATTTCCGGCTTATGGCGAGATTGTGCGGGAGTTTGGGGAGGGAGTGATTGGGGAGTCGGGGCGGATTGATCGCGGGAAATTGGGGGCGATTGTTTTTGCGGATGCGGGGAAATTGAAGAATTTGAATGGGATTGTGCATCCGCGCGTGGAAGAGGGGATGGTTGCGAAGTTTGCGGAGTGGGAGCGCGAGGGAGTGCGGGATGCGGTTTTTGTGGAGGCGGCTTTGCTGGTCGAGGCCGGGTATCATAAGAGATTGGATGGGCTGGTCGTGGCTTGGTGCAAACCGGAGCAGCAGATTGAGAGATTGACGGCGAGAGGGTTGAGCGAGGTGGAGGCGCGGCGGAGGATTGCGGCGCAGATGCCGGTGGAAGAGAAAGTGAAATTTGCTACGGAGAAGATTGATTGTTCGGGGTCGATGGAGTGGACGCGGGTGCAGGTGGAGGAATTGGCGGAGAGATTGAGAGACGCGGAAAAACGCTGACAAAAAAGGGTGCGGAGTGGTGGTCTGGTCGGAGAGGTTTGTTAGTGGGAAAATACAGAGAGGAGGCGGACCTAAAGGTCCGCCACTACAGGGGTTGCGATGAGCAAGGGATCAAATGCGGTGCGGTTGGGTGTGGTGGCGATCGTTTTGATACTTGGAGCTTACTGGGCTGGGGGGCGGTGGGGCGAGCGGCAGCCGCGGAAAGTGGAGGCGTTGCCTTTGGCTGGGGCGGGCGGGTTGACGGAGGCGTCGGCACGAGACACGGCTTTGACCGACGAGGAATCGATTAATGTCAAAGTTTACCGGCAGGCTTCGGGAGCGGTGGCGAATATTTTGACGAAGGCTACGCAGTATGATTTTTTCATGGACCCTGTGCCGGTCGAGGGAGCGGGATCGGGGTTTGTGATTGATCCGAAGGGATTTATTTTGACGAATTTTCACGTGGTGCAGGATGCGCAGTCGATCGAGGTGGTGCTGGGTGACCAGTCGCGGTATACGGCTAAGTTTATTGGAGCTGATCCTCGGAATGATGTGGCGCTGATCAAGATTGAGCCTAAAGGGAAACCGCTGGTGGCGCTGCCGCTTGGAGATTCTTCGACCTTGCAGGTGGGACAGAAAGTTCTGGCGATTGGGAATCCTTTTGGGTTTCAGAGTACTTTGACTACGGGAGTGGTAAGCGCACTGGGCAGGACGGTGTCGACCAGCCAAACCACTTATATTGACGAAGCGATCCAGACGGATGCGGCCATCAATCGGGGGAATTCGGGCGGGCCTTTGATTAATTCGCGTGGAGAAGTGATTGGGATCAATTCGGCGATTTATACGCCTAGCGGAACTACCGCGGGGATTGGATTTGCGATTCCAGTGAACACGGCGAAGAGGATTGCGCACGATTTGATGACAGAAGGGCGTGTGCGGCAGGCTTTTATGGGCGTGCAGTCTTTGGAATTGGGCGGGTGGCTTGCGGAGGCGCTGGATTTACCAGTAAAAGAGGGGCTTCTTGTGGAGGAAGTGACGCGGGGCGGGCCTGCGGCTGCGGCTGGTTTGCATGGTGGGGACAAAGAGGCGATGGCCGGGATGCGGCGGATTACGATTGGCGGTGACGTGATTGTAGCGATTGACGGGCAGAAAGTGGCGAACCAGTTTGATATGAATGTGATTTTGAATCGGAAAAGGCCAGGGGATACGGTAGACGTGACTGTTTATCGGGGCGGGAAGAAGATGGATATTCAGGTGAAGTTGGGAGAGAGGTCGGGGAAGTGAGGAAGTAAGATCGAAATTGGAAATTCGAAATTCGGGAAGACGGAATTGGCGCGCAGCAGGTTGAATGGCAGGAATTAAAAGCAACAGACTGAAGTCTGTTCCACAAAACTCGTGTTACTTCATTCGTGTTACTTCGAAAATTCGGCGCGGTAGTTCTGGCGCTCGGCTTCTGTTAGGGAATACCAGCCTTCGGCAATATCTTTGACTCGTTCCAGTTGTGATTGCATTTCTGCGTGCTTCGATTCGAGAGTGGCGGCGTTAGCGTCTGCGGGTACGTAGATTGGCGGGGCGAAGAGAATTACGGCGCGGGTAAACGGGGCTGGCAAGAGAAAATGGTCCCAGGTTTTTTCGAAGGTTTTGCCGCGGCTGACGCCGATATGAAAGACGAGGACGGGGCAGCCGGTTTTTCTGGCTAACATGACAGGACCTGGCTTGGCGATGTAGCGTGGGCCGCGCGGGCCGTCGATGGTGAACGCGCAATCCACGCCTTCTTCCAGGCGCCTCGCCATGACCGCGAGCCCGCGGAGGCCGCCGCGAGAAGAACTTCCCTGCGCGGTGCCGAAGCCCAGCCATTCGATTACCTTGCGCGTCCACTGGCCGTCGAAGGCCGTCGTGTTCATGACCACCACGCCGTGATTGCGGTGCCACCAAACGATGGGAATGATGATGCGGTGCCAGAAAGCCCAGATGCAGCGCTTGCCGGCGGCGTGGACGCGCTCGGCGTTTTGCCAGCCAAGGACTTCGTAACGCAACGTGGGTCCTAAAATGCGAATCACACTGTAGACCGCGGCAGCAATGATTGGGATTTGGATGCGGCGGGACCAGGGCAGATCGGGAAGGCGAGTGTCGTAGTGCGCGCTGACGGTTTCCGGGGCATTTGTTTGGCCGGAATTTTGGGCCGAGTTTTGGGCAGAGTTGGGCGCGGGATCGGGGAGTGCGGCGCGCGTGGCGTCGGGCACGGTCATTGGGTTTGAGCCCGCCAGAGTAACTGGCGCGTGACGTATAGTATAGCGAGAGTTGCTGGAAGAGCTTGCGGGAGACAGGTTGGGCGTGTTGCTTCCACTGCATGGGCGACAATGGATTAGATTTGCGAGAGTTTTCGCAGGGGTGTGCGCGATTGTTTGCGCCGCGGTCCTTCTGGCGCGCGCGGCGGTTCCCGACCAGCCGGTGGGCGACGCCGTGGGATTAATTGAGGGCGAAGACATCAACGTGACGGGACCGATGAGCGTGGAGGTCGTTGCCGGGCAGACGAAGACCATTTTGCGCAGCGGCAGCGATGTGCGAGTGAAGTCCGGCCGAGCGCGGATCAGCCTGGTGGAGGGCGGACAGATTTCCATCTGCGGACCGGCGCATCTTTCGCTCCTGAAGGCGGGCGGGTCGCTGACGGTGGCACTGGAGAGCGGCGCGATTCATTTGCTGATGGAGCGGGAGCCGGCGTTAACGGTTTATACGGCGCAAATTCAGGGGCAGTCCGTGGCGATTGGGGACGATCCGCGAGAGTTGCTTGTTGGATTTGAGAGTTCTGGCGTGATGTGCGTGCGAACGTACCGCGGGGCGATGCGGCTGGAAAATCAGTTGAGCGGGCAAAGCGTGATGGTGCCGCAAGGCGGGGACGTGCTGCTGACCAACGGGCAGATTGAGTCACTGCAAAATGCGACGGGGCATTGCCACTGCGATTTGCAGATGGGGAGTGCCCCGGGTCCGGGTGTTCCGCAGGCGGGTGCTGGCACGGCGAAGCCCTCTGAGGAGACCGCGAAGACCGAACCAGAATCGAAGGCCACGGATTCGGCAGCGAGCGATGAAAAACCTGCAGCGAACGAGGAGCCGATCTACCAGGTGTTTTTACCGCCGTTGCGTTATGACGCTACCGCGAAAGCGCAGCCGGAACCGGACGCGAGATTGATGGTGATTGTGCGGAAGGTGCGGGTGCGGCCAGTGCTGGTTTTTCAGGGTCGAGTGGAGGGAGAACCTCCGGCTGCCGCTGCAATACAGCCCGCGGCTGCGGCTGCACCTACTACCCCGCCTACCGCGAAGAAAGCGCCCGCGAATACGACACCTACGGCACAGGGGTCGGTGGTGGAGCGGGTGCGGACTTTTTTCCGGCGGTTGTGGTCAAAGAGCCCTTGATGGGGCTGGCAGGATTTTTGAGAAGCGCGTTTACATGCCTTCGTAGTTGGGGCCGCCGCCGCCTTCGGGGACGACCCAGTTGATGATTTGGTAAGGGTCAGCGATGTCGCAGGTTTTGCAGTGGACGCAGTTGGCGGCGTTGATTTTTAGTTTTAGAGAGCCGCTGGACTCCTTGGCCATTTCGTAGACCGCCGCGGGACAAAAATACTGACAAGGGTTGCCATATTCCTCGACGCATTTCGTGGAGCAGATATTGGTGTCGAGAACGTGCAGATGGCACGGTTGGTCTTCCTCGTGGCGCGTGCCGGAGTGATAGACATCGGTGAGGCGGTCGAAGGTTAGTTTGCCGTCGCCTTTGAAGCGCTCGGGCGCTGAGCGGCCGTTGATTTTCTTATAGGCTTTGTAGCCTTCATGATTGCGCATCGGATCAATCAGGCCCCGGCCGCCGGTGATTTGCTGGAAGGCAGTGTGAAAGAAGCCGGCGAAGAGGCCGTGCTGGAAGGACTGGTGGAAGTTGCGGACTTGCCAGAGTTCTTTCTTGATGTAGCTTTGCTCGACTTTTTCAGGGAAGGCTTTGAGAGTTTTTGCGGAGGCGTCGCCGCTTTTCAGCGCTTCGAAGATTGTTTCGGCGGCCAGCATGCCGCTCTTCATCGCCATGTGGATGCCCTTCAGTCGCTGCGAATCGAGGAAACTGCCGGAGTCGCCGATGATGAGGGCGCCGTCAACGTAATTGCGGGGCATGCCGTACCAGCCGCCGTAGGGGATGGATTTTGCGCCATAGCGAACGAGTTTGCCGCCTTCGAGAATTTTTTTGAGAAAGGGATGCGTCTTCCAGGTTTGAAACGCGGCGTGAGGATCGAATTGCGGATCGGCATATTCGAGTGCTACGACGAGGCCGATGGAGAGGCGGTTGTTCGAGAGGCCGTAAATCCAGCCGCCGCCGTACATGTCGGTGGAAATAGGCCAGCCGAGCGTGTGGGCAACGTAGCCGGGCTGGACGCGGTTTGGCTGGATGTCCCATAGTTCTTTGACGCCGATGCCGTACGTTTGCGGGTTGATGTTTTCCAGTTTTTTTGTGGCAACGAGATTTTTTGTGAGCGAGCCGCGAGGGCCTTCGGCGAGGACGGTGACTTTGGCGCGGAGTTCGTAGCCGGGAGTGAAGTTGTCTTTGGGCTTGCCGTTTTTGTCGACGCCTTTGTCTTCCGTGATTACGCCGGCGACTCCTTCGCCTTCGTAAATTAATTGCGCGCCGCCGAATTCCTTGAAAACGTTTACGCCCGCAGCTTCGACGAGGCCGCCGAGCCACTTTGTGATTTTGTTTAGCGAGACGACGTAGTTGCCTTTGTTCTGGAATGGCGGCGGAGTGATGGGTGCGCGGAAGCTCGAGTTTTTCGTGAAAAGGAGAGCAGCGGAATCGGTGACAGGAGTGTCAAGAGGGGCGGATTTTTCGAAGCCGGGAACGAGTTCGGCGAGGGCTTTGGGATTCATGATCGCGCCGGAAAGTTGATGCGCGCCGATTTCGCGGCCTTTTTCGAGGACGTAGATATTTTCGGCGGAGAGCGGAGGCTTGGCGCCGGAGTCGTTGTGTTTCTTAATGAGATTGGCGAGGTGCAGGGCGCAGGAGAGGCCGGCGGGGCCTGCGCCGACGATGAGGACGTCGGCTTCGAGTTGTTCGCGTTGGACGGTCATGGCTTGCGTAATCTTAACAAAGCTCTTTTGTTCTTAGCGCAGCTTCTGGAATACGTCCAGCGTTATGCCCAATTGCCGGAGGATTTGATTGCATAAGGGCGGTCCGATTTCTCCTCCACCGTGAACAGGTATGGTCGTGACTCTTCCATCCGGATGATTCCATCTTGCGTGACTGTCCTTTTGCCGTTTGAGTATGAATCCTAAGATGCGGGCGACACGCTGAAACTCGCGTGCCGTGGCGCTAGGCATGAACTATCTCAGTGGAATCGGCCGGAAGTTCCTGGCCCTTCTCCCTGTATTCATCCTCGATCATGCTGAAGACATTAGCTAGTTCTGCGAGAGCCTCTTCGCGCGTTTTCATTAGCGCGTAGCACGCGGGCAGAGCCGGGATCTCGGCGACCCAACCCGACCGGTTTCCTGGCGGTAGAGGACGACCTTGTAGTCTTCAAATTTCATGACCGGGTCATTATAAGTCAAAACCCCGCGTTTGGCTTGGTTCTAGTCACCCGCGAAAAGCAGATTCCTCGCTTCGCTCGGAATGACATTGCTTGGTAACGTTCTGAACTCCCGTGCTGGCTGCCTATCTCGACTACCACCTCCGCCTTTTTTGTAAACGTTGCAGCTAAACAGCTTAGGTTGCGGGCGGCAGGCCCTTCGTCGCGGTAGGGGACGGCTACTTTGCCTAGCTGGCAACTTGCTGCCGCGTGGTCTACTCTCCGATAAACTGTGGCTTAGCAAATTGGCCTGGGGTAAAGGTCAAAAAAGGGCTTGACACGAATTACAGTGTTATAGTTAACTATAACAGTAAATCGCACTCGAAATGCCCTCTTAGCCGACTTCATTAGTGGGGGGCCTCGAGGCGGGGAGTGAGGAGAAAGAACATGAAATCCATTTGTCTTATGCTGTTCGTTGGTGTGATGTCGCTCACTAGTGTGGCTTTCGCGCAACATGACGCGCACAAGGTCGCCGCGGACCAAGTAACGTCGCCAGAAGCGCAAAAGTCCTTCGACACAATGAAGGGCCTAGCAGGAAACTGGGAAGGCCCGGTGACCCTCGATCCGCCGCAGCCGGAGCTGGCAGGCGGCACTACCACGCACATCTCGATGCGCGTGACATCCAGGGGACACGCGCTTGTGCACGAAATGCAGGAAGCCGGAACCCCGCTCGACGCGGCTAAGTACGACCATCCGGTCACGATGTTCTATATGGATGGCAGCCGCCTTACGCTGGTTCATTACTGCGACGCGGGAAACCGGCCACGGATGATTGCCAGGCCTTCGGCAGACGGAAAGTCGGTGGAATTTGATTTTTCGGACGTCTCCGGCAGCACGGACTACGGACACATGCACCATGCCGTTTTCACCTTCATCGACTCGAACCACCACATCGAGGACTGGACGTATATGATGCCAGGGGACAAGCCTGTCCACGCGCACTTCGACTTGAAGCGGACAGAGTGAGGAAGGGCGCCGCCGGAAACGCAAACTGGAAACCCCAATGGACCGTGAGTGGAATGACAGTCAGCCGATCTACCGCCAGCTTCGCGACCGTGTGGTCGCGATGATTCTGGATGGAGTTCTGAAGGAAGGCGATGCGCTGCCTTCCGTGCGGAATGTCGCGGCTGAATATCGGGTGAATCCACTTACGGTCCTCAAGGGCTATCAACAACTGGTGGACGAAGGGCTGGTGGAGTCCAAGAGAGGGCTGGGCATGTTCGTCAATGTCGGCGCGCCTAAACTGTTGCTCAAGGTAGAACGGCAGAAGTTTCTGGGAGAAGAGTGGCCGAGGGTCCGCGCAACGATTGAGCGGCTCGGCCTTACAGCGACCGAGCTGTTGAACGGCGGAGCCCACTCAAACGAAGAGCCATCTCTCGGCGACGCCCCGGCAAAACCCGTCGAGTCCGATCCCGCAAAGAAGGAGCGTTGAAGCCATGGCATGTATAGAAGCCCGCGGGCTGCGCAAGAGCTTCGGTTCAACCATCGCGCTGGACGGCGTCGATCTGCGAGTGGAAGAAGGACGCATTCTTGGAATCATCGGTCCGAACGGCGCCGGGAAGACTACCGCGCTCAACGCAATGCTCGGCCTCACAGCGTATCAAGGAGAGTTGAGGGTGCTTGGACGCGATCCCGGGAGCGAGCGCGATCAACTGATGCGGGATGTGTGCTTTATTTCTGATGTTGCCGTACTGCCGCGCTGGGCACGGGTTTCACAGCTGCTGGACTATGTCGCGGGAGTGCATCCGCGATTCGATCGGGCGAAAGCGGAAGCTTTTCTGGGAAAGACCTCGATCCGGCTCAGGAGCAAAGTGCGGGAATTGTCGAAGGGCATGGTGACCCAGCTGCACCTCGCGCTGGTCATGGCCATTGACGCGAGGTTGCTCGTGCTGGACGAACCGACACTGGGCCTCGACATCCTATTTCGCAAGCAGTTCTACGATTCCCTGCTGAACGACTATTTCGATCGGAGCCGTACGATCGTGGTGACGACGCATCAGGTGGAGGAGATCGAGCACGTGCTCACCGATCTCATGTTCATGAATCGTGGCCGGATCGTGTTCCAAAGCAGGATGGACGATTTTGAGTCGCGCTATGTGGAAGTGATGGTGCATCCGGAGAAGGCCGCCGCGGCGCGGGCGCTGAAGCCGGTGCACGAGCGCCAGGTGTTCGGTGGCAGCATCCTGCTGTTTGATGGCGTGGATCGCGAGCAACTGGCAGCGCTTGGCGAGGTGCGCACGCCCAGCATCGCCGATTTGTTCGTTGCCGTGCTGGGCCAGCAAAGCGAGCAGGCACAAGGAGCGAGCCGATGAGTACTCCATCGAATGCGATTTCCGAATCCGTGCAGGCTCAGAGCGTCGCGCCTGCGGTCTTTCCTGCGACGCGCGCCTTCTATTGGTCGGTGCGTCGTGAATTATGGGAGAACCGTTCGATCTACATAGCGCCACTGGCGGTCGCCGCAGTTGCTCTGTTCGCCTTCTCGATGAGCGCGATCGCAGGGATTTGGGAGAAGGCGCTGAGGCTCGATGTGACGCATGCGAGTGACGTGGTGACCCAGCCATACGACATGGCAGCGGGTCTGCTGATGCTCACCGGTATTATCGTGAGTGTGTTCTATTGTCTCGATGCGCTGCACTCCGAGCGCCGCGATCGCAGCATCCTGTTCTGGAAGTCGCTGCCCGTATCCGATGTCACTACCGTGCTCGCGAAGGTGAGTATTCCCCTCGTCGTTCTGCCGCTGCTCCTCTATGCGATCATCGTGGCCATGCAGGGGATCATGCTGCTGTTGAGCAGCTTCATACTCTGGGGGACGGGTCAGAGTGTTGCGGAGTTGTGGGCGAAACTATCCTTCTTCCGGATGTCCATGCTGACGATCTATCACATTTTTACGGCCCATGCGCTTTGGCCTTTGCCAATCTATTGCTGGCTCCTGCTGGTATCCGGATGGGCGCGCCGCGCAACATTTCTATGGGCTGTATTGCCGCTGGTCGCCATTGGCGGCGTCGAACTGATCGTGTTCCGTACCTGGCATTTTGCGGGATTGGTGGGATCGCGATTGATCGGAGCCGCGCCAGCTTTTGACTCACCGGACAATATGTTTCCATCGGGACCGATGACACATATCGCGGCGGGAACATTTCTTGGTAGTGCGGGGTTGTGGGGCGGACTGGTCGTCTCCGCAGTATTCCTCGTGGCGGCCGTGCGGCTGCGTCGCTATCAAGCGCCCATTTAGGTTCGGGGAGTGGCAGGATCCTGCTTCCGCCTCCCGACAGTCCCCGGTTTTCCCAAGAGACATTTGCCGGTGAATCAAGGCGCCGCTGGCATTATACCTTTCGTTTTTGTCCGGCCTAATGTGTGCGGTGTTGAACAGACGCGTCAGATCAGGGGCTGATACGTTTGCCTAGCGTGAGGTGCAACCCTTGAGAAGAACGAATTACGTTGTCGCGCTGAAATGCGCCTCGAAATTTAGTGTCAGGACTTTGTGCTGTCTCGCCGCGAGCGTGGCCATTCTTTTGGGTGCATCCACGTTGATCGCAACGAAACGACCGGCACCGGCCGTTGCAACAGCCGGAACCACGGAACTCGAAATGCAGGTGCTTCTCGATCGGGCCGACTTCTCGCCCGGTGAGATCGACGGAAATGTGGGCAAGAACAGCAGCAAGGCACTGGTGGCGTTCCAGGCCGCGCGTGGGCTTGCTCCAGGCGCGGGGAATCGCAAGGCACTACTGGCGGCGCTCGGCGCCGGTGCAGGCGTGGAGCCGATTATCCCGTATACGATCACTGCGGAAGACGCGGCCGGGCCGTTCAGCGAGAAGATTCCGGGAGACATGCTCGCGAAGTCGAGACTTCCGGGTCTTTACTACACGTCTGTACTGCAGGAGCTGAGCGAGAAATTCCACTCTTCGCCGGCCCTGCTCAAGCGCCTGAACCCTGGCGCGCATTTCACTGCGGGCGAGCAAATAAGAGTGCCCAATGTGGCGCGTAGCGGACAAGAGGCGCTGGACTCCGAGCGGGCCCGCACTGGAGCGCTCAAGATCGTCGTTTCAAAAAGGTCAGCAGTTCTGAAAGTGTATGACGGGAAAGGGCAGATCATTTTTTTTGCCCCTGTGACTAGCGGCAGTGTGCACGCTCCGCTCCCCTTCGGAAATTGGAAGGTCACTGAGGTGCGGCGAAATCCAACTTACGACTACAACCCCAATTTGTTTTGGGATCCCAAGCCCACCAGCGTCAAGGAAACCATCGCCGCAGGCCCGAACAATCCTGTGGGTGTCGTATGGATTGGGATCAGCGATCCTCACTACGGGATACACGGCACGCCTGACCCAGGCGAGATCGGCTATACCCAGTCTGACGGATGCGTACGGCTGACAAACTGGGACGCCAGCAGACTTGCCAGCATGGTCGCAAAAGGTACGGCGGTCGTATTCAAGGAGTGAGAAAACGAAGCTTGCGATACGAAAGGTCGCCGGGACGAATAGGCATAGGGGACCAGTCTCGAAGGTCTGGGTGTGTATTCCCGTAGTTTTCCTAGCGCTTTTTGCCGTTGGCGAGACGTCTTCGATGCTGGAGATGACTCCGCCCATCAGCGGGCTTACGCTCGCGGATCTGCGAGATACCTACGAGGAAATTCATAACGGTCACCGGCATGAGGCGATTGACATTCTCGAGCCGAGAGGAACAGCAGTGCGTGCTGTGGTACCGGGAACGATTCGCAAATTGTTTTTAAGCAAACCTGGCGGCAACACCATCTACGAGTTCGATGAGAAGGCAGAGTATTGCTATTACTACGCCCACCTGGACCGTTACACGGAAGGGTTGCACGAGGGAATGCCGGTCCAGTCTGGTGACGTGATCGGTTTTGTAGGATCGACTGGAAACGCAGCTGAGAGCACGCCACACTTGCATTTTGCAATTTTCGAGTTGGGGCGCGAAAAGGCGTGGTCGAGGGGCAAGGCCATAAACCCCTATCCTGGCCTGGTAGACGCAGTGAAGCGGTCGAAATAGCGACCCAGGTCATACCAAAACGGGCTGCCGAAAAGCAAAAACGCCAGCGGGAAGCTGGCGCGGATTGGCAGAAATTGGAACAAACTCATACTGATGAACCACGCATAAGAGCGTGAATGAACAGTCGGCGGTTGACCGGATGATTTATGGAAGAAAAATCATCCCTCTTTTGAAACTCAAAACCGCCGCAACAACAACGACGATTAGAGCCGACACAACATTCAGGAGTTTCATGGCGAGACGTTATCGCTAGAGGGAAATCGCGTCTGTTCAATATTGCACACCTCAGAGCTTTTCCATTTCCCAGGCCTTCGGAGTCCGGGCAGCCAAGTTTCCGGTAACGTGGTTCGCCTTTCTGCTTCAGGCATCAATCGTTACGCGATGTCCGCTTACCCAACTACGCGGGAGATCGCCAATCTGGGCGCTTATTTAGGCATCGGAGCATAACTGTCGATGCGCGTTTGTGGAGTTACTTCTAGAGCTTCCAGAGTGGCGTTATTCAACACGCCGGAGACCAATTCCTTCGGGCCAGCCACTATCGTGAACTCGAGGTCATAGTCGCTGCATACGCACCAACTGCGGTCGGCTGGCCACAAATATTCTGGGGTTAATTGATATTCCCCATCGGCGAGGAAAGTCGGAAGCTCGCCGAGAACACCACGGAAAAGAATCGGCTTATCTGTAGTAATGAACGGTATTTCAGCAAAACGAAAGAAGCAATCCCGACCACCTGTGAAAGGGCGGAGAACAGAAAGCAGTTCGGCTAATTCTTTGCGGTTCAAGCTCCCCTCGCTCGGCCCGAACAAGAATCGGGGCCAACATGCCTGTTCCTCCATACTCACTCGGAACCACTCATGGCATATCTCGGACTTAAACGGCACGCCGAATCGATGAGCCAGCGTTTCCCACCTTATCCTGGAGCCTCGGTGTTCTTCCCTCAAACTCTCGACAAATGACCGCAGCTTCTTACAATGGTGGGATCTTGAGAATGGCAATCTCGCGCTCCGCGAGAGGGTTGTCGATATTTTCGTAGTTTGCTTCAATACTTTGCAAGACCTTTGCGTACACTTCGAAAGTCTTTGGCAGCAAGTGAGACACAAAGTTGCCCTTCCAGCTCGGATTGTCGCTGGCGAGAAGCTCTTCTCGCTGACTTCGAATCCATTCAAAGGCGGCCTGATCCATGCACGGGCGCATGGCGTTCATGGTAATCGAAGCGCGGCGGCTACTGCCATCACTCCAGTGCTTGGTGAACGCGGAAACCAGAAGCCGACCCGCTGCCCGGGAAAACGGAGAGGGATTCCCTCTATGTGGATGCGGGTGAGTTGGTTAGGAGGATTTGGATTTTTCCAGGGCTTCGGTTAGGGCGGGCATGATTTCGAAGATGTCGGCTACTACGCCATAATCGGCGATTTCGAAGATGGGGGCGTTGGCGTCTTTGTTGATGGCGACGATGGTGCGCGCGCCTTTCATGCCGACGACGTGCTGGATGGCGCCACTGATGCCGAGCGCAAGATAAAGCTTTGGCGCGACGGTTTGGCCGGAGCTGCCGATTTGGCGCTCCATGGGGAGCCAACCTTCGTCACAAATCGGGCGAGAGGCTGCGATTTCGCCGCCGATGGCTTTGGCGAGGGCTTCCGCTTGCGGAATATTTTCGGGGGCTTTGATGCCGCGGCCGATCGAGACGATGATGGGGGCTTGCGTGAGGTCGACGGCGGATTTGGCTTCTTTGAAAAGATCGAGGGGCTTGGTTCGGATTTGTTCAGATTTTAGATCGATGGCAACTTTATTGATTGGCGCTTTACCGTCGGGATGTGCGGCCACCAGATCCGCGCGAAACGCGCCGGACTGAAATGAGGCGAACCATGGAGCATTACCCTGGAAAGTGACGTCCGCGGCGGTTTTGCCCTGGAACATTTGCCGCACAAAAACGAGCTTGCCGGATTCATGGCGATAGCCGATGCAGTCGCCGATCATGCCTTTCCCCAGAGACGCGGCGAGTTTGGGTGCGAAATCCCGGACTTGATACGTGTGCGGGAAAAGTACGAGATCTGGCTTCGCTGAACTAATGACTTGCGCGAGAGCGACGCAATAGGCGTCTGGCGTATAGGCTTCCAGCAGGTCGTGCTCTATTTGCAGGACTTCGCCTACGTTTTTTGTGGAGAGTTCGTCGCCAAATGCCGAGACGTTCTTGCCGATGACCGCTGCGCCGATCGTGCTTGCTGTGTCCGCAGCGATTTGCTGGGCGGCAGCCAAAGTTTCAAAGCTGGCATTGTTCCATTTGCCTTGGCGCAGTTCGGTGATGACGAGGATTTTCATGTTAGATGACCCGCGCTTCGAATTTCAGTTTTTCCACCAGTTTTGTTGCTGCTTCCTTCGGAGTGCCAGTCAGAAACTCTGTTTTCTTCGTTTTTGTGGGGACATAGATTTTTTCGATTTTTTGCGTCGGCTCGTGCTGGATCCCTAATGATTCGCGGGTGATCGTGGCAATTTCTTTTTTCTTGGCGGCCATGATGCCTTTTAAAGTGGCGTAGCGAACTTTGTTGATGCCGGATTGGATCGAAAGGACGGCTGGGAGCGGACATTCGAGATGCTGAAACCAGCCAGCCTCGAGTTCGCGCTTGAGCTTCATTCTCTCGCCGTCGACTTCGATGGCCATGATAATCGTCGCGTGAGGGCGATCGAGCAGCGCTGCCAACAGGACGCCGGTCTGGCCGAAGCCGTGGTCGTCGCTTTGCAGGCCGGTCAGAACCAGGTCCGCCTTCTCTTTGCCGATTGCGGCGGCCAGCGCTTTGGCGGAGCCCAGCGGATCCTGTTGCGCAAAATTGTCGTCGGCGATGTGGATAGCGCGGTCCGCGCCTTTGGCCAGGGCTTCTTTTATCGTCTGCTTAACCCGTTCCGGGCCCATGGACAGAGCAATCACTTCGCCGCCATGCTTTTCCTTCAGCCGCAACGCTTCTTCGAGGGCGTAGCTATCGGGCTCGTTCATTTCGAAGCCGATGTCGGATTCTTTAATCCAGTTTCCCGCGATCGAGAGAGGCGCGTCTTTAGCGGGAACCTGTTTGATGCAGACGATGATGTTCACGGAGTTCGTCCTTGCCCAAAATTATGGTCGAAGTTTAAATTTAATCCGAAGACCCACCCTTACAAACCCAGGGTGGGGCACCCCCACTTCCAGAACCCAGACCAGAATTTCAGCTCAGAAATGGGGAGCTTAATTTCCTGACCAGCGCTTGAAAATCAGAGCGGCATTTGTGCCGCCGAAACCGAACGAGTTGGAAAGGGCGTATTCGACGGCGGCTTTGCGGGCCACGTTAGGCACGTAGTCGAGGTCGCACTCGGGATCGGGCGTTTCGAGATTGATGGTCGGCGGCAAAATTTGATCGCGCAGCGCGAGAACGCTGATGCCCGCCTCAAGACCGCCGGCGCCGCCCAGGAGATGGCCCGTCATCGATTTCGTGGAGCTAACAGGAACTTTGTGCGCGTTTTCGCCAAAGACCCTCTTCAGCGCGCGCGTTTCAATCACGTCGCCGAGCGGCGTGGAGGTGCCGTGCGCGTTGACATAGCCGATGTCTATTGGGTTGAGCCTGGCGTCCTTGATTGCAGCTTTCATCACGCGGAACGCGCCGTCGCCGTCAGACGCTGGTTGCGTGATGTGGTAGGCATCGCCGGACATGCCGTAGCCAACAATTTCGGCAAGGATGTTGGCGTTGCGCTTTTGCGCGTGCTCAAGGGATTCGAGAATTAAAATTCCCGCGCCTTCGCCGACGACGAAGCCATCGCGGCCTGCGTCGAAGGGGCGGCTTGCGTGACCGGGGTCGTCGTTGCGCGTAGAGAGCGCTTTCATCGAAGCGAAGCCGCCGATGCCCATTGGCGTAATCGTGGCTTCCGTGCCGCCGCAAATCATCATGTCGGCAGCGCCGCGCTCAATAATTTTGAACGAATCGCCGATGGCGTGAGCGGAAGCGGAGCACGCCGTGGCCGTGGCGGAATTCGGCCCCTTGGCTCCGTAACGAATGGAGATGTGGCCCGAAGCCAGATTGACGATGGCCGATGGAATGAAAAAGGGCGAAATTTTTCCCGGACCGCCCTGGACCAATTTCCAGTGCTCGCGTTCGATGATGTCGAATCCGCCGATGCCGGAAGAAACGTAGACGCCGACTTCGTTCAGATCGGAGTCTTCCGGTTTCCAGCTCGCGGATTTCACCGCGAAGTCAGCCGCGGCGAGAGCCACCTGAATGAAGCGGCCCATTTTCTTCAGTTCTTTTTTCTCAATCCAGCGGAAAGGATCGAAATTCTTGATTTCACCGGCAATCGTGCAATCGAAGCCGGTGGTATCAAATTGAGTGACAGGACCAATGCCGCTCTGCCCGGCGAGGAGGTTTTGCCAGGTTTCCTCCGTGCCTATACCCAGAGCACAGACCAATCCAACACCCGTAACGACTACGCGGCGAGTCAACTCTCTAACGCTCCCTGTTGTGGTGATAAATTCGTGGCTTACTTTCCCTTGGCGTGCTTGTCGATGTAATCGACCGCATCTTTTACGGTGGTCATTTTTTCGGCGTCTTCGTCGGGAACTTCGATCCCGAAGGCTTCCTCAAACGCCATGACCAATTCCACCTGGTCGAGCGAATCCGCGCCGAGGTCATCCACGAAGGATGCGGTGGGCGTCACCTCGGCTTCATCCACGCCGAGCTGCTCGACGATAATTTGTTTTACGCGTTCTTCCACGCTGGCCATTCATATCCTCCGCGATTTGCTATCGCTTATTATGCTGAGACGTACAATAACATCCGACCGGCTTAAACACCGCCCCATGGTGTCTTAATTCGTCTATCAGGCAACCTGCCCATTCTAGTCAGCCCTTGCAGCAAGGTCAACTTTTCGGGTTCTCGACATACTCAACGCCAAACGCTTGCTCCATTGTCCTAATCAACTCAACTAATTCAAGGGGGTCTGCCTCAATCGTCAGCTCTAATTCTTTAAGCTTTTCCTCATCAACTTTCCCTACTTCTATTAGCGTCTTGCGAAAATGCTTCCATTCCGGCCATCGGCAAAGTACGCGTACATCGCGCAGGATCTCGACCTTCGAAACCTAACGGAAAAAATTATGCCAAATAAAGACCGCCGTTGACGTCGAGGACGTGGCCGGTAATGTAAGCGGCTTCGTCGCTCGCCAGAAAAACGATCGCCGCGGCAACATCCCGCGAAGTGCCCATACGGCCTAGCGGGATGCGTGCTTTCAGCGTGGCCTTCACATCCTGGGAGAGAACATCAGTCATAGGCGTGGCGATGAAACCCGGCGCCACGGCGTTGACCGTGATGTTGCGCGAGGCAATCTCAATGGCAATGGCTTTCGTCAGTCCTACCAGCCCAGCTTTCGCAGCGACGTAATTGGATTGCCCGGCATTGCCCATCTGCGCCACCACGCTGGCGATATTGATAATTCGTCCCGCACGAGCGCGCATCATCGTCGAAAGAGCCTGCTGCGTGCAGAGGTGTGCACCGGTCAGGTTGGTGCGGATAACGGCGTCCCAGTCGTCCTGCTTCATGCGCAGCGCCAGACCGTCGCGGGTGATGGCGGCGTTGTTGACCAGAATGTCGAGGCGGCCGTATTTTTCGAGGACTTGCTTGAAGCCGGATTTGATTTGCTCGGGTTCGGCCACGTCCATTTTAATCGCAATGGCATCGCCGCCTGCGTTTACGATTTCGTTGACCAGCGTAGCGAGTTTTTCCTCGTTGCGGGCTGCCGCGGCTACTTTTGCACCTGCTTCGGCGAGGGCCAGCGCGGTTTCGCGGCCTATGCCTTGCGAGGCGCCGGTGAGTAAAGCCACTTTGTCTTTTAGGCTGAACATGAATCGTTAATCCCCGATCATTCCATCCTGCTGCTCCCTACCGGTGCATCATCACAGTGGCACAGACTTCCGTCTGTGCACTGTCAGGCCGCGTCCGATCTCGCCCCTGCGATCTTTTCTACCGTGGCAGCCAAACTCTTTTCGTCTTCCACATTCAAGGTAGCCACCGAACGCTCGATCTGGCGCAAAAGCCCCGTAAGGACGCGGCTCGGCCCGACTTCCACAAACGTGTTCACGCCCTCATCAATCAACATGCGGACGGATTCTTCCCAGCGCACAGGCATGGTGACCTGGCGAACCAGCGCTTCGCGGGCTTCGTCGCCGGTGGAGATAGTGTCGGCGTCGACGTTGGTCACCAGGGGAACGCTTAAATTTGTAAAGGAGATCTTCTTCAGATCCTCGGTAAGTCGTTCCTGCGCGGGAGTCATTAGCGCGGAATGAAATGGCGCGGAAACGGGAAGGATGACCGCCCGCTTGGCGCCGAGCTGCGACGCAATTTCGACCGCGCGCTTTACCGCGCCAGCGTGGCCCGAAATGACGGTCTGCTCGGGCGAATTGAGATTGGCAGCCGAGCAGATTTCGCCCTCGGAAGCGCGCTTGCAGGCGTCGGCCACAACAGCAGGCGACAACCCCATGATGGCCGCCATCGCACCTACTCCCGCGGGCACGGCCTCCTGCATATAGGTGCCGCGCTTGCGAACGAGTTGCACCGCATCAGAAAACTTCAGCGCGCCAACCGCCACCAGAGCCGAGTATTCGCCAAGGCTGTGGCCGGCAACAAAATCGGGATTCAAGCCGTTCTCCGCCAGTACGCGATAAACAGCAACAGAGACGGTAAGGATGGCCGGCTGCGTGTTGGCCGTGAGCTTGAGTTCGTCCTCGGTACCTTCGAAACAAATCCTGGAGATGGAAAAGCCGAGAGCCTTGTCGGCCTCATCAAAAACCGCGCGCGCCGACGGATGCTTCTCTGCCAGCTCCTTGCCCATGCCGGGATATTGTGAAGCCTGTCCCGGAAATACGAATGCGACTTTGCCCATCGTTAATTCCTCTTCTGAGCCGTCATGCGATTGCGCTCGCGGCCGAGAGCTCCTGTTCGATTTTTTCGTTGATACGCGCGCGAGACAGGCCCGCGGCCACGCGAATCGCGTTCTTCACTGCTTTGGCATTCGAGCGTCCATGCCCAATAACGCAAACGCCGCGAACACCCAACAGCGGCGCGCCACCTTGCTCCGTGTAATCAATGGTCTTCTTCAAACCCTTCAAGGCTCCGCGGGAAAACAGAAACCCTACCTGCGATGCCAGCGAGCTCTGAATGGATTTCTTCAGCAAGCCGAAAATCTGGACCGCCAGCCCCTCGCAGATTTTCAACGCGATGTTGCCGACAAAACCGTCGCTAACAATCACATCCACATCCCCAGAGAAAAGATCCCCGCCTTCCACGTTGCCCACAAAATGCACTGGAAGTTTCTTCAGACGCGTGTAAACCTCGCGCGTCAGCTCATTCCCCTTGATCTCTTCTTCTCCCACCGACAAAAGGCCCACGCGCGGCTTGCGGTTGCCAAACGTCGCGCGGTAATAAATCTCACCCATCACCGCGAACTGCACCAGATGTTCGGGCTTCGAATCCACGTTGGCTCCGACATCCAGCAGCACGGAGACGCCGCCCTTCGCGTTCGGAAAAGGCGCCGCGAGTGCCACGCGATCCACCGATTCCAAAGTGCCAAGCAAAAATCTCGCAACAGTCATCACGGCGCCCGTGTTGCCCGCACTGACCAGCCCGTCCGCTTTGGCCTCGCGTACCAAACGCGTAGCGACATGCACTGAGCTGTCTTTCTTCCGCCGAAACGCCTGCGCCGGATGGTCGTGCATGGTAATCACTTCGCTTGCCGGAACAATCTCGATCGGCAAGTTCGGCGCCGCATGTTTGGCCAGCTCCGCGCGCACCACATTCGGCGGCCCAACAAGCATCACGCGAACACCCAACTCCCGGGCAGCCATAACACTGCCTTCGACCTCGGGGCGGGGCGCGTTGTCACCGCCCATGGCGTCCACAGCGATAGTGATCATCGGATTATCTGACCGCTACTTCCAGAAAAAAAACGGGAAGAAACTGCGCAGCGTCAGGCTGACTTGTCTTGCACAGCGCGGCCTTTGTAGTAGCCGCAATGGGGACAAACCTGATGCGGCTGCTTCGTCTCGTGGCAATTCGGGCATTCGCCGAGCGCCGGCTTGACCAGAAAATCGTGGGCTCGCCGTGTACTCGTCCGTCGCTTCGAATGCCGTCTTTTTGGGTTAGGCATAGTAATACTCCTCGTTCCCGCCCCAGTGGGCGGATTCTAAGGGCTTTTGGCCCTGAAAACTATTGTTTTTTCAGCCAGTCCTGCTTCAGGCGCGCGAGGGGAGCCAAACGCGGGTCTGTCGCGTGGGTCTCACAGCGGCACTCCTCGTGGTTCAGGTTAGCACCGCAGTTCGGACACAGTCCGCGGCAATCGCTCTGGCAAATGACCTTCAGCGGAAGAGCAAGTAGCACCTGCTCTCTAAGCACATCCGCCAAAAAGAGGCCATCGCCTTCAAAAAAAGCAATCTCGGTGTCGTCATCCTTCAAACGGTCTTCTTTCGGCTTGGCGCCCTTGGGGAGAGGCGCGTAAAACAGGTCGAAAGAGCGGTTCACATCCTCGATAATCGGTTCGAGGCAGCGCGCGCAGACCATCTCAATCTTGGTTTCCAGCTGGCCCTCAATCCGAATCTGGCCTTCGAGCAGTTCCGCAGTGGCCGTCACCTCCAGGGGCGCGGCCTGTTTCACTTCGAACGATTGGAAGTCGATGCTGCCCGGAGCAAAGCTCTTCCGGATGCGCAGCTTCCGTACCGCAAGCTCTTTTACATCGAGGAACACGTCTTGAACGCCTCCGGCGCTAACACTCATGCTTTAACATTATTGAGTCGCGCGCCCAGCAAGTCAAGGAACCGGCGGGGATTCTGACAAATTTGCTGCCTGGTTTGCAAGAGGTAGCTCTAGTACCCGGGCATCGGTAAAACCCTGTAGAAGCGCGAGTAGCCACATCGTTGGGTACGCAAGAATTGCACGGAAACACGAACGCCCGGATTTCAGATGGCTTCACTGCCACAGCGCATATCTTACTGAGATAAAGCAACTTACACAGAGGTCGCGAGATTGCCCGAGTTTGGCTTATGTCGTGCCCTTCCCTAGATTCCCGGTCGAAATAAAAATCGGAGGAGACCCATGAAATTCCGGACCATTCTTTCTTTGGCGACCTTATTTATGGCTTGCTTCACATTGGCCGTTTTTGCACAACCCCTCCCGGCCGAGGGAGGTTACCGCAGCCCCGCGACGGAAAATCAATCCGTTAGCGGAAAGATCGCTTCGGTAGGCGATGCCGCTTTCGAACTCAGCACGTCTTCCAAGGACGATCAGGCGTCGAAGACCGTACAGTTCCTCGTGGATGACAAAACAAAAGTGGAAGGCAAGCTGACGGTTGGAGCGCAAGCTATGGTCGAGTATCGCTCGGACAGCGGCCAGAATATCGCCGTCCACGTCGTCGTGACCCCGTCCTCTGGGTATTAACCCGTATTGTATTCCTGCTGGCGTCGCCTCAATCTGTTTAACAACCCGGCCCAGCCTCCGGGCGGAATGGCTCGCTCTATTCTCCTGAGGACTAGGGATGCGCACGACACTGAAGATTATCCTGCCCTTGATCGTCAGCGTGGTGGTGGTGTCCCTCTTGTTTGCGGGATACCAGGTGCGCACGGAAAAACGCAACCTGCGCAACGATCTTTCGCGGCGCTCGGAAATTCTTGGAGAAAGTCTCCAGGAAAACGTCGAACCCCTGCTGGACCATGGGCCGAATAAGAATCTGCAACGGCTTGTGGCCCGTTTTGGACAGCGAGAACATTTGAGGGGCGTTGCGGTTTACGACACCGATGGCAACGCCATCGCGATTACCGCCGGGCTTCGTGAAGGGTTTCAATTACGCCCGGCCGCTGCAACGCGCGCAGCACGGCAGGATGCGGCGTATGGCGAATTTACGGCCATCCCCGCATCCGCGGGGTCGGATGATAAGACTCCCGACCCCATGCACATCTTTGCGTTGCCGCTTCATCACGACGGACAAGCCGCTGGGACGCTCGCGCTCTTTCACGACACAAGTTATATCGACACGGAGGTGCGGCACACGCTGCGCGACGCGCTGTTTACGGCGTTAATCCAAACGGCTCTTATCAGCGGTCTGGCGATAGTTCTGGTGCGGTGGAACTTGACGACTCCGCTGGCGCTTACGGCGAAGTGGCTGCAAAGTTTGCGAACCGGAGAGACGCAGGCTCCGCCAATGGCGCCGCCGGGAGAAATCTTCGATCAGTTGCACCAGGAAGTAACGCACCTTGCGCAGGATCTGAACGCGGCTCGAGCCACGGCGGAAGAGGAAGCGCGGTTACGCGATACCAATGCATCCGTCTGGACAGCCGAACGGCTGCGCGTCAGCCTGCGAAGCAAACTGCACGACAAGCCGCTGTTTGTCGTGTCGAACCGCGAGCCTTATCTGAATGTCTACAACGATAAGGATCATTCCGTCGGGGTCATCGTCCCGGCGAGTGGCGTGGTGACCGCGATTGAGCCAGTGCTGGTAGCTTGCGACGGCACATGGATCGCCCATGGCTCCGGAAACGCGGACCGCGAATCTTCCGATGCAAACGACCACCAGCGCGTTCCGCCGGACCATCCGAGCTATACGTTGCGGCGCGTGTGGCTGAGCGACGAGGAAGAAAAAGGTTACTACCAAGGCTTCGCCAACGAAGGCCTATGGCCGCTCTGCCACGTCGCGCACACGCGGCCCGTATTCCGTCCCGAAGATTGGGTCCACTACCAGCGCGTGAATCGCCGGTTTGCGGATGCGGTCTTGCAGGAGATGGAAGGGACGGAGTCTCCGATCCTCCTGGCGCAGGATTATCACTTCGCTCTGCTGCCGCGAATGATCAAGGATGCACGACCCGATGCGCGCGTCGCGATTTTCTGGCACATTCCCTGGCCCAACGCGGAAGTGTTTGGGATTTGTCCGTGGCAGCGCGAACTCGTCGACGGACTTCTCGGCGCCGACCTAATCGGCTTTCATATTCAGTCGCACGGCAACAATTTTCTCGAGACGGTGGACCGCGCGCTGGAAGCGCTGACCGAGTGGGACCGCTTTGCGGTCAACCGGCAGGGGCACGTGACGCGAGTACGCCCCTATCCGATCAGCGTGGCGTTCCCGGAAAACGGGCATGCTGCGAACGAAACGCCGCGCAATGCAGGAGAAGAGCGCGCGGCTCTTTGCAGTGAACTCGGCATCGAGGCTAGCCTTCTTGGCGTTGGTGTCGACCGCGTGGATTACACCAAGGGGATCATCGAGCGTTTTCGCGGCATTGAGCATTTCCTCGAACTATACCCGGCTTACCAGCGCCGCTTTGCCTTTGTACAGATTGGGGCGCCAAGCCGCACAGAAATCAGCCGGTACAAGACTTTTCTGGATGAAGTCATTGAGGAAGCAGACCGTATCAACGCCCGCTTTCAGGCGGGGCGCTGGAAGCCCATCGTCCTCTTGAAGAAACATCACTCGCACGCGGAAATCTCGCGCTATTACCGGGCCGCATCGCTGTGTCTCGTGACCTCTCTGCACGATGGCATGAACCTCGTGGCGAAAGAATTCGTCGCGGCGCGTGAAGATCGGCGCGGGGCGCTTATCCTGAGCACGTTTGCAGGTGCATCGCACGAACTGCCGGACGCGCTGCTGGTAAATCCCTATGACGTACAACAGGTGGCGGAAGCGATTCACCGCTCGCTGGAGATGTCCGAAGAAGAGCAAGCAAAGCGCATGGAGCAAATGCGCGCAACGGTACGGGAGCACAACGTCTATCGGTGGGCTGCCCACCTGCTTTCGGACCTGACTGAGATTCGCATTGATGCGCCAGAGCGCGCCGAGGCTCCGCAAATTTCGCTGCGCGGCGCCACGGGACGACAGGAGGAAATGCTCGCATGAATACGGAACAAAAACCGTTCGAGTTTTTTACGGTTGCGCACTTGACGCGCATTGGAAATGAGTCCGCGGGAACGCTGACGGAACTCCGCTCCGGGATGCGACATTGCAGCGATGCTTCCATCTTTCATCACACCTTTCAAACGCTGGGCAGCCATCATTTTTTGACGGAAGGATTCTCGAACGACTTCGCGCAGTGGGCGCACGCGGATGCCAATCGCGAAGATCTGGCCGAACAGCTCGCGGCGATGGACGTCCGGGATTACGTTTCGATTGCGGCGCTCCGGGAAGACCTGTGCCGCGTTGTTGGCGATTACTGCGATTCCCATAAAGCATTCGCCAGCCAGGAGGCCCTGGAACGCTTCTACTTTTGCGAAAGCGTCGAAGTCAGGCTGCCGTTTGGACTCCCCGCAGCAACCCTGGACGAATTTCGCGAGGGCATCTCGCATCTGAGTCATGCCTCCTTTTACTTTCACTTCATTTCCTCGCGGATGCGCCTGCAGCTGCAAACGAATGACTTTTCCCACTGGCTGGCGGATGGACTCGGCCTCGAAACGCTGGCTGACGAAGTCAATCACATCGACATTTACACGAACACCCTCGACAGCGCGCGCGACGAAATGCTGCGCCTGATTGATCGCGAGAGGAGAAAAGCATGAGCGAAGTAGCGATTGCCACCAGGATCCCGCTGCATGACTACGCAGCGCTGCTCGGCGAAGAGGAGATCGACGAGCTTCGAGTTCTTGCAAAACCATTGCGTGGACGCAGCATCGAGATGATCAACTCGACTGCGGTGGGAGGCGGAGTAGCTGAGATTCTGAACCGCCTGTTGCCGCTTGCCGAGGAACTTGAACTGGACATGCGATGGGACGTGATGACCGGCGGCGATGATTTTTACAATGTGACGAAATCTTTTCACAACGCGCTGCATGGTGCGCCCTATCATCCGGACCCAAAGGACTTCGAGATTTTCCTGGCCTGCAACGAGAGGAACCGTGCGCGGCTTCCGCTGGACGCGGAATTCATGATCATCCATGATCCGCAGCCTGCGGCCCTGATTGATGGACGCCCGAATGGCGGGAATCATTGGGCCTGGCGATGCCACATTGACCTGTCTCACCCCAACGGCGTGGTCTGGAATTTCTTGGATAAATTCGTGGCCCGCTATGAAGCGGCGATGTTTTCCTCGCCGGAATTTTCACGTAATTTGCCCATCCCTCAGTATCTCTTTTACCCCGCGATTGATCCTCTTTCCGAGAAGAACCGCGACTTGGACGCCAACTTCATCGCTCAGACGCTCGCGCATTACCGGATCGATCCGCACCGCCCCATCCTCACGCAGATTTCCAGGTTCGACCGGCTCAAAGACCCTGTCGGAGTCATTCGCGCCTATCGTATTGTAAAGCGATATTTCGATTGCCAAGTGGTGCTGGCTGGCGGCAGCGCCTCGGATGACCCGGAAGGGGCGGTAGTTCTGCAGGAAGTGCTGCGCGAAGCGGACGGTGACCCGGACATTCATGTTATTGAGCTGCCGGCGTGGGCTCCGCTGGAGGTCAATGCGCTACAACGCGCCTCCACCATTGTGATTCAAAAAAGCCTTCGAGAAGGATTCGGGCTGACCGTTTCCGAGGCGCTCTGGAAAAAGAAACCGGTGGTGGCTTCGGCGGTGGGCGGCATTCCCGTGCAAGTCATTCACAAACACACGGGACTTTTGGCGCACTCCGTCGAAGGGACCGCTTACCAGATACGCTTCCTGTTGTCCCATCCGGAAATTGCGGCGAAACTGGGAGAGCATGGTCACAAGCATGTGAAGGAAAACTTCCTGATCACTCAGAAGCTCAAGCGATACATGACGCTTTTTCTAGCCATGTCGCGGGGCAGCTAAGGTCCGTCTCCGTGGACCGTAATCCTGGCGCGTGTGCGTCTCCAGGAAGATTTCGGTAGCACGACACATCGTGCCACTCTTTGACACAGACAACTCCTCGAATTTCCGCAGGCCTCTGATCGATGAACTCCTTTAAATGCAACACTTACAAAAACGGAGGGGGCCCCGCGCGGTCTAAGAAATGGAAAAGGCAGTACTTACTCGAACTGGCTCATACGTGTTGATTATAAATGGTTTATGTGAGGTCGCCGTTCCGAGAACGCTCGTTCTCAGAGGCTCATGGACCATCCAACGATGGTCATGGAGAGGACTAGGAAGAGCGCCGCGGTACTAACTAGACTGAGAATGCGGCCATGGCCGAGCAAATAGTCCCGGGACTCCGCGTCAATGCATAGGAGCACGGAGACGACCAGGACGACCCCCCACGCGAGAATCGCGGGCAGGCCGGGATACTTGCTGATCATGGATAGAAATTCGCCAGGGGGTTGGCCCGCGGGGATCCACCAGGGAATCATAGGAGCAACGCCTGCTGCGAGAGAAAGCGTCAGCAGCTTACGCGTGAACCAGCCTTTGATTTTAGGGCGGGCTTCTTTCCAAACAAAGTAATCCCAGGCGAGAAGGGCTACAGCAAAAAGAACCCATCCGTAGAGAGCAGCTTTTTGGTCGAACCACCACCACGCGCGAAAAATAAATTTGGAGTTGTGCATATTGGCGTAGCGAGGAAGTAGCAATAGGGCCACGAGTCCATTGCACGCCACCGCTACCAACAGGGTGACCAGGCTCATCAACTGAAACCAGTAGCGCGTGGGCACGCGCTTGCACCGGCTGCATACGGATTGTTTGGGCAGAAAGTTAAGGCCACAACGGTCGCAGAACACGGTTACTCTCCCAAAGCTGGGAATGGAGACCTGTCGACTCACCGAGAGTATCTGATTGGAATCGCAAAAAACTACTGGTCTGAAGTGCAGTTGAAAGGTCAGGCAGTATTGGTAGTATGTAGTTCTCCAGCCTCTTCCCTTCCTTGGGAGAATTGCCATGACTTGTGCAAATTGAGCGGTCTGGCGGAGGTGCTACGTGACCGAGACCACAAAACGGTGGGAAGGCCAAATCGTTGACGGAAGGTTCCCGTTGCGGCAGTTCCTTGGCGGCTCGGACCATAGCGCGGTGTTCCTTACAGAGCACGGCGAAGGCGAAAAACAAAAAGCGGCGATCAAACTTGTGCCTGCGGACCCCGCGACAGCCAACCTGCAAATCTCGCAGTGGGAGGCCGCCGCAGGACTCTCTCATCCCAATTTATTGAAATTACTGGACGGCGGGCGGTGCCAGATGGAGGGCAACGATCTGCTGTTTCTGGTGATGGAGTACGCCGAGGAAAACCTGTCGCAGATTCTGCCGGAGCGGGCGCTGGCGGCTGATGAAACGCGAGAGATGCTCGGACCGGTGTTGGATGCGCTGGAATTTCTACACGGAAGAGGATTTGTACATGGAGACGTCAAGCCCGCCAACATCCTGGCGATCGGTGACAAGTTAAAACTCTCTAGCGATGCGATTTGTGGTGCGGGACAAGCCCCGGCTTTTCATCGAAAGGCGGGTGCATACGTTGCGCCGGAAGCCATCAGCGGAATGTTGTCGCCGGCTGGTGATGTGTGGGCCCTGGGCACAACTCTGGTGGAGGTGCTGACGCAGCGTTTGCCGGAATGGCAACCTGGGCCACACGTGGAACCCGTCGTTCCTGCGACTCTGTCTTCGCCTTTTTTGGAAATTGCGCGGCAATGTTTGCGTGTGGATCCGCGGAAGAGGATCGGCATAGCCGACATTTCCGCGCGGCTGAGTGTGCGTGCACCATTGGCTTCGGCTGCAGCAGCCGGCGCGCCGGCGAGCGCAACGGCGGTTGCGGCTCCGCTGCCACCGCCTCCCCTCGCGCCCGTGGCGCCAAAAACGATTATTTCGCAGGCAGTGCCTCCTCGGCCCGCCATGAAACCCATGCCAAGTCCCCATCCGCCGAATCATTATAGAGAAGCGAGACCTAGGCCGCGGTACATGGTGCCGCTCATTGTCGGAGCGCTGGTGGTGGCGGCTTTCCTTGCGGTTCCGAGACTTTTCGTACATCGCTCGGCAAACCCATCGTCAGCCGCCGCGGCGTCTGGAGCGGAATCAAGCGCAACAGGGGCGAAATCCGCGAACTCGGCGGTTGCTGCGCATTCGGATTCGCCGAATGCGAAATCTGGGCCATCGACGGCAAAGAACAAGGACCGGGCAGAGACACAGACTAAGTTAGGAACAGATCCAGGGAATGCTTCTCTGCCCAAGAGCGACATGGAGAAGCTCGAATCGGCAAAGGTCGAACCAACAAAGGTCGAGCCGGTCAGCAGCACCACGGCAACAGCGCAGCCTTCCGCAACTCCGCCTGCTCCGACAAATGCTGTTGCGCCGGGGAATACGGCAAAATCGGCAGTGCCCACAAGCGGTTCCGCGAAGGGCGAAGTCCTGGATCAGGTACTGCCTGATATTTCGCAGAAAGCGCGCAACACCATACAAGGAAAAGTACGCGTGAGCGTGAAAGTGCACGTGGATCCGTCTGGGGCTGTTTCGGATGCAGCGCTGGATTCACCCGGGCCCAGCAAATTTTTCGCGGACCTCGCCTTGCAAGCGGCAAGGAAATGGGTCTTCTCGCCGCCAGAATTGAATGGCAGAAGTGTCGCGAGCGAATGGCGGCTGCAGTTTGATTTCCGTCAGAAACAGACGACCGTTGCGACCACGCAGACAACTCCTTAGAAAGTATTCCGCGCGCGAGGCCGGAAGTGCGCCTTGCGCTTGCCAAGTGGCCATAAGCGAGGTAGGGATCACACTTTTTGAGGAGCAGAATGCACCTGTCCGTTGGTACGGAGAGGGATGCTCGGCGCCTATCAGTAACTCCCTGAACTAACTGAAACTGAAGAAGTTATACGGCCCAGGAAGGGTCGCTGCACTTGCGTACCATAGCCACTTCCCATGGCAAAGCTTAGTTTGGCTCACGGCAGACGGCGCGCTTCGCGCGCCCGCGCCTGGTGGGCCACAGCGCATGAATCAGCAGCAAAATAAGGATTTCCCGGGAGAAAAGAACGGCTTCGGCGCGGAGAAAACGCGCGACGCCTGGAAACGCGGAATCCGCTGGACGGCAGCCCTGGTGGCGCTGGGCAGCGTTTCTCTTGCGGCTGGTTTTGAAACGGCACGCACGACGATGCAGGCTTCCCCGTTTGCCATGGATGCGCAAAAGAGAACCCCTGCGCTGAGCGTATCGCCGGTGCGAACGGCCGCGGAAGAAAAAGGAACGGATGCGGCGATACAACGGCTTCCAACACAGCAGCAGGCGGAGAAGCTGCTACAACTTGCGATCCAGAAGGACGAGGCTGCGCTCAACTTGCTGCGTCAGAATGTCGACGGATGGCGCGGCCGACTGAAAAATACGGACCAGCTGTTCGACCTGGTTCTCGCCGCGCTCAACTCACGCGACCTTCGCGTGCGCACGGCGGCGGTGGACGTCGATCTCGCGGCGAATAATTTGAGCAAATCGCCGGAAAGCGTGGAACGGCTGCTGCGGCAGTTGCGGAATGATCCATCTGCGCGAGGAATGGCTTTGTGGCGCCTGGGTTCCTTGGGGAATCGCGGCGTCGAGCCTGATAAAGTGCTGAGCAACCTGCTGAAATATTCGCAGGATCGAAACGAACACACACGCTACTGGGCAGTCGAAGGCCTGGCCATGCTGGGGAACGATGCAACGATTGACCCGCTGCTAGAGGCATTGACGCATGATCCTTCGCCGCGCGTACGCGAACGCGCCGCGAACAGCCTTGGCGAGGCTGGCATGTTGACGCGGGAAGAGCGACTGGCTGCCGTGCCGCTCTTGCTCAATTTTGCCGACGACGACTCGCTGAATGCTACGACACGGGGACTGATCTACGGAACGCTTCGCATCATCACGGGTTCGCCGATTGGGAATGATGCCGACGCGTGGCGCGAGTGGTGGGCGCAGCACGACCCGGCGCGGCAGCGGCCGCTGGGACAAGGGAATATTGTGCGCACTTGACGCACGAACGCTTCTGGCGGCGCTGAGAGATTTCGCGAGGCGCAAATTCTCAGAACACCTCATTCCTTATGACTGGATGACCGGCGCGCGAAACAACCGGGCCAGCAACAGGTGTGTGGGCCAGTAAATGGCAGCGACAATCACCATGAATATGAAGGCGAGATGGGCCACTGCGGGTCCCCAAGCACGATGGAAGACGGGATCGCGGAAGGCGTAGTTCATGTTGAGATCTTCGGCGAAGAAGCGCGAGATGATCAGTAGAATTGCAGCGATTGCGGCCTGCAGGCCTAACGCGCGTTTGTCGTAGCCAACTTTCCGAAGGGTCCAAAGAAGGACAAGTGGCAGTCCAAGGTGAAATGTGGAAAGAAGACGCACCCAGAGCGGGTAGCGCGCGTCCCACATATAATCCGCGCCGCCAATGAGAAAGCGGCCTGTTGCGAGCCGCCAGCCAACGTCCGAAACCCAGAGGATGCCCGCCGCAACGGAACTGACGGCCTGACTCGAAAGCAGAAGCGGATTCGCGAGCCAGATTCCTACGAAGGACAGGATCACCGCGACGTCGCATAGATGCAGCAGATTGGACCATCCCCATACGCGGAAATACGCGGGAAGCCAGACGATCATCCATAGAAGACTAAACCATCGCAACACGGGGAAAGTGGGTGAGCCGGGCGTCATGCGGTTTGGCGTTTTCGTGGTTTGCAGTTGGCTAAGGTTATCACAGGCGGTCCTGACTAGACGGAATTAGAACAGCGTCCGCGAGACAAGACCGTGCAATCCTTCGGCTAGTTTTTGCTGATGCTCGGCCGGCAAGTGCTCGAGCAGAGCTCCCGCACTCCACACAACGCTCAGCGATAGCCCAGGTCTGGGCCGAGTTGGATGGAGCTTGGCATGAACGTGCCACTTCCGCGGGCCACTTCTTTGCCGCGGCTGTCGAGGAGAACGCCTTCGGCAATGTAGAGGCGCTTCGAGCGGCTGACGACCTGGCCGCGCGCCAGGAGCTGACCATCGGAAACGGGCCGCAAGAAATAGAGCTGGAACGAGGAAGTGACCACGAAGAAATCCGTAACAAGGGATTGGACGGCAAAAAAAGTTGCGTCGTCGAGCGCCTTGAAATAGACCGCGCCGTGAATCGCTTGAGCCGCATGATGAAACTCTTCGCGAACCGGCAGGTCAATTTCGGCACGGCCTGCTTCTGGAATACGCAGGCGAGGCTGAAAGTATTCGTTGATCGGAGCACGGCCGTACATGGCGATGAGCATGTCGAAGTGTTTTGTATCCATGGATTGAGAGTGGCGTTCGCTCCTTGATGCGGCGAGATTCTAAAATCTTTTAAGTTGCCGAAGCGGAGGTGGTGCCGAAATGCTCCTGATGCTTGCGCAACAGGAATTGGTCGGTCATTCCGGCGATGTAGTCGCATACGACAAGATGGCGCGCCTCGGTGCGGGTGGATTCTTCGTGAGAGGCGGGCATGGAACCGGGCGAATCAAGGTAAAAGGCGAAGAGTTCTTCGAGACAGCGGACGGAGCGGTCGCGGTCTTCGGTGATGGCTGGGTCGTTGTAAATATTCTGGAAGAGGAAGCGCTTGAGGGACGCATTGGCCTGCGCGGCAGTCTCGCTAAAAGCCGCCAGGCGATTGGGTGTATTCCGGATGTCATCGAGAGAAGAGATCCCAGAATTTTGAACTTTGACGTTGGTACGGAAAAGTAGGTCGCTGGCGAGAAAATTTACGGTGTTACGGAGTGCTTCATTGAATTTAAGTTTTTCGCGCGCCGCAGGATAGCAGGATTCGACTTTCGCGTAGATTTCAGCAAAAAGGGGCACTTCCTTTCGAAGAGTATCCATGTCGAGGAGTTCCGCTTCGAGAGCATCGTCGAGATCGGCAGTATTGTAGGCAATCTCATCAACCAAATCGATCAACTGACTTTCGAGAGGTGGACGAAGATCGAGGAGATATTCGGTCAGATGAGGAACCTCGGAGGCGGTGTAATCGTGAGAGTGCTTGACGATCCCCTCGCGCACCTCAAAGGTGAGATTCAAGCCGGGAAAATCGAGATAGGGACTTTCAAATTGTTCGACGATGCGAAGCGCCTGAAGATTGTGATTGAAACGCGAGCCGTGCGGGCGCATTAGTTCGTCGAGTTTTTTTTCGCCGGCGTGGCCGAAAGGCGGGTGACCGATGTCGTGCGCGAGCGCGAGAGTTTCAGCGAGATCGGTATTGAGGCCGAGAGCCGCGGCTACGGTGCGGGCTATCTGCGAAACCTCGAGCGTGTGCGTGAGCCGGTTGCGAAAGTGGTCGGAATACCGGATGGTGAAGACCTGCGTCTTGGATTCGAGGCGGCGGAAGGCGCGGGAATGAATGATGCGGTCGCGGTCGCGCGCGTATTCATTGCGGTAGGGATGCTCTGGCTCAGGATAGCGGCGGCCGCGTGAGAGTTCCACGCGCATCGCCCACGGCGCGCTTGTTGGAAGTGGTTCGATGAGCGGCTCCGAGAACGGACACTATGCCCTGTCTGTACTCCTGATTGCTCACAAACTTTTTTTGGACAGGCAAGAATGTCCTACAACTGACTAAGTTCTTTCTATCAAAGGCGCACGCTCTTGCCAGTTGCCGCGTCCAAAAGCTGGAACAAAGCTCAGCGAACAAGCTCCCGCAATCTAAAATTCAGGACTTGGGCGCGGGCAGCGTTTGCAGGGCGCGTTCCGCTTCATCCGAAACCGCGGTATTCGGAAATTCTTTTTTCAGCTGCTGATAGACGCTTACGGCTTCCGTGGGATTCGTCTGGCGTAGCACGCTGGCCAGTTCGAAAAGAGCAAGGGGACGCGGCACGAAAACGGAAGCATGCTCCGACAAGTCACGAAACACTTTGACGGCATCGGCGGGCTTGCCGGTGCGCTCGTAAATCACGCCTATCTGATACTGCGCCATGGCAACCAGCTCTTTGTCGCTGCCGGAGCTGATCTTCTTCAATTCCTCAAGCGCCTGATTATGGCGCTCGAGATCTTCATAGCACAGTGCGGCGTAGTAGGCAGCAAGCCGGCCGGGATTCGTGCGGGGATATTTCGTCGCAACGGCGGAAAATTTTTGCACGGCGTCTTCGGCACGCGCGGTATCCGTGGGATAAAGAGTTTCGGTGGGGTCAGCGGGATCGGGCGTTGAGCCAACCCGGCCAGAATACGCTTTCATGGCCACATCCATCACCGCGGTGGCCTGCACCGTCTGGCGGTCGGTATAAAAACGCCAGCCGAAATAGCCTACGGCGACAAGCACAACGGTCAGAATCCCGATAGCTAGAACCGTCGTGTGCGAAAAAACGGCTTCGGCGCCATGCTCGATGGCGTCGTGAATTTTGTCCTGCTTCAATTCCCTGCGCGAAATATGTTCCGCCACAAAGGCTCTCCTGACTGGATTGGAATCCTTAATCGTAGCACAACAACAGGGCAGCAGGACTGCCGGCGAGGGCGGAAAGGCACAGGAAACGGGCAATTTTACCCTTGCAGCATGCGTCGGAATTGTCCGCAACCCCCACACGTCCCCGAGTGTTAGATTTAAGTGATGCAGGCTGCGTGTACCCATTGCGGGACCGAGCATAAGCTCAAGGATGCCGACTCCACGGTACATCCCAAGGTGCAGTTCAAGTGCTCGAAGTGCGGCAAGACCACGGTCGTCGAGGTCAAGCGGCGCGCCGACCAGACCGTGGTGATTAGCCCGCTGCCCTCGTTTGCGCGCGCGGATGCTTCCACGTCGAATTTGAAGCTGCCACCGGCAGACGATGGCCTGAAGCTGCCATCGAATGGCGTGTTTGTAATTGCGATTACCGCAGGGCCCGCCGCAGGAGAAGTTTTTCGCCTCATGCAGCCTCGCGTGGTGATTGGGCGGAAGGGTGCCGATATCCCACTGAATGACCCTGAGATTTCGCGGCATCACTGCCTGCTGGAAGTGCGCGATACGTTCATCAATTTGAAAGATCTTGATTCGACGAACGGAACGTTTTATGAGGAAGAGCGCGTGCGAGCAGCCATGTTGCAGGACGGTTCGGAGTTCCGGATCGGCGAAAGCATGATTCGAGTCAGCTTCCAGAAAAAGTGACGCGCAGCTTGCGCGGTTTTGTTTCGTTCTTGTCTAAATTACCGCCAGGCCTTGGGGAGGGTGAGTGTAAGATACTGCCGACTGTGGTTTACTGCGCCCGCACCCGATGAATCGCCTCTCCGCCTGCCTGATTACGCTCAATGAAGAACACAATCTTCCCCGCGCTTTGGCTTCGCTCGCTGGAATTGCCGATGAAATCGTCGTGGTAGATTCCGGAAGCACCGACCGGACGGCGGAGATCGCCCGCGAACATGGAGCGGTTTTCCTGGAGCGGGCGTGGACTAATTATTCCGAACAAAAAAACTTTGCCGCGGAGCGTGCGCAGAATGACTGGATTTTTTCGATGGACGCCGACGAAGAGCTGAGCAGCGCGCTACAGAGTTCCCTGCTGGATTGGAAAAGGCACAACGCGGAATTTGCGGTTTACGAAATGGCGCGAAAGACGTGGTATTTGGGAGCGTGGATCAAGCACTCCGGCTGGTACCCGGATTTTCAACGGCGGCTATACCGGAAAGATGCGGCAGCATTCAAGGGGATCATTCACGAGTCGCTGAAGTTCGAAGGCCAGCCGGGAAGGTTGGCCGGCGATTTGCTGCATTATACGGTGCGTTCGTTTGCAGAGCACGAAGCCAACGTTGAGCGATACACCACGCTTGCCGCGAAACAGATGTTTGCATCCGGAAAACGGAAGTGGCGGGGAGCAATGTGGCTGGCGACTCCCTGGAGTTGGTTTCAGAACTACTTTCTGCGCGGCGGGTTTTTGGATGGCTATCGCGGAGCTCTGATTTCGCAAATGGCGGCGCGGTCCGTGCGGTTAAAGTATGCGAAGCTCGGCAAATTGGTTGAAGCGGTGCAGCAGCAGGGCGCGAGTGGAGAGAAATCGTGAAGCCGCTGCTGTTTGATCTCGAGACGGCGTGGCGTGGTGGACAAAACCAGGCGCTGCTTATCCTGAAAGGGCTGCGGGAACGCGGCCACAAAGCGGAACTCGTGGCAGCCGATGGCTCGGCGCTGGGTGAGCGTGCAGAACAGAACGGCGTTCGTGTTCATTTCGTTTCGCGCGGGCTGTTTCGCATTCCCTCGGCGCTGAAGGTTCGAGAATTGGTGCGAAGCGGCGGCTTTGATCTGATCCACGCAAACGAAGCGCATTCCGTATCGGCGGCCTGGATGGCCGCCGCGCAAAAACACGTTCCTTTTCTGATTTCGCGCCGTGTGGGCTACCCCATCGGAAACAGCCGCATAGCCCGCGCACGCTACGAAGCGGCAGCGCGAATCATCGCCAATTCAAAATGGGTTGCCCAGCAAGCGGCGGACTCAGGAGCACCTCAGGGAAAAATAACCGTGGTTTATGAAGGCGCGGAAATTCCGGCGCGATTTGCTGGGCAACAGAAACGCGAGGCAAGATCGCGCTGGGGAATTACCGGTGACGCTCCACTGCTTGGTTGCGTGGGCGTTCTGCTAACCGACAAGGGCCAGGAATGGCTGATTCGTTCGCTGGCGGAACTGCGAAAAGAGCTGCCCGGAGCGAAGTTGCTTCTAGCGGGCGATGGGCCGTGCCGCTCCAATTTGGAAGTACTCACGCGAAAACTTAGCCTCACGGATGCGGTACTGCTTCCAGGATTTGTAAAGGATGTCGAGACAGTCTACGCGGCCCTCGACGTTTTTCTTCTGCCTTCCTTCTTCGAAGCGCTGAATAATTCGCTGCTTGCGGCCATGTCTTACGAAATTCCGTCTATTGCCTTCGACCGCGGTGCGCTGGGCGAAATCATTGAGAACGAGAAAAGCGGACTGTTGGTTTCCGGCCCTAATGTGCCGGAGATCACCGCTGCCACGTTAAGAATCCTGAGCGACGCGAAGTTTGCGAAGAGATTGGGAGAAGAAGGCCGCAAGCGTGTGGAAGACAATTTTTCGGCGGAGCGAATGGTGAATGGGATAGTGCGAGTCTATGAGGAAGCGCTTGCCGGGAAACCCTGAAGTTCTGCCAAAGAAAGTTCGCGTAAAAAGGTGAAGCGCCGAGCGGCTCCTTCTCCTTCCGCACGGCGCTTCACACTAATTTAATTTTTGCGCTAGTTTTCTGACTTCCTCTGTTCCAGGTATTCCCTCCTATCCGCTCGCCGATTCACGTCAAGCTATCTTGGGGATTAAACAACCCATCGCCCTTTTGGCTCGAGGAACTCCAAGCCGACTGCAAAGCCGTCGCTTTGCAATGGCTGGCAGTAAGCTACCCGGGCCGAAGTGCGAAACTCTCCGGTGCGCGACACGATCGTCAGCCGTTCGCCTTCTTGCCAGCGCCGGGTGCTCACCACCCGCGCTCCGCGCGCACTCACATTTTCCGTAAAGGTCGATTCTGTACCTGGCATCTGTTGATGCCCGTCGAGGACAACGGGAATCTCCATGGTGATCCTGCGTTCGACGCGATGATAATGAAACGTCTGCCTGCTGGACTTGACCGGCATTCATCCTCACAGGCACGCGGCAATCCGCGTCAAGTTTTGTACGCTGTTTCTGCCGCCATGGCGCTTCATGCCGTAGAGCGCACGATCGGCAGCCGCCAAGAGCTTTTCCGGTGTGTCGCCATCCTCCGGAAATGCGGCAACTCCGGCGCTGACAGAAAGGGCGGGAACCTCAACTTCCGCCGCGAGCCGCTCCCGAATGCGGGAAACCACGCGGCTGGCCATGTCCGGGCCGGCTTCCGGCAGCACCACAGCAAACTCGTCTCCGCCATAGCGCGCGGCCGTATCAATGGCGCGGGAATGGCTGCGGAGAATCTTGGAAAGCCGAACGATCGCGCGGCTTCCGGTGAGGTGGCCGTAGTGATCGTTGATAGTCTTCAGGCCGTCCATGTCCAGCAGGACCACGCTGAAGGGGCGCTGCGTGCGGCGCGAGCGGTCCAGTTCGGCTTCGAGGACACTGATGAGACGGCGATAGTTGGCGAGGCCGGTCAGCGGGTCGCTGACGGCCATGGAACGAACCTGGTCAAACAAGCGCGCCTGATCGAGCAAAGCGCCGGAGAGCATGACGACGTAACTGGAGGTCTTGCTCAGTTCCGCGAGAAAAAACGGGCCATCGAAAAGCTGGCGCGAAAAAGCGGCGGAAACGTGGCAAACCACATTAAGCGATGCCACGACAAAGAGCGAATAATCGTAAAGGCTTGCTTCGGTCTTGTTGTTCTTGCTGCTCTGGAGCCTCTGACGGAAGCATATGGCCGCGATCAGGAAAAGCGCACCGGGGAGTAAATCCCAGGGGCGGGAGATGAAACTGGCCGAGTGGGCGACGGGAGCCGAAGGCGCAGCGAGAAAAGCGGCGCTCGTGAGATAGGCGGCAATGGCCACGACGAGCAAAGCACCAGCGGTCTCCTTGCTGGGCTGCCGGGCCGTCGGAATGAATCGTTCGACGGCGATAGCGGAAAGCAGGAAGACGGCGAGAACGGTGCGGCCGACCATCCAGCCCATCGGGATTCGCGTGAGGCCGGCAGGTCCAGCCTGGAGGACGTCGTTGAGACCGAAGTAACCGAGCGTCTCGATAATTCCTGAAAGCACGAAACCGAATGCCAGGATCAGCGCGGTACGGTCGTGGGTGCCGCGAAAACGCACGAGAGCGTTGGCGGCGTAGCAGAAACTGAGCAGCGTGCCACCGATTTCGAGATACAGGTAGGTACCGGGCGAACCGGAGATCGCGGCTTGTCTTAAATAGAAGATGAGGCCGAAGAAAACGAGACCGAGGGCAACTGTAGAAGTGAGCACACAGCGGTAGTGCTCCTTCCGGAGAAACCCTACGATTTGGCCCCAACCACCCACGAAATCCCCCAAATGCCGAAGAAACAACTACAACACCGTGAGAATGCAAGTTGATGCCCTTTTCCGAGGGAAAATCTAAGGCTGTAAGTGCTTGAATTATTTAGATTTATTGGTGTGCTTTTGGGAGGGCGGCCGGAGTGTCTACAGGCGAGACACTTTGTGGCACCCGAAAAATGGGGCCTTATAAATCTATCATCTTTGTTCCCATACAGTTACCGACAATTGGTACAGTATCGGGACCATTTTTGAAAATGTATCAGAGTGAGACAGTCTCACCAAGCAGGAACGAGAGGGTTCACTTTAGATTTACGGACTAAATTTTTGGTTTTGGAGGGGGGAGTTCGCGAGCAACGACGGTGTCGTTGAACCCCGCGGCTTTGTGTGAGCCGTCGCAGAAGGGCTTATTGGCGGAATGGCCGCAGCGGCACAGACCGATGGCGGTGCGCCCAGCAAGGCCAAAAACCTTGCCTTGTGGGTCGACAATCTCAAAATCGCCCTCGACTCGGATCGAGCCGTCGTTATTGACGGTAATCTTCGTTGCTGCCATTCAGGCCTCCGGAAAAAGTAAGCGCGTGGGGAGTATCTCCCGGCACGCCACTAGAGTACGCAGTCTGGCTTAAGAACTCAAGGAAGCGGCGCACGCTTCCCCTTCGGCGATCTCCTGAAGTTTCCCAGTGTGCACGTCGTAGATAAAGCCGTGAACGTCGGTTCCTGGAATGAGGAACGGGTAATTGCGAATGGTCTCGACTTGTTTTCTGACGCTCTCCTCGAGATTTGAGAAAGTGTGAAAATGCAGGTGTGAAGCATCATGCCCAGTCTTTGCTTTTAATTGATCGCGAAGATCTTGGTCGGTGAAAGTGAGCATACCGCAATCAGTGTGCTGGATCACGTAGTACGTTCGCGTGCCCAACAGGTGTGACGAAATGACTAGCGAGCGCAGCACATCGTCGGTCACCAAGCCGCCGGCATTGCGGATGATATGCGCGTCGCCCGTCTTGAGGGCGAGGATCTGCTCGACGGTGAGGCGCGCGTCCATGCAAGCGACGATGGCGAGCTTTTTCGCCGGCGGTGTGGGCAGATGGCCCAGGGTAAAATGCTCCGCGTATTCGCGATTCCCTTTCAGATTTTCTTCATGGCTGCCCATGGCATTCTCCTTTTGGCAAGTGCAATCGCACGTTATGCGAAGCGGAGACAGAGGGATTGCTTGAGCATTGGGAATTAAGCTCAGTATTTTGGGACGGACGGATCCACTTCATCCGACCAGGCAAGGATGCCGCCTTTGAGATTGTGGATTTTGCGGAAGCCGGCCTTGCGCAGGAAATCGACAGCTTCCGCGGAGCGCTTGCCGCTGCGGCAATGGGCCACGATCTCGCGCGAAGAATCCAGCTCATGCACGCGGCGTGGCAGTTCGCCGAGCGGGATCAGTGCGCCCTTTAGATTGCAGATTTGATATTCGTGCGGCTCGCGCACGTCGAGGATAAAGAGGTCGTCGCCCCGGTCGAGGCGCGATTTTAGTTCACGAGGCGTCATTTCAGGCACTTGCACGTTGGGCTCCGGCGCTTCTTCTCCGCGAACTCCGCAGAATTCGTAGTAATCAATGAGCTGGTGGATGGTGCGATGGGGGCCGCACATCGGGCAATTTGGATTTTTGCGCAGCTTCAGTTCGCGGAACTTCATGGCCAGCGCATCGAAAAGCAATAGACGTCCAACGAGATTATCGCCCCGTCCCAGAATCAGCTTGATCGTTTCCATCGCCTGTATCGAGCCGACGATACCCGGCAGCACGCCGAGGACGCCTCCCTCGGCGCAAGAAGGGACAAGACCTGGGGGAGGCGGTTCTGGATACAGGCATCTGTAGCAAGGGCCATCGGGCATTCCGAAAACGGTGGCCTGCCCTTCAAAGCGGAAGATCGAGCCATAGACGTTTGGCTTGCCCAGAAGGATGCACGCGTCGTTGACAAGATAGCGCGTGGGGAAATTGTCCGTGCCGTCGACGATGATGTCGAAGTCTTTGAACAACTCGAGCGCATTCGCGCTTGTCAGCTGAGTCTCAAAGGAATCGATATGAATGTCCGGGTTTAAGTTGGACAAGCGGATGCGCGCCGCTTCGCTCTTGTACTTGCCAACGTCCGACGTACCGAAAGTCACTTGGCGCTGGAGGTTAGTGAAATCCACGACATCGAAATCAACGAGCCCTAGGCGGCCGACACCTGCTGCGGCCAGATAAAGTCCGAGCGGGGCACCCAGACCACCGGTGCCAATTAACAGCACCTTGGCGTTTTTTAGCTTGAGCTGACCCTCCATGCCCACTTCCGGCATGATGAGGTGGCGGCTGTAGCGGAGAATTTCTTCGTTGGAAAGTGCCGTCGCCGGCTTCGCTTCGGCTTGTGGCTGTATTGTCGTAGCCATTTTAAGAGCTCCTGATTAATTGGCGTTGCCGGCGGAACCGCCGGCGATCGATGGAACGATGCTGATCGTATCCCCGTCTTTGGTAGGCGTGTTCTCCTTCGCCAGATAACGAATATCTTCGTCGTTAAGATAAACGTTGACGAACGCGCGCAGCTTACCGTCATCCGTGTAAAGGTGCTTGCGAAGCTCCCCAAACTCTGTCGTGAGATTACCGAGCGCTTCCCCAACGGTTGCCGCAGAGAATTCCGCAGAATCGCGTTTCCCGGTAAAAACCCGCAGCGGCGTCGGAATCATAATCTTAACTGCCATTTCGCACTCTCCCAGATCTCGCGCAGATAATTCCAGTTACAAAGCCGCGGTGAATAACGGAATTCGGTTTAGACTGCCGCGCGATGCCGAACTTCAATTCCCTCGGCTGAAAACGCCTCGCGATCGTCATTCAGCCGCCACGAAGTCATATCCTGCGCCACGCGTTGCTGCACGCTGACGATAATATAGCTGTACCACGGCCAGGCATGGTCGCGGTCGTAGTCGCTGGGCCGCGCCGGATGGTCGGGATGCGAATGATACCAGCCAATGACGTCAAATCCTTGTGCGCTCGCAGCCTTTTCGGCTTCGCGCACATCGTCCGCCGTGACCGAAAAACGATTTCGCGGGGAATCATCCCGCCGGTTTACAAGCGGAAAGAGACCAAGCACCTCGCGCGAAATTCCGTGATTTTCCACCTTCGGCTCGGCGCCCGCAGCGAATCCATGGTCCTTACCAAGCAGAGCCCCGCAGCATTCGTGGGGATAGGTTTCCACACCATGCGCGCGAATTTTGTCCGCAAGGTGGTTGCTAATCCAAAGTACGGGGCCGTCTGGCATCGTCACTCTTCATCCCAGAAGCGTTCGGTCAGGTACTTTGACGCAGAATCCGCAAAAACGGTGACAACGACCGCACGCTCAAATGGAGCGATGCGCTTCGCCACCTGGAAGCAGCCCTGCAAAGCAGCGGCTGCACTGGGGCTGACGAGCAAGCCTTCTTCGCGCGCGAGCCGTTTCACCAGGCGATAGGCTTCCTCGGTGTCGACTTCCAAATTCTGATCGGCAATCGTGTCGTCATAAATCGAAGGCCGCAGCGCGGTCTGCATATGCTTCCAGCCTTCCAGGCCGTGAAACGCCGCATCCGGCTGGAGACTGATGCACCGAATCGACGGGTTCAGCTCTTTCAAGCGGCGCGATGTGCCGACAAACGTTCCGCTCGTGCCCAGAGCCGCGACAAAGTGGGTGATGCGTCCGTTCGTCTGTTCCCAGATTTCGTTGGCGGTGGTCCGATAGTGCGCCTGCCAATTGGCCGGATTGCTGTACTGATCCGGATAAAAATATTTCTCGGGATCGCCCGCTACGATCTCATGAACGCGCCGAATCGCGCCATCCGTACCCTCATCACCTGGCGTGCTGACAAGCTCAGCTCCAAGAGCTGCGAGCATACGCTTGCGTTCGTGCGAAGCGCTGTCCGGCAAGCAAAGTTTCACGGGATAACCGAGCGCCGCACCGATCATGGCGTAGGCAATCCCAGTATTTCCGCTGGTCGCATCAACAATGGTTTTCCCTGGGCGAAGCTCACCGCTCGCCAACCCAGCTTGAATCATGCTCAGCGCAGGGCGGTCCTTGACGGAGCCACCCGGATTGAACCACTCCGCCTTGGCGCAGAATTCCACGTTGGGAAACTCACCGCCGACGTGACTCATCTTTAGAAGTGGGGTGTTCCCGATCAATTCAAGAACAGACTGCCCTCCGCGCCCAGAGGGATTCCGAGCTTCGACAGGGGACATATCCTTGGACTCGGCAATCGACTTGGTTGTGGACATCGGCGTAGCTAGCCTGGCCGCATGCTAGATACATGCTATATATACGACCAGTTCGCTCCGAATTAGATGCTCAGACTGCTATCTTGTTATAAGGCCGATTTTAGCACCAGTCTGAGTGAATCACCCTAAAAATAGTAGACAATATAGAGCCTCGAAACCTCACTGCTAGGGTCGCGCGCTGTTAACACTTCGTCACGCGGTAGCGTCTTGCAGGTCGGCATGATATCAGGAGTTCGCGCCGTACACCCCGGAACCACTGTTGACTCGCGACCCACAATCATGGACTGTCGACTGGTGACCGCCGCGACCGCCTCCGAACCTGCTGGCGACTCCGCCCTGGTGCATGCCGCGCGGCAAGGCGACCGGGCCGCTTTTGGCAATTTATACGCCCGACACGCGCGAATGGTTCACGGGATTTTGCTGGCGAAAGTTCCGGCGGAGGACGTGGATGATCTGGTCCAGGACGTTTTCCTGAAAGCAATGCCGCGGCTGAGCGACTTGCGCGATGTGTCTCGATTTGGACCTTGGCTGGCGGCGATCACGCGCAACCGCGCCAATGACTATCACCGGCAAAACCGAGCGGTCGCCGCAGTGACGGAGAGCCTTTCCGAAGACGACTCCGAAGTCCCGGCAGCGAGCACCGCATCCGACACCGAGGCCGCAATGATTCTTTCCCATGTGAGGAGCCTCTCGGAGACGTATCGCGAGACATTGATTCTGCGTTTGGTAGAAGGAATGACAGGCCCGGAGATTGCTGCGCGCACTGGATTAACTCCAGGATCCGTTCGAGTCAATCTGCACCGGGGCATGCAGCAGCTTCGGGAAAAGCTAAGCCAGTCGGCGAGTGGCGCCAAAGGTCAAAGCGGCTTTGATGCCGAGAAGAATGCAGCCGCGCAGAAGCAAAGCAATTTGCGCAAGAGGAATGAGCCATGAACGACGATTACCTCTGGGACGGTTCCGGCGAACCGGACCCGGAGATTCAAAAACTGGAAAAAACTCTCGCGAAATTCGGCCATCAAGGTCAGGCACCGGAATTTCCTGAAATGGTTGTAACTCGACGGCCGCGAATTTTGCAGTGGGGGATAGGCCTGCGCTGGCCACAAGTATTTGCAGCGGCTGCGGCGTTGATTCTGCTGATCGTGGCAGTGGAAATTCTGCGTTGGGCGCGGCATCCGGCCGCCAATTCCGGCTCGGGATGGGAAGTCGAGCGCGTAGCCGGAACTCCACGAGTCGAATCGAATGCCACCGGAAAAACTGGGGGAAACGGCAAACTGGGCATCGGACAAACCCTTGTCACCGATAGCCATTCGCAGGCCAACATAACGGTGGCCGAAATTGGCACTGTCAACGTCGAGCCCAACACGCGCCTTCGCCTGGTGGATGGAGGGGCGGGCCACAATCGCCTTGCGCTGGAACGCGGCACAATTCATGCCTTCATCTGGGCCGCTCCGGGCCAATTTGCCGTGGACACTCCTTCCGCTATCGCGGTGGATTTGGGTTGCCGCTATACGCTGCAAGTAGACGATTCCGGCGCCGGAACTCTTCGCACGACGCTTGGTTGGGTCGGTTTCAAGCTGAACAACCGCGAAGCCTTCATCCCGGCGGGCGCGGTTTGCGCGACGCGTCCAAAGATTGGCCCCGGCACTCCCTATTTTGATGACGCGCCTAAATCCTTTTGCGAAGCATTGTCAAAGTTTGATTTCTCCGCCAGCACACCGGAAGAGCGCAGCGCCGAACTCGACAAAATATTGGCGGAGGCGCGCCCGCGCGACGCGCTCACCGTCTGGCACCTGCTCGCCCGCGTGGAAGACGCGCAGCGCGGCCGCGTCTATGACCGGCTGGCATCGCTCGTTCCGCCTCCTGCGGGGGTAACGCGCGAAGGCATCCTGAGCCTCAATCAAAAAATGCTGGACGCGTGGTGGAATCAGCTGGACCTGGGAGACGTTTTTCTCTGGCGCACGTGGGAACGTTCCTGGTCACAGGAGAAGCGGGCAGGGTCATAACGTCAACCGACCCCCGGCCCAACGACCGCTTTACAGAAGCTCCGTCATTTACTACGCTAGGTCATCATGTGGAATGTCGAAGAGAAGTTTTCACCCAAACAGATTGAAGGACTGGCGGCGCTGGGATTTGCCGTCGGTAGCACGCGCGGGGTGGTGCGTGTTGAAAAATACGGTAGTGGGGCCGAGTTCCGCAAAGGGACCGACGAGCTTTACCAAATGACGGTCGTGCCGACCATCATGCTGAAGGGGCGCTTCACGCGGCTTTGGGACGCGGGTTACCAGAAATTTCTGCTGACCGATGAAGGTCTGAAGCTTCCGGCGCTAGCCTCGCACCTGGAGAATTTGCGGAAGTTCAACGAAGAACTGCTCACCGCACTGGGCGTTCCCACTTTTTACAACGAAGCTCTGGGCTCCGTCAGCCAAATCAGCGTTTACGACCGCGTCAAGGGCCGCCCCGGCGATGTACCCGACAAAACGGTCGGCGTCCACGAACCCGCCGACAGCCACTGACAAAGCAACGTCGATTCCTCGAAATTTTCGCTAATTCGCAGCCGCTTCACGAAGGTGACGACGGAATTGCTCCGCGTTGATGCGATGCTTGGCGACCTTGCGTGCTCCGATGAAAACGACGGGGATGTCCCACCCGTAGCGCTTTTCCAGGACCGCGTCGTTCTCGATATTCACTTCGCGCAGGACACCGCCAAATTCGAGCAATAGCGGTGCGATGGCGGACTTGGCTTCGTCGCAAAGATGGCAGCCAGGCCGCGTGTAAAACGTCACCTCGCGCGGGCCAGCCGCGGCAAGCCGCTCATCTTCCGCGTGCCCCATCACGGCTTCGGGTTGGAATATTTCTGGAACGGCCCCGCATGGGGATGAAACGCATGCGCGCGATAAAGTTCCGCAATCTGCCGTAGATGGCCGAGGTCATGAGAAGCCCATTCGCTGAGCATCTGATGAAGCGTAATTTCGCCGAGCTCGGAATGCAGGGCCGCGCGCTCGCCGGAATCCGCGGGAATGCTTCTCAGCAGAATGACCGTCGAGCGGCGGGTCTTCATAAAATACCCGAGGTTCTCGGTTGCCGTTCCTCGCGCATAGTCGCCGATGACCACCGTGCTGGTTGGATCATACTTCTGCAACCTGGGCGCGTCTTCCGTCACCATGCGGCGCGTGCGGTCTGCGTAGACGAACTCGATATCCGCGAGGTGCCCGAGGACTTCGCCGATGGACCAGCGCTCCGGCGCGGGCTTCCATTGCATCAGTTCGTCGGGCAAATCGCGAAGCAGCGTTTCGAGCAGAATCGGCGTCTTTTCCAGGAGCGTGAGGGCAGGCTGAATCGACGAGTTGCTGGCCGGCTCGGTAGATCGGGCTACACCTTGCTGCATGTGGCACCTCCCAAGCAATTTATGCATCTTACTCGAAATGCGTCGGAAAAGAAGAAGTGGCGCATAATGATTAACAGAGGAAGCGAGGCTAGATGGGAAGAGTTGTGGCAATGATGGACGATCTGTTTTTTCAGATGAAGGTCGCGGAGACGGCGAAGCATCTCGGCCTCGAGCTGAAAGTAGCTGCCAACGGCGATGCGCTTCTCGGCCTGCTCGAACCCCTGCCTAACCTGGTCATCGTGGACTTGAACGCGCGCAATCAGCCCATTGCGGCGATCGAGCGGGTGCGCGCGGCGCAGAAAGATCTGCGTGTCGTGGCATTTCTCTCTCACGTGCAGCGCGACCTCGCGGCCCAGGCGCAAGCCGCCGGTTGCAATGAAGTGATGCCGCGCTCGGCCTTCACGCAAAACCTGGCCGCCATTCTGGGCGGCGCGAAGGATTGAGGTGAACATTCGCAAAAGATATTTCACCGCGTCAGTGTTTATCTTCGCCGCTGCGCTGCTCCTGCTCCCGCTTGGCTCCCCTGCACAGAGTTCGAGCCCAGTGCCGGCCGGGCAGGCTGGTTCGTCCTATGGTCCTTCCGCCGCGCTTCGCGATCTCCTGGCAGCCGCCTGTTCCCAAAACCAGAATGAATTTTCGCGTTTTCTCACCCAGCGCAATCAACAAACGTTTTCTCAACTGGCCCCGGCCGCGCGCGTCGCTTTCATGAAACGCTTTGTCCTCCTCAACGAACCCGGCAAGCCCACCCTGAGCGCTAATCCGGCGGGCCGTCCTATCGTTCTCTGCACCACGCCCGCTGGAGCTGCCGAAATCCAGATTGGCGGCGCAGACATCCAGGACAATGTCGCCTTCCTGCCCGTGAATTTGCACGATGCTACCGACAATTCCGGCACTGGCGTCATTCAAGTGAACATGGGCTTAGTTCGCGAGGGCGGAGAGTGGAAGCTCCTCTCGCTGGGCCTCGTGCTTCTCGATTTGCCTTCTTTGGAGTTGGAGTGGGATTCCGCCGAAGCCGACAAAAATGAAGAAGCCGCCATCGTGTCCCTGAAAACGATCGCCGAAGCCGTAGAGGCCTTCCGCACCAAGTACGCCAGGCTCCCTTCCTCTCTCTCGAACCTCGGTCCTCCCTTGCAAGGCGCCGCCAACGCTGACGCTGCGGGTCTGCTGGATTCTGACCTTGCGAGCGGTGTGCAAGATGGCTATTCGTTCCGTTACGTCATCCTGGGCGGCAGTGGAATAGGCGCGCCCGCAAAATATGCGCTCTCGGCAACGCCGCTGAGCTACGGCCGCACCGGACACCGCTCTTTTTTCCGCGACGCGGATGGCACACTTCGCGGCGCCGATCGCAAAGGGGCCGTGGGCAGCGAAACAGATCCAAAACTGCCTCAACCCTAGCCCTTCTCGTTCGTGACAACGAGGGACCATTAACCCATTCGAGCCAGGCAGGTCTCAGCGCCTTGCTTCACGCCGGACACTCTAGGCAATATTCCAGAAGGGCCATCTCTCCTGCGGCGCGACTCCCACGGGAACCGCACGCGCGCTTCGGGTCTCTCAAGGGCTTAAGGAGACCCGTAAATGTCGATCAATGTGATGGCCAATCGGCGCGGCGCGCCCCGCTACCCCTTAATCCTGGTCGCAGAAATTACAGAAGTCCCCTCTGGCACCAAACTGCACGCGCGAACCTCTGACGTCAGCCGCACTGGCTGCTATGTGGATACTCTAAAACCCTTCCCCAAAGGGGTGAGAGTGAACTTGCGCTTGATCCGCGGAAGAGAAGTTTTCGAGACTGGTGCGCAAGTGGTCTATGTGAGCCCGGGACTTGGCATGGGCATCCATTTTGATGAGCAGTCCGCCGCGAAGCAGTTGGGGACGCTGGACCGCTGGCTAAGTGAAGCTGCAAAAAATATCTAGCGCCGCCTCAAAAATTACTGCTGCGGCTTCGTCGTGGGATATTGAATCCCCAATTGCTCCAGATAAGTTTTATAGCGTGCCGGGTCGTAATAATACTTCTTCAGTTGCGGCACGAACTTTTCCATCTTTTCCTTGTTCATTTCAACCATAGGTTTGTCGTCCGGACCGAGAAAGCTTTCATAGTGAACGTCCTTGGTTTGAACGTTCCGGAAATAATCCCAGGCCTGCTGCACAAGTTCCGGTTGAAGCAAAAAGTCGAGCGCCGTCAGAGCCTGCACTTTCGCGCCCGCCGTCGAACCTTTGTGCGCGATCGGCGTTGCCATGGCCACACCGTCTGCCCAGCTGTGCCCCGGCAGGTTCGGAATATTGGCGGGATACATCATGTACACCATCGGCACGTTCCAGGAGATATCGCCAATGTCGTCCGAACCTCCGCCCGTCGGTTTTTTCTCCGGTTCGGCGAGCGGCTCGATTTTTTCCTTGAGCCCTTCCACTTTCGCTCCAATTTCTTTCTGCAGCGCCTTTGCCAGCGTCTGATCCGCATCGCTCCATTTCGGCATGCCCACCGCTTCGATGTTCTTTTGCTGCGTTTCCGCAATCACTTTATTCAGATAAGGAGGCCACGCGGATCCCACCAGCCTGTGATCCACCGTTGTCCCCGTCATTTTCGCCGCGGAATCCGCCATCGTGTTTCCGAGGTCATACAAATCCTTGATATGCGTGTAATCCAACTCACGGAAGTAATACCAGACCGCCGCCTCTGAAGGCACCACGTTCGGCTGATCTCCGCCGTTGATAATCACGCGGTGTGATCGCTGCGCCGGACGCAAATGCTCGCGCCGGAAATCCCACCCTGTGTCCATCAGTTCCACAGCGTCCAGCGCGCTGCGCCCTTCCCACGGGGCCCCGGCCGCATGAGCCGCTTTCCCATGAAAAAAATATTGCACGGACACCAATCCGCTCCACTCCCCGTTACCCGTCCCATACGAAGTGGAAAATTCCGACTCCACGTGCGTTCCAAGGACGATGTCCACATCCTTGAACATTCCGGCTCGAACATAAAACGCCTTCGTCCCCAGCAGCTCTTCGGCAACGCCAGGAATAACCTTGATTGTCCCGGTGATGTGGTGTTCGCCCATTAACTTCTTAAGGACAATCGCCGCGGTAACGTTCACCGCCATCCCCGAGTTGTGCCCTTCCCCGTGCCCCGGCGCTCCTTCGACGATCGGATCGTGATACGCCACTCCCGGTTTCTGGGAAGCCCGCGGTATGCAGTCAATGTCCGTAATGTAGGCAATGACGGGTTTCCCGGTCCCGTACGTCGCCACCCATGCCGTCGGCACGCCCGCGAAACCACGTTCAACGTGAAAACCATTTTTCTCCAAAATTCCGGTGACGTATCGCGAAGTCTCGTATTCCTGGAATCCCAGTTCGCTGTAACTGTAAATTTCGTCCACCATTTGCTGCGTCAGCGTTTGTAATTTATCCACTTCTGAAACCGCTTGCTGCTTCAAAGCCGGCAGCTGAGCCGCTTCTTGCGCCCACAGCGTGCAAGACGCAAGTAAGGAAGCCAACAGAAAACCCGCCACGCAAAGTTTCTTCATTCGTTTCTCCAGCCCTCGAAATGTGCGGGCATATTACATCGCCTGTTGCGAAATAAGAAAAAGAAAGCGTCCACGATTTGTGCCACACACGCGTTGGAGCTACTATCGTGCGATTCCCCATGCGCCCAGCATCCATTGGCAAGCCGTTGTTTTTCCTGGCACTCACTCTGCTTGCGCCGCTGGGGCTGTTCGCGCAGCAATCCAGTTCCGCCTACGGCCCGCTCCCCGTCTTCGAACTTCACAGCGGGTTCTGGATCAACCTGCACCACACGCTTTATTACGAAGCCAAAAAGCGTGAACCTCCCGCCAACGCCCAGCAAAAAAATAATCCCTTCCCGCAATTGAAAATGAAGACCATGGGAGACGCCAGCTCCGCACTAAGCCCAGCGGAGCGCCAGTCCTGGGACAGCGCCGTGGCCTATTACGCCGCGAATTACGCCGACAAAGACCTTCTCTTCAACACCGATCTCATGCTGCTGAAAAACCAACTCGGTGACTTTGAAGGTTGCGACGAGCTCTCCGGCCAGCGGAAGAAAACCTGCGACGCCGGCCTCCCGCCGAAGATAACTCAGGTTCTCGAAGCCGCCGCCGCCGTCTACCGCACCCATTTGTGGGCCGACCACGACCGCGCTAACCGCCGATGGATCGCTCGCGTCGCCCCCCTCGTCGAAGAACAAGGCGTTGGCATCTCCGAGCGCCTCGCCGACATTTACCAAACCAAATGGCCGCGTGAAAAAATTCGCGTGGATGTCTCCGCGTACGCCAACTGGGCAGGCGCCTACACCACACTTGATCCGCTCCGCGTCACCATCTCCAGCACAGACCCGCGCAACCAGGGCGACGGAGCCCTCGAAGTTCTTTTCCACGAAGCCTCCCACGGAATCGCCGAAGTCGTCCAGCAAGCTATCATTCGCGAATGCCGCCAGCGTGGAAAAGCCATTCCGCGCGATCTCTGGCACGCCCTGATTTTTTACACCACCGGCGAAGTCATCAAGCCGGTGTTGAATCCCGTCAGCAAAGAATCAGCCGACAAACAGGAGGGTGGAATTTCCAGCCCGGATCCTTCCCCTGGCGTCGCGCGCGACACTTATATTCCCTACGCCGTCCGCGAGGGCCTCTACCAGCGCGGCTGGGACGATTACCTTCAGCTTCTCACCCGCTTCTGGCAGCCCTATCTCGAGAGCAAAGCCACCTTCGATGACGCCATAGCCCACATCGTGTCAGCTTTGTAATTCGTCGCTGGACACGCTGTAGGGGGCCTTATAAGAGCGATCACCCCTTACGGCAGAACGCGCCGTAATACTCCCTTGTCAGCTATAGCGAAGTCTGCCATAGTAATCTTCCGTGCGGCCCTTCACACTATCTCGCGACACCTTCCACATCCTCGTAGCGCTCGCTGACCGCGACCGCCACGGCTATTCCATCTTGCAGGAGGTTGCGGAGCGCACCGGCGGCGAAGTCCGCCTGAGCCCCAGCACGCTTTACAGCGCCGTCAAACGCCTCCTCGAGCAAGGTTTTATCGAAGAGCTCGAGGAGCGTCCCGACCCACAGCACGACGACGAGCGCCGCCGCTACTACCGCCTCACCAAATCAGGCAAGCGCGCCGCCATGGAAGAAGCCCGCCAGCTCGAAAAACTGCTCGCCGACGCTCGCGCCACCGGCCTGGTCCGCAAAAGAGCTTGAAGCATGTCGCGCGCCCAATCATCAGAAGCCGGGGCCGTTCGCCTCTACCAACATTTTTTCTGGCTCTACCCGGCGGAGTTCCGCGACGAATACCGCCGCGAACTTTCCCTCGCTTTCATTGACCGCTGGCGCGAACAGAAATCTCCGGCAGCTCTATTTTTCGTTTTCGCGCACGCAATTTTTGGAATCTTCCATCAAGCCCCAAAGGAGCACTATCACGTGATTCTCCAGGACCTTCGGTACGCCTTGCGCATTTTCAAAAAAGACCCGCTCGTCAGTCTCGCGGCCATCCTCATCCTCGCGCTAGGCATCGGCTCCACCACGCTGGTCTTCAGCCTCGCCAACGGCCTGCTCATCCGCCCGCTTCCCTACGCTCAACCCGAACGCCTGATCGCCATTATGGAGTACAACCCGAAAGTTCCCGGGCAATCCACGGAAGTCGCTTTCCCCAATTACCACGACATGCGCGAGCGCTCGCGCTTGCTGGAAGATATCGGCGTCTACACTTCGGGGGAATCCGCCGTGCGCGGCGAAGGTCCGGCCGAGCGCATCCCCATGGCCAGCGTCAGCGATGGTGTCTTCGGCGTCCTCGGCGTGCATCCCATCCTTGGCCGCGCAATTTCGCGTGAAGACGATTTGCCCGGCGGGCCCAAGATCGTCGTCCTCGGCGAAGAGCTATGGGAGCGCCGATACGGCCGCGATCCAAACATCGTCGGCAAAACTCTGCAAATTGACGATGCCCGCCGCACCGTGATCGGGGTGATGCCCGCCGATTTCCATTTTCCGGACCGCGCCGAAATGTGGCTTCCCCTGCAAATGGACCCGGCAAAAGCGCCTCGCACCGATTATTTTCTGGATGCCGTGGCTCGCCTGAAACCCGGCGTCTCGATGGAGCAGGCCTCAAGCGAAATGCAATCGCTTCTCGAGCAAATTCACAGCGAAAATCCGGCGTCAAATAACAACTGGGGCGCGAAGGTCGTTCCGCTCCGGGAATTTGTCGCCGGTTTATACAGCACGGCGGTCATCACCTTGCTTGTCGCGGTCTCTCTGCTCCTGCTGATCGCTTGCGCCAACGTCTGCAATCTTCTCCTGGTTAAGGCCTCTGCGCGTGTCCGCGAAATCGCCGTGCGCACCGCCCTCGGCGCAACGCGCCGCCGCCTTCTCCGCCAGCTTGTTACGGAAAGCCTCATCCTTGGTCTTGCCGGTGGTGCTCTCGGCGTGCTGCTCGCCTATGCCGGCATTCCCGCGCTGCTCTCTCTTATTCCCGTGGATCTTCCCCGCTGGATGAATTTTTCACCGGATCACCGCGTCCTTGGTTTCGCTTTTGCCATTTCCTTGCTCACTACACTCGGCTTCGGCATCGTTCCTGCTTTAGGTTCTTTCCACGCCGATCTCGCCGATTCTCTCAAGGAAGGTGGACGCGGAGGCAGCTCCGGAATGCGCAGCAAACTCGTCCGCAATGCTCTCGTCGTCGCCGAAGTCGCTCTCTCCGTCATTCTCCTCGCCGGCGCGGGTCTCATGGTTCGCAGCTTTCTCGCCCTCCGGGGCCAGAATCTCGGCTACCTACCCGAAAATGTTTTGACCGTGAACATCGACTATCCAGACAGTCGCTACAAAGACGGCGCTCCCGCCCGCGCGTTGATTCGCCGCATCATCGAAGAAGTCGCCTCTCTTCCCGGCGTAATTTCGACTGCATTCTCCACGGGCGCGCCGCTCAGCGACGGCTGGGGCCGCATTTACACCACGGAAGATCATCAGATCGAACTGAAAGATATGACCTTCATCAACCACGTCGTGGTCACGCCCGGATATTTCCGCACGCTTGCCATTCCTCTGCTGCAAGGCCGGGAGCTTGCCGAAGACGATTTCGACGCCCCGCACGTTGTCATTGTCAGCCAGGCCTTCGCCAAAAAGAATTGGCCCGGACAAAATCCTCTTGGCAAGCGCATCCGTTTCGGCCCGCCGAAAAACCACGAGCCTTGGCACACTGTTGTTGGCGTGGTCGCCGACGCCAAGCACGGCAGGTATAAAGGGGAAGACCGCGCGAGCGTCTATTTGCCGTACAGCGCGAACGTTACTCCCGCGACGCTGCTTGTCCGCACCACCTCCGATCCGCTGCAGCTGCAGCAATCTATCCGCGCCCGCGTCACGGCTTTCGATTCGGACATCATCGTCAGCCGCGTTCTGAGCTTGCAGCAAATCATTGAGCGGGTTTCCTGGCGCGATCGCTTCCTCGCGGTCCTGTTCACTGCTTTCGCAGGGCTCGCTCTTCTGCTCGCCGCGGTCGGTCTCTATGCCACCATTTCCTACACTGTCTCCCTGAACACCCACGAGATCGGCATCCGTATGGCTCTTGGCGCTTCCGCTTCGCGTGTTCGCGCCATGATTCTTCGCCAGGGCATGTCGCTCGCCGCCGTCGGCCTGGTTCTCGGCATCGCCGTAGCCTTCGCCCTCGCCGGCATGCTCAAGTCCCAGCTCTACGCCATCTCCCCGAGCGATCCAGCCACTTACGCCGCGGTTCCGCTGCTCCTGCTTCTGGTAGCCATGCTCGCGGCGTTTCTGCCTGCGCACCGCGCCACTCGCGTTGATCCAGTCATCGCCCTCCGCCACGAATGAATTTGTAGTTTTACTTGTGGGCGCGCAGGCGGCTAGGCCCCAGCCAACTCGTCCGCACCTGTCGAAATTCGTTGGTCCATACTGCCGCCACGCGCTACAATCCCGCCGTTGAAAACTACCTGAACCCAATGAAAATCTTTCTCGGCGTGGCACTCTGCTGCCTTCTAACTCTTTCTCTTCTTGGCCAATCCGCGCCTTGGCCTCTCGCCGGCCACGAGACTTACTCCACCTCCGTGCGAACCTCTCAATACGTCACTGTCCGAGACGGCACGCGTCTCGCCATTGACATCTATCGCCCTCAATCGGCGGGTCAGCCCGTCGACCGCAAATTCCCCGTCATTCTCGTCGCCACGCCCTACCACCGCTCCAGCGAAAACAATGGCGAAATTCGCACGTTTCTCGCCCCCCAAGGCAATCACCGTAATATTTTTGCGGAGCTTCTCAAACATGGTTACATCATCGCCAGTCTGGATCTCCGCGCACGCGGCGCTTCTTTCGGCACCGTCTATGGCAGTGGAATGGATAGCGAAGCGATTCGCACCGATCTCTACGACGTCGTCGAATGGCTCGCCGCGCAACCTTGGAGTGACGGCAACATCGGCACCGGCGGATGCTCTTACGTCGGCAAAACGCAATTCTTGGCGGCCTCTGCTGCGCCGCCCCATCTAAAAGCCATCGCCCCAACAGGCGCGCCTTTCGATGCGTACAGTTTGGCGCGCGTCAATGGCGTCACCCGCAATCTTCTCGTCCAACTCGACAAAACCATGCGGCAGCTCGATGTCGACTATCCGGCCGCTCCCGTCGACGACGATCGCGACGGCTCCTTGCGCCGCGTCGCCATCGCCGAACATCGCATCAGTTGGGACGCCGGTCTCGCCGGGTTCACTCCCGAGCGTGCCGCGCTCCCATTCCGCGACTCGCCCCCGCCTCGACCTGAGTTCGCCCACCCGCTCGCCGACGAGTGGAACTTTCTCCCCAATTTCAAACTTTCCAAAATCCCCGTCTTCCAATACACCGGATGGCGCGACCTCACTCTCGACGCCGTCTCCAACTGGTACGAAGGCCTCGCTGGCGAAGGCGTCACACAGCAACTCGTCATCGGCCCGTGGTATCACTGCGAATGGGACCAGAGCAACCTCACTGATGCCGTCGCCGAATATCTCAGCTGGTACGACTATTGGCTCAAAGGAATCAAAAACGCCGTCCCCAATACTCCGCGAGTTCGCTATTACGTCGTCAACGCGCCCGCCGGACACGAATGGCAGTCCGCGAACCAACTACCATTGCCCAACGAGCACCCGAAAAGATATTTCTTATCCGCGAAGACGGCGGCCGCGGGCGACGCAACCCTCCGCCTGGAAAAACCAGTCAATGCCGGTGGAAAAGACGACTATGTCGTCGACTACACGGCAACGGCAGCCGACTTGCCGACGCGCTTCTTTTGGGGTATTCCCAACGCCACAAATCCCGGCCTCATCCCGATCAAAACGGCTGCCCTCGATTCCAAATCCCTGACTTACACCACCGCGCCACTCTCCAGCGATGCCGAAGTCACCGGCTTCCCCAAACTCAACCTCTTCGTGTCTTCCACAGCCGAGGATCAGGATTTCTTCGTCTATCTCGAGGAAGTCGACGATCACGGCGTTTCCACGCTCATGACCGAGGGCATCCTCCGCGCCTCCAACCGCGCCATCCGCACTCCGCCTTTCGCCAACGGCGGCATTCCCTGGCACCCGCATCTCAAAGCGGATCAAAGTAACCTCCCGTCCGGCGTCCCTGCCCAGCTCGACTTCGCCCTCTCCCCTATGTCCAACTACGTCCGCAAAGGCCATCGCCTCCGCATCTCCATCAACAATTTCGACCGAGGTGCCAACTGGGATACCCCCGAAATAAATCCGTCCCCCACAGTCACCATCTACCACGACGCCCAACATCCGTCTTCCATCACTCTGCCTTTCATACAAAACAAGTAGCGTCCGCGGAAGAAAAAACTGGAGAGAGGAACACCATGCTGAAACTTTTCTGCAAAATAGCCGCAACAACTTCCTTCGCAGCGGCAGCTTTCGCAACATTTCTCATCTGTCCGGCGCTCCGCGCGCAGACTACGCAAGCCGATCGGCAGGAACGCTGGCGCTTTTATTCTCCAGACACGCCAGTTTCGGACGATACGCGTCGCGTCCCCGTTCCGTCTGGGCCTCAAGGACCCACCGGAACTCTGGTCCTTCGCGGCGGCCGCATTTTTGACGGCACCAGTGCTCCCGCGCGCGAAGGGACGCTCGTCATCGCCGGCAACAAAATTCTGAAAATACTTGCTCCCGGCTCGACGGATTGGCCGGAAGACGCCCAAGTCATTGACGTGCACGGCGAAACGGTGATCCCTGGACTCATCGACTTGCACACGCACCTGAGCTACTCCAATCCACGTGAAAGCCCCGATGTCACTGGCAGCATGCCCGAAGCAACACTGCGCGGCGCGGAACGCCTTCGCTACTACATCGAAAGCGGCATCACCAGCGTCCGCGACGTCGCCTCGAACGGCGAAGTCCCGTTTCGTCTGCAGTCCTGGGTCAATCAAAACCGCATCGTTGGCCCGCGAATTTTCGCGGCCGGCCAATTCATCACCGGCATCGGTGGACACGGCGACGAAGGCGGCCTCGACAACGACCCCATTCACGGCGCTATTCGCGAGGCTTCCGGGGCCGACGGGTGGCGCGACGCCGTGCGCATCCAGTTCAATCGCGGCGCCAATGTCATCAAAATCGGCAGCCACTTCAGCGTCGCCGAAGTCACCGCGGCGGTACAGGAGGCTCACGAATTGGGCCTGAAAGTAACCTGTGACTGCGAAACTTTTTACATCAAGCGCGCCGTCGAGGCCGGCGTGGACATGATCGAGCATCCTCTGCCGCGCACCGACGAAACCATCCGACTCATGGCCCAGAAAGGCACCGAAGCCGACCCCACTCTCATTCCCTACATTCTTATTTTTGATTTGAGCGGTGGTTATTACTACACCACTTCGCGCCGCTTCACTTTTTCCAAGGACGCGAACTTCGAGGTCGCTCGAAGAATGAAGCAAGCCGGAATCAAGATGGGCATCGGCACAGACCTGGTCACCGATTGGTATCGTTATCTGCCGGGTCCGTACATCACGGAAATGAAGCAGTTTGCAAAGCTCGGCTACACCGTCCCGGAGGTGCTTTCCATCGCCACCAAAACCAACGCCGAGATGCTCGATATGGGCACAAAACTCGGAACGCTCGACCCCGGCAAACTAGCCGACGTCACCGTAATCGACGGGAGGCCGGACGAGAACCTGGACGACATCGCCAAAGTAGATCTTGTCATCCGCAATGGCTATATCACCGTAAAACACGGCCAAATCTTCGTCCCCCGCCACCTGCCGGTTCCCATGCCCCAACCCTGCCAGCACTGCGGCGCCCCAGTGCCATGATGCGCGGCAGTTGTCCGCCCCTCGGGAATCGTTTGTGGAGCAACCTTGGTTGTGCTAGGCTTTGCGTGCGGAAATTAGCTGGCTATACGCTACAAAAAATAAAGTCCCTGCTCCGCTAGCGTTCTCTCCTTGCTGTTCCTCTGCAGAGCTTCCCGAGGGGGAAAACTCTCTCTGGAGAGCACCTACGGCTCAGGCCATTCACCGGCTCCCTCAAGCCGGGTAGTTACAAAAGGAACGGATAAGCCCATGTCCGGTACACAAACAGCTTCAAGAACGGAAAAAGAGACCGTCGAGATCAAGCTGGCGCACTCGCCAGATTCCGACGATGCCTTCATGTTTTACGCCTTGGCGACTCACAAGCTAGCTACGCCCGGTTACAAATACACCCACGTGCTGTCCGACATTCAGACATTGAACGAAGCCGCCCTCACGGAAACCTATGATGTTACGGCGGTTAGCTTTGCGGCCTATCCGAGTTTGCGCGATAAATACGTCCTTTTAGACTGCGGGGCCAGCTTCGGAGAGAACTATGGACCGATTGTGGTTTCTTCTAAATCAATGAGAAAAGAGGACTTAGCCGGAAAGCGCATCGGCGTTCCCGGCCTGAAAACGACCGCGTATTTAACCTTACGGTTAAATACGCCCGACTTTGAGCCGGTGGTAATGCCCTTCGACAAGATTCTCGACGCCGTTAAGAATGAGGTCGTAGAAGCTGGGCTGCTGATTCACGAGGGGCAGCTGCTCTTTCCGCAGCTCGGGATGCACCGCGTTATCGACTTGGGAGTCTGGTGGCATGAGCAGACCGGACTGCCACTGCCGCTGGGCGGTAACGCTGTGCGGAAGGCGCTGGGACCTGAACTTGGGCTGCAAATCGCTAAAACCATTCGAGATAGCGTTGAATATGGGCTGGAACACCGCGAAGAAGCGCTAAATTACGCGATGCAGTTTGCTCGCGACATGGAAACGGAAATCGCTGACAAGTTCGTGGGAATGTATGTGAACCGTTGGACTCTGGGTTACGGCGAGCGGGGCAAGTTGGCGGTCAAGACGCTGATCGAGCGCGGGACGGAAGCGGGTCTGCTTCCGGGCCCCGCGGAGATTGAATTTCTGGGCCAAGCATCTTAAGCAAGGCGAGAATGAAACAAGACGAGAAGTTCTACGTCAACTCTCACAAAATAAAATACTTACAATATTTTCCCGAGCGGCTAAAGTTTTAACGCTTGGTGCCGATACGCCACCTGTTGATTTCTTTTCCGGGCGTCTGAAGACGGTTGCGGCGCAGTTCCTGTCCCTTGCGACTGTACCGTTCCTCGGGCGCCTGGAGCGCAGTCTTATGTGCCGGGGGAAATATGTCCGCCATCGGTCTTGTAAATCTCGCGCAACGCCTTTCCAATCAAGGCAATCCGACAAGTCAAGAAACGCAGTCCGCGCAGAAGACAGCCCCCGCCGAGGAGAAACAAGGGGCGCAGGGTTTGCGGCAAGATAGCTTCACACCTTCTTCACTAATCGGCCAGGGACAAACCGGGGCCCAGGCTGCGGGGCTCTTCACCGCGCCGCAAACAACGATCTTTTCTCCGGCGGCGACTTTGCTGCTCCAGCACCAGACCGCGCCCCAAGCGAATCAAGTTTCCACAGCAGCGCAGGCCGCAGTGGGTCCTGATGTGTCCGCGAATACTTCAGTGGCGCAAACGGCTAATGCCAATGTTGCCGCCGCTGCAGCAAATGCCACAGCCGCTGCTGCACAGGTTCAAACTCCTGCAGCTGCCAACACCGAGACGAAGACGGCGAGCGCGGTGAATACACAAGCAGCCGCGACAACGACTCCCGCGATTCAGCCGACGACTGCACAGGCAGTTCCGGTCACGACTTCGTCCGCAACTTCGGCTGCCGCCACGACAGCCACGCCCACGAGCGCAAGTGCTCCCGCAACCGCAAGTACGGGCACATCGGCTCCTGCAACTACTGGCACAACCACGGCCGCAGCGGACGCCGCAACGAGTAGCTTGGCGGCGACTCAGGAGCAATTGCAGACTTTGAATTTGGCGCTTGCGGCCCTTGGGCTCAACACGCAACAAATCGACCAGTTGGATCAGGTCGCCAGCATCGTTAATGACTACAATCCCGCAGCGTACACCGCGCAGGCCTTTCAACTGGAAACGCTAGGGCAGAAAGCTCCCGCGCAAACCACTTCTCAGGCAGGCGCCCCGCAGAATGCGAACGCAACGCCAACGACAAACAATACCGCCAAAGCGGCGACTGCGGGCACAACGGCAAATCGCTAGGTAGCTTCCTTATAAAATACTAACGGGATTACGGATGCCCTGGATTAGGTTCACCGGGCAGGCGATGGCCCTGGCTTGAACCAGAGATCCTGATAGTCAAAGCTGAAATCCGCGAGTGGAGAAACGGCGGCCATGGTGAAATGGTCGATGGTGCCGTCGGGATTCAACGTGAAGGTTAGGAAGGCGTCTTCGATCGTACGGTCGCGCCAGTGGGCTTTGAAGGTATCATATTGCCAGTATTGCAGGTCGGCGACGGCTTTTGGCGTGTGATCCATGCTAAAAACGAGGGCGCCGTTCGAATGGCGGATGGTGATCGGACCGTACCAGGCGTCCGTGTAAGTTCCCGCATATTTTTCCGGAGGCAAGGATGGCTTGGAATTTGTGGCGCGGCTTTTGCCGCTCTCAGCCATCATTTTTTCGGCTTCCAGTTCTCCTGCATCCACGGCCGCTTTGAAAGGCGTGGTCCAATCCTTCGGCGGCAAACCAAAGTACGAATCCAAAACGTGGAACAGGATAGATTCGAAGGCAGCATCCTGTTCGGCGTTGGTGAAAATCAGGATTCCCAGGTTTTCTTCCGGCACGAGCATTACGCGGGTGACAAATCCGGAAACGCCACCGGAGTGCCCGACCAGTTTGCGTCCTTGATAGTCTCGGATTCCCCATCCGAGAGCGTAAGCGGAGAATTTCGGACGCAAAACAGCGAGCGGCGAATCTTCTGAACCGATGGGAATCAGAGTCTGGGCGGTCCACATCTCGCGGGATTGGCGTTCGCTGAAGAGGCGGTCGTCGCGACCGGGAAATTTGCCGTGATTGAGCTGAAGCTGGATCCACTTCGACATTTCCGCGACGGAAGAATTGATAGCTCCCGCCGGCGCAGCATTGTCCAAATCCATGAACGGAACGACTTGAAGTTTTCCATCAACCTCAGAGTGGGGCGAGGCGAAATCGTCACCGAGCTTGAACGCGTTGGTGCTGAGGTTGGACGTGTTCATTCCTAGTGGCTGGAGAATTTTCTCGCGGATGTAGTCTTCCCAGGATTTGCCGGTAACTGCCGGGATGATTTGTCCCGCAGCGATGTACATCAGATTGTCGTAGGCATAGTGACTGCGAAAGCTGGAGTCGGGCTTCATGAACCGGAGGCGGTAGATGATGTCGTCGCGCGAATAGGTCGTGTGCGGCCAGAAGAGCAGGTCGCCTTCGCCGAGGCCCATGCCACTGCGGTGGGTCAGGAGATCGCGGATGGTCATTTCATGGGAGACATACGGGTCGTACATCTGGAAGCCTTTGAGGCGTTCGTAGACTTTGTCATCCCAGGAGATTTTTCCAGCATCCACGAGCGAGGCGAGCGCGGCGCTGGTAAATGCCTTCGTGTTCGAACCGATTCCAAAGAGTGTGTTTTCATCCACCGGAGTCGGGTCGTCCAGTTTGCGAACCCCGTATCCCTTCGCGAGAACGACTTTGCCGTCCTTGACGATGGCTATCGCGACTCCAGGCACGTCGAACACTTTCATGGAGCGGGCGATGTAGGCGTCCAGGTCCGGAGGTGGGCCGCTCTGTGCGAAGAGCGGGGGCGCGAAAAGCAAGAAAAGCACTGCAAGGAACAAGTAACGCGGCGGCGAGAGTTTCATCGGAATTTTCGGATGACCTTTCCTTGGGGCACGGGAAGGATTAAATCACAGAATGGGTGCGCACCGGTTGGAAGAGTTCACCTACCTCAACTACCTCACTCAACACGCTCCTTCAAACCTCCAGCCGCCAGGCCTTCCTTTCCGGGAGGCCCCAAACAATGGGTATATTTTCAAACCCACCCTGGCCATTATTGGACGGAACGAATTAGGACGTGCCACGACGAATCGGGGCCGACAGAGCCCTCCAGAAGGGTGTCGAATACCGCCGTTCGCCATTTGCTCGAATTCGGAGTGCTCTTATTGCGCGGATCTGAAGGAAGACGGGCGTTGGGACCCGCACTTGGGCATAGTCTGGTGTCCACAACGCAAATGCCGAGGGGTCTTCCACGGTGCTGTTTGCTACAGCCCTTTTTCCCAGGCGCCAGATCTGAGAGAGCCCAAGTGTGCGTCATGCCAAGCGCCTCTGAGACGTGACATGGGCGGGACCGCGAGTGAATCGGAAGCGACGCCTGGGACCGATCAAGATCGTGGCCGCTATATTCAGAGGCGTGCTCATGAGCCCTTACAGGTGCCATGCCCACACGCAATTGCGGGCGCAAAGTCGTGATGGGTATGGCGGGGCCGGGGCAAGAGATTAACCTCTCAACTGATGGATGTATTGGACCCGTGCGCCAAAAGCACGCTATTGAACGAAACGAGTAAGGTAAGCGGGGCCAGGGACCGCATTCGCATAAACTTGCGAGGCCTCTTTGGTCCCAGTATAAGAGCGCCATCTCGCGAAACGCGTCTTCCTTCACGACGCGGTGTTGCACTTGCTACAGTCGGGGACGCAGCTCAGAAGAGTGAAAAACCCTCAAAACATAAGCTCGCTGAGAAAGTTCTCCTAAGCTCCATGGAGAACTCGAGGAGTTTGATCTTTGTTAGTTGGATGTGCGCGCCAGTTTCCGGGCGAAACCAAGCAGAACGGTACGGTCTTTTGAGTCCATCTTCGCAAGGTATCTCAGCAGAGTGTTCAGCTCTTTTGCCTCGCGGGAAGAATTTCCCCACAGACCTTCTTCGGTCTGAGTCTTGAGCTTTATGGGTTTAGGCGGCTCGGTACCGTCATACATAATCTTGTAGAGTGGCATCTCCAAGGCGCGGGCCCACTTCTCCAGAGTCTCCACCGAAGGAACGGTGTGGCCGTTTTCCACGCGAGAGACATAGCAACGAAGCAGTCCCGTGGATTTTTCGATGTCACCCTGGCTGAGGTCTTTTGCCTCGCGCAGTTCTCGTAGTCGTAGTCCTATTTGCATAATGCAAGCGTACAACAGGCCCGTGCAGGGCTGCAACATCCAACTGCGCTTTTGGAGTATGGGAGGAATTTCTGGTTATACTCTCCGTCGTCCGGCTGAATCATACGTCAACCGAGGTCTTTGATGAGAAATCGAAAGCTGCACTTTGTCGTCTTGTTCGTTTTTTTTATGCTCGCAAGTAGCCCGGGATTCGCGCAGCAGCGCCGGAAAATCATCATTGACCAGGATTGTTCGGGGCCCGGCGGCAGCAATATGCAAACGCTGCTGACGTTGATTCAGTCGCGCGCGGTTGAAGTTCTGGGGATTACCGTGGTCAGCGGGAACCAGTGGCGCGACGAAGAAGTGGCGCGGACGCTGCGGTTGCTGGAATTGATAGGACGCACCGATATTCCGGTTGTGCCGGGAGCTGTGTTTCCGCTGGTGCACCGGCGCAAGGCGGCGCAACTGTGGCAAGCGACGTATGGGAAAGTTGCGTTCGCGGGAGCTTGGGACGATCGCTGGTGGCACGAGCACGACGTGATTCCCAAACTGATGGAAGGCGAGCCGCACACGAAGCCCACGGATGAGGACGCCGCCCACTTTCTGCTGAGGATGGTACACAAGTATCCGCATGAAGTGACCATCTATGAGGGCGCACCGATGACTGATCTGGCGCTTGCGAATGCCATCGATCCTCACTTTGCTGAACTTGCCGAAGGACTTGTGTTCATGGGCGGAAGCCTGGAGCCGGAGACTGACGATCCGGAATTTCTGAGTGCGCCGCGGCACGAATTCAATTTCTGGTTCGATCCGGAGGCGGCGAAGAGCGTGCTGGAGGCCCCGTGGAAGAAGATTGTGTGCACTCCGGTGGACATTTCGGTGAAAACGCGAATCACGGATGCGATGGTGGCGGAGATCAGCAAGAGTAACAGCGCGGCGGCGCAGTATGTCGTGAACTACTTCATGAAGGATCAAGGCGGTTATTACATGTGGGACGAGTTGGCGGCGGCGGCGTGGATCGATCCGACGTTAATAACGAGGAAAGTTGAGCGGTATATGAGCGTAAACGTGGACCATGGGGCTGCCTACGGAGACACGTTGACGTGGACGGAGAAAGACAATCCAGAGCTTGGCGCGCGGCTCGCAGAAATCCAGATGGATTTAGATCTGGCGCGATTCAACAAAATGTTTGTGGAATTGATGAAGGCACCTACGCCGCAGGCGCATTGAGGCAAATTCCGGTGCGATTCTTGACGCTTTCCTTGGAATCACTTAGTGTCTTTTGTCTGCTATGGAGTTTCCGATGAAAACCTGTCTGCGCATGTTGAGCGTGGCGACTGCTGCGCTTGCACTACTGGCTCCTATGGCGCGGGGGCAGGCGGCTGCGGAATACCGGTTGCACAATGATGTGCCCGGAGTGTGGCCGCAGCAGGCGGTGCGCGGCGCGCACGGGATGGTCGCTAGCGACGAACAGCTGGGGTCGCAGGCGGGCGTCGAAATTCTGAAGCGCGGGGGGAATGCCGTGGATGCGGCGGTGGCCGTGGCGTTTGCGCTTGCCGTGGTTGAGCCATCGGCGGGGAATATTGGCGGCGGCGGATTCATGCTGGTGCGGCTGGCGAATGGAAACACGACGTTTTTTGATTATCGCGAGGTGGCGCCCGCAAAAGCCTCGCGCGACATGTATATCAAGCCCGACGGCACGCTCGACAAAGAGCTTTCCGTCATTGGTTACAAAGCGGTTGCGGTGCCCGGCACTGTGGCTGGGCTCGAGTCGGTGCTGCAAACGTATGGCAAGCTGAAGCTTGCGGAGGTTATGGCGCCTGCCATTCAGTTTGCCGAAGGAGGATTTCCGGTCAGCGAAAAACTTGCGCACCAGTTCGAACTCGAGCGCTCAGAATTGCAGGAGTTTAGCGACAGCCGGCGCATCTTTTTGAACGACGGTAAGATGTTTCACGCCGGCGACACCCTGAAGCAGCCGGAGCTTGCCGCCACTCTCAAACGCATTGCGAAAAACGGCGCCGCCGATTTCTACCGCGGCGAAACGGCCCGGATGCTTGTGAATGATCTGCAACGCATGGGTGGTCTGATTACCCTGCAGGATCTTGCGCAGTATCAGCCCAAGGTGCGCGAGGCGCTGCACGCGGACTACGCTCTCGACGGGCACACGTGGGAGGTCATTAGTTCTCCGCCGCCCAGTTCCGGTGGTGTGGCCATCATTGAAGCAATGAATATGCTGCGCGACGTTCCACTGAAGGGCTGGGACGACGCGCAAAGCCTGCACATGGTGGTCGAGACAATGCGGCGCGTGTTTGCGGACCGCGCGGCTTATTTGGCGGACCCCGATTTTGCCAAAGTGCCTGTGGAAGGACTAACCAGCGATTGCTATGCGAAGGAACTTACGGCGACGATCGACCCGCAGCGGGCTTCTTCGAGCAAAACAGTGAAGGCGGGGACGCCGCACACCTGCGGTGTTTCCGCGGAAAGCTCGGCACCGCCGGCGGAAATTATCAGCCTCAACGACGGGCCGAATACCACACACTTTTCGGTCGTGGATGCCGCGGGCAACGCCGTGGCCAGCACCTATACCCTCAACAACAGTTACGGATCGAAGGTAACCTCTTCCGCCGGCTTTTTGCTGAACGACGAAATGGATGACTTTACGACGCAGCCCGGCGTCCCGAATGCGTTATTCGGGCTGATTCAATCGGAGGCGAACGCGATTGCACCGGGGCACCGGCCGCTGAGTTCCATGACGCCGACAATTCTTGTGCGTGATGGAAAATTGAGCTTCGTAACTGGTTCGCCAGGTGGCCCGACGATTATTTCGGCGACCCTGTTGAGCGTTTTAAACTGGATGCGCCTGGGAATGGATGCGCAGGCGGCGATTAACGCGCCGCGGTTCCATCACCAGTGGCTGCCGGACGTGATCGTGATGGAAAAGGATTTTCCGCCGAGCATGGAAGCCGCGCTGAATGCGGAGGGGTACACGACGCGGAGGCGTGGGCACATCGGACTGGTAAACGCGATCGGAATTGATCCGCTGACAGGCGATCGGCTGGGCGCAGCGGATCCTCGCGACAATGGGGCTGCTGTCGGCTACTAAGACTTTTTGCGATTTGCAGCTTGCTGGGCGGCTCATGCTCAGGGCGCGATGACGGAAGGGCATCGTTTTTATCCAATGGCACAGTGAACAGGACTATGCGAAGAATCCTATCCACTTACTTGTTTGTGTCGCGAAAATTGACCGCGGAACTTCTCGGGCAAATTTCCGAAGCCGGTTTCGAGGCCGTCGAGATTTTCAGCACGCGAAGCCATTTCGATTACACGGTCAAGAAAGATGTGCAGACGATAGCCAGTGCTCTCTCCCAGCACAAGCTGACGATGGCTTCTCTGCATGCGCCTACGAGCCGTGATTTGAGCGCGATGCGCGAGGGCGGCGCACCGCTGTCCATCTGCGAAGTGGAACGCGTGCGGCGCATTGAAGCCATGGACGAACTGAAACGCGTGATTGACGTGGCCGAGGATTTGCCGTTTTCGCGGCTGATTCTGCACATGGGCGGATCGCGGGAAACGGCCGATCCGCGGAAGCGCGATGCGGCTTTCAGTTCGCTGGAGCACCTGGTTTTGCACGCGCGTCACGTGGGCGTGACGATCGCGGTGGAAAATACCACCAGCGAGATGGGCGATCCTTTTTATTTGCGCTCGTTCGTGGACGAAACGCGGCTGAATGGGCTGAAATTTAATTTTGATATCGGCCATGCGCATCTGGCGGATGGTCCGGAGAACGAACGCATCGAGAAGGCGTTCGCGCCGCTCCGCGAGCTGGTTGTTTCGGCGCACATCCACGACAATCACGGCGAAAAGGACGAGCACCTGGCGCCGTATGAAGGCACGATCGACTGGGAATCCGCGGTCAAGACGCTCAAGTCCGCGCCCGATCCGGATTTGGCGCTCACGCTAGAGCTAAAAGAGCGTAGCGGCCCTGAAGCCAAGAGCGTGAGTGAGCAATTGGCGGCCGCAAGCGAAGCACTTGACCGCTTCGAGCGCGAATGGAGCTGAGTCGGCCCGCCCATCGTTCGAAATTTGACCATTATTTTAACTATGGTCTATAATATGGTCAGGTGAGCGCTATGCAAGAGATTGCTATTTCCCAGTTCAAGGCCAAGTGTCTAGCTATTCTTGAAAACGTCGAGAAGACCGGGCAGGCGATTCGCATTACGCGACACGGTAAACCAGTAGCGGATGTCGTGCCGATTGTTGAGGCTGTGGACCGAGCTGCGATGTTCGGTTCGATGCGAGATTCCATGAAGATTCTGGGCGACATAATAGAGCCTGCCATTGACCTAGATGAGATTGAGGCTCTTCGCGATTGAAACTCCTTTTGGATACTCATATTTGGATTTGGATTCTTCAGAGTCCGGAAAGACTTGGAGCCCGCACGACGATTGAACTACATAAAGAGACCAACGATCTTTGGTTGTCGCCTGTCAGCACGTGGGAGGCTCTCCTGCTGCACAGAATGAGGCGCATTGACCTGGGTCCGGATCTCGTGAGTTGGTCAAAACGATCCATCCTGGGCTTCCAAACGGCCCCCCTGACACATGAAATCGTTTTTGCAGCGGAGCTCTTGGACCTTCACCAGGATCCTGCGGATCGGTTTCTCGCCGCTACCGCCCAGGTTCTGGACCTGACCTTGGTCACCGCGGACCAGAAGCTCCTGGGACTCGGCACGATACGCACGCTTGGAAATCGCTAGACCCTTTTCAGGATTCTCGGCCTGGGCCAATCCCTTCCCTTCTCTGATAAACTACATTTTTGCAAACCCACGGAAATAAACACCATGGCGATCATAACTATCGATCAAGCGGGCAAACACGACGGGCAGGAAGTGACCATTCGCGGGTGGCTCTATAACCTGCGCGAATCGGGGAAATTGATGTTCCCCATTTTTCGCGACGGGACCGGGATTATCCAGGGCGTTTGCGCGCTCAAGGAGAACCCGGAGGCTTTCGAAGCCCTGAAAGGGCTAACCCAGGAATCGAGCGTCATTGTCACCGGAAAAATCCGTGCCGAGCAGCGGGCGCCAGGCGGTTTTGAAATGGGCGTCTCTAAAATTCAGATTGTTCAAAAGGTTCCGGACGCCACACCGTTTCCCATTCAATTAAAAGAGCATGGCGTCGATTTTCTGCTGGATCAGCGGCACCTCTGGATTCGAACGCCGCGCCAGGCGGCGATTCTGCGGATTCGCGCGGAAGCCATTCGCGCGGCGCGCGAATTCATGGACGGGCAGGGCTACACGATTGCTGACGCGCCGATGTTCACGCCTGCGGCTTGCGAGGGCACTTCGACGCTTTTCGAAGTGAATTACATTGATGAGCAGAAGGCTTACCTGACCCAGAGCGGTCAGCTCTACGCCGAAGCCATCGCCATGGCGCTTGGTAAGGTCTACACCTTCGGCCCAACGTTTCGTGCGGAAAAGTCGAAAACGCGGCGGCACCTCACCGAATTCTGGATGCTGGAGCCAGAGGCGGCTTACGTGGAATTCGATGAAATTATGAGTCTTGGCGAAGGGCTTGTCAGCGCCATCGTTCAGGGCGTCCTAAAGAACAAACCGCGCGAACTCGAAACGCTCAAGCGCGACGTCACTAAGCTCGAAAACATCAAGCCCCCTTTTCCGCGCATCTCCTATGAAGATGCAGTGAGCCTTCTTCAAAAAAAGGGTAACCCGGCAAAGTTTGGCGATGATTTTGGCGGCGACGAAGAGACTCTCATCTCAAAAGAATTCGATCGCCCAGTCCTCATTCACCGCTACCCCAGCGCAATCAAGGCTTTTTACATGCAACCCGACGCTGCGCGGCCGGAGCTGGCGCTCGCGTTCGACATGATTGCGCCGGAAGGCTACGGCGAAATCATCGGGGGAAGCCAGCGCATCCACGATTACGATCTGCTGTTGAAGCGCCTGCACGAACATAACTTGCCTCAAGAATCGTTCGAGTGGTATCTCGACTTGCGCCGCTACGGCAGCGTGCCCCACTCCGGCTTTGGCCTCGGCCTCGAACGCAGTGTCGCGTGGATTTGCGGCACCGAACACATTCGCGAAGTCATCCCCTTTCCCCGGATGATTTACCGCGTGTATCCTTAGTGCGGGGTAATACGGCGCCGCAATGGCGTCTCTCGCAGGGCAGCAACGGCACCAGAAATTAAAGTGGCCTGAACTTTACGCGCTTTTTCGCGTATACGAGTTTCGTGCGCCTTCACGGATCACGGGACACGGGTCACGGAACATGAGACTGAGATGGCGCAAAAGGTTCGCATTATTGGTGTGCCGATGGATTTAGGCCAGAGCCGCCGCGGCGTGGATATGGGTCCCTCCGCTCTGCGCGGAGCCGGCCTGCAGGCACGTATCAAACAGCTAGGCGACGTCGTCGAGGACATCGGCAACCTCGAAGTCAAGCAGCCCGAAGAAATGCAAGTCGGCGAAAAGCGCGCCAAGTATCTCCAGGAAATCACCGAAACGTGCAAGGATCTCGCCGTCACCGTCGAAAAATCTCTTGGAGAGGGGTTTCTTCCGCTGGTGCTTGGAGGTGATCATTCCATCGCGGCGGGCGTCGCGGCCGGCGTAGCCTCGCACTTTCGAAAGGAAAAAAAACAGATTGGCTACTTGTGGCTCGACGCGCACGGCGACATGAACACTCCCGATTCTTCGCCTTCGGGAAATGTCCACGGCATGCCGCTCGCGGCCATCATGGGGTACGGCGCGCCCGAACTCGTCGATTTAATGGGCTTCAAACCGAAAGCCGAACCCGGCAATATCGTCATCGTCGGCGCGCGCGACCTCGACGCGCAGGAACGCAAAATCGTCAAAAAATCCGGCATCCACGTCTTCACCATGCGCGACATTGATGAGCGCGGCATGCGTGAAGTGATGTCCGACGCTCTCAAGTACGCCATGGATGACACCGCGGGCATCGCCGTCAGCCTTGATATGGACTTTGTCGATCCGTCTGACGCTCCCGGCGTCGGCACTCCGGTTCGCGGCGGTGTCACCTACCGTGAAGCCCATCTCGCCATGGAAATGATCGCCGACTCCGAAGCCATGGCCTCTCTCGAAGTCGTCGAAATCAATCCCATCATTGACGAACACAACCGGACCGCCCTCCTTGGCGTCGAGCTGGTCCTTTCCGCCCTCGGTAAGAAAATCCTTTAAGCTTGGAATGGCAGCGAACGATGAAATCTGCGTTGAGGCTGGTTCTCAGAAGAGTTGGCGCAATCCTCGTCGGGATGCTCCTCGTCGTGTTGGTCGGCTTTTCCAGGGGAGCAAGCGCAAATACTGAGTCACAGGAAAAGGCGGATCACATCGAGGTCCATAAAGCGGAACGCACGATGACTTTGCTTCGCGGCGGGAAAGTCCTGAAAACCTACAAGGTTGCTTTAAGTACCGTGCCCGTCGGGGCCAAGGAACGCGAGGGAGATCACAAAGTTCCCGAAGGCTTGTATACAGTCGACGCAAAGAACGCTCACAGCACGTTCCACCTGGCCCTTCACATTTCCTATCCGAATAAAACAGACATGGAGCGGGCGCGCAAGCTCGGCGTTAAACCAGGAGGCGATATTGAAATCCATGGCTTGGGAAGCAAATTTGGCTGGGTGGGCAGCGCGCATCGTCAGCTCGACTGGACGGATGGATGTATCGCTGTGACCAATGAGGAGATCGAGGAAATTTGGCCGATGGTGTCCGTCGGCATGCCAGTGGACATTCGCCCCTAACTCATCCGCAAGGCGGACATCGGATCGATGCGCGAAGCGCGTCGCGCCGGCAAGTATCCAGCCAACGCCGCCACTGCGGTGAGGATCACCAGCATCCCGGCGAACGTCATCGGATCGCTGGACGTGATGCCAAACAGCAAACCGCTGAGCGTTCGCGCCAGTGCCCATGACGCGATTGTTCCTACGAAAATCCCAATCGCCGCCAGCCCCAGCGTCTGCAACAAAATACTTCTCTGCAGCGTCTCCGCCGATGCTCCCAGCGCCATGCGAATGCCAATCTCCTGCGTCCGCTGGCTCACGGAATACGAAATCACCGCATAAATTCCCAGCGACGCCAGCACCAGCGCAAATCCCGCAAATCCGCCAAGCAGCCACACCACAAATCGCCGCGGCGACACCGCGTGATCCACCATCGTCTGTAGCGTTCGCATATTCGCCGTTGGCAAATTCGGCTCGATCGGCCGCAGCGCCTCGCGGAGCCGCGAAGCCAGCTCCGCAGTCGGCAGCGACGTCCTCACCACCAAATCCACCGTCCCGTAATCCTGCGTCTGCCGCATCGGAATGTAAAACTCGTTGCCCGCCCCTTCCTCCAGCGCCATGTGATGCACGTCGCCTACAACACCAACCACCGTCCGCTCCGGATTATCCGCGCGCACAATCTTCCCGATCGGATCTTCGCCTGGAAACAAATTCTTCGCCAGCGTCTCGTTGATAATGATTACGTTCAACGCACCCTTCGTGTCCCGCTCCGTAAAATCGCGTCCGGACTTCAACGGAATTCCCATCGCATGAAAATATCCGTCGCTGATAATCCGCGGAAATCCATTCGGATAATTCTGCGGAGTGTACTGCACGCCCTTCGCCGCTACTCCCCAGCTACGGTTGTGCCCCAGCGGCAGCGAATCAGAGAGCCCCGCGTCCTCCACTCCGGGAATTGCCATCACGCGATGCAGCGCCTCCGTGTAATACGCGTTCTGCGACTCTTGCGTTTTGTACGACGAGTTCGGATCGATCCGCAAAGCCGCTGCGCGCTCCGGCCGGAATCCCATATTCACGTCCAGCACGCGCACGAAACTCCGTATCAACAGACCCGCCCCCACAAGCAGCACGCAAGCCAGCCCGATCTCCGACACCACCAGCGCGCTTCGAATCCACGCATGCCCGCGCCCCTGACTCGACCCGCGATTCGAATCTTTCAACGTGTCATGCAGTTTCAAATCCTGCACCTGCAGAGCCGGCACCAACCCGAACAGCAGTCCTGTCGCCAGCGCCGCCAGCAAAGTAAATCCCAGCACGCTGCCATCGATCCGCACATCGCTCAGCAAAGGAATACTCACCGACGTTAAATGCGCCAGCGCCCGCGTCCCGATAAACGCCAGCACCAGACCTACCGCCGCCCCGCAGCACGACAGCACCAAGCTTTCCGTCAACATCTGCCCAATCAACCGCCCGCGCCCGGCGCCCATCGCCGTGCGAATCGCAATTTCTTTTTTCCGCCCCGCCCCGCGCGCCAGCAGCAAATTCGAAAGATTCGCGCACACAATCAGCATCACCACACCCACCGCGCACGCCAGCACCACCAGCGTCGGCCGCAGCTGCCCGCTCACGTGCTGCGCGAGCCCGGAAACCTTAGGCTCAAAGTCATTCCTCTCCTTGTGTTCCTGCTCCAAAATCTTCCCGAGCACAGCCGTTTCCGCCCGCGCCTGCTCCACGCTCACGCCCGGCTTGAGCCGCCCGATGATTGCGACCGTATTCCCCTCGCGGTTCATCTCCGGCGACAGCGGCAACGGCTCGAACATATCCACGCGGCTCCCAGGCGTAAACACCGTCGAAAAATCAAACGTCGGCGGCAACACGCCCACCACCGTTATCGGCCCGCCGTCAAACGGCAGTACTCTGCCCACAATGTTCGGGTCCGCCGCGAACTTCCTCCTCCACAATCCGTCGCTCAGCAGCGTCACACGCGGCCCGTTCTGTTTGCATTCTTCCGCGCTGAACTGCCTGCCAATCTGCGGCTCGACGCCCAACAGGGGAAAGAAATTCTGCGTCACGGGCACGCTCGTCAGCCTCTCCGGCTGCCCATCACCAATCATCTTCGCGTCGCCGAGGCCATAGAACGCAAAGTATGCGGCGAGGTCCTCGTACGACTGGTTCCGCGCGCGCATATCGAGCAGGTAGTCGGTCTGCGAGGTTTTCCCGGACATGTCGTTGGTCTCATCCTGGTGGTTTGCCATCCAGACCAGGCGCCCGGGGTCGCGAAACGGCAGCGGCCGCAGCAAAATCGTGTTCACGACGCTGAAAATGGTGCAGCTTGCCCCAACTCCAAGTCCCACAATTAGAATCGCAAACGCCGCAAATCCCTTGTCTCGCCAAAGGGTGCGCACGGCATACCGTGCATCCCG
>CAJCHZ010000073.1 GCA_903970165.1 Betaproteobacteria bacterium
CGGTTCGTATCCGTCTCATGTCTAGACCGGTTGTTCCGGCGCGCTGCGGAAGCGAACCGGAAAGGCTAAGGAAAAGGAAAAACCAGCCCGAGCGGAACGGTCGGAATTATTACGGATGAAGGGAAAAGGCGTCATTTCTTCGCTTTACCGGAAAGCCACCGGAAAGCCGCTATTTCATTTGCCGTTCGATCAGACTACATTACGGGAATGGACGTGATGCCAACCCGAAGGCGGCGACGCCGGACAGCCGATCATCTTGTCACGGCGCGCCAGGAGTTCGGCGAATTATTGCTCTGGCATCTGAAGCGCGGCACCCGGCCGCCGGGAACGCCGGCGGTGAATCGGCGGGCCTGGCTGCAGACGGAATTCGCCGACGCCGTGCGCGGCGTTAATGCCGGGGGGACGAGTGCCGACCGATCCGTACGCAACTGGTGCAGCGGCCGGACCGCCCCCGACGCGCTGAGGCCAATAGAGCTTGCCCTGTTCGGCCGGGAACCGGAGGGGGTCGCGGACCAGTACGCGGACTTCCGGAACAAGCTTCGGCTTGCTTTTCAACGCGCTAAAGGCGGAATCGAGCCGGTCCATCAAGATACGTTGGAAAAACCGGCTTCAGCGGTGAACTGCGCTGATCCGGGCCAATGCTTCGGCAGGGAGCTTGAGATCGGCCAATTAGTCGGGGCCATTTTGGCCGATCCGGAAGGCGGATCGGTTCTGGTTCTCGGAAATGGTGGCCATGGGAAAACCATGCTCGCCAGGGCAGCCGCGATTCGCGGCGAGATTGTCGGTCGCTTCGGCGCGAGGCGATGGTTCGTTGAGCTCGAACGCGCGGAAGGCGCCGAGGCGGCGCTGGCGGAGATCGCCCAGACTTTGGGCTTGGCACGGACCGAAGGTTGGCATGGCGTAAGAGCGGCGCTTGAGGATCGGCAAAATCCAGGGCTGCTGCTGCTCGATAATCTGGAGACGCCACTACATGCGCCGCGGCAACGCTTACCGACTGAGCAGTTGCTGCGCGACCTAGTAGCGCTACCCGGGCTATCGGTGGTGGCGACACTACGCAGCCAGGAGACGGTGGGCGCCGTGGCCTGGCACCAGGTGATGGTGGTGGAACCGCTCGCGCCGGGACCGGCAAAAGCGATGTTTCTGGCGACCGCCCGGACGATCGGCATGGCCGATCCTGATCTTGATTTCTTCCTGGGTGAAGAGGGTGAACTGGGTGGGATACCTCTCGCCATTCATATGGTGGCACATCGCGTGTTCCGGAACACCTCTCTGGCGGCGCTCAAGCGGGAATGGCGAGAACGGGGCGCTTTGTCGGCACGGCTGCCGGGGGGCGAGGATGCGCGGAGCGATTCGTTGGTGGCGTCGGTCGAATTTTCCCTCCACTCGAAGCGGCTGAAGGCCGAGGGAAAGCGGTTATTCTCGCTTCTGGGGCAATTGCCCGCGGGGTTGAGCGAAGCGGATGCGGATCGCGTGCTCGGCCTGGACAGCCGAGAGGGTGCAGCGCAGCTTCGCGCCATCGGCTTGCTGCGTGATATGGGCGCGGCAAGGATCGGGCTGCTGCCGCCCATCCGGGACGTCGCTTGTCGCCTGCATCCTCCAGACCCGGAACTGGCTGCCGCCTGGCCACTTTATTTTCTTGACGTGTTGAAAACGGAAGCGGTGAGTCTCGGCAAGCCCGAGGGCAAGGCCTCCTTGCCCCGCCTGGTTGCGGAGATGCCGAATGTCGCCGCCGCAATGCGGGCTATCGCACACGATGGAACCGGGATGGATCAGGCCATCGCGATCGTGGGCCTGTTCGAGAATGCAATGGATTACACCGGGTTTGGCGGCGAGGCGGCGCTCGAGACTTTAATGATCGCCTGCGGCGAGGCCGGCGAGTGGGTCGGGCAAGGCAAATGCCTGTTCATCATTGGCGAAAAGGCAAGGCAGCGCGGGGAAAATGCCACGGCGAAGACGGCTTTTTCCCGCGCTCTGGAATGCCTCGACGGCACCGAGGCATATCGGGAGGCTGGGCTGTGTTATTGGGGCCTCGCGGAAATGTCTCTCATCACGGGCGGACACGAAGAGTCCCAGCGATTCTATGGAGAGGCGCGCCGGCGTTTCGAAATCGCTGGCTGGCGGGCCGGCGAGGCGGATTGCATCTCTGGACTGGCCTCGATCGCTGATCACGCGGACGACTACGCCGCCGCCATGGCGCTCTACGAAGAAGCGAGCCGAGTCTATCGAGACTGCGGCAGCATACGCAGCCAAGGGGACTGCCTATGGTACATGGCGGAAATGGAGCGGATGCGCGAACGGTATGAGGAGGCCACCCGGCTTTTCGAGGCCGCGCACGAAATTTACGCCACCACCGGACGAATGAGTGGCGAGGCTGATTGCTTTCGCGGGCTCGCCCGGCTGGCGGTGATGCAAGGCGACATCCCTTCGGCCCGAGCGTTGCTGGACGGGGCACGGGAGGTTCGGCAACCGGACGCGGCGGCGGAAGCGGATTTTTTACTCTGCCTGGCGGAAGTCGAGCGGTACTGCGGAGAGTTAACGGTTGCAGAGACATTTTATAGTCAGGCGCTCGCGTACTTTCGATCGTCGGATTTCTTGCGCTGTCAGGCGGACGCCCTGTTCGGCCTGGGCGCCGTGGCGCAAATGCGTGACGAAATAGCGCGTTCGAAGGGATTTTATGCAGACGCAATGGCGTTGTACCAGCGGCTCGGCGGGTTGATCGGACCGGCAAACTGTCTTTCGGCACTCGCCGATATTGCGCAGGCGAGCGATCAAGAGGCGGCGCGGCGCCTGATATCGCAGGCTGCCGACTATTATGCGCGGGCCAGCGCCGAGGCCGGCGCGGAGCGGTGCCGGGAGAAAGAGCAGCATTGGGCTACTCTTAAATCACAGGATGAGGGTTTACGCGGGCGCTTCGTCGGATAAGTTGCGATCTCATGAGGAGCATTACCTTGAGCTGACAATGGAATGCCCCGACTGATTTCAGTCAAGTAAACAAGTGATACTCCTTTCGACCGTCGAATATGTCCCGCGCTAGGGGAAGGCCCGGCCGCGCTCACCGAGTGCCCACGCGCCTCCTCGCTCGAGATAACCCGCGCACGATTTCGATGTTGCGTAGAAACCAACGATGACTAGCTCGGCGTGGGGCAATGGCGGCGGCAAAGGCTGGTGTGTCCCGGTCACGTTGGAATCAGCCATTAAGCAACCGAACGATGTAGTGCATGACTGTCTTGGTCATGCCGTCCTCCTGATTCGTGTGCCGGATTCCACTGGCGTCAAAGCGAAGACGCGCCCGAGTTTGCAGGCGATCCGGTTGGTTTCACCGGCGAGATCATCGGTAGACAAACCGGAGAAAAAGACGCTTTGTTTAATCGGGAGCTTTTCAAGCTCGCTCAATTTGAACTCTGTGAGCTTGTGCGTGAGCAGAGTCAGGTGAAATTCAGCGGCACCTCCCCCGCCGCCGTAATATTCTCCAATGGCATGCAGAGCGGCGCGCATTTCCTCCGGCTCGAAGGAATTGATTCTGAGAAAGCCGGATCACGGGATGGTGGAAATGCTTTTAACGACGATGATCGTATCGCCGTCGATCGGGACATGGCGCGGGAGGTTCATGAGGCCTGCTCCGCGCTGCCTGGGGCGGAAACAGGACAGAGAGGATGATGCCTTTGGCTTCGATCTTGCCGATGCCGTCGCCGCTGACTGCGTAACCGTGGCCGATTTCCGGGTGTGGTCCGATCCAATGATGCGCGAAGCGCTGCGCCTCTGCGACCGAGGAGAAGGCTTGTTCTTCGGCGTGGCCATCGGCGGAGCTATAGCGCAGTCGAATGGTGGATGTGTCGGTCATGAACAAGCTCCATAAGAAAACAGCCCGGCGCGCTGGGTGCGGGCCGGGCCGGATTGACGGGAAGTTTGAAGAGTCAGATCGGGTCAGGCGTTTATCCGTCCGTCGATGCGTGCTCGTGCCGCATAGGTGCCGATGGTTTCTTTGGCGACAAATTTGACATCGCGCTCGGCGCGCAAACCACCGGGGCCACGCAGACCTGCGATCTCCGAAATCCGGACGCTGCCGATCTCGGGTTCGCCGAAGCCGAGATCGCATAATCCGCTTGCGATATCGTCATCATCAGGGTCGAGGTCGGTGAGCAGCCACGTACAGGCTCCCCAAGGTGTGAACAATTTCACGACGGGATTGGGCTCGAAATCCGGATCGGACTGATAGCGCCGGCCGTTGGCGAGCATCGTTTCGCGTTGTTCGGGCGTTAGCAATTGCATGAGAAACTCCGTGTTGGATTTAGGGGTGGGCAAGCCACGCAATTTCGGGGCTTGCGCAGTTAACGCTGGCACTGACGCCGGTAGTGCCAAGATGCGATTAGCTGGTTCGCTTGCCGGACCGGCGGCGCAGAGAGCGCCGTTTCCCCCGGTGCCATTCGATCACACTGAAACGGAGGTCGGCGGCGCCGAGCAGGAACCAAGCCGGTAAATTAAGCAGTCCCGGCGTGTGGATTTGCTGGGAATCGGTGCAGTCGCAGCGCGCGCAGCGCGCATGGTTTTTTCCAAGCCCAGCGACCATCTTTCATAATGCGGGCCTGGAAATAGTTCGGCTCGTGGCCGATGGCTTTGCAGGTGAAGCGTTTCAAGAGACGCATTGCATTCTCCTCGTCCGAGACGATGTTTTCGGGAATTGAAGACGCCCGGCGCGCTGTCTGCGCACCGGGCGTCAAGGTACTTTTTGGTTACGAAAACGGCGACACTAAAATGGGATCTCATCGTCCGGATC
>CAJCHZ010000074.1 GCA_903970165.1 Betaproteobacteria bacterium
GCACCCGCCTCTTTTAATGAGTACCGCTCAGATCGCCCTTGGTCCAAAAAAACTAGGTCGCAAGCAATGAGTGGCTATCGCTGCTTCTTCAGTGTCCCCTGAAAAGCCCGGTGAGCGCATTTCCCGCCAATGACGTTGCCACCAAACACGTGAATGGCCGATTCACCCGGATCCGCAAAATTCGCGTTGAGATCGAGTTCTGATTCGTCGTCCATTGTGAATTTCAGGGTCACGTAATCTCCCCTGAGCTCGCTCCGTGGACTAGGGATCGAACCGTGCGTGCTGTAAGTCACAGGATCAGCCGCCCCTCTTGAGAAACAGGAACAATCCTTGACCTGCACCTTCCCAACAAGCGGGAGATCGTAGTGAACGGCGCCGGTCTTTAAGCTGCGAGCGACGACATCCCCCTGTGTAACCGTAATCGTGAATTTCGACTCTGAGCCTCCTGAGTCATGCAACGAACCTGAATATTTGCCCTCTAGTTTTGGCAGACGTGTGGCCGTAAAGGACTTCGTCTGCTCAAACGCCGGACATTTCCGCCCGGCATCAACTTTCAACGTGTATTCTCCGCTCCAGGTTGTCGCGCCCTCGGGAGGAACATGGCCTCGAATTTCCCACTTTAGAGTGGCCACCGCATGGTCGTGCTTTATTGCGAAACTTCCGTCGGGCGCAATCTCGCCCCTCGTGGACGCGCCTTGCGCGCCTTCTCCGTTTCGAGGATCGTCCGGGCATCGCACCTCGACATGTCCTGCAGCAATAGCGTGTGTTCCCTCGACTTGCAGGAACATGGACACCAGCGGGTACTGTTCTTTACTTCGATCGCCCGCTATGTTCCAGTTCCCATTTAGGGGCGAAGATGTAATTTCTGGCGCTTGCGCTTGCGGAACGGCAAAGCCTCCGCCGTGCACATAATCCAGTAATGTGCCAACTACCAGTATTAGAAATATTCTCGTGAGAATCCGCATGGATCGGCCCCCAACGGTTCTAGCCTCACTACACGCCGAGCGCCTCCCGCGCGACGGCGAGCGCTGCTTCGGCTTTCCCGGCGTCTTCCAGGCGGCCGCGGGCAAAATCGCGCGGGCCTCCGCCTTTGCCACCCACTTTTTCCAGCGTCAGCCTAAGGAGTGCGTTCATGTCCATTCCCGAACTGGCATGCTGCGCAAAAATAATGTTTCCATCCTCCGCTCGCGCAAGGAGAGCAATGGTCTTTTCAAATTTGGCGAGAGCCGTCGCGAACAGGGCCAGGAATTCGGCCGGAATGCCTACAAGAACTCGCGAAATAATGCGCAGTCCGTTTGTGGAAGCCGGCGTAGCCGGAATCGCCAGGCCTGCTTCGGCATCCGCAAGAAGCTGGAGTGCCGCCTTTGCATTCTTGAAGTTAGAGTCACGCTCGGAGAGAGTGCGCTCCGCCGAAACGACGACTTCTTCCGGCGCGCAACTTAATTTTTCGGCTGCCGCACGGATGCGCAGAAAATCCTGCCGCGCGGCCCGTTCCGCGCGCACCCCGCAAACAAATTCCACGCGCCAGTCCTGCCGCATTTTTGTGCAGCGCCGCACGAGGAGTGTCCCAATTTGTCCGGTGCTCCTTACATGCGTTCCGCCGCAAGGCTGCAGATCCACCCGCTCGATTTCAATGGCCCGCAGAATTCCCTTCCGTTCCACCTCTTTGCGCACTCCGAGCTTGGCCAAATCTTCCGCCGTGCCGTAGCGAACCGTGACAGGCCGGTCCTCAAAGATAACCTGATTGGCCGAGCGTTCCGCTCCTTCCAGAACTTCATCGGTCGGTTCCGGACCGCGCAAATCAATGCTGGAAACATCCGCTCCCAAGTGAAACGAAACGGTTGGCCTGCCGAACCGTTCCTGAAACATCGCGGAGAGCAAATGCTGTCCGGTGTGTTGTTGCATGTGATCGAAGCGGCGCGTCCAATTGATGCAGGCAAGGACGTCCGGCGTTTCCGGACGTCGGTCCACGACGTGAATAATGTCGTCGCCCTCGTCGCGCACATCGAGCACATTTGCGTCGCCGATTTTTCCCAAATCGTGCGGCTGCCCTCCCGAACTAGGATAAAAAGCAGTGCGGTCCAGAATGAGTCCGAGCGCCTGCGAAGTAATTCCCGAATTCAAATCGGGTGGCAGCAAATCGCAATGCACAACGCGCGCATCAAATTCGCGCTCGAACGCGTCATCGTAATAAATTCGGTGTGTGGTCATGACCCAGAATCATCCCTGCAAGGCACGCTGCCAAGCCTCGGAATACTTGTAACCGGTCCCCGTGTTGAACAGCACCACGGTCTCGTGCGGTTTAATCCAACCGGAAGCTGCCAGTTTGCGCGTGGCGGACACCGTAGCCGCGCCCTCTGGCGCAGCAAAAATCCCTTCCTGCGAAGCCAATTCCCTGCCCGCCTGCAGCATCTCGTCGTCCGTAACCGTCAAAGCCGTCCCGCGAGTCTGCCGGAGCATCCGCAAAATCAGAAAATCGCCAAGCGGCCCAGGCACGCGCAGCCCGGAAGCCAAAGTCGCCGCATCCTGAAAAAACTCGGAAGACGTTTTGTCTGACTCCCACGCCCTGACAATCGGTGCGCAACCCTCGGCCTGCACCGCAACCATACGCGGCCGCTCATCGCCAATCCAGCCCATCTCCTGCATCTCGTCAAACGCCTTGCACATTCCGATCAGGCCGACGCCGCCTCCCGTGGGATAGAGAATCACATCCGGGAGCTTTCCGCCAAGCTGCTCCCAAAGTTCGTAACCCATGGTCTTCTTGCCCTCGACGCGGTACGGCTCCTTGAGGGTCGAGACGTCGTACCAGCCTTCGGCGTCCTTGTGCTGCGAGACGTATCTGCCGCAATCGGAGATTAAGCCGTTTATTTTTATGACTTTAGCAGCGAACGCCTGGCATTCCATGAGGTTAGCGGAAGGCGTGTCCGAAGGCATCACAATGACGGCTGGAAGGCCTGCTGCGGCCGCATAGGCGGCCAGGGCGCCTCCGGCGTTACCGGCCGTGGGCGCGGCTAAAGCCTTTGCGCCTAGTTGTTTAGCGCGAGAAACGGCTGCGGTCATGCCGCGCGCCTTAAACGATCCCGTCGGGTTCAGACCTTCGTCTTTCACCAATAGGTTACATACACCGAGCCTTTCGCCCAGGCGCTTCGCTGGAATCAGGGCTGTCATTCCTTCCCCGAGCGAGACCGGTGGGTCGTTTGGGAGGACTTCGGCGTAGCGCCAGAGCGTGTTGGGGCGGGATTTGAGGTTTTCGAGAGTCAGGGTAGCAGCCGCGACCTTAAGGTCGTACTTGGCATACAGCGGCTTCCCACAGGTGCAGAGATGCTGCTCGACGCTTGCGTCGTACTTTTTAGCGCAGGCAGAGCATTCCAGTTCTATGACGTTAGAAACGAAGTTGGAGGCAAAGCCTGAAGCAGCGTTGGAGGCAGCGTTTGAAACGACATTCGTTTGAGTAGGCATCGCGGGAAGTTTATCACAGCGGCTTTTTTGGCTCATGCGGGGCTCAAACTTACCTTTGTTTGCGGCTATTCTTTGGCGGCAGGCGACGGCTGGCATTTACACATGCATCACCCATTCACGGTACAATTGAAGGATGGGCGTGCGCCTCATTGCGCTGGATATTGACGGGACGCTGCTGGATAGCCGATGGGAGCTCCCTGAGGCGAACCGCGCGGCTATTGCCGAGGCTGCGAGGCGTGGAATCGAGGTCGCTCTGGTGACGGGGCGGCGATACGAGTTTGCGATGCCCGTGGCGCGGAAGATTGATGCGCCGCTGACGATGATTGTGAGCAATGGAGCGGTTATTCGAACGAACGACGGGAAGACGCACGTACGGCACATGCTCCCGCGAGAGACCGCTGGGCGGGTGCTGGAGCTAACGCAGCCGTGGCGGGATTGCGCTGCCGTTATTTTTGACCGGCCGCTGGAAAATCAGATTGTTCTCGAATCAATGAATTCGGACGACCCGATTCGCACGGCCTATTACACCCGGAATCGCGAGTTCATTGGAGTGGCTAGTCCCTTGGAAAGCTGCCTTACAGAAGATCCGCTGCAGGTGATGTTGAGCGGAGCTGTTGCGGGCATGCGCGAGGCCGAAGCAACGCTGCGCGGTGCTTCGTTTGCGGCGGAATACGCAGTTGCAGCGACGGTTTACGAGGCTCGGAATTTTTCAATGATTGATGTTGTCAACCCGAATTGCTCGAAGGGGTCCTCGCTGGCTGAATGGGCTGCGTTGCGAGGTGTGGCGCGAGAAGAAGTGCTGGCCATCGGCGACAATCACAATGATCTTGAAATGCTGACGTTCGCCGGTATTCCCGTCGTGATGGGAAATGGCGTGGCAGAGCTGAAGAATTTCGGATGGCACGAAACAGCGAGCAATGATCAAGGCGGCGTGGCGGCGGCCATCGAGTATTTTGCGCTGCGCGAGGCGGCTCCATGCGTGTGATTCGAACGGTGTTTTCGAATGCGCTGTTCGTTGCGCTGGTATTCGTTGCGGCTCCTGCTTCGCGCGCGGAATATGTTAATTTGCGAAGCGGGCAGCGCCTGCACGTAACCGGATATCAATTGGTGGCCGAAAAATACCGTTTGCAACTCGCGGGTGGATTTGTGGAGGTTCCGGCGGCGGAAGTCCTCAGCATAGATCCGGAAGATATGTTTGCTTCGTTTCCTGCGGCGCCACCTGCGACTGCACCGTTTCTAGAGATTGTGAAAGCGGTGGCAGTTCGTTACCACGTGGACGCGGAACTTATCTCCAGCGTAATTGCCGCGGAATCGAACTTCGATCCCAAAGCAGTTTCAAAACGCAATGCGTGCGGGCTGATGCAGCTCCTGCCGGAGACGGCGGCTCGCTTCGGGGTACACAATATTTTCGATCCGCAAGAGAACATTGACGCTGGAACACATTACTTGCGCGATCTGCTGCAACGGTATAACAACGACCTCGTACTGGCGCTTGCCGCTTACAATGCCGGACCGGAAAAGGTTCAGCTGTATGGAAGTGTGCCGCCTTACAAGGAGACGGTTTCGTATGTGCGGCGAGTGAAGAAGGCCTACGAGAAAAGCAAAGCTCAGGCTTCCAACAGCGCTTCCGTCGCCGGTACACCGAACCTTTTGTCAGAGACCCGCGCTAAAAAAAAATCACTACCAGCGGCCGAAAATTCCGGCCCTGGCGCAGTCAATTCGCTTGCAGGTCAACCCAATTAAGAGAACGGGCCGTCAGGAGTCGTACCGACGCCGAGCAGGATGATGGGGGTCCGTGAACTCCATCAGTTCAATCGGTGCTCCATTCTCCACCACGAATGCCACGCGCACTCCGTTCGACGGGCTGTTCGGCGCGATCAGGATTTCTCGCCCCACCAACTCGGAAGCCAGATCATTCACTTCAAAAGCTACATGGGGCACGTGTCTCACCAAGTCGGGAACGGCTGCTTCCGGTTCGAACCGCATCCATTCCACACCGAACTCGCTGTTTTCGTGCCCGACGATGAACGTTTTCAGGTGTTTGAGGTAGCGCTCTCCCTGCCGCGGTTCGTTGGTAGGAATTCCGATGTGGTGATATCGACGCATTTTCTCACCTCGCCTTGCGAAAGATCGACTTTAAATCGGACGTGCTTCCCGTTGGAGCGTTCTGGCAGAAGTGTAGTCTAGCACTGGACCAGTTTTACGGCTTTCGAGACTGCATCATCAATATCCTTTGCGGAGTCGCCGGTTGCTTTCACTGCCCAATACATCCCGGCGACTTCGAGGACTGCAGGGAGATAGGTCGGGTGACAGGGGTGTGCTGTGATTTTGCTGAGTAATAGCTTGGCCTTTTCAATCCCACTCTCGATGGTGAGATTTGTTCCCTTCACTGCGTTCGATACGGCAAAGATTCTTGCACCGACCTGCGCGACAAGAAACCCATACCCTACCTTGTCCATTTCTTTCATAGTCCACCTCTTTGTTTTTGCGCCTCTTGAGGGATGCGCGAAATAACCAGCCGGGCCCATGGCGGCGGGTGATTATACGATGACCGCCAGAACCACGAGGCCAACAGAATTTTGGAGTAATTCGCAAAAGAGGGACTAGGACTGCCGGACTCCACAATTCCCAGAGAACGTGCGGATCCTCGAGAAAGGGCGTGCTACTGCTGCGGGGTAGAAGTTGGCGGGGTGGTGGGAGGAGTTGGCGGAGGGGTCGTGCCGCTCGGTGTGCCACCTGCGGGGTTCTGTCCAAAGCCACCGAGAGAGCCTGGGGATGTTCCACCGCCAGGTATTCCGCCAGCGGGCGCTCCTATCATAGATCCGGCGCCGCCGGTCAGGCCCATGTCCTTCGAAGGATCCCAGACAAACTCGAAGAGGCGGTAGTTCGTCGCCGTTTCGTAGACGATGATGGAGCTCTGGTTGATCTTGCTACCCACGCCGATGATATTGCCTCCCATGATGGTGGGCGTATCTCCGGTGGGGATTTGCGACGGGTCCGTCGAACCGCCCACTGTGCCCGGGGCTGCCGCCGGTTGACCTGAATCCGTTCCCGTGGCGGTGCCAGCAGTTCCAGGAGGGGTTCCGGTTGCTCCGGGCGCGCCGGGGGCCTGGGTGGTACTGCCCAGCGAAAATCCACCCGTCTGGCTGGTTGAAGAAGTCCCCAAACCGCCCGCAGCGGGAGCGCCCGCCGCCCCTTGCAGCCCCCCAGCATTGGGCATGGTGAAAGGAGTCTGCGGCGGCTTAAGGCTACCGATGAGCTGGCCCGCTGGGCCAACGTAAATCAAGCGCCAGGCGCCATCGTCCTTGTTCATTGGGTCGGTATAAGCCTGGCGCATGAATCGAAGGTTGCCGACTTTGGGTTTGGTTAAGTCATCGATGGAGTTCGGGAAACGCCCGAGCTTGCGGTAATAGAGCTTGATGCCGCGAGTGTATTGTTTGCCGCGCCAAATCATTTCCTGTTCCCGCTGGCGTTTGCCTTCGGTCAAAACGCGCGGGGCGACGGCTACCGTGGAAACCACAAGCAGCGTGATGAAAAAGACGACCAGGAGCAAGGCGTAGCCGCCCTGATTTCGCCTGGCCCTCGAAAATGCAGAATGGTATTTCATGGAGATGGCGCCGCTGCTGCCGCTGCTGAGACAGCCTGCTCGTCGAGGGGCGCGGTTCCCGGAAGCCCGCTGGTGATCTCCTGAAACTCGACATTGGTATTGCCGATTTTCAGAATGCGGTAACGGCCGAGGAGGGTTTCTCCTTCGAGCACGATGTAAACATCCTCGCCGTCGCTAAAGAAAGCGCGCCGGGTAGAGCCTATGGGGACATTGCCATAGCCGAAGAATTTCAGGTTTGGCGGCAACTTGGCCACCGTGGGCGGCGGTGGTGTTGGAGGCAGCACCGGCGGTTGGTTCGCTGTTGCCGCGGCTTTATCCTTCTGGTCCTGTATCTCCTTGGGAGTCGGAGGCGCGATGACGCTGAAAGGATTGCGGCCGTTGCTCTTGTATTCCGTAGCCTGGGCACCCTTCAGCACGTCCCAGTGAATTTGCGGGTCTTCCTCGGCCAAAACCTGGTAGTTCTGAATGGAGTTGGCGGTTTGAACGGCAGGCGTTTCCTTGTTCCATTCGAAGGCCCAAACGAGCCCCGCGACAACTACCAACACAACAAGGACGATGATCTGGTTTTTCTGTTTCATGCCGCTAACCGAAAATACGTTCTTAAGTGAATCCCAACGCGAATGGGCCCCAAGCCCGTCTGGTTTTGTGCTTCGGTGGCCAGCGCCAGACCGTCCACAATGTAGAAACTCTCAGAACGCTGCAAACCATTGAGAAAACGGACGACGCTGCCATAGTCCCCGTTCACGGCGGCATCGATGGTCAATTCGGTCATTCCGCGGTTCGAGAGTTCCTTTGACTTATTACTGAGGGTCACAATCTGAAGACCGGACTTTTTCGCGATGTCGTCGAGTTCCGCAATGACGGAAGAGGTGCCAATGCCTTCCGGCGGAAGCGAATGCTGTTCGAACTTTTCGCAGTCCAGCCGAGTAGCCGGCATTTTCTCTTTGATCGCCTCGGCAGACTTAATGTCGCCATTGAGGAGCTTGAGTTTCAGATATTGCTCGTTGAACTCTTTTTCAGGCGTGCGCGGCGCCGAAGCCAGCTGCCAGCTGTAGATAGCAAGTCCGAGGTCCGCGGCAACAAAAAGACCGACGACAAGAAGAATAGCGCGTTTTTGCAGTGTAAAGTCCCGATGCATTACGTCCTCGAATACTCCGCAATCAATTCGACCAAGATGGGGTCGCCGCCCGTCGCCGTTGTGCTGAGGCGTGTGTTAACCAGCTGGACGTGCGAAAAAGTCTTGGAGTCTTCCAGAGCTTTGATGAACTTTACTTTGGCTTCATTACTGGTGGCGCCAATAGTAAATTTAACTTCAACGTGGCCTTTTTCCTGTTTGGGCTCGATGCTGACGACGCGCACGCCCGCGGGAAGAACCTCTTCCAGGTCCATAAACATCTTGGTCCAGTTGAAGCTGCGAGCGTCGATGAGATTGTTGATGAACGCGGCGCGGTCATGCAGCTTGGCATTTTCGTCGAGATGAAAAAACAGTTCTAGAGAGGCTCTCTTTTGCGCGAGATTGGAGATTTCCTGGTGAATCTTCTCCGTCCTGGCGCGCATCTCCGCGTTCGCCTTACGGGCAAGATAGACGTGCCAGCCCAAGCCCAGGAAAATCAGGAACGCGACAGCTCCCACAAGACCCGAAGCAGCGACGAACTTCCGGTGCGCTTCCAGAGGCTTTGTCGCGAGATTTAGCCGAACCCTCATGCTTTCTTTCGATCCTTCCTTACTCTGCGAATTAACTTAGCCACGATGCATCATCCAGCCGACCAGGCCGTCGAGTTCTCTATCGGCAAGCTGGCGCGCATCCGGGGGAATGCGACCCTCGGACACAGCCCCCTGGAGCAGCGATCGAACCTCACAGTGAAACTCTTCTTCGAGCGGTGGCACAAACTCCGGCAAACGCACTCCGAGACCCGCAACGCGAACCGACTGAATGCCCTCCTGCCAAGTGTCCTGATAATAGGCGGCGACGGGATAAATATCCTCGAGCAGCATGTGCGGCGTCAGTGCGGCGCCCCAGGCCGGTAATTCCGTGCAGCGGTAGCCGCAAAGCACACCCTCGCGAACAATGGCAGTCGTCAAAGCGCTGCCTGAGACACGTGCAAGGAGGGTGGGGCGGTGCTCTTCCAAAAGCGCAATAGCGGCGAGCGAGGAGCTCAGCACTACGCCGGGATGCAGGCCTTCGGCTTCTGCAAGAGACTCGTACTCGCGAATGATGCGCAAGCGGGCAAGCGCAGTAACCACGTCCACGCCTTCTTCGCGAGGCGACTGCCGCATGTAGGAAATGAGCGTTTCGTCGACTTCAAAAGGGACGCTCTTCTTGAGCTTCCAACGCAACATCGGATCGGCTTCTTCCTTTGAGCGGGGAAAGTCGTCGAAATGCTGCACGAAGACACGAATAACAGGGTCCGGCAAAATCAGGGCAACGCTCTCGTCTTTCGCGCGCAGGCGGGAGGATACGTCGGTCATGGCGCTTTTGAGGGCAGCGGCATTGACGACATTTGCTTCGACAGCCGACGGTAGAAGCGCGCCAGCCGGAAGTTCTGCGACGGCGAAGTCTCCGAGGCCACCATTTCTGGTCCAACGAGCGCCCGAGACGCGATCCAAGCCGATTTCAATAGCCAGCGGCGGATGCGGAGTAGCATCGAGCCAACGTGTTACACGCCGAACGAACTCGTTCTTGTAAATTCCCTGCCGGATTGTGGCTGCGCTACTCAACGAAAGTCACCTTGTTGATTTCTTTGACGGTGGTCAGGCCTGCACGAATTTTGGCCAAGCCGCTTTCGCGGAGCGTGATCATGCCCTCTTCGCGAGCCATACGCTTGATTTCCGAAGTCGGACGGCGATCCACAATCATTTCGCGGATGCGGTCCGTCAAGTCCAGCAGTTCGCAGATCGCGGTACGCCCATGGAAGCCCGTTCCGGAACATTCCAGGCAGCCGGCGCCTTCGTAAAGCTTTGCGGTAGACCACGTCGCTGGATCGAGGCCGGCTTCCTTGAGCTCCGCATCGGTGAATTTTTTCTCTCGTTTGCAATTCGGGCAAACGACGCGGACCAGACGCTGCGCCATGATGCAATTGAGGGCGGAAACGAAATTGTACGGCTCGACGCCCATGTTAATAAAGCGGCCGATGACGTCGGTGACGTTGTTGGCGTGGACCGTGGTGAAAACCAAGTGGCCGGTCAGCGCGGATTGAATGGCGATTTGCGCGGTTTCCTGGTCGCGGATTTCGCCGACCATGATTTTGTCGGGGTCGTGACGCAGAATGGAACGCAATCCGCGGGCAAAGGTGAGACCCTTTTTTTCGTTAACGGGAATCTGCGTAATGCCCTTGAGCTGATACTCGACGGGGTCTTCGATGGTGACGATTTTATCTTCGTCCGTCTTGATTTCGTTGATGGCGGCGTAGAGCGTGGTGGTTTTGCCGGAGCCGGTGGGGCCGGTGACGAGCACCATGCCGTACGGCTCCTGAATGTAACGCCGGAAGCGTTTTACTTCGACATCGGAGAATCCAACGACGTCGAGGCTAAGCTTTGAGAATTTTTCCGAGAGTGTCTCCTTGTCGAGCACGCGGAGAACGGCATCCTCGCCATGGCTTGCGGGCATGATGGAGACGCGCAAATCGATGAAGCGGCCTTTGTACTTCACGCGGAAACGGCCGTCCTGCGGAACGCGGCGTTCGGCAATGTCCAAATCGCTGAGAACCTTGATGCGCGAGAGAACTGTAGAGTGCCACTCTTTCGCGATGGGCTGCATGGCGTGCTGAAGAACGCCGTCAATGCGGTACTTGACGGCGACTTCGGTGTCGCGCGCTTCGATGTGGATGTCACTGGCGCGGCGCTCGAGAGCGGTAAAGATAATCGTTTCCACGAGGCGGACTACCGGGCTGACGGTGGTGTCGCGCGTCAGGCGGTCGCCTGAGATGGTCTCTTCGCTCTCTTCTTCGTCCTTGGAAACCTGGAGCGTGAAGGCCTCGGTGGCTTGCTCGAGGACGCGCTGGGACTGCTCGGTGCGCTTGAGGAGATCGCCAATCTGGCGAGCGGTGGCGACTTTAATGGCCAGCTTTTTGCCCAGCAACAGAGGCAGTTCGTCGCTTAGCAGAACGAGACTGGGATCAGCCACAGCGATGGAGAGCGAATTGTTCTGCACTTCAAGCGGCACGAAGTTGTAGCGGAACATCAGGTCCGCGGGAATGGTGCGAAAGAGCTCCGGATCGATGCGCTGTTCTGTCAAGTCGACGAAGCCGCAACGATAACGCTGCGCCAGTTTGCGCGCAATTTCGTTCTCGTTGATCGGCTCCGGGCCGCCTTGCGGCAGATTGTGTTCAGCAGTAGCCACGGTGTCCTAACCTTGCTTTGCCTACTTGATCGCTCCGCCCGATAAAGAGAAGGAGAAGATCGGCAGATAGAGTGAAATCAGAATAAAGGCTACCAGCATGCCCATAAATATAAGAATAACGGGCTCGATGACCGCGACGAGAGCGGACAGCCGCACGCCAACTTCTTCTTCGTAGAATTCGGCAACGCTGGTGAGCATGGGAGCCAGAGCGCCGCTGGATTCACCGACTTCGATCATGTCCAGGGCCAGTTCGGGGAGTACTCCCCGGGAAGCCAGTGCGCCGTGGAGCGATTCGCCCTCGCGGACCATTTGGGTCGATTGCGTCACCGTGGAGCGAATGAGTTTGCTACTGATAGCGTCGGAAGCGGTCTGCAAAGCCGCAACCAAAGGAGTACCGCCGGTAAGGAGAGTCGCCAGCGTGCGCGAAAATTGGGCGACCTGGAATTTCAGAAGAGTGTCTCCAATGATGGGGAGACGGAACTTCATGCGGTCGAAAGCTGCGCCGCCTTCTTCTGTCCTCGACCAGAGGAATACGCCAACCGCAGTGAGAGCCAGGAAGGCGAAAATTCCGATCACAACGTAGCGGTAATCCGTAGTGAGCGAAATGAGGAATTGCGTGGGGCCGGGCAGCTCTACGTTTAGATCGCGATACAGGACGGCGAATTTGGGGATGACGAAAGAGACCAAATACGTGACGATGACCGTAGCCACGGTGATGAGAAGAACCGGGTAGACGAGCGCCGCCAGAATTCTCTTTTTAACGCCGGTGCTGACTTTCTGATAGGCAATGTAATAATCCAGAACGCCAGACAGGTTGCCGCTTTTCTCCCCCGCGAGGATGGCTGTGGAATAAACCTTGGAAAAGACGCCCGACTCAGTGATGGCTTCCGAGAGCGATTTGCCTTCGCGGACACGGTCGCGGATCTGAGAGATGACGGGGCGAAGTTTTGGAGAGCTGGCGCGGTCGGCGAGAAGATCCAGTGCGCGAAGAATTGGCAAACCAGCTTTGATGAGCGTGTTGAACTGCTGGTTGAGGATCAGGAAGTCTGACCCGCCCACCTGACGGTCACTGCGGCGCTTGGAAAAAGCGCTGAGCAGGCTGCTGCGGGTCTCGACGGAATAGACGAAGAGGCCCCTCTCAGCCAGCTTCTGGCGCGCTTCGGCTAAAGAACTCGCAGCCTCGACGTGCGAGAAAACCCGGCCGTTCGCATCCGCGACACGGCATACAAACTCCCCCATAGAGTCCAGTTTACCTCAACTAGGTAATATGCGGGGTAGCGGCCAGAGGTTGGCTGTTCCTGCTGGAAAACGTGCTCTGCGTGTAACCGTGTGTTCATCTAAGGCTTTGATTCTGCGGGTGATTCGCCGTTTACGATGGCCACGCCGGTTGGTACATCGAAGCGAAAGAAGGTATCCGCGAGGGGCGGGTCAAAGCGCCAAGCGGTGAACTTGAACTCGATTTGGACGCCGCCTTTTTCACGAACGAGCACTCGGGCGAGATCGCCGGTGGCTCGGACGACTTCAAGATAGATCGACTGCTCGGGTTGATCCGATTGCAATTCTGAGCCCCCGGTGACGCCAGGCTTGAGCCTGCCCTCTTCCCCGCGGGGCGTGCAAAACAGGACCGTGTTGTCTGGGGTTTCGGGCTTTTCGGTTGTGGCGGTCTCGACTTTTGCGCAGACGCGCGAGACCTTCATTTCGCCGGCGAGGAGTGCGAGTGGCGT
>CAJCHZ010000075.1 GCA_903970165.1 Betaproteobacteria bacterium
GTCGGGGTAGTTTTGCCTGCAGAAGCTGGCGTAATTCTCCCAGGTGGCAAAGTCGCTGCCACGAACCGGTTTCAACAGGCTTACGGGCGGGGTATAACTTCGCGGATTTTGCGCAGGTTCACGACGAAAAAAACGCAGGGCGGCCAATGTAGCGGCCAGGTAGTAGAAAAGAGGCCCCGCTGCGAGAAGTAGCACGGCATCGCGCCATCCTGAATGAAATATCGTCACGCTAAAGTGCTCTTCCTGGCGGCAAAGAATTCATGGAATGCTTTGCTTGCATTGCTTCTCTAGCTTGCCACAAAGAGCGGCGCTTCCGTATTCGACGAAGATGGTTGCGTCGCTTGGAATACGAGCCGGGCGGGATTGGGGCAGAAGAGAGGCGACGGAGGGTCAGCGCTTGCCGAGCCAGACGAGCGTGACGCCAACGCACACAATCAGGACACCCGCCCAGCGGCGCGGAGTGACGCGTTCTCCGAGAAAGAATTTTCCGCCGAGGGCGCCGGCGGCATAATTCAGCGCGGTGATGGGCACGACGAAACTGACGTTTTCGATCGAAAGCACGGCAAGTAGCGAGAAAAAGGCTAGGGCCATCATGGAAACGCCGATCCACATCCAGGACACCTTCAAGGCGTGGGAGATTACGCGAGCAACGGCCAGTGGGCGAAAATCGTCGACTTCGCCGACGCTCTTCATGGCGCGCGTGACACAGATTTCTCCACCGGTTCCGCTGACGACTACGAGGAACAAGAGGAATGCTTCGAGCATGTTCAGTCCGCCCCCGCCCCGGTGGTGCGCGGAGGAGTATTTCCAACCACAAAGACGCCAAGACAGATAACGATGATGCCTGCCCAATGCAGCGGGGCAATTCTCTCTCCCAAATAGAAATAACCCAGAAGAGCCACGACGAGCAGCGTGATGGAAGACGTTGGCTGGACGTAGCTGTAATCGGCCCAGGAGAGAATGAGCAAATAGGCCACAAAAAATGTGAGCAAGCAGGCGATGCCGAGCCAGATGTAACCTGACTTAAGAACGAGGGAAAGGATGTGCAGGAGTTGCGAAGGCGACCAGGAAACTGCCGAGCCCACGTTCTTCATTCCTTTGCCGAGGAACACATTTCCCAAAGGAGCGAAGAGCACCATGATGAGCAACATGGCGTAGGTTTTGAGGTGGAGGTTGTGGGAAGAGGTCATGCGCAAGAAGCGCCCGGCAAAAAAATGAACAGCAGGATGCTTTCAACGAGAGGAAGGAAAAAAATAGCGAGCCGATTTTGCATGCGTTCCCCGGGCGTCCCAAAACAGCAACTGCGAGCTTCAATTTTCGCACAGAGGTCGCGCCAATGTCAGTGTTTCCTACTACGACAGCAATTTACCGGAAGAGGGCGTTTGCACAGGTGAAATGAGTAGCTTTTTTGCTATTCTCTTGAGTCCCGCAGTAGACTCCGCAAATATCGCGAAAGGACAGGTTGCTGGAAAAAGATGATTTCCGCCCTGACACAATGGAACGGCTTTGCTTTTGCCTGCGCTTGCGAGGGGCGGCACGGCGTTGAGTAAGTTCGTCTACATTTTCCTGGGCGTCGCGGCCATTCCTTTTATCTACTATTTTCTGGCGCTTTACAGTTCATGGAAGTTTTTTCGACAGGCAAAGAACTCGAGCCCGCCTTTGGATTACACGCCTCCGGTCAGTAATTTAAAACCGATTCGGGGGCTGGATGGCGAGGCCTACGAGAACTTTGCCAGTTACTGCAAACAAGATTATCCCGACTACGAGCTGCTTTTTGGAATTGGCGACGGGGACGAGGCGGTGCAGGAAGTCATCGAGAGGCTGAAGCGCGATTTTCCGAAGCAGAAAATTCGTTTGATTCACGTCTCCGGGCACACGGCGCCGAACGATAAAGTGGTGAAACTGGCGCGGTTGGTTGAGGAAGCGAAAAACGAAGTGCTGGTGATTAACGACAGCGACGTGCGGGTGCGGCCCGACTATTTTCGCTCCGTGGTGGCGCCGCTTCGCGATCCCAAAGTTGGCGCGGTGACTTGCCTGTATGTTTCGGCGGAGGAGCGTACGTTTATCCAGAAGCTGCAATCCATCGGGATGATCTGTGATTTTTACCCTGGGATCCTGGTGGCGTGGCAACTGGATGGCGTGAAATTTGCCTTTGGGCAGACCATTGTGACCACGCGGAAAAACCTGGCCGGATTCGGCGGCTACACCGCGATTCAAAATCGTCCAGCGGATGATTTGCTGGTCGGGCGCCTCGTTGCGGAACAAGGTCTTGAAGTGGCGCTACTGCCGTATGCCGTGGAAACTGTCGCTGATTTCAAGTCGCTGAGGGACTTTTTCTTCAAGCGGCTGCGCTGGATGACGGTGATGCGGCACATGCGCCCGTGGGGACATCTTGGACTTATTTTTACGCATGGGCTGGCGTGGGCGATTGCGGCAGTTGCGGTTCATCCGACCCCGAGAGTGGCCATTGCTTATCTCGGCGGATACCTTTGTGTGCGCGTAGCATTGACCTGGCTCATCGGCGTGTGGGGCATGAAACAAAAGGGGATCTGGAGCAAGATGGCGCTGGTGCCGCTGTGGGATGCGTGGGCTTTGCTGATCTGGCTGCTTAGCTTCACGCGCAGAAGCATCCGCTGGCGCGACATTGATTATCGCATCCGTGGAGGCCAGCTTATTCCAGTGACGCCGCCAGCCTCGCAAAAATGAATCCGTCAGGAACTCACGTCGCGCCACAGTGGAAACTCTGCGAAAGAGGAATATGGGAGCGAAGATCGCGGTAGCGGGAGCCGGAATTTATGGCGCGACGGCGGCCATCCGGCTGGCCGAGCAGGGGCACCGCGTACATCTCTTTGACCCGCTCGGCGTGCTGCGGGCGGCATCGGCGATCAACCAATATCGCGTTCACGCGGGCTACCATTATCCTCGCAGCGTAGAAACCATCCTGGAAATTGCCGAGGCGCGCGGCGAATTTGCGCAAGCGTTCGCGCCGGCCATCGTGCGCAACAGCCGTCATTACTATGCGATTCCCAAAGAGCATTCGCTGACGCCGCCGGATGTCTATGAAAACGTGATGAGCGCGCATGGGCTTCCGCTGAGGCGGCGCGAACCGGAGTGGATGAATTTCGATTTCATCGAAAGATGCTACGAAGTTGACGAGAACATCTACGACCCGGATGTCCTGCGAAAGCTCATCGAAGACCGTTTGCGTAATCATGGCATCCAGTTACAGCAACGCGAATTCAGCGCGGAGATGCGGCAAGACTACGATTTCGTGGTGTGCGCTACCTACGGTTTGGGGCCAAGCCGGGGATTATTCAAAGCCGCGAAATATCAAGTCGCGGAAAAAATGCTGATCGAACTGCCCGCGGCGCTGCGAGGTGTCGCGCTGGTTGTCGTAGACGGCCCCTTCACTGCATTCGATCCTTACGGAAGTTCCTCGCGTTCGCTGTTCGGTTCGGCGAAGAACACCAATCATTGGACCGCCACGAACCCGAACGATCTAGTTCCAGAGCCGTATGCGGGGATACTCAACAGACCAGACTTTGAGGCGGTCCCTTTCACGCGATTTACGGCTATGCGCGCGGATTGCTGCCTCAGCGTTCCCGCGGCAAAGGACGCGGTTTATATCGGCTCACGATTCACGATTCGCGTGGTGGAAGACAATCCGGAGCAGGATCGCAGAGTGCTGTATGTGCGGGAGGGCGCGCCGGGTGAAATTCATATTTTCTCCGGGAAAGTGGTCAGCGCAGTGAAAGCCGCTCGCCTGGTCTGCGAGATGGTCGTGAATCATGGCTGACAAACCCAACTACGTCATTCTTGGCCGAGGACGCTGGGCTGGGCGAATGCAGACCATACTTGCCGCGGAAGGGCGCGGCGTGACGAATATTCCGGAAGCACGGCGGGCTTTCGGCGAAAGCGATTCCGCTTACGTTTCGCGGCTCGCTGCAGGGATGAGCGCGAGCGGAGCGCAAATCGCGTGGCTTTGCGTGCTGCCCGGACCTCATGTTGCCTTCCTGATCGAAGCCGCGCTGGACGCGGGTTTGCACATCGTGGTGGAAAAACCGTGGCAAGGCTCGCCACGCCTGACGGAGGCTCTGGCGGCCAAAGCCAAATCATTGCGCCGCGTCATCGCCGTTCACTTCGAGTATTGCCTGCTGGAGGAAGTGCAACGGTGGCGAAGGGATTTTCATCCAGGTAAAGGGCTCCGCTTCGGCGGACATTTCCTCTTAAGCCGGCCTGATCACATGGGAATTTCCGCGATGGAAAACCTGGGCTCGCATCTGCTGGCGATTCGCGAATACGCGGCCGCTCAATCCGATGTGCAAGAGATTCGTTGCGGCTATGAACAGCCGGATGAACGGAGCGTTTGGCTGGAGAAACGAAACACGCGTGTGGCGTTTCTGAATCTTCTGGAAAACAAGGAACCCATCATCCAGCGTTTCGCCGCGAAAGTGGAAGAGTCCTTTGAGACCGGCGACTTCCCTTTCGATCTGGAATTTGCGTTACGTGTGGCTAAGGGCATAGCGGCTCTTGGTTGAGAGCCGTGATTTGCTGACGTGGCGTGGGCTACGACGGGGACGCGCTAAAGCGCGCCGCTACATTTGCTGAAAGATGCCAGAGAAGCGCAAGTCTAGCGGTGCGATTGCTTCTTGGCTTTTTCCACGTGCTCGGGCGCTGCTGCCGGAGTACGAGACGCTCCGAGAGAGTTCCTTGCTGTCTTGCTCATCTGCAAACGACGGTCATTACGAGGTTCGCGCCAGTTCACCTGCGGCAGCATCAAGGAAGCATCCGCGCGGTCGCGATACTTGATGGCGATGTTCATGAGCGAATCGAGCAACGAATCGGAAAGCAGATGTGGCTTCAAGCCAAGGTCGATGAGCTTGGAGTGCTTGGCGTTGTAGTAGTGTTCTTCGGCTTCGACGCGCGGATCCTGCAGGTGATCCACTTCGACGCTCAGGCCGAGTTTCTTGCCCGCGGCAACGGTCATTTTGGCGAGGTCGCGCACGGAGAATTGCTCCGTGAACTGGTTGTAGACACGGCATTCGTGCTTGGCAGCGGGATTTTCACAGGCAATTTCAATGCAACGAACGGTGTCGCGAATATCGAGGAAGCCGCGGGTCTGGCCGCCCTTGCCGTACACCGTTAGTGGCTGGCCAATGGCTGCCTGAATGCAGAAACGGTTCAGCACGGTGCCGAACACGTCGTCGTAGTCGAAGCGATTGATCAGCGCCTCGTCCATAGCGGTTTCGTCGGTCATCGTTCCGTAGACAACGCCCTGGTTCAGGTCTGTGGCGCGCAGGCCCCAGATCTTGCAGCCGAACATGATGTTGTGGGAGTCGTGTACCTTGGAGAGGTGATAGAACGATCCGGGCTGCTTCGGAAACGGCAGAACGTCCTTGCGGCCGTTGTGCTCGATGGTGATATAGCCCTCTTCGATGTCAATGTTCGGTGTGCCGTATTCGCCCATCGTTCCGAGCTTGACGAGGTGGCACTCGGGCCGGTGTTCGCGGAGCGCAAAGAGAAGATTGAGGGTGCCGACGACGTTATTGACCTGCGTGAACACGGCGTGGCTGCGGTCAATCATCGAGTAAGGAGCGGAGCGCTGTTCGGCGAAGTGGACTACGGCATCAGGCTCAAACTCGCGAATCGTGGAAGCGAGAAATTCGTAATCGCAAACGTCTCCATAGAAGGACTCGATGGTCTTGCCGGTGAGCGCCTGCCAGACGCGCAAGCGGTCGGAGAGCGGGCGAATAGGCGTCAGGGTCTGAGCGTTGAGCTCGTGATCCCACAACCGGCGCACAAAATTGTCAACGATGGCGACGGAGTGCCCCTGCTTCGACAGATATAAAGCGGTTGCCCATCCACAGTACCCATCTCCCCCAAGCACGGCAATCTTCATCGTCCCTCCTTAAAAAACTCCCATGAAATTATAACTTGTTAGAGCGGCGCGCTTTTTCAAGCGTCAGCCTGAGCTGGATAAAAGGCCGAGAATCCAACGGCCGGAGGCTGCCCCCACCGGGTAGAACCAATTACAGTATACGTGAATGTGGCCGAATTACGCCCCATTCTCGTCGAAAATATCCGGCGAAAATTTCCGCGATCGCGGAGGTTTGGGCCCCCTAGCCGGTTGTGCCAGTTTTCACCTGCATCGGGGAAGCCAGCACTTCGGACGGCCCTATCTTAATCCGCCATTTTTTCATCCACAGAAAAAGCAGGAGCAGACCCCACAAGTGGTAACCCACGTTGGCGCGGCGCTCCAGGTGAAGGCGTACCAGCTCCTGGATCGCGCCAGGGCGGAACAATGCGGGGTACTCCGAAATGCCCTCTCGTGTGGCGTCGAGGAGCATTTCGCGCAGGGGGCCGCGCATCCATTGATGAGCGGGGATGTCGAAACCCATTTTCTTGCGCTGCAGGATTTTTTTCGGAAGGCGGCTCTTCATCAGTTCCTTGAGCACGACCTTTTGCCGCGAGCCCTGCATCTTCAGGGAAGGCGGCAGAGTCGCGGCAAATTCCACGATGCGGTGATCCAGGAAGGGAGGACGAACTTCGAGCGAGTGCGCCATGCTCATGCGATCGACTTTGTTCAAAATGTCGTCGGCGAGAAAATATTTTTGATCCCACCAGAGGTAGGAGGAAACGCCGTCGTTTGACGCGGGAGAATTGCGCAGCTCTGCGAGAACCTCGTCGAGTGAAGGCGGGAGCTGCGCCAGAGACAAGGAACGGGCTTCTTGTGCCGAGAAAGTGCCATTCCAAAAGACATGGGCGTATTCCGGGGACATGAGGCTGCCCGCCAGGAAACGCTTGGCCATGTATTCGCGGCTGATTTTGTCGTCGGAAACCGGCCAACGGCGCGCGACACCGAGCGCGGCACGCAGAGTCCAGTTCGGCAACTGGCGCATCGGCTTAGCGAGCTCATTGGCGCGGTAGGTCAGGTAGCCGCCGAAGAGTTCGTCGGCGCCTTCGCCGCTTAGAGCGACAGTGACTTGGGTGCGGCTCATTTTAGAAAGGAACCAGACGGGCAACGCGCCCGCGTCGGAGCTGGGTTCGTCGGAGTAATAGGCAAATTGTTCGATGGCGCCGCGCAAGTCCGCGCCGGGATTCAAGTCGAATTCCTGGTGCTCGGTACGGTACTGTTTTGCGGCGGCACGGATGTACTCGGTCTCGTCGAAGGATCGCCCAAGAAAGGAAACGGAAAGCGTGCGAATGGGTTTGCTTGATGCCGTTGCGGCGTAATGTAAGACGGTGGACGAATCGACACCACCGCTGAGCCACAATCCCAGAGGAACATCGGAAAGCAAATGCTCGCGAACCGATTGCTGCAACAGGCCGTCGAGTTCCTCGCAGGCTTCGGCGATGGGACGTTCGCGAAGCGGTCCCGCGGGCAAAGTCCAGTAAGACTCGACGAGAACTTTTCCGTCGAGCCATTCGAGCCACTGTCCTGGAGCGAGCTTTTCAATGCCCTCGACCATCGTCCAGGGGCAGGGGATGTAGTTGAGCGAGAGGTAGCAATCGAGGCCGGCAAGGCTCAAGCAGCGCTCAAACTCAGGGTGCACAAAAATGGTTTTCAGCTCGGAGCCGAACAAGAGATCCTCGCCGTGACGCGCGATGTAGAGCGGCTTGATGCCCATGCGGTCGCGAGCCAGAATCAACCGGCGGGACGATTTGGTCCAGAGCGCGATGGCGAACATCCCGCGCAGACGCGCGAAGCATTGCGTGTCCCACTCCATAAAGGCATGGAGAACGGTTTCCGTGTCGGAATGGGAGTGGAAGCGGTGGCCGAGCTTTTCGAGCTCCGCGCGTACGTCGAGGTGGTTGTAGATTTCGCCGTTGAAGACAATCGCGTGGTCGCCATCGTCGCTGACGATGGGCTGGTTGCCACCCTGAAGATCGATGATTTTCAGGCGTGTGGCGCCCATGGAGAGAACACGGGAGCGGTACACGCCGCTTTGATCGGGACCGCGGTGCGACAGAGTGGACGTGGCGCGTTCGATGCGCTCCGGTTCAGGCGCCCAATTTTTATGTGTGAAACCGGCTATACCGCACAAATTGCAAACACCTTTCGCACGCCGGGAGAATTGGCCGGCGCTTCAGGAGCTAATACCAGCGCGATTCATTTTGCAGCATTCTGCTAGCAACATTTTGCAAAAGAGGCGCTCCGCGAGGATACATCGGCTAACCCAAGGCGACCAGAGCAACTCCCAGGCACACCAGCACGACGCCGGCCCAGCGCACGGCGCTAACGTCTTCGCGCAAAATGTATTTCGCGCCGAGTGTTCCGACAACGTAGCTCAACGCAGACGCGGGAATTACAAAGGTAATGGGTTCCCAGGAAAGCAACGCGAGCAGCGCATAAAACGACAGGGCCATCAGCGGCACCCCCGCCCAAAACCAGCCGTTGCAAAGCGCCTTGGCCAAGAATCGCATCAACTCGCGCGGCCGGAGCCTTTCGGGCTCGCCGGTAGCCTTCATGCCGTAGGTCATGGCAATTTCCCCAGCCGTACTTCCAAAAATGAGCAAGGCCAGGAATATGGCGACACGCATCATGCCAAGACCTCTCGCGCAACTTCCGTTGTGCGCGGTTTCGTCTGTCCAACCAACAGCACTCCAGCGCAAATCAAGACCACGCCAACCCACCGCCGCGGCGAAACCGCTTCATGCAAAAACACCACCGCCAGCAAAGTGAGCAGGGCATAGCCAAACGCCCCCGCAGGCATAACGTAGCTGTAGTCCGCCCAACTGAGAACCGTCATATAGGAGAGCATGAATCCGATAAGAAAAAAAATGCCAACCCACAGAGTTCCGCTGGTCACGGTCATGCGAAAGGCGTGCGCAATCCCGGGTACGGTCAGTTCCACGGCCCCAATTTGCAGCATGGCGCGCTTCAGCATCAAGTCACCGGCGTTGGCGCATATTACCATCGCCGACACCATGACCAGTGTCTTTAGCCGCAGCCTGCTTTCACTTGCCATTTGTTAGAGTTTTAGTCGTTTCCGGTAGCGGGAGTTGTCTCCGGCACGGAAATCATCGGTTTTGGAAGGTCGCCGCCCTGCCGTACCCACTTCAGGCGTTCCGCACGAAGTTTCAGGAAGCTGGTGGCTTCGTGATACAGCCTCTTGCGCTCATGCGAATCCCACAAAGCCTCGCGCACAATGCGCCACACCACGCGCGGCCGGAAATAATACTCATCGTAGAAGCGGTTGACGCCCTCCATCATCTCGGCCTTCTTGAGATGCGGATACTCGATGTGCGGCAATTGGTGGCCGCCGGAATCCGCCAGCGCTTCGACTTTCAAAAATCCCTGCTGGGACATGGTGTCGTGAAGCTCGGTGCCCGGCATGGCATGGGCGAGCGAAACCTGGATCGTCTCGCAGTCCAGTTCCTTGGCGAAATCAATTGTCTTGTTGATGGTCTCTTTGGTTTCGCCAGGCAAACCGATAATGAAATCGCCGTGAACCTTGATTCCGACCTTCTTGCAGTTCTTCATGAACTCGCGCGCCATCTCGACCGTGGCGCCTTTCTTAATGTTCTTCAGAATCTGGGGATCGCCGGACTCGAATCCCACGATAAAGAGCCGGGCCCCGCTTTCCGCCATGGCTTTCAACTCTTCGTATTTGCTGTGGCAGCGGGCCGTGCAAGACCACTGGAACTTTAACGGTTTGAATTTCTGGCTAAGTTCGATGGCGCGGTCTTTGCGAATATTAAAGGTATCGTCGTCGAAGAAAATTTCCTTCATCTGCGGAAAATATTCGAGCGCCTGCTTCACCTCGCGGACGACGTTGTCCACGGAACGCGTACGCCAAGCGTGGCCTGAAACCGTCTGCGGCCACATGCAAAATGTGCAGAGCGCCGGGCAGCCTCGCGTGGTGTAGAACGACACGAACGGGTGCAGCAAGAACGGAACGTTGTACTTTTCAATCGTCAAATCGCGCTTGTAAGCGTCCGTGGCAAACGGCAGCGCGTCAAGCTCTTCGGTATGCAGCTGCGGCCGTGGGGCGTTATGGACGATCTTGCCGTCTTTGCGGAAGCTGACGCCCATGATCTGCTCGATCGGCTTGCCATGCGCGTACTCCGTGACAGAGTGATCAAACTCCCCGCGCGTCACAAAATCAATGTCTTCGCTGGTCATTAACGTCTCGTCCGGCTTGATGTGCCCGTGCGGCCCGACGAACGCGATTTTCAATCCCGGGTTATTTTCCTTGATTTTGCGAATGAGCTTTACGTCGCTGTGGAATCCAACGGTCGAGGTGTACAGCACCAAAAATTCGTAATCCTTGCAGATTTCAATGGTCTGCTGCCAATTCACCTTGTGCGGCGAAGCGTCCAGCAAACGGCTACCAGGAATCAGCCCCGCGGGATAGGACAGCCACACCGGATACCAATAGGACTCAATCTCACGTGTCGCCGGCCAACGCGAACTTGCTCCACCGTCGAAATTCTCAAAGCTAGGAGGATTCAACAACAACGTCTTCATTACATCAGGCATTCTTTACCCTCAGCCTTCTCAATAAAATCAAAATCTCTTCGTGTTGCGTCTGAGCTGCGGCCCTGCGGCGGCACCCGCGCCATACTGGAGATACACCAATTCTGATGTTAGTTTACCTGACTTGGGTGCATGGCTCAAACCTTTCTGCGGGGCGAGTCACCAGCACTGCAAGTCTCCCGATAGCAGAAAACGGAAGCGCCGTTTGATGCTCGATACAGGTAGCCACCAATGCGAGCAGAGCCTGGCCCATTCCGGTTTGGTCGCCCGATGTCCGTCGATTCATGACATTACCGTAAGGTGAAATACCTATTGCGCCTTTTACACACCCTTGCCACATTTGATACGTTTAAATAGGCGATCCTGCTTGACTATTTACCGTTGCATAATAGACTTCAAGCGTTGTCAACGTATCGCTTCCAGCTAGCATTTGGATATGAGGTTGCTATGCGCGCCGTTTCACCCATGACCACTCAACATCCGGTTATTCTCGTCGTGGAAGAGGCGGAACCTCTTCGCCATACGTTTCAGGCGATTCTCGAAGAGGCGGACTTCGTGGTCCTACCGGCATCCAACGCCTGGGAAGCCCTGGAACTCGCCAAATCCTGGGCCCGCACAATCGATCTCTTAATTACCATGCCGCGTCCGCTGGATATGCCCGGCCCAGACCTGGCTGTTCTTCTGCGCGAACGCTCGCCGGGCATGATCGTGCTCTACAGTTCAGCGAATCCTCTGGCGGCCCTCGAAGTTCCTGATCCTGCTGAAGTGATCTCTTCGATGTTGCCCCGGCCATTCAGCAAGGCAACGCTGTTGAGCCGCGTCCATAAGCTGCTTGCGGCCCAGGCGCAGCATGCGGTCTCCGCAACACGATAGACCCGCTTAACGCGCTGTCCGCGCCGCGCCCGCCGAAGCAAGCACTTCCGAGGCCGCCCCAGAAAGCTCTTCCCAGATTCTGGGAACCCACTCGAGATGCTCCGGTTTCATAAGAACCGATCTCAGACAGGTCATCGTCTCTTTATCGCGCTGCATCTCTCCAAGATTCGCGGCCCAGAAATCCACGGGCAGTTCCGCGACGGCAAGATGCAGGTTCCGTTTGGCGGCGGCGTCAAAAATCTTCCGGGAAAGGCTCGAAGCCTCGCTAACGCTCATCGCTCGCGGTGCAAAGATAACGATGTCCAGCTCCGGCGCGAACGCCGTCACAAACCGGTCGTCGCTGCCAAGTCTTTCAAAGAACGCGAGCGAAGCGTTCCTGCCCGATTCCAGCTCGCGGGCAAATTCTCCGCCACGCGAAAGCGGCAAGAGTCTCTGTGTAGTCCATAACGCCGCCGCGGCTGCTCCCGGCCGCGAACACTCCAGGCTGATCTCCCCCAAATGCAGCTCGGCCGAGCTGAAATAGGTGTACGGGGAGTCGTGCTTGTAAAACTGGCCCGCCGCGGGATCACGAAACAAAACGCAGCCGCAACCATACGGCTGTAACCCGTGCTTGTGGGGATCAATTACGATGGAGTCCGCCTCCCCGATGCGCGCAAAAGCTCGCGCCGCCCAATCTCCCAGATTTTCTGCCAGAGCAAAGTACCCGCCATAAGCAGCATCCGCATGAACGCGAAAACCATACTTCTCTCGCAACGCCAGAATCTCCGGAAGCGGATCGAGCGACCCTGTCGCAGTCGTTCCCATTGTGGCAACCACGGTTCCCACGTCGCCGCGTGCCACACGGCTGGACAGCGCGTTGATATCCATCCGCCCGCAGGCATCGCAAGGCACACTCTCAAATTCCAGCTTTAACACCGCGCTGATGCGGCTGTGCGTGTAGTGGGCCTGAGAACTTGCCAGAATTTTCTTGCCTGGAGAAACTTGCGAGGCTACCCAAAGCGCTTCCAGATTGGCCATCGTCCCGCCGCCGCACAAATGGCCGAGAAACTCTTTCCAGCCATACATCGCGGCGATTTCCGCGACGGCTTCCTTTTCCATCGCGGAAGTTGCGCGACCGCCATCGAGCGCATGATTGTTCGGATTAATCCACATGGCCAGCGCGTAAGCCAGCCGCGCCACAGGGTGTGGCGGCTTCAACATTTGCCCAGCGTACAAGGGATGGAAGTAAGGATAATTGTCGTGAAGCCGCTCGGCCGTCTCAGACAGTGCCGCTGCAATCCGTTCAGCGCCGGGAGCTTGCGATGTAAAAGCAGGCAAGTCCGCAAAGCCCGCGTCCAATTTCTTCACGGCTTCTAGAAAGACATCCAAACTATTCTGCTCGATTTGCACCAATCACCAATCGCAAGTCACAGGCCACTACTGCAAAATCTTGTCCAGCTCCCCTGCCGTCTTCAGCAAATCGAGCTGCGCTTGCTGCCTTTGGAAATTCGCATCCAGATAGGCCATCCATTTTTCATTTTCGTCGAGCCGCGCCCGCTCTACTTCGCGCAGGTTCACTTTTCCCTCCGCGAACTGCGTTTGCAAAACTCCGATATTCTGCTGCGCCAATTGCAATTCCAGGCGCGCCACTTCTTTTGCTGCGTCGCGCTCCCGCAAGTGACGCGTCTTCTGCCGCACGTCCGCATTGACCTGCGTTTTCTTACTCGAAAGATTCGCCTGCGCCGTTTCCAGATTGATTTGCGCAAGGCTCACGGACTCCCTGGTTTTTGCGCTGAAAATCGGAACCTGGATCTGCACGCCCGCATTGATATTGTTGCGCTGAAATTTCTTGAAATAGTCGGTGTAGTTGTTCCAATTGGCCAGCAGGCTGTACGTGCTGACGGCTTGTATCGTCGGCAAATAGCCTTTCTTTTCGCCTTGCAGCCGAAACTCTTTTGCTCGCACGTCGGACTCCGCCATCAGCAATCCCGTGTTGTTCTGCATCGCCATAGCCACCAGGTTCGCGCCTTCCTGTTCCGCTTCTCCGGGCAAATCTTCCGGCGTGACCTCGATCGCCTGATCATCCCCGAGAGCCAGTTGCCCCCGGAGGAAAACTTCCAGTTCGTCTTCGCGCCCTTCGAGCTGCAGAACCCTCTGCGTTACCTGCGCTTTCGTGAGCTGGGCCTTGGTCACTTCCACCGGGAGCTCATAACCCTCTCCCTGCCGCTCTTGCGTTACCTGCAAAATTTTGTCCGCGCTTTCCAGTTCCGCGCGCAGCAGTTCCATCGAATGCCGCACCTTCCCCAACTCCAGATAGGCCATCGCCGTGCGCAAAATCACCCCGCTCTTTACATCCTCCAGCAATATCAGCTGCGATCGCGCCTGCTCTTCCAGCTCTTTTCCCTGGCCGCGCAACGGCTGGTTGTAAATTTGTTCGGTGTACGTCACGTTGAAAATCGAAGGCGCGCGACCGCCCGGCGTCTCTGGAATTCCGTACGTGTATCCGGCGCCCGACCCCGCGTAAACGTTCGGCAAAAAATCCGACTTGCTCAACTGCGACGCATGATCCGCCACGCTGGCCTGGAGTTTCGCCACTTGAATGTCCTTGCTGTTGCGCAAAGCCATCTCAATGGCGCCTTTCAGCGTCAGCGACACCGCTCCCGTATTACTCTGCGGTTCGTTGCCGGCGGGGACCGTCGTTTGCGCGAAAGTCTGTACCACGAATGAGCTTGAAATCCGTACCGGCGGCGAGGTCTGCGCATGAGACGCCACGCAAAAAATCCCCAGCAATCCAGTGCAAAAAACGGTCCCCGCAAGTTTTCCCATTCTCCTGCTCCTCACTCGTACCGCAACGATTCAATCGGCTGCAGCTTCGCCGCCTGATTCGCCGGCAAATAGCCAAAAAACAATCCGGTCGAGCACGACACCACAAACGCCAGCACCACGCTCAACGGCGACACGGGCACCCTCAAATTTCCAGGCAAAAACATTTGCGCCACCGCGGGCACCAGCAACCCGAACAAAATCCCCGTCACCGCCCCGCCCCCGCTGATCAAAAATGCTTCCGTCAAAAATTGGTACATGATTTCCTTGCGCGCAGCCCCAATGGCCTTGCGAATCCCGATCTCGCGCGTACGCTCGGTCACGGTGACTAGCATGATGTTCATGATCCCGATCCCACTGATGAGTAGCGCAATGAACGCAATCACGATCAGCACAATCGTCAGCGCCAGCGAGATATCTTTCGCCGCCTTCAAAATTGCGGTCAACGTCTGCACGTTGTATTCCGCTCCCGCCGGGTGCCGGCTAAGCAGCATGGCCATCAATCGCCGCTCGACCTTAGGCACGTCCTCGGGCGTCGCGGCTTGCACATCCAGCACTTTCATGGTGTCCACCCCGGTGTAGGACTTGATCAGTCCGAAGGGAATGAGCACCGTTTCCGACTGCACGTCGGAGAGCCCAAACGTTTCCACTCGCTCCCGGAAAACTCCGATGATCGTGAAGATAAGCTCGCCGACATGCAAATCGCGGCCCACGGGATTGTCCAGCCCAAACAGCCTTTTTGCGAGTTGCGGCGTAATTACGCAGTTTTTGCTCCCGGTTTCCATGTCCAGGGAATCAAAATAGCGGCCACGCAAAACGATCAGATTGCGGATCTCGCCGTACCCCGTGGTTACGCCGATCAGCGTAACCGGCCTCACAACACCCTGGGCCACTACCGACATTTGCAAATCGCTGATCCCGCCCACCTTGGCGACGCCGGGAATCGTGTCCTTCACCGCTTGCATGTCAGCGGTTGTCAGCTCGTAGCTCAGCGGTTGGGCTTTTTCTGAACTTCGGACGAGCTCCGCCCACACGACATTCGAGCCCACGGCCTCAATCTGCGAAATCACGAATTTTTTGCTGGTCAAAGCGACAGTAACCACGAGCACGATGGACGCGCTCCCAATGATCACGCCCAGCGACGTCAGCATCGCGCGCAGCTTGTTCGCGCGCAGCGCGTCGATGGACACCGACAGCGTTTCCCGCCAATCCATCATGAGGTTTTGCCGATCAACGAATGTGGAATCCGCCCAATCCAAAAAATCCGCAGCCGGCCCAGCGGCCGCAACCTTCAATTTTTTTCCAGGCGCTTCAGCGCATCGCGCGCGTTCTTGTCTTTGGCATCCAACTGGAGCCCCACTCGGTATTCCCTGGCAGCGGACTGCTTGTCACCCTTGTTCTCGCATAGAAGGCCCAGCCAATCGTGAGCCGTCGCATAACGCGGGTAGGAATCGCGCTTCGGCGCCTTCGACAGATAATCGCGCAACAATCGCTCCGCCTCATCCAGTTTTTCGTTGTTCAGGATCAATCCCGCCGCCCGGTAAAATTCAGCGCGCGGGTCCGCAGGGGCCACTTTTCCGCCGAGTTCGGCAACCTCCAGCAATCGCCCTGCCTGTCTCCGCTTCACCGCGTAGTCACCCACGTCATAAATCAGTTCTGCATTTCCAGGATGACTCTCCAGAGCCAGCTGGAATTCCGCGTCGGCTTCCGCGAAGTCTGATTTTTGCCGCCGGCAATTCCCCAATGCATAGTGCCATTCCGAAGTATCCATAGACCGCAATTTTTCGATTTCCGGCTTGGCTTTGTCTTCGCCACCGCCCACCAGGCCCGGCGCGCTGCAATCAAACTCAATCAGCGCCTGCCGCGCCGCAAAATTCCGCTCATCCAACTCCACCGCAATCTCGAATTCGCGATGCGTCTTGCGCGCCAACCCCACTGCGGAAAACATCGAGGCGTGGTCCGCCTTCTCGCCGTAAGCCCTGCCGAGCCATTCGTGAAACACAGAACTTTTGGGATCGATGGCCACCGCTTTTTCCGCGCTCGCGACCGCTGCGTCGCGGTCCTGCAATTCCAGATACGCTTTCGTCAGCAACAGTTGCACTTCGCCGTTTCGCGGCTCCTTAGCCGCCGCGCTCTGCAAAGCCTGCACGGCCTCCACATAGTTGCTGCTCTCATACGCAAGCCGGCCCGCCTCCATCGCGTCGCTTTGCTTGACGGTGGCGACCCCCGCGCCGGTGCTAGCAAGGAATACTGCAAATAACATCGCGAGCACCAGCCAAAATCTTATTTTCGCGTGCGTCTTCAATTTATGCCGCATTCGTGTTCACAACCTGGACGGCCATGCCGTCCCGCAAATCCGTGTCTCCGGGCAACGCCACCATTTCCCCTTCTTGCAATCCGCTCACGACTTCGTAACTCGTCGCGTCCGCGATCCCTACTTTAATTTCCCGTTTTTCCAGTCTGGATTTTCCAACTCCCAGCTCGTTCTTTTTCACAACAAACACATATCTATGCCCGCCATCCGACGCCACCGCTCCGCGCGGCACCGCAAGCACGTTGTTCCGCTCGTGCGAATTAATGCGCACGTTTACGTTGATATTCGGCAGCAATTCCAATTTGTCGTTATTCACGCCGCACAGCAACTCCCCCACGCTGCGCGTTCCGTGTGGCACAACCTGCTTCGGAATAATCTCCGTTTTACCCACCCAGGTCTGGTTTGGCAAGGCATCCCACGTGATAATCACCGGCTCATCCGCTTCCAGCGCTCCCAGCTCCGGCTCATCAATGAACGCCCGCACCCTCACTTTGTGCAAATCCGCCATCTCTGCCAACAAATCGCCCAACTTCACGTAGTCGCCGGCCCGCACCGGCAGCGAATACAAAGTTCCATCCGCAGGCGCTGTAATTCTCCCATTGTTCACTTTGTCTTCCAGCGCCGCCATCTCGCTCAAATTCTGTTGCACCTGCAACTCGCCGCGTTCCGCATCCAGCCGCGCCTGCCGGTCAAACTCCTGCTTAACCGCCAACAGCCGCGTAATCTCGGCGTTAGCATTCACCAGAGCCTGTTCGTTCGCGGCGATGTCTT
>CAJCHZ010000076.1 GCA_903970165.1 Betaproteobacteria bacterium
AATCGCGTCCCGCCGAAATCCTCTAAAGCAAATTCCGCTCCTTGATGTCCAGATACTGATTCACCAGGCTCGAAGCCAGCAATCCCGGAACAAGCTCGAACGCAAAAACGCCTCGCTGCCGCAGCCCCCGCAGCAGCAGATCCCGCCGATGCGTAATCTCCAGCGCCGCCGCGTGCCGGTACATCTCTTCCCGATTCTTCGGCGTCGTCTCTGCCAGCGTCGTAAGGTCCGGCTGGTTCATCGCCGCAAAAACCACCAGGTGCCGCTGCGTCATCTGCATCGCGTACTCAATTACTTCCGGCGTCGTCGGCGTTTCCGCAAAATCCGTAATCCATACAACCAGACTCCTCCGGCTTTGCTCGGTCAGCAATACGCGCGCCGCGCGAGAGTGATCCGCTTCCGCCGCTTCCCCATGAACCTGCGCCAGGCAATCCACAATGGTACGCAGGTGCACCGCCCCGCGTCCCGCTGCCACGTTCTGCTGAATGTGCCGCCCGTAAGCGAGCAGCCCAACTCGGTCGCCGCACTGCGTCGCAACCTGCGCCAGCGAAAGTGCTGCGTTCACCGCATAATCCAGCTTGGAGAGCCGCAACTCGCTGTTCTCCTGCTGAATCTCCGCGCGCAGCAAGCGCCCCGCATCGAGCACCACCCAAATCGCCTGGCTCCGCTCAATCTCAAACACACGCGTCGTAGGCTGATGCCGCCGCGCGGTAGCCGTCCAACAAATATCGCGCAGCTCATCCCCTTGACGGTAGTCGCGCAAACTCTCGAATTCTCTGCCCTGACCCCGCTGGCGCTTCCGCCGCTTTTCCATTTCCACTTGCCGGCTCCGAATCAGGTAGAGGGCATGCTGCCGCGCCTGCTCCAGATCAGGCAGCACGCGCACCGTCTGCGAAATTTCCGCAACCGCCCAGCGCTGCGCGAAACCCAGCCAGGTTTGATAACGCAAAAACAGCCGCCCCAATCGCACGTCTCCTCTCTCGCGGGGCAAAATATCGTATTCCGTCCGAGCCAGCCCGTTGGCGGGCACAAGCAATTCCAGCGACGGGGGCGCAGTCCGAAAAGAAACCGGCGTCTCCTCAGTCAAATAGCATCGAATCGCCGCATTCGTAAAATTGCGAACACTCACGCCCACTTCCGACGTGCGCGCCAGCGAAGGCGCATGCTCCCAGGCTCGCTTCACCTCAATCTCGGGCGGCTTCGGCATGCGCGCCAAATCCATAACAAACGCCATCACCGTCACGAAGTCCCACAGAAACATCGCCCCAATCAACCGCGGCGACCACCACGCCGGCACCAGCCACACCAGTCCCAAGAGCAGCATCACGAAAAATCGCGGGCCAAATCCAAACGGCAAACGCCCCAGCGGCCGGGCGCGTGCGCCGATTTCCGCCGGAATTAAAGGTTTTTGCGAGCTCACGCGCGATCCATCACTTCGGCACTTCCACGGCGGCGATGACCTGCTTGATCACCTGATCCGAGGTCAGTCCTTCGAGGTCCGCCTCTGGCTTGAGCAAAATACGGTGCCGCAGCACGGGCAGCGCGGCCGATTTCACATCATCCGGCAAAAGGTAGTCGCGACCATCCATCCCCGCCAAGGCTCGCGCCACAAAAAACAATCCAACCGCCGCACGCGGGCTCCCGCCAAGTGAAATGGCCGGCCAATCGCGAGTTCGCCGCACCAGCGACACCACATACGAATGAAGTGTCGGCTCGACCCGCACGCTCTCAATCTCTTTCCGTGCAGCGGGCAACAAAGAAGCATCCAGAGGCGTGAGCGCAATTTCATTCAGCCGCCGTGGATCGAATCCCTTTTCGTATTGCGATAAAATCTCCATCTCTTCCTGTGCCGATGGATAAGTCACACGTACTTTCAAAAGGAACCGATCGAGCTGCGCTTCCGGAAGCGGATACGTGCCCTCAAATTCAATCGGATTTTGCGTCGCCAGCACCGTGAAATTCTCCGAAAGCGGATACCTCACTCCATCAATCGTCACCTGCCGCTCTTCCATGGCCTCAAGCAGCGCTGCCTGCGTCCGCGGCGAAGTACGGTTGATTTCGTCCACCAGCAGCAAATCCGTAAAAATCGGGCCTTTGTGCAGCGAAAAGGAGCTGTTGCTCAAATTAAACACGTTGGTCCCGGTCACATCCGCCGGCATCAAATCCGCCGTGCACTGTACGCGTTGAAATCCCAGGCCAACTATCCGCGCCAGAGACTTCACGGCCAGCGTCTTCGCCAGTCCCGGCACGCCTTCAATCACCGCGTGCCCGCCGCAAACCAGCACCAGCAGCAACTGGTCCACGACCTCACGCTGGCCAATAATAATCTTCGACAGCTCTTGACGAACTTGCGTGGCGAGTTGCGAGAGATATTGCACGGTTACCTTCTCTCCTTGCGATTTGGCGCCCGCACAACCAGCCGGGCGGCTTGACTCTCCAGCTTCTGAACAATTTCCAGCGCTTCGCTTGGACGCAGCTTTGGCGCCATCGTAGCCACCGAGGCTTGATTCAGCAACTCGCCGACTCCCAAGTCTTTCCACCCCAGCCGCAACTCCGCTCCCCGCGCCAGCTCTTCGTCCGTCGTCGTCGAAGGCAATCCCAGTTGCCGCGACAACAACGCGCGGAAGCGCTTATACGATACGGCCACCGCCGAAGACGCCGCTCCCGCCCGTTCATACAACCCGCCCAGCGTATCCACGAACTCCAGCGGCCACAATCGCGAAGTTTGCGCTGGCACGTAAATCGGCCCGCTCCGCCGGCTGAACGTAAACACCAGCGCCAGCGCGAGCAACCCAAACTGCAGCAAACCCCACGCCAGCGAAGTCTTCGCCACATAGCTCACCAGCGAACTTCGCTGGCCGTGAAAATATTCGTCCCAATAAATCTGGTATCTTTCGTCGGGATCCCAATTCCTTACTGCGTTCAGAAAAAAAGCAAGGTTGTCGTCCTTCGTGATCCCCTCATTCGTCAAAGGCGCGGAGTCGGCGCACCACAAAATTTCCCCCTCGCCATATAACCAGCTGACCACCGTGTACCTTTCCGGCTCGCCGTAAAGTCCAAGTTGATGAGCGCTGAGCTTGTCCCAATACGCCGCCGGCTGAAGAGTTATCGTTTTAGCGTTATACGCCAGCCCCGTCGGAAGACTCGGACGAAACATTTTCCAGTCACTATCCCCGGACAGGCCCGATACCTTCGCACTCGGAAAGTACGTTTCAATGTACGCGCCCGTGAAGAGCACATGCCCGCCCGCCTGCACGAAATCGTCCAGCGCCACCAGTTCTTTTTTTCCCGGCGGCTGGCTCGGTTCGGCAAGTATCAGCAGCGTGTTCCCCGCGTAAGCCTGCAACTCCGTTGGCGGCTCTTCCCAATGCTTCACCGGGTAGTGAAGCTGCGCCAGCAAAGAGTAGGCTGCCGCCGCTCCTCTAGGCTGGCCGGAGTAGGTAGATGGAACCGTAGAAATGCCCTGCTCGCCTGCAGGTGCCAAAAGAACGCTCGCCGTCAGCAGGAAAACGAGCAGTCCTCCACCAATCCACAGCAGCTTGCGATCCGATGGCGCTATTCCAGCGAACATCCCAGCGCCTCCAGTTGACGAAGTGACTCACGGTAATCTTCCGGACGCGCGCCGCGATTCGCATACCAGATGAGTTCGAGTTTTCTTGTCAGCGTCGTTAGCGGCTCGCGATGCGTCGACGAGGCCGCCAGCTGACCCGGCGCGGCTTCCGTCACCAGCCTCAAATATTCTCTCGGAGTCTTCGTTCGGTCTTTTGGCACCACGCCCGCGTCTTCCAGACGCGCAATTCCCGCCCAATACGCGCAATGCACCGCTTCGCGATAGTTGCCCTCCTTCGCAGCTTGGCGTGCGGCGCGCAGCCATTCTTGCCAGGTTCGCGAGGCTATCGCCGCTGCGCCGGGCGGCAGGCTTTGCACGCGGTCCCGGCTTGCGATAAACCGGAAAACCCACATGGCGATCACTCCCACCGCGACAAGCACGAGCAGCCAGAACAGAATTTCTCCGCCGATTGGGTGGCGCGAAATGCCGCCAAATAGCTTCAGTACCATTTCTTCGAGCCACCTGTTGATTCGCTGCTTCAATAGTTCCAAGGCGTTTGGCGGCCGCACCGCTCCAAACTCCGGCCCCGCAAGAATTTTGTCCAGCTTCGTGCGCGCCTCCGTCGAACCACCCGGGAGCTTCGTGGAAGATTCGACTTCCTCTGCCAAATGGTTTGTCCAGACTTTCGCGTTATCAAGCGAACGGCTTTTCAACGCATTCCGTAGCGGCTCAGAAGAAATCGAATACTCGACGGAGGAAGTGACAACAGTCCAATGTGCAGGGAGGGAGTCGCGCAACGCCTCCGTTTCTCGCACTCCGGGGTTTTTATCGAGGATCGCCGCTATCCGATGCAGCTCCGCGGAAAAGGAAGCCACTTCATACGAAACTCCCTTCGCGTCGGCAGTCGCGGGTCCTGAAGTCTGACCGCTAACAAACCCCGCCGAAGTCCCAGCAATCACCAAGACTAAAAACAAACCCCGAAAACACCGATTCATGCGCACCTGTATCAAGCAGCGGTTTCTTCGCCTGTCGGCTTGCTTCACGAAAACATTTTCGTCACGCCGGGCGTATCCGACGGAATCTGTCCGCTCGGGTTCATCATCAACTGCAAATCGAACGCTTCCTTGCGCACTCTCAAGTCGTAGTAGAACACAGATGTCGCAATCGTCAGAAAAGGAGTCACCAGAACCCCCGCTACAAACGATCCCACATTGGTCAGCGCCATCCATATTCGCATCGCATCGGGATTCTTCATGGAAAACACCATGCCAACCACGAAGGGCGCTGAGAATAGCCCGGCGGCGGAGTAGACCAGCACCATATAAAGGAAATAGATCAGGAAAGAGCGTCCGGCAAAATCCTTCGTAAGCGCGTAGCTGCGCTCCAAAGCGTTCACCGGTCCCAGATCCTCAAGCAACGCGGCGGGGATGCAAGTGAACAGCCGGCAAGCTATATAAATCCCGGGGACAATGAACAGGATAAAGCCTATGAGGATGGCCACGCCGTTCAGAAACACAACGCCGAACAGGCTCGCCAGTTGGCCCCACATTCGTCCAAGTGACGCCCCGATCGTGGTCGTCCTTCCCAGGTAAAGTTCAGAGACGGCAAACACCGTTCCGCCCTGCGAAAAGAGAAATGCCACCATATAAACGATCAACCCGATAATGATCCCTGCGATTCCAAACGCCAGCAAACCGCCGAACGGGTTCGACTGAAACTGCTCTTGTCCAGGCTGCGTGGGGAAAGTTGGCATCTTCGTCAGGAAAGTCTGCGCCAGGTTCATCGCCAGAATCAGGCTGTGCGGAAACGCGCTGATGCCCAGGAAGAGCAGGAAGTTCTTGCGGTACAGCGAAAACGTTCGGTCGAGAATTTCCCCGAGCGAAAGTGGTCGCAAATCAAGATCGGCCATGAAACCTCCGTTTGAGAGGTCAAATGCGTTTAGGAGGCTGCACTTTATCAAAAGGAAAGCAAAAAGGCGACGCCCATTGCAAGAGCTGTTGCATTGCCCAGTAGCATCCCCCAGTAGGCTTGCAGGCGCCTGGCGAGCCCATAGACTTCGCGATCAAGCGCTCGGCATAACTCATCCGAACGAACGCAGGAGCAAAACCCAGGCTCGTGCAGCGAAGAGCGTCGTAACAGCCCACGATACATCGAGCCGTTTTGTTTCCACCCCGCCCCCAAGTTGCCACAGCCGATTCTAACTATACTATAATAGTACTTAACATATACGTACTATCATGCTATCGTTTGCAATGGCCCGTCCCGAGCCAACCTCTCCACCCGCTCCCCGCAGTCTGTATGCCCTCGGCGTCAAAGTCCCCGCTTTCCGTCTTCGCAAATCATCCGAGGAACCCCGCCCCAGGCATGGCGAAGCAGCGCGACACTCACCAGCGCAATTCTTCTAGAATCAACACTTGTGAAAGTGTGTCAAAATAAACAACTTTAACCGCCTTTAGCATGAACACTTATACAAAACCAGGGGAAGAGCGGCACCGAACGTTGCTTGCTCTTTGTGTAGTAATCCGAATCTATTGCAGTGCGAGGCTGGCCGTGGTGCACCCTGCCCCGGAAACGTCGTAGCGGATTACCCCCGATTGATCGGAGCAGAACATGCGCTGGCCCGTGCCGCCCACTGAGATCGGAGTGCCGTTGATGGTGTAGCCAACAGAGGGCGCGTTGCCGTCGCCGGTCCAAACGAATGTGTAGCCACTCTTCGTACCACTCGCGAGAACCTCGTCAAGCAAGCAGGCTTGCGTCGAAGTCGCCGCGCACACAGAAGCTGGTCCGCCCATCGCGGCCAGGGAGGGTGGGTAGCCGGCACTCGGAAACGTGGCGGAATACATCACAGCAGAGGCGTTGATCGTACGGATGGAACCGACGGCGGAAGCCTCGTTTGCGGAAATGCGGGAACGCAGCAGATTAGGAATGGCGATGGCCGAGATGATCAGGATGATAGCCACGACGATTAGAAGTTCGATGAGCGAGAAGCCTTTTTGGCGGGTGCGCATTTTGCCGTTCTCCTTCGCCGGTGTTGCTTGCTGGCGGCTACGATTCGATCAGGTCCAATCGCTGCAATGCCTGCCAACAGCTGTGATGCCCTGGGGACGAAAATCGTGGGCTTGAATCCCGAATTGGAGAAGCTAGTGACTCGGCCAGGCACAATTCCGCTGCAAGAAAGGCCGGCGGCCAAGTATACCCCTTCTGCAATCTGCATGTTCTAAAGCGGATTGGAGCTGGCTGCAGAGCAGGCTTCTCGCAAGGGTGCATCTACGACATTGCCTGCATTTTCAAAAGATGGATGGACTGACGGAAGCTATCGGTTGCGACGGAGCTGGTCGAGCCAGCGCTTTAGCGTGGCGCTTGAGACGGGTTCCATGTCGAGAAATTCGAGGCCCATGCCGATTTTGGGCTTAACGATGCGGACCATGGCAAGGGCTTGAATGTGTTCGCCTTTTCGTTCGAGGGTGACCCGGATCCGCGTCTTTAGAGGTAGGGGTTTGCTGGTACAGACAAAACAGCCGCCTAGCGAAATATCCGAGGTGACGCCGTCGGAACGCGCTCCGCATTCGAGATCGAGTATCTCGGCATCGGCGGCGAATGGATAGCGTATAGCGTAGCGGCGATCTCGGAGGCTCGTTTTGTGAGGTGCCCCTTGGGAAGTACGGTCGGTCATGGAAATAACGTCGCCCACTGTCAGATAGGCAGGGGGCTAGCGCGACAGGCTTAGCCGGAAGGGTCTTCCCCGCTACATAAAAAGGATGCCAGAGAAGGCGAAAAAATAGGGGGAGTAGAGAAAAGGGAGAGCGAAAGAGGCAATAGTAGGGTCACGCTAAGACCGCCTTGGTAGTCGCCTCCGCCCCATAGCCAGAGCTATTAGTTGGTACGACAAAGCAGCGGCTCTTGGCAGCGCCACAAGCGGAGGACGATGTTAGTCTGAAGTGGTAAATCTCCACTATGACAACAGAAACCATGCGCAGCGATGGACTTCGGCAGAGCGACCGCGTGCGCTTCCGCATGCCAGTGGAAGTGTCGTGGATCGGGAGTGGCGGCGCGGCAGCAAAGTTTATCGCAGAGACCCTGCTGGTTAGCCGTAACGGCGGCGTGCTGCGCTTGGAGGAAAAACTCTTGACCGGCCAGGAGATCACGTTGCGGCGGATGGAAGGCGACACCGTCAAGACGGCGCGGGCACGCGTAATGGCCGAGATCGATCAGGAGCCAAACGGAACCCTGTACGCGATCCAGATTATGGAGCCGCGAGCGGATTTCTGGGACATTGAATTCCCTGCCCCTCACAAAGCAGATGAAGCTCTGGCAAGGCTTTTGATGGAATGCGGATTTTGCCAGCGGCGTGAAGTGGTCTATTTGAACGAACTGGAACTAAAATCGTTCGAGGTGCGCAAGTGTGTTGCACGGCTTTGCAAGCATTGCGATACGCCTTCCATCTGGATTGAGGCACAATCGGAGGCTGCCACGCCGGAAGCTGGCGACGCGGCGGCGCAAACCATCGAAGAGCGCGTGATTCCGCGGCGGAATCGGACCCGCGTGAAGGCACGGGTGCTTGCGTGCATACGACAGCGCGGTTTTCAGGAAGAGGTAGCGGTTTGTGAGGATTTATCAAAGGGCGGATTGAGTTTCCGAAGCCGGAATGAGTATCCGGAAGGATCGCGACTCGAGGTGGCGGTGCCGTTCACGCCGGGAAGCAGCGCGATTTTTGTGCCGATAAGAATTGTGTTTTCTCAACTGATTCCATCAGCAAGATTGTACCGGCATGGAGCGGCTTATATCCGTCCCCCCGTGGACGCTTAGGCAGCAAGATTAAACAGCAAGCGTTCGTCTAGGGACTTGCCAACGATTCTGTTCTTCCATCCATCCCAGGGTTACAACCAAGTGTCATCCAGCCTTTGCACTTCTGTTGAACGACTGCTGATTTTTTGGATTGTGAAGCCGATTGTCCTGTTGTGTATAATGCGGGTTAGACCTACACACTTGGAGAATCGCGTGGCCAGAGCGGCAATGACGCGTACAAATCTTTTGCTAGAAACGGAAAAAGTCAGGCGACTGCGCAAAACCCTTCATTCCAGGAGCAATTCCGAGGCTGTGCGGCTTGTGATTGATGAACGCTTAGCGGCGGAGTCTGGGGTGAAGGCCCTGCGTAAACTGCGAAAGCTTGGCGGCCTTGAAGACGTCTTTAATCGCGCTCCGAAAAGAGCATGACGGCACCTCCCAGTGGCAGCCTGCTGTTCGATACCGCGATCTACATCCGGTTCTGCCGCGGAGAGGGTTATCCTTGGCTAGAAGACACCCGGGTATTTGGGCGCACCGTGCTGACGGCGGTCGTGGCCGCGGAGCTATATGCAGGAACGCGTACCCACCAAGAGAAGCGATATCTTGATGCGTTATGCCAAGCGTACCAAGCATCAGGTCATTTTTCGTTTCCGCGAGCTGAAGCTTGGACTGACACGGGCATGCTGCTAAGCCGCGCGCGAAAAACTCTCGGCCAGATGGACTTCGTCCACCATTTTCGCGATCTGCTCATTGCGCTGGAAGCAGTACGGGCTGACGCTACGTTGATTACCGAAAATGCGAGAGATTTTGAGCGCTGCAGAACTTTGCTTGCGTCTTCCGGAAGGAAGATGAAATTGCAGAATTTGGCGTAACTATCACATGCGGACCATGAAAGACGCCGCTAGTCCATTACGGCAGCGACGTTGCGGTCCTGACGGCGGCGGGCCAAGTAGTGCATGGAGATGTTCAGGAAGATTTCGCCGCACTGCGTTTCAATGCAGATGACCATGGCTTCTGTATCGGCCGTCCCTGCCAGACCTTCCTCACTCATGTGAATTTCGGGCGGAAACACTTTGAAACGAAAACCCTGATCGTTGAGCAGCGTAACGGAATTTCCAATCACCATGTTGGCGAGTTCACAGACAGTTTCGCGCACGACCTGCTCGCTTGTGGCGACCTCGGAACCGGCGAGGAAACTGGCAACCTTGGTGGCCACTTCCGGAGAGAGATCGAGGATGACGCGGCCTTCGATGTCGCCTTTGATGGCGATGAGCGCGGCTACGCCTTTGCGGCGATAGGCGTTCTCGTCCATATTGAGGTCCGCAATATTCGTCGGCCCTCCCAGAGATTCCGAGAAGACGGCGTCAGCGGCATTGATAAAGGGCTGGATGAGTTCCATTCTCATGCGCGGTTTTCTCCTACGAGGGCGACGGGCGCACCCGCGGCGTTGGGATCGTCACTGAGTACATAACGAAGAATTTCGTAAAGGACCTCTGGCTTGACGGGCTTCTGCACGAAATGTTTTGCACCCTTCTGGAGAGCGGCCAGAATATTCTCCTGGTAGCCCACCGACGAGACCATCACGATGCGCGCTTCGCCATGCTGGCGAACGATGCGCTCGACGGCCTCGATGCCTTCCATCTGCGGCATGGTGATATCCATGAGCACGATGTCGGGCTTGGTGCGATTGAACTCCGCGATGGCGGTGAGGCCGTCGCCGGCTTCTCCGGCGACTTCGCCGCCGAACATCTCAATCATCTTGATGATGTTCTTGCGTGCGAAGACAGAATCGTCCACAACCAGATACCGAACGGGCTGGTTGTCTTTTCGTAATAGAGCGGCAAATTGTTGCATGGCCTTCTCCTTCTCCCGGCACAGTGTTACGTGCGATGGGAAGAAACGGGTGTCCTTTCCGGTTTCTCGTTCTTATCGTTTTTATCGGGCTTGTCGAATTTCTCTGAGCCGGAGCGGTCTGTGCCGTAGTTCTGCACAAGGAACTGGGCCAGGCCGTCCAGCGGAACCACTTTGTTTGCGTAACCCTTGGAGATTGCGGCGCGCGGCATGCCGCTGACAACGCAAGTGTCTTCGCTTTGCGCAATGGTCATGCCGCCGGCATCCTTTATGGCCCCCAGGCCTTCGGCTCCATCTTCGCCCATGCCGGTCATCAAGAGGCCGACAGCGGTGAGCCCGAATTGCTGGGCGACGGCATGAAAAAGCACATCGGCGGAGGGCCTGTGACCGTTTACTGGTGAACCGTCCGAGAGTACCGCGATGTCGCCGCGAGGCATGCGGCGAACCATGATGTGGCGATTGCCTGGACAAATCAGCACACGCCCTGCAACCAGGAGGTCGCCGGAACGCGCTTCGTGAACATCCAGCGCGCAGCACTCGTCCAGCCGCTTCGCGAACATTTCCGTAAAGCCTTCCGGCATGTGCTGAACGATGACGATGCACGCCGGAAAGTCGCCGGGAACTTGCGAGAGAACGTATTGGAGCGCATTGGGCCCGCCGGTGGAAATGCCGATAGCGATGATGCGACTCGGCGGTAGCGCGGCGCGTTCTTTCTTTTTTTCATGCGGCGGATCGTCCGAGACGACGGCGGCGGGAAGTTTCCTGCCGGCGGCGCGCTTGGCGACCTTGATTTTTTCGATGAGTTCGCCGGCGATGGAGTCGAGGTGCCCGGCAGCGGCATCCTGAGGCTTGGCGACAAACTCGATGGCGCCGAGAGCGAGCGCTTTGAGAGTCGCGTAGGCGCCTTCCTTGGAATGAGTGCTGAAAAGAACGACGGGCATGGGGGCGCGCTTCATGATGAGGCGCAGAGTTTCCATGCCATCCATGCGCGGCATTTCGAGATCAAGCGTAACAACGTCCGGATGAAGTTCTTCGATTTTCTTGAGTGCGAAGGCTCCATCCATAGCCGTGCCAACGACCTCGATGTCCGGGTCGCGTGCCAGGATCGAGGGGATTAGCTTCCGCATCAGTGCGGAATCATCCACAACGAGGACTTTGATGCGGGCAGCGCTCATGCGATGGCTCCTAGGGGAATGGAGCGAGAGAGGCGGGAGAGGACCGCTGGAACATTCAAAATGAGAACGACGGTGCCATCCCCAAGTATGGAAGCCCCGCTGACGAGATCGCTCGAAATGATGTCGCTTGGCAAAGCCTTGATGACCAACTCTTCTTCTCCGACCATGCTGTCCACGACGAGGCCGAAGCGTTTTTCCGCTGCACCGATGACGATGACGAAGTGTTTTTTCTTCTGCGGCTCGGAATCGATCGCACGGAGGCGGCTAAGGTGTTCGAGGCGCACGAGAGTCAGAATCTGATCGCGAAGCTGCAGGACTTCGCGCTGGTCTATGCGGTGGATCTCCTGCTCGTTGACGCGGGAGATTTCAACGACGGAAGAGAGGGGCACTGCATAGAGACGGCCGCCAACGCGGAATAGCAGCGTCTGAATGCTTGCGAGAGTCAGCGGCGCACGGAGTTGAAAGGTGGTGCCGCGAGATTTCTGCGTGTGAATGTGGACCGTACCCTTGAGCCGATCCATCACGCTGCGTACCACATCCATTCCAACGCCACGACCGGAAACTTCCGTGACTTCGGCGGCAGTGCTGAAACCTGGCTCGAAAATAAGGTTGAGCGCATCCTGGTCGTTGATGCGCGACGCTTCCTCCGCCTTGATGATTCCCTGCTTCACGGCCTGCTTGCGAACGAGAGCCGGGTCAATGCCGCGGCCGTCATCGCGAACTTCGATGACAACCTGTGTGCCTTGATGATAGGCGTTGAGAAAGACCGTGCCGCGAGCGGGCTTGCCGGAGGTGATTCGTTCATCGGCAGGTTCGATGCCGTGGTCGACCGCGTTGCGGACGAGGTGCATTAGCGGTTCGCCGAGCGCGTCCAGGATGCTCTTGTCGAGATCGGTATTCTGCCCGGTAACGTCCAGTGCGACGTCCTTGCCACACTGTTTCGCGACGTCCCGCACAACGCGCGGAAAGCGCCGGAAAAGCTGTTCAACGGGAACCATGCGGATTTTCAGAACGCACTTGTGGAGTTCGTCGAGAACGCGCGACTGAAATCCGAGGGCATCGGCGAGCTTCGCTCGCAACGGATCTCGCGCGTGACGCTGATCGAATTCGGCCAGCGCGCGATTCAGCATGGATTTGCCAATAATCAACTCACCGACGAGATTCATCACCGCGTCAATCCGGTTGGCATCCACGCGAAGCGTGCTTTCGGCAACCGCGGCGACCGCTGAACCGGCGGCCGCAGCTTTAGACGATTCGGTGTCGCTGGAATCGGGATGTTCGGCTACGTGCGCGACGGTTTGGGCGGCTTGCGCTTCGAGAAGATCCCCGAGGAGTTCGTGCTCCGGCGTCGTGGCGGCCCTGGCGCGTTCGATGCGTACATCGGAAACGATGGAAGGAATGCGGCAGCGCTTATGAACCGTTTCGAGAGCTTGCGCGCTGGAGATGGCGGCCTCGACGATTTCCACATTGGCGGCGGCCAGATTGTCTTCAGGGCGCAAAGCAATGAGCGTGCCGCAGCCATGAAGAACGTTTCGAATGAGCTGAAAAGCGGCGGCGCGCATCGGGCTATCGGGATCTATGCGCAGCGCGATGTTGTAGACGTTTTCGCCGCGGTGAACGGCTTCCGAGATCATGAGCTGTTCGTATTCCGTCCAGTCAAAAGACGCGGGAACCTCAGATACTGCAGGAACCGAAACCGGAGCCTGGGGAGCGGGAATCTCCACAACGACGGGAGCAGCTTCCACCAGCAATCCGCGAATCAAGCCGCGAAGTTTTTCGAGAGACGGAAGCCGCTTGCCACGCTGATAGGAAGCAAGCATTGCTTCAAACGAATCGGCTGCCGCAAGCACGACCTCGGCAAAGCGCGCGCCATGCTTCTGCCCGACTTGCGGCGTAAGAATGTCTTCGAGTTCGTGAGCGAACTGGCTCAACTTGTGGAAACCGCAAGCGGCCGAGTCACCTTTGAGCGTGTGTACGGCACGGCGCACGCGGCGTATAACTTCCTCGTCCGCGGGATGAGCCTCAAGCTCGAGCCCCGCCTCGTTGAGCGATTGCAACAGCTCATTCGCGCTCTCGAAGAAGAGCGCGCGAAGCTCAGGGTTGCGATCTTCGGGCGGCTTGCTCAAGAATTCGCCTCCACGCGTTGATAAGCGGTGCCGTTATTCACATGGACCATGCGGAATTTTTGCGTCAGGCCAAAAAGGCTTTCGGCGTGGCCGACAAACAGGTAGCCACCGGGGTTCAAGCAGTGCCAGAACTTTTCGATCAGGCGTTTCTGTTCCGCTTCGTCAAAATAAATCATCACGTTGCGGCAGAGAATGATGTCGTTGCGGCGCGGGAGAAATTCCGTCTTGAGATTGTGAAAGTCGAACTGAACGAGTTGCTTCAGAAGCGGCTTGATGGCGTACTTGTCGCCGGATTTTTCGAAATAGCGCAGGCGGCAGGTGTAGTCCACCGGCTCCATCTGCTGTTCGGAATAGACGCCTTCCTGGCCTACGCGCAAGCTGGCATAGCTGATGTCTGAAGCGACGATTTCCAGTTTCCACGGCGGCGGAATCAGAGGCTTCGGCGATGGCATGTCAAACGGCAGCGGATTGCGCAAGTAGTAGTAAGCGAGCGCGTCGCAAATCAAAATCGCGACGGAGTACGGTTCCTGGCCGCTCGAACAGCCGGCGCTCCAGACGCGGAGATTCCAGTCGCGGCGTTCCTGCTTCCGATGGAGAAGCTCTTCCAGAACGGATTTCTGAAGGAGATCGAGTTGCGGTTTGTTGCGGAAGAAACTCGTCTCGTTGACCGTCAAATTTTCGAGAAGCGCAGCCAGTTCTGCGCGTCCTTCGCGGCTGGTAAGCAAACGATAGTAGGCATAAAAGGAATCAAGCCCGCAGACTTTCAGCCTGCGCTGCAGGCGGTCTTTTAGAAAGTGCGAGCGGCGCTCGTCAAAAAACATGCCGCATTCCTGATAAACGAGCGTCTGCAACAACTTCAATTCGGCTTCCGTGAGTTGAATCTGAGCGGTGATCGTGCCCATGGGATGTGGGTGCGGTGATCCGGCATTTCGGCTGTGCCCAAAGACTTACAGAGGCACAGCGTTACTTTGCGGTGGCGACGGTGTCCGCGGCCTCCTCGAGTCGTTTGAGCTCCGGCCGATGCAACAACTTCGAGATATCGAGCATGATGATTAAGCGCCCGCTGAGCTTGCCAACTCCGGTGACATACCCGGACTCGCCATCGGCAAAGACGGAGCCAGGGGCTTCGATTTCCGATGGCGGAATCTTCAGGACTTCCGAAGCGGAATTGACGATAAGACCGAGCAATTTATTTTCAAGCTCGACAACCAATATACGGTTTTTCTTGTCGGACTTGATTTCCGTGAGCCCAAAACGCTTGCGCAAATCCATCACGGGGATAATTTTTCCGCGCAGATTGATCACGCCTTCGACGGTGTCGGGCGCGCTCGGGACAGATGTAATTTCCGGAACGCGAACAATTTCGCGCACAGCGCCAATACGCACGCCATACGTTTCATTGCCAATCCGGAAACCTACAACTTGCAGATCCTTTTCCATCAAAAAGTCTCCGCCTCCTCAGGAACGCGCAAGCTCGGCGTATTCGTGCTCGCGTTCACGCGCGGAGCTCCTGAACCCGCCGCGGCGCGGAGTGTCTTGCTCGCCTTGGCGCGAGCGGTTTTGTGCGGAACGATCCAGGACAAAGCGGTCCATGCTGTCGAGCAAATTGCGGGAAAGTTTCAGCATCTGTTCCGCGGCGGCGGATAGTTCGGTGGAGCTGGATGCCGATTGCTGAACGAGCTCGCGCATCTTATCCATGGCTCGGACGACGGCTTGCGCTCCGGAAGCTTGCTCCTCGACGGCAGAATTGATTTCCTGGGTGATTTCCGTGAGGCGGCTGGTGGCTTTTGCGATTTGCGAGGAGCCAACGGACTGCTCGTTGGTGGCCGCGCCAATTTCCTGGGAGAATTTGTAAACTTCGGTGACGACGTTGGAAATTTTGTGGAGAGCGGTACCAAGCTCGTTGCCGAGGCTGAGGCCTTCTTCCACAATGCGCGTGCTGCGCTCCATGTTTTCGACGGCCTGGCGCGCTTCGCGCTGGATGCTTTGAATCAGGTCCGCGATTTCTTTCGTGGATTGGGTGGATTTCTCGGCTAGTTTGCGGACTTCGTCGGCAACTACGGCGAAGCCCAGGCCGTGTTCGCCGGCGCGGGCCGCTTCGATGGCGGCGTTCAGGGCTAGCAAGTTGGTTTGTTCGGCAAGGTCGTCGATGACTTCGATGATTTTGCCGATGTCGTCTGCGCGATGCCCCAGGATATTGATGATTTCCGCGGAAGACTGAATCGCTTTGTTTGTGCGGTTCAGGCCGTCGGTGGCTTTCTCCATGGTCTGGATGCCGGTGACGACTTCCTCGCGGGAGCGATTAGCGATGTCGAGCAAAACCTTTGCAGTGTCGGCCACGCGCTGAATCGAAGTGACCATCTGATCGATGGACGCCGAGGTTTCCGCAACGCTGGACGCCTGCACCTGCGTGTTCTTCACCACGTTCTGTACGTTGATGCTCATCTCGTGCATCGTGCTGGTGACTTCTTCAATGGCAGAGGAAGCCTGAACGCTGACTTTTGCGGATTCATCCGCTGCTCCGGCCACTTGATTCGACCCGGCGGAAACCTGGCCTGCTGAATCGCGCGTAGTACGCACGAGTTCCTGCAAACCGTGGGACATACGCAGGAACGCGTTACCGAGAGTGTCTCGCTTGGAACGCGGAACGACTTCGACCGTCAAGTCGCCTTCGGCCACGGACATCGAAACGTTGGCCATTTCCTTCAGGTAGGCAACCATATTGTTAAACGTGGTCGCCAAAGCCCCGATTTCGTCGTTGCGGTGAATATCAATGTTCTGGTCGAGGTCGCCGGAATCGCCAATTTCACGCGCCACTGTAATCAGGTGATTCAGCGGCTCAGAGATGGATTTGGCGGTGGTGTAGGCCGCTCCGACGCCAACGATCAACGCCAGCAGAGTACCGAACGTGGTCACCCACCTGCTGATCTGGCTGGCGAGCTCAGCCGATTTCCTGGTCGCTTCCGCGGATTTGGTGACATCCGATTTGATTTGATCCAGGATGCTGGAAGTTTTTGCAAGCCAGGAAGCGGGATCCTTTTGTAGATAAAAGATTTGGAGGTCGGAAACGGTAGCGTCGCCGGAGTCCACCTGATGACGTTTGGCGAGAAGCGGCTTGGCAAAATTGTCGGCCCAGCTGGATTCCGTGCTTTCGACCTGGATGAGTGCGGTCTTGACGCTCTCGTTTGTGGCCTGGGATTGGCCGCGCTTGACGAGGTCGATGATGTCAGAAAAACCGCGATTGACCCTTTCCTCATCGCGGGGATCCCCGCTCAGCAGGAAATTGTCCATGTTGTGGCGGTTCAGCATGGTTTGATAACGGACGTTCTCAATGGTGCTGAGCGCATCGAGAGAGGATTTGAACTCATCGCGCGCGGAACCATCCCTCCAGCCGGCCGCCATGTTGACGAAGAACAAAATCAGCAGGATGCCGACAACCGCCCCAAACCCTAAGTAAAGCCTTCTTCCGATCGTCATTGCAAAATGCCTCCACTCACCCCGGCGACGCGATTTTCCGTAAAACGCTCCTGCCGTTTCCGGCGATTCCCCTAGTTGCTCGACCCCGTGAATTCAAATTCCACGACCTGCGTCGTCTCTTCCGCCGCGGGGACGAACTTCCATTCCTTAACGGCATCCTGGCAGGCTTGTACGAGCAGGGGATGCCCGCCAATCACACGGGTGCTCTTAACGCGGCCATCCGGCGTGATGACCACCTCGATCTTCACCTTGCCGAGAACATTCATGCGCTTTGCAAGTTCCGGATAGGCTGGAGCGACCTTCGTCTTGACCTTGCGCTTGCCTTCGTCCGTGGTCCCCGATTGTGCAAAGACGGCCGTTCCCATAGAGAGCCCCACGGCTCCGGCGGCCATGACAAGCATTAATTTTCGCCACTCAGCTTTCATTGAAATACCACCCCTCGTCAGAATGGAAAGACCCCGCAGAGAGGAAGGCACGTCGGGTGCCATGGTTGATAAGTGTTTAGGCAGGACGGCGGGATCGCGCTGTACCGTGGCAAGTGACTGAGAATGAAGAAGTAACGAGATTCCTGGAAAAAACTCGTGAAGCTGCGAAAGGAACGCGGCGTCTCAGAGAACCCGAAGTCTTTTGAGGTGAGGTCTCATGCTGAGACGTGAACCGCTCCAGGGCGCGCTTCGCGACCGTAGACGATTCGGCAACGCGGGTGTGAACGCCGATTGACTCAGAATGAGATGAGTCGGTAGGGTGGTGGAGAACGGCAGAAGTCAATTTGAGACGCGAGTCTACCCTCAACCCGCGATGCGAAAAACGGAACCTATACGGACTCGGCGTTTAACCCCTCGGTTAAATAAGACGGATACCGTGCTTCCTGCCTCGAAACAAGCCGAAGAATTGATGGAATTGGCAGTAGACGCTGCCCAATCAAGACAACTTCCCGAGTTTTTGGAACGGTTCGCAGAACGCGCGGCGCGGATGCTTGAGGCGACCTGGGGCGGCGTGGCTGTATTCCGCGGGCGAGAGACGGACCTATATCAGGCGCGCGAGAACGAAAAAACCATAAGCCCCTCGACAAGAAGTTGGATCGTTGCGTTTTCCCGTGAGCAGCGCGCTGGCGCCGCTGCGTGCACGCTTCCCGTTGCCGAAGAACAGATCTCAAATACGAATGCTACGGCATTGTGCGGAATCTTCATGCCGATTGGCGCCAGCGACGGAGAACGGCTCGGCGCGCTGTGCCTGCTGCGGCATCGAAAAAGCCTGAATGCCGGCGAAAAGAAACTGCTGCACGCTCTGGCCAGCCATGCGGCGCTTTCGCTAGAGAATCTGCGCAGATTCTCGCAATTGGAGAAATCCAAGCGGCAATGGGTCGAAGATATTGACGCGATTAGCGACTACATCGTCGTACACGATCGGGCGTGGAAGATTGTGCGCACCAACCGGTCGCTGGCGTCGCATCTTGGCGTGCCACCGGTTGCGCTGGTAGGCGAGGCCATGAGCGGGCTGCGGCAAATTGCGGAAACGGGAAGCGATCTTCCCTGCCCTTTTTGCCGGGATACCGAGCGGCCTCACGAAGAGTATGTTGCGGCTTCGGCAGAGCGGATTTTTCTGGTTTCGACGTCGCGGGCGCCGGGCGTCGTGGAAAACGATACGCGCACGATTCACGTGCTGAAGGACATTACGGACCGGCGCGAAGCCGAGCGGCGCTATCGCGAGCTGTTTGACAGCATTCAGGAAGGGCTGTTTTTCGCTACTCCCGATGGCAGATTTCTGGACGTCAATGATGCGATGGTTCGCATGCTGGGATACGGCTCGCGCGAGGAAATGCTGCGCTCGGATGTAAGTCCGCACCTCTATCCGGCACCGGCTGCACGAGAGCGATTCTTGCAAACGTTGGCGGAACGCGGCGTTCTGCGAAATTATGAGGAAACTTTGCGGCGCAAGGACGGCGCACTCCTCCACACGCTGCAGAACATCACGGCCGTTCGTGATGCGCAGGGGCGCATCGCACAAATTCGAGGTCTGATGCTCGATGTGACGGAGCAGAAGTCGTTTCAGTCCCAATTGCAGCGCGAGCGCGACTTCAACCAAAAAATTCTGAATACGACCCAGAGCATGATCCTGGTATTGGATACGGCCGGGCTGATCAGCTACGCGAATCGGCGTTGTTACGAAGCCGGCTACCGCGAGAATGAGTTGATCGGACATCGCCTCGTGGACTGGGTGGAAACCTCTCATCGCAAGGATTTCGATGCGGCTTTGGAGACGACTGCCAACGGACAGCAGGTCGAGAACCTGGAGTTGCAGGTGCGGCGCAGCGACGAATCCATGGGCCACTTTTCCGTCAGCTTGAGCCCGATGCGCGATGAGCAAAGCGCGGTAAACAGCGTGGTGGTGGTCATGACGGACATCACGGATGCGGTACTGTTGCAGGCAAAACTGGCGCACTCGGAAAGAATGGCTACGATTGGACGATTGGTCTCCGGCGTGGCGCACGAGGTAAACAATCCCCTTGCGGCCATCCTCGGCTTCACGGACTTGCTGCTGGAAAACCCCGAAGTGCCCGTTTCCGCGCGAGACGATTTGCAGATTATTTTGCAGGAGACGCAAAGGACGAAAGATATCGTTCAGGATTTGCTGAGCTTTGCGCGGCAACGGCCCGTGCAGCGCGAGCCTGTTCAGGTAAACAACGTCCTGAAGCAAACCATTAAGCTGCGCAGCTACGATTTCGCAAGCCACGGCGTGGAAGTAACCGAAGAGTTCGACGAAAAGCTGGCGCCGGCACTGGGCGATGCACAACAGCTCCAGCAAGTTTTCCTGAACATCCTCAACAACGCCTATGACGCAGTACAGGAAAACGGGCGGCGCGGCCACATTGCGATACGTACAGAACGTGACGGCAACAGCGTTCGGGTGGTGGTCTCGGATAACGGGACGGGCATCGCGGACCCGGAGCACATCTTCGACCCGTTCTACACCACGAAGCAGCCGGGTAAAGGCACGGGGCTTGGTCTCAGTATTTGCTACGGCATCGTGCGGGCGCATGGCGGCGAGATTCAGTGCTGGAATAATGCAGAAGGAAGTGGAAGCACCTTTGTCGTGCGCATTCCGATTGCCACCGAGCCAGCTGTGATGGCCGCGAAAGAGGCGGGACGATGACCCAGCAGGCCGCCGCACGACAAATTGCCCCGATTCTGCTCATTGAAGATGAGCCGTCCGTGATCGCTTTTCTAAAGGCGGCGCTCGAGCGGAAAGGATATTCCGTGGTGAACGCGTCTTCCGGTGCGGAAGGACTGGGGCATCTCGCAAAGGGGCACTATGCCGGAGTCATCTCCGATATCCGCATGCCGGGAGCCGTGAACGGCGCGGAAGTGCATGATTGGATCCAAAGGAATCGCCCGGAACTGAGATCAAAAATCATTCTCATCAGCGGGGATACGGCAAACAGCGAGACGCAGGCCCTGCTCGCACGCAGCGGGACGCCCTGCATCGAAAAGCCATTTCGTGCGCAACAACTCATATCCATTGTGGAGAAGACCTTCGGGAAACCATGAGCGACGATTTAAGAGTTCGATTGCTGGTCGTAGATGACGAGCAGAGCATCCGCAAGCTGTGTATGACCATCGGCAGTACGCTGGGATATTCCTGCACGGAAGCGGAAAGCGCCGAAGCCGCTCTGGCGAAATTGGATGCCGACATTCCTGACCTCATCCTGACGGACCTGAAGCTCCCGACGCTTTCGGGTGTGGAACTGTTGAAGCAGGCCAAGACGCTGCTTCCCCGCACCGAAATCGCCATTATGACGGGACACGGCTCGATCGAATCCGCGGTCGATGCCATGAAATTGGGCGCCTACGACTACATCGAGAAGCCATTTCGCGTTGAGAAGATGCGTCTGCTGCTCCAGCGCATGGCGGAAAAAGTAAAACTGGTCACCGAAAACGAGTTTTTGCGGGAACGTGTGAGCACCGAAGAAAATCTGGACGGAATCATCGGGACATCGGCGAACATTCAGGACGTGCTGCGGATGGTTTCGCGGCTGAAAGACACACGCACGCCTGTGCTCATTTCCGGCGAAAGCGGCACGGGCAAAGAGCTCGTGGCGCGCGCGATTCACTTCCGCGGCGCGCTTGCGCAGACTCCATTTGTCGCGGTGGATTGCGGCTCTTTGGTTCCTACCCTCATGGAAAGCGAACTTTTCGGCTACGAAAAAGGGGCCTTCACAGGCGCAATCAAAACCAAAGCAGGCCTGTTCCAGGCAGCCAACGGCGGAACGATTTTTCTGGATGAAATCGGGGAACTTCCTCTCGAAATGCAGGCCAAACTACTGCGCGTGCTGCAAGAAAAGGAAGTCCGTCCGGTTGGAAGCAACGAAAAGGTGAATGTGGACGTGCGTGTAATCGCCGCGACGAACCGCGACCTCGAAGCAGCCTATCGGGCCGGCACATTCCGCAAGGATTTATATTTCCGCCTTAACGTCGTCACCGTACATCTGCCCGCACTGCGTGATCGCCGCTCGGACATACCCATGCTCGTTCACCACTTCCTTGATCGCTACGCGCCCGACACACGTCTGCAAGTCACCTCAGCGGCCATGAAAAGCCTTTTCAATTACGAGTGGCCGGGCAATATTCGCGAACTCGAAAACTGCATCGCGCGAGCCATTACGCTGGGCGATCGCAAAGTGATTGACGTCGTGGATTTGCCGCCAGCCATTCGCAGCGAGCAAGCGGATTCCGGCACGGCAGCAGCGCACGACACGGCTTCGCTTTCGACCACGGCCCTGGCGGAAATGGAGCGTATGACCATCCTGCGCGTCTTCGAGCAGGCGAACGGTGACAAAGCGCTTGCGGGACGTATGTTGGGCATCAGCCGAGCCACTCTTTATCGCAAACTGAAGCGTTACAACATCTCGCTGCGCTCCGATACCGGCGATGCGGAAGGCGACGCCGAACAAGCCGCGCACGCGGGAGAATAGCGTCTCAGGCCGGCTGCCGAGACGCGGAAGTGTCCGAGGACTGAGACGCCGGCGTTTCAGCGTGAGACGCGTGAGCCAGTCGCTACCCATGGGAAAATCCTAAGTCATTCCCTTTCTACGATTTCTGGACTATCCCATTTCCCATTTCTTTGGCGTGCAGCGTGCTTCTCTCTCCGCAGGACGTTGTGTTTGTCTCTGGTACCGTGTGTGTCCGTGCGCAGCACGCCCGTATTCTCGGCGTGACGGCGCTTTGACTTTGAGAGGTTACGTGAAACGCCCCAATGAAGTGGCAGTTGCCGCTAACGAAGAAGGCTGTGCAGAACGACTGGCCCGCTTCTTTCCGCGTGCCCTGGCCGTCCGGGTTCCCGTGCAAATAACTTCGCTTCGTGGCGGTGCCACGCGGCTCCGGGAAGCGACCGTCGTGGAGTTTGGCGGCGCGGAACACGCGATCTTTCTCTCGAGCCTGCCTCTGGAGTTTGATGACAAGGTTCGAATCGAACGTGACCGAAAGGGTGGCGCGGCGGAAGCGACCGTCATCGCCGTGCAGTATCACGAAGGACGTAAAGCAGTGGCCGTGCGGTTCCTGCAAGGGCCGTGCGCTTGGGTGACACAACCTTGAACAAAACAACTACGACGCTGAACATCCCTGCCCCGTCGAAAACCGCGAATTCGCGTTTGGCGAAGTGGATCGAAGACCGCTCGGTTTTCCCGATTTATCTGGCGCTGGCCAAGCAACTCGAGATTGAAATTCCCTTCCCGCCGGAAAAAAGGAATCTTCCGGAAAAGCCGGACCTGGAACTCTTCGACGAAGTGGAATCCTGGCTCGACGAAATGGACCAGCGAGTCGTGGTGCACGAGTTGCGCCATCTTCTGCAGACAACCACCCTAAATGCCAACGAAAACAGTCTTTGCTCGCTCATCCATCGCCATCTTCAAAAGTCTTCGAAGACGAACATGGATCGCGACAAGGTCGATTTCCTTCTGGTTCAGTATTTCGCCCTCTGCGCGCCAGCAAAGATCTATCACAAACAGATCGAACCTTCCGACGTTGCCCAAGTCATGAAGCCGGTCCTGGGCGACGTAGAGGAAGCAAAGCTGGATTGGTGCGAACCCCTCGAGAAAGTGATCGAAACACTGCGTCCTTTCCGCAGCCTGCGAGACATCCTCAAAACCAACTTCATTGAGCAGGGCCGCAAGGTCAAAGAGACGGCTGGCGCCATGTTTTACGATCCAGCCGCTTTGCTCGCTTTTGTGCGCTTCAACTTCCTGCTGCGGCGCACCTTTATCGAACTGATGCATGCCGACCTGATTGCCATTCGCACCGGCCTCGCGCAGTTGGAAGCTGCAGGCGTGCGAATCATCGATTGCCATCACTACGGCCTCTCGGCGGGCGAACCACTCGCTAAAATTCGCGATATTGCCGACGAATGGAAGCAGCCGTTCCAAAAGGAATATACCGAACGCTCCGTCAACCAGACTTTTGAAAAGCTGCTCGGCTTGCGCACCGACGTGGAACGAGCTCTGGCAAAGGTCGGACCGAAAGCGCCGGAAAGTGCGGCTAGCTCGGCCAAACCTGCTTCCACGCGCGACGCTAAGCCATCTTCCATACCTGCTGTGAGCTCGCAGTCCGCTGAAAAGGCCGCTGCGGGGCAGCCCAATAAATCTGCCGCACCTCCAACATTTGAATTTGAAACGTGCCTGGAAAAAATTTGGGAGCAGTTAATTGCCACCCCGCCCACGCGCGGCCGGTCCATGACCACAGTGAGAATCGGCAGCGCACGCATCCTTATGTCGTCGTGGGAAGTGACGGCTTTTGTGAGTGAGGATGGCCCGTCAGCGGAAGATCTTCGCCGCGCGGTCGTCGCGCGCGCGATGGTCACGGCAGCGATGGAAGCCGCCAAGGAATCGGGGAACGCCACTTTCCTGGAAAAGTCACTTTCCATTGCCCGCATTGAAGTCTCACGCTTGCAAGAGCGTGTGGACATCGCGAAACAAGCGAAGGACACGGAGGCTGCCGTGAACCTGGGTATCAGCACGAAACGCTTGCTCTCGGCGCTGGACGAGGCCGAAAAGCTTTAGTTGATTTCATTTTTCTGCTTTGATGTGGGGCGAGCGCCCTGGGAGTTGGGCTGCATTGCGAAACGCTAGTGTATTAATTCTGAGCGATGAAACAGAATTTGCCCGTCTGCTGACCTCCTGCTGGCAAGCAGAGCGTCACGCACCGGGCATTACTGTCCTCAGCAGCGATCTTTGGAAAGACCACGAAGCCGTACCCCACGATCTTGTGGTCGTTGGTCCGCTTCGCGAAGGAAAACTGCCAGGCGTTTTGCGCTCTCTCGAACCTGCCGCCGCCGTAATTCTTTGCGTGCCCGCCGATTCGCGCGAGTTGGGTCAACTGCGCTCGCGCTATCCGCGCCTTGTTCATATTCCTCTAAGGGAAGATTGGGCGCAAACCCTGTTGCTGGTCGCAGGCGAATCCTTGCGGCGCGCGGAAGCCTTGAGGCTTGCCAAACAAGCGGAACGCCGTGCCGCGAAGAACGAACAGCAGGCCACTCTTGGCCGCTATATGAACGACATGAAGCACAGCATGAACAATGCTCTGACCTCCATGCTGGGCAACGCCGAACTCCTGCTTTTCGAACCGGGCCAGCTCTCCTCGCAATCCCTCGCGCAAATTAAGACCATTCACAGCATGGCGCTGCGCATCAACGAAATCATGCAGAGATTCTCATCGCTGGCGAGCGAGATGCGCGAGGCTGAGAATGCATCTCAAGCTGAGACGGAAGTCGAACCGGCGTCCCCAGCGCCGCGGCGATGAACGGGCCGAAAGACCCTGTAAGCCACTCATAATCGACCTCTTAGACAAACTGGACACCGGGCTCCACTCGGCTCTCAGGCTGGCTGCCGACGTGCACCTCTTGCCTGAGGAGAATTATGGGGAGATGTCGATGCTGCAGAAAAAAGTACTCATCGTCGATGACTCGCCCGCGCAAGTGAAGCTAATCCAGGGCTATCTTGAGCACGAAGGCTACTGGCTTGTGGGACTGAACGATCCGGAACGCGTGGAAGAAGCGATTGCCGTTGAGCGCCCGAGCGTCATCTTGCTGGACGTGGTGATGCCCAAGCGAAACGGCTTTCAGGTTTGCCGGGAATTGAAGAGCCACGCGGATTTCAGCGCGATACCGGTGATCCTGGTGACGTCAAAGAACACCGAGAGCGACAAGTATTGGGGGCAGCAGCAAGGCGCGGATGGATATGTGACCAAGCCGTTTACACGCGAAGAACTGCTGCGCGCCGTTCGCCGTTTTGCCTGAAGGAATTGACTTAAGAATTCGCTCGGAAGATTTGCAGAGGCTTGACGAAGTCTTGTGAGGACGATTCGGGAATGAGTGAAGATTTTCATCTCGTACCGCTGCCCGCCGATGCGGACGACTTGCTCGAAGCCCTCGGGCCGATGGAAGAGCGGCCGCCGGAGTCGCAGTACGTGGTATTCCGCAGCGGGCGCGAACGTTTTTGCCTGCCAGTGCTGGACGTTGAGGAAGTTCTCGACTGGCCGCTGTTAACCAAACTGCCGCTCGGTCCGGCGTATCTGGTGGGGATTTTCAATTTGCGCGGAGCCATTGTGCCGTTGATCGATATTGCCATCACCGAAGGCCGCCGCCCCGGCTTGCTGCCAAAGCACGTGGTGGTGGCTTCGCTTCGAGGCGAAGGTCCACACGACGATGTGCGCATCGGCATCGCCGCGGACGAAGTCATCGGGACGTATTCCGTCAATACCGAGGACTTTCTGGAACAGGCCCCGGAGAATGTCCCTCATTGTATCGGGATGCTCCGGCACGACGACCGGCTGGCGCTGGTCATTGATTTGAGGAGATTGCTCGAAGTTTTTCCTGGACCGAGCATTTGATCTTTGGGGCGAGCCCGGCCGATTGAGGTACAGGCCCGCTGAAAGGATTTGGAGGAAGGCATGAAATCGCGACTGAGTTCCACAATCTGGATGCTGGTCTTGGTGAACGCACTGGCATTTTGCCTCGTCATCGGGTTCGCATTCGGCGCCGGCAAAAAGGCGGGCGAAGCAACTTTTTTTGATTTTTCTGCGCCGAGCGGCTTCAACGTTATGGTGGCCCTGGGGCTTGCGATCGTGGTGTCGGTCGTTCTCATGTGGCGCCTGGGCGCGCTGCTGGGGCCAGTGCAGGTTCTCGCGGACTTTTCCGAGAGGATGGCGGCGGGCGATCCCCGAGCGCGCGCGGAAGTCACCACGAATGATGAACTGGGCTTCATCGCTGAAAACTTGAACCGCGCCGTAGCCAGAGTTTCGAAAGCCACCAGCAATCAGGATGCCAACGACGCCCTGCAACGCAGCATCACGGAACTGCTGACGGTCATCAACCAGGTGGCCCGTGGCGATTTGACGCTGCGCGGAAAAGTCACCAACGACGCCCTCGGCAACGTCGCCGATTCCATCAACTACATGCTCGACAACTTTACCAAGGTTCTCGAGCGCGTTCGCAAAGCGGCCATGGAAGTCACGGCGTGCTCCAACAACATTCTTGTCGCGGCCGACGAGATGCAGGCCGGCGCAACTCAGCAGGACCAGGAAATCACCAATACTTCGAGCGCCGTCGAAGAACTGACCGTTTCGATGAAGCAGGTGTCCAACAACGCGGAAGCCAGCGCGGAAGCGGCACGCCGTGCGCTGGACGCTGCCGAACAGGGCAACCGCGCCGTGCGCGACACACTCGAAGGCATGCAGCGGATTCGGGCCTCCGTGCAAGCCACCGCAAAGAAAATCAAATCCCTCGGCGATCGTTCTCTCGAAATTTCGGAGATCATCAACGTCATCAACGACATCACGGAACAGACCAACCTGCTCGCCTTGAATGCGGCCATCGAAGCCGCACGCGCTGGTGAAGCGGGGCGCGGTTTCGCCGTAGTCGCCGACGAAGTTCGCAAGCTGGCCGAACACAGCCGCAGCGCCACAAAAGATATTGCGGCGCTGATCAAGGCTATTCAGGCAGAGACGAACGAAGCGGTCGTCGTCATGGAAGAAGGCACCAAGGAAGTGGAAGGCGGCGCAACGCTGGCGGATCAAGCCGGACGCGCTCTGGACGCCATTTCCAACGTCGTTCGCCAGTCGGCCGAACTCGTTCAGGAAATTTCCCTGGCCTCCAAACAGCAGGTGCGCGGCACGGAAGGCGTTGCGCACGCCATGCAAATTATCTCGAGCATCACCCGCCAGACGTCTCAAGGCACTCGCGGAACGGTTGCAACGGTCAGCCAGCTTGTGAAGCTTTCCGACCAGTTGAACGAAGCTCTTGCGCAATTCCGCGCGGCATCGAAGAACGGCAGCAACATTTTGGAAGATTCCGAGCGGCCCGTCCCTGCCGGCGCTCTGCGGTAAGCATTGATTTTCTGCCCGGGCAAGAGCACGGGGAGCGGGATCGAAATGAACGAACGCCAGGGACCGGCGCACGGTTTGAGTGAACACGAGTTGAGCGAGATCCGCATGCTGATTGAAGAGCGGACAGGTATCTGCTTCGACGAATCGCGCGAACGTTTCTTCTCCACGCGCGTGAAGGAGCATTTGCGCGCCAAGAACCACGAGCGAGGCACCGATTTGTTGCGCGCCATTCGCAAATCGAATGTCGAATACGAAGCTCTCCTCGAACGGCTTCTGACGCAGGAGACCAGTTTTTTTCGCTACCCCAGCGTTTATGAGGCGTTCAAGAAACGCGTGCTTCCCGAATTGCACGTCAAAAAATTCTGGAAGAATCCTCGCACTCTGCGCATTTGGAGCGCGGGTTGCTCGACCGGCGAGGAACCCTACTCAATCGCGATCACCATTTCGGATTCGCTTTCCTTCTCTGACTCCTGGAACGTGGAGATTCTCGCCACCGACGTCGGCCGCCATGCCCTGAAGCACGCGGAGCAGGGCGTTTATAAAGGACGAAGCCTCGGAAGCGTAAGCGCGCAACAGTTGACCACACATTTCGCTGAGGTCGCGACCGGCCATCAAGTGAAATCGCGCCTTCGCAACATGGTCACCTTCGCCCAGATGAACCTGGCTTCCGCCGTCTACGTCGGAAGAATGGACCTGATTTTTTGCATGAACGTGCTGATCTATTTCTCAGAAGAGCGCCGCCGCTCCCTCGTTCAGCGCTTCTACGACACGCTTGAGCCTGGCGGCTACCTTTTCCTCGGACATTCCGAATCCATCTCCAAGATGCCCGTCAAGTTTCAAGCCATTGTGCTGAACGACTGCATTCTTTATCGCAAGCCCACGGCCGAAGAGCATCATAAGCCGGAACTTGTGGCGGAGGGACGCGCGTGAGCATGCCGGACCGCGAAGCCGTCGAGATGTTTCTCCAGGAAGCGGCGGAGCACCTACAATATTTGCGGGAGTACGTCAGTGTGCTTCAGGAGATTTCTCCGCGGCGCGAGGATCTTGAGCGCCTTTACATTTCCGCACACACGCTCAGTGGCACTTCCGCGAGCTATGGTTTCCCGCGCTTCTCGGAAATCGCAGCGAAGCTCGCCCACATCTTCCAATACGCACTGAACGCACCCCTGGGCGACGACCTGCACGGCCCGCTCACGGAGTTCTTGTCAGACGGCATTTCCCTGCTCGAAACCGACCTCCTGGAAATCAGCGACACAGGCAAGGAAAGCCTCGAAGATATCGCCGCCTTCAAGGAACGCTATCGCTTCGCGTTCCCGACCGAACCGCCGCCGCTGAATTATCCTCAGCCGCAATCACTTTCTGAACCACCACAAGCTGTGGCCCAAGAACGCGTTGTGGCCGCTGCCACGGGCTCCTATTTCGACGCGCTTCCAACCGACGATGAAGTCGGCGATGAAATCCTGGAATTTTTCCAGCCGGAAGCCGAAGAACATTTGCAGGTTGTCAGTGATTGTCTGATCTCGCTCGAAGGCAACAACAATCCGGAAGAGATCAATAAACTATTCCGCGCGATTCACACGCTGAAAGGCTCCGCCGCGCAAGTTGGGTTGAAGCGTCTCGGAGCTATCGCTCACCGTGTCGAAGACCTCATCGGCCGCCTGCGCGATGGCGAACTTGAACCTTCCCCCGCCGTCGTGGACATTTGTCTCGAGTCTATTGACGTGCTCAAAAAGACGCTCCACCGTCAGTGGAACGACGAAAAGAGCATGCGTGCGGGCGTTGATTCCCTACTCGGACGAATCGCCGAATTCGCTCCGGTCGAGCTGGAAGATTCCGAGGGCGCCGCGGCCTCTGCAGCGGCACCGGAGATTCACCCCGAAGAACTGGAAGCAGCAACCGCACCGGCTGCCGCGAAGAAGGAAATCAAGCCGCAAAGCAAAGCCGCGGCGGCTGCAAAATCGGTTCGCATCGCTCTCTCCCGCCTCGATCGCATGATGAACACGGTCGGCGAGCTGGTCATCAACCGTACCCGCATGGTCGGCCGAGTCGCCGAACTCGAGAAGCTGGTTGATACATTGAGCTTCTCGAAAGAACGCCTGCAAGGAAAAGTCGGCGAATTCCAGGAAAAGTACGAATTCAACCGCATCAGCAACACCCGCCAGACAGGCCCGTGGAGTCCTTCGACGGCCCGCCAGACTCTCACGAACGCCGCCGCTGGCGACAACTCCTTCTGGTCCGACTTCAGCGAACTCGAAATGGATCGCTACGACGATTTCAATATTCTTTCGCGTTCCATGGCGGAAATCTCCGCTGACGTGAACGAAGTTCTCTCGCAGCTCGAAGGGTTTATCGGCCGCGTAGAGGGCGACATCGACGAATTTACAAAACTCGCTCATCACCTGCAGGACGAAATCACTGCGGCCCGCATGGTGCCCATTGGTACTCTCTATTCGCGGCTCTCCCGCGCTGTCCGCGACGCCGCGAAATCCGCGGGCAAGCAAGTGGATCTCGATCTTTCCGGAAGCGAGACCGAACTCGACAACAACATCATTCAGCAGATTTCCGACCCGCTGGTTCACCTGGTTCGCAATTCCGTCGCACACGGAATCGAGCGCCCTCAAGACCGCCTCGCCACCAGCAAGCCGGAGCTGGGCAAAGTTTCCCTCCGCGCCTATCACCGCGGCAACCACATTTATATCGAAGTGGAAGACGACGGCCGTGGCATTGATTACGAACGCGTAAAGCAAAGCGCCATCGAACGCGGCCTAGTTTCTCCGGAAACGGCTGATCGCCTTACCGAACGCGATCTCCGTGAAATGCTTTTCCATCCCGGCTTCACCACCGCTCCTGTAAAAACCGAGCTCGCCGGGCGAGGCGTGGGCCTCGACGTGGTGCGAGCGAATCTCAACGCGCTCAACGGCGAAATCGACATTCAAAGCGTCAGCGGCCAGGGCACTAAATTCACCCTCAAAGTACCCCTGACCCTCATCATCTCTCCCGCACTGTTTATTCGCTGCGGTACAACGAACTTCGCTCTTCCCCTGGCGGTCGTGGAAGAAATTCGACGCCTGCGCGCCGACGAAATCGAGGATGTCGGCGGAAAACTTCTCACCAAAGTTCGCGATGTTGTAACCGAAGTCGTCCGCCTGGACACCTACCTCGGTTTGCCGCCGCTCGAGCCAGTCAGCGGCTACTTCCGCATGGTCGTCGCCAATGCCGGCAACCGCCAGATCGGCCTTGTCGTCGAGGAAGTCCTCGGCAAAGACGAAATCGTAATCAAAAACCTCGGCGAATATCTGCGCCGCGTAAAACTTTTCCCGGGCACCACGATCGCGCCAGACGGCAGCCTTATCCTCCTGATCGATCTGAACCGCATGGTCGCGAACGAACCAACGGAGCGCCGCCCGCTACAGGCCAGCGCGAGCGCCGCACGCATCTTTGCGCCAGGCTCGACCGCCGTCGCGAAAGGCACCATCCCTGCCGAAGCCATCGACCGCGTAGAACAGGAACGGCTCATCGTCGTCGCCGACGACTCCATCAGCGTTCGCAAATTCGTTGGCCGCATGCTCGAAAAGAACGGCTATCGCGTAAAGCTCGCCGCCGACGGCATGGAAGCAGCGGAACTCGTCGCCCAGCACGGCTGCCACCTCGTCATCACCGACCTGGAAATGCCACGCATGACCGGCTACGAACTAATGGTCCAATTGCGTCAGAGCCCAACCACACGGCGCATCCCCGTGATGGTGGTTACGTCGCGCGCGGGGGCAAAGCACAGAGATCGCGCCATGAAGGAAGGCGCAGCCTCTTTCCTGACCAAACCCGTCCAGGAAGATCAGCTCATCGCGGCTGTCGAACAACTCATGGGAACGGAGGCGCGACCCGTCGTACCGGTCTCGTAAATCGCCATGCCTCCAGCCCCCAGCAAAAAATTTAAAGTCCTCATCGTGGATGACTCTGCCTTCATGCGCAAAGTCCTCGAAACAATTTTCAACGCCGACGATCAATTGACCGTGGCCGGCCACGCAAAAGACGGGCGCGAAGCGGTAACTCTCGCCGAATCCCTCAAGCCCGATGTCATCACCATGGACATCAACATGCCGCACATGGACGGCTTGCAAGCCACCGCACAGATTATGACCACGAATCCGCGGCCTATCGTGATCGTCAGCTCGGAATCGAGAGACGGCGCCGCCAGCACGCTGAAAGCGCTCGAACTGGGCGCCATCGAGTTTGTCGCCAAGCCCTCGAGTGGAATCGACCTCGACATGCAAAGCGTGAAAGAGGACTTGCTACGCAAAGTGCGCATGGCCGCGAAAGTCCGCGTAGTGCGTACGGCATCCCGTCTCGTGCATAAATCAAACGGGGATAAAGCTCCTGCTCCAGCCCCGGCGCGTTCAAATCCACCAAGCTCGGGCCTCGATCAACGTTTTCCTGTCGTCGTCCTGGCCGCATCTACTGGCGGGCCGGCGACGGTCATGCGCCTGGCTCCGGGATTCACCCGGGAATTCCCCGCGGCCGTAATTTTGGTGCAGCACATGCCCGCGGCTTTCACAACGCAATACGCGACGCAGCTCGCCGAATTTACCGGCATCCGCGTAAAAGAAGCCGAAGCCAACGAGTCTTTACAACCCGGCACGTTTTACATTTGCCCTGGCGGCCAACATTTGCGTGTGACCCCCTCGGGCCGCATCCAGCTCGATGGCACCAGCGGTCGCATCGGCGGCTATCTTCCCAACATCGACGTCACTATGGAATCCGTAGCCTCCTTCGCCGGGGCAATGAGCATCGGCGCAATCCTCACCGGCATGGGCAACGACGGCACGGTCGGCGCAAAAGCCATCAAAGCAGCGGGCGGTTTGGTCCTCGCACAGGATGAAGCCACCTGCGTCATCTTCGGAATGCCTGCGGAAGCCATCAAGGCTAACGCTGTCGATCAGGTCTTGGGCATCGACGACATTTATCCCGCCATCGAAAAACGAGTCATCGGAATTTGCCGCACCTCACCCGTAGGAGTCCGCTAATGCGTGTGGCTGCGCCACTTTCAAAGCCAATCGCCGCGCGCACGGAGCAGATTATTCTCTTCCGCGTTTCCGGACAGCTTTTCGCTGTCTCCTCCGCTTCGGTCCAGGAAGTTCGCAGCGTGGACAGCCTTTCCGGCGCCGCGACTGAAATCAACCAGCCCACGATTCGCAAAGTCCGCCACGTTCTCCGCCGCGGCGATAAAGCTCTCTACGTCGTATCGGGTTCCGCGCATTTTGGTTTGCCTCCGTCCTCAGCGGGTCTAGTTTTCGTGCTCCGCAAAACTCGAACTGCCGTATCCGTGGACGGCATCGACAAAATGGCCACCATGACGCGGCTCCAATCCCTCCCGCTTGCTTATTGTCACGAAGAGCGAGCGTGGTACCGAGGCTTGACCGCTATCGATCAAAATGTGATCCCGGTTGTGAATCCTGAAGGATTTTTGACGGCCGAGGAGTTGGCCCTTCTCGACGCTTCCCTCGCTCCCGAAGAGTTGCCGGAAGAACGAACCGAAGTACAAACAGAAGTGGGAGCAGAAAATCCAACCGCTGAAGGGATGGCTTTTCCGGAATGATTCCATCCGCCGATCTCGGCTCGCAATCGTTCGTCCTGCTTCGCTTGGGCGAGCGCCGCTTTGCCGTGGCCGCTACACAGATCTCGGAACTGGTCGCCCCCAGCCGCATCTTCCGCTTCCCGCTTCGCACTCCGAAGCTCGAAGGCGTCATTCTCCGCCGCGGCCGCATCGTGCCCGTCTGCGATGTGGCGGAAGCGCTCCTCGGCAAGAGCCTCGCCTCGCGTCGTTTCTACCTTATCGCTGCCCGTCATTACGGAGACAAATCCGAATGGGTCGCCGTGCCTGTCAGCGGAGAATGCGAACTCATCTCCGCGGAAATGATGGCCGCGAGCGAATCCGACGCTCCTCACGTCGCCGGGTGGATTTCTCACAACGGCGAAGTCATAGAAATCTTGAACATCGATGCGCTGACGCCCGGCGGCGAAGGCTTATCAGCTCCCGCGCCGTCAACCGCTCTTCTGGAGGCCCGGCCGTGACGACGCCTCCCGGACGCACCCAGAAAATTTTGCTCATTGACAGCAACGTCTATTTCGCCAAGCGTCTCAGTGATGCGCTAAAGCGCGAAGGGTTTGACGTGGTCACCAGCACGCAAGCCGCCTACGCCCTCACGACCGTGGAATACGATGCGCCTTCCGCGATCCTCTGCTCAACAAACATGCGCGAAATGGGCGCTCTCGAAATCGCACGCATCATTCATGCCGATCCCAAAAACGCCGCGCTCCAAATCATCGCTCTTGGAGACGGCAGCCATCGCGCCCTAATGGAAGCCTTTCAGGCCGGCTGCGACGATTACATCGATCGCCAGAGCCCGCCGGCGACCATCGCCGCGCACGTGAAAAGCATAATCGTCAGCAAATCCGAAGGCTTTCAGCCCACGCAGATGTTGGCTCAATCCGACACCAGTCTCAGCGGCAGCCTGACGCATCACGATCTGACCGGCGTCATGCAAATGCTAGGCCAGGCTCGCCAAACCGGCGCGCTGCACATCAACGCCGGCGAAACGGACGCCGTCCTTTTCTTTGACGCCGGCGAAATCACCCACGCCGAATGTGGCAGCCTCTTCGGCGATGAAGCCGTCATTCACATTCTAAAAAACTGCGTCGAAGGCGGCGAAGGCGTTTACAAATTTGCCTACGGCACCACTTCTCCCCAGCGCACCGTGTTGCGCTCATCAACCGATCTCATGCTCGATGCCATGCGCGAGTTCGATGAGGGCGCTCGCGATCTGGCGGACAAGGAAGCGCTATGAGCGAAGCGATGATTGTTCCACCACTAAATGAAACAGAGGCAAAGCGAACGCCCACGGTCTACTTCATTGACGATAGCGCTACCATGCGCGAGGTCATCAAAATCGCGTTCCGCCGCGAGAGCATCAATGTCATCACCTGCGCGGATGCTGCCTCCGCACTGGCGCAATTCGACCAAAACAAACCAGACGTCGTCATCACGGACGTCATCATGCCTGACCAGGACGGCTACTCCGTTTGCAGCCAGATCAAGCAGCACCCTGACTTCGGCACAGTTCCCGTCGTGCTCATGTCCGGGGTCGTCAACAAAAGCGTCGCGGACAAAGCCGTCGCTGTCAAAGCCGACGAACTGATTCGCAAACCCTTTCAGCCACAGGATCTGATTGGCCGGGTGAAAAGTCTGCTCGAACCCAAGCGCCCCGCCGATGCGCCCTCCGCGGAACGTCCCGTGCCGTCGAACGCGCTCAATAGTCTCTTTGCCCCCCCGCCGCCCCCGCGTCCGGCAGCTCCGCCACCAGCGCCGCCCGAGCAACGCGTCCCCGAATCCATCTGGCCCAGAGCCCTGGCCGAAGCGTTCAGCGCACCGCGCCCAGCTGACGTAGCGGCTCCACAGCAATACGCCCAGCAGCCAAACGCTCAGTCCGCGCGTCCATCCTCCCCAGCCGCGGACATTCAAAAGCTCCGCGCCGAAATCGCCAGGCTCGATCTGCTCGTCAAGAAGCTTCAAACAGAAATGCAAATCGAGCGTCAATACACCCAAGCCCTCGAACTGCAAATCCAGACGCTAACCCGCGTCGAATAGCCGCACGGGCATGCCGCGCCATTCCTTCTCCGCGCCCTCGGCTACCTCGGTGGTCCTCTGAGTAATGTTTTTTTTACGGTAAGCGTGCGTTGCCTCTTTGGAAAGCTTCCGCGCATAACCCAATCCCTCAGCTTCCCATTTCGCCGTTCTCACAGCTATTCTCTCTTCAGGGGGACTTCCATGAATAGCAAGAAGAGTTCTGGAATCTCGCGCCGCGAATTCGCGCGCCGCGCCGCTATCGTTTCCGCGGTCTCGGTCGTTCCAGCGGGCCATCTGCCACAAGACTCTGCATCGGCGAAACCTCAACCTCCTCAATCGCCGGACGCCCCAAAGCTCTCCCCCGAAAGCCAGGCCGAAGCCGACGCCCGCTATGAAGCCATCCTCAGCCTTTACCGTTCGCGTCTCTCTGACGAACAAAAAACCGATCTCTATCGCCTGAGCCTTCTCGCACAACCTTCCCTTGACCGCCTGCGCGCATACACTATCCAAAATGCCGACGGCCCCGCTCTCTACCTGAAGCCTCTCCTCGAGCGCGAGAAAAAGCCCGAACCCAGCGCTGCCTCTGCTCGTCCGACGGTCGCAACTCCGAAGAGACCCTGAGGAGATTTCACCATGCCCGCCGAAGAAATCTTCTATTTGCCCTTAACCGAGCTCGCCAAGCGCATCGAAACGAAAAAGCTTTCTCCCGTCGAGCTGACCCAGCTCTATCTGGACCGCAGCGCGAAGTTCGGCCCCGGCCTCAACGCCTACGCTCGCTTGACGCCCGACACCGCCCTCGAACAAGCCAAAGCCGCCGAGAAAGAAATCCAGCACGGCCACTATCGCGGCCCGCTGCACGGGATTCCATACGCAGCAAAAGATCTGCTCTCGGTCAGAGGCCTTCCCACGACCTGGGGCGCGAAGCCCTACGCTGACCAGGTTTTCCAATACGACGCCACCGTCATCGAACACCTGAACCGAGTCGGCGCTATTCTCATCGGAAAAGCCGCGATGATTGAGCTCGCCGGCGGGATGGGCTACCGCTTCGCTTCCGCCTCGCTTCAGGGCGCTGCGAAAAATCCCTGGAACACTGACTGCTGGACCTGCGGCTCATCCTCGGGCTCTGGAGCTATTGTCGCTGCGGGTCTCGCTGCATTTGCCATCGGTTCCGAAACCTGGGGCTCCATCATCTGCCCATCTGCCTTCTGCGGCGTCAGCGGGCTGCGGCCCACCTATGGCCGTGTCAGCCGCTACGGCGCTATGGCCCTCTCACCATCGATGGACAAGCTAGGTCCTCTCGCACGGACCGCCGAGGATTGCGCCCGCGTATTCGCCGCCATCGCTGGCCACGATCCGAAGGATCGCAGCACCGTGCCTATAGACAAAGGCGCCTTCACCTATTCCCCATCCCTGGATCTTAAGGCCCGGCCTTTGAATGTCGGCTGGCTCACCAATGCCTGGCCAAAACTGGATCCCCGAGTCGCGAAGGTTCTTCTCGCGGCCGAAAAAGTAGTGCGCAAATTTTTGGGCACTACGAAATCCACGACACTCCCCGACGGACCGTTTGAAGACGCAGGCAACATCATCGTTTCCGCCGAAGCTGCCGCCTCTTTTCGTGATCTGATCCGGTCTGGCCGCGTCAGCGAGCTAGCCGATCCTCTAGGCCGGATTTCGGGTTACGTCAACGAACAATATTCCGCCGCTGACTACCTGCGCGCGCTCAGCATTCGCGAAATCCTGCAAAAAAAGATGGAAACCCTCTTTGCATCGTTCGATGTCCTGGTAACCGCCTCGCAGCCGGTGCCGGCTGTTCCACTCGATACAAACCTGGAAACCGATCTCGCCTTCCCCGATCCCCTCGGGGCCATCGGCAATTTGTGCGGCCTTCCGGCTTTGTCGGTCCCCTGCGGCTTTACCGAAAACAGTCTTCCTGTGGGTCTGCAATTCGTAGCGCGCGCCGGCGATGACTTTGCCGTGATTCAAGCCGCGCGCACCTTCCAGGCACACACAGACTGGCATCGCAAGCATCCCAAACTCGCATAATTCGAAACTCCGAAATTTTCAATAGGATGGAAACTCAGGCCCTGCGGGAAACGCTCAGCGCCTCTCGTACTGCGCGCAAAATACTCCCCCGGCTGAACGGCTTCGTCAGCAGACACGACACTGCATCCGCCTGCACAGTTTCAACCGCGGACTGCTCGCTGTAACCCGACATGTAAATGACCCCAATGCCCGCATGATCATGCTGCAATCGCTGCGCCAGCTCTCTCCCCGTCATCCCCGGCATAACCATATCCGTGACCAGCAAATCGATCCCGCCCTCGCGCTCCTTGGCAAGGCGCAACGCGTCCGCACCGTCTCGCGCTTCAATCACCGTGTAGCCACCTGACTCCAGAAATTCCCGCGCCACCTCGCGCACATCCTGTTCGTCCTCCGCGAGCAAAATCGTTTCCGTGCCGCGCGGCGCTTCCGTCAATGCCTGAGGAGACATGCCCTTTTCTTCGGGCTGGTCCACTCGCGGCAGATAAATCTTGAAGCAAGTTCCCTTGCCCACCTCGCTGTATACCCAAATGAATCCGCCGCTCTGCTTCACAACACCATAAACCGTCGCAAGTCCCAGCCCTGTACCCTTCCCCGGTTCTTTCGTTGTAAAAAATGGCTCGAAAATGTGCGCCTGCGTTTCCGCATCCATGCCAAACCCGGTGTCAGTCACCGCCAGCAAAACGTATCGCCCCGGCTGCACGATCGGATGCGTCATGTTGTACGAGCGGTCCAGCTCCGCATTGGACGTCTCAATAATCAGGCGTCCACCCGTCGGCATCGCGTCTCGGGCATTCACCGCCAAATTCATAATGATCTGTTCCATTTGGCTGGCGTCTGCCCGAATCGTGCCCAAATTGGCAGCCATGCGAACTCCCAGCTCGATGTCTTCCCCAATCAGTCGGGGCAGCAGCCTACCCATATCCTCGATCACGCCGTTCAAATTCATCACGCGCGGCTGCAAAACTTGCATCCGGCTGAACGCCAGAAGCTGCTTCGTCAGAGCTGCCGCGCGATCAGCTGACTTATCAATCTGTTCAATTTTTCGCACCATGCGGTCCGCGGGCGGCAATTCGTTCATCAACAGCTCAGTATGCCCCTTGATGACCATCAAAAGATTATTGAAATCGTGCGCCACACCGCCGGCCAGACGCCCAACCGCTTCCATTTTTGTCGCCTGCCGAAGCTGTTGCTCCAAAAGCTGCCTCTCGCTGACGTCCTGCGCCACCACTAGCTTTACGCGCCGTCCCGCGTAGTCCAACTGGTGTGAGATAAGCTCAACTTCAAAAACCTTTCCATCCTTATTTTTGTGCCTGCATACTCCGTGGAACTCTCCGCCGGTCACATCTTCTTTTGCCAGTCCCTCCCGCGAGACTACCTTCGCTTCGTGCTCTATGTCCACAATCGTCATCTGCTCAAACTCTTCCTGCGCATATCCGTATTGCCGAACCGCGGCGTCGTTCACTTGAATGAATTGCAGGGTCCCGCCGTCCATCACCCACGTCGGCAGGGGATTGTGAGAAAACAACAGCCGGAAAACCGATTCGCTTTTGCGTAGCGCATCCTCGGCGCTCCGCCTTTCGATCGCCAGTGCAATGTGGCCGCCTACCGAATCCAGAAACTCGAGATCCCGCACGTCATACGCATTTTCGTCCTCGTAGTGCTGAACGACCAGAACACCGATGGTTGCCGTGGGCGTCTTCAGCGGCACACCCAGCCACGATGGCGACGGCGAGCCGACCAGTTCGACCTCTCCTGCCTGCACCAGGCGGTCGAACTCCGATTGCGGGATGAGCATTCCTTTCCCCGTCCGGAACACATACGACGTGCAGCTCCGCCCGACTTTTTGCGGCGGAGGCACCGTATCGAACCGGTCCACAAGAAATGGAAAGATAAACGTATCTTCCTTCGCGTCATGCAGTGCAACGAAACAATTCTCCGCGTACAGAACTTTCTTCAGCGCCTGGTGAATTCCCTTCAGCAACTCATCGAGATTGGCTGTCTGGTTTAACGCGTGAACAACTTCCGAAATCACCTGTCGCTCGGCTTCCATCCGTTGCAACGCGGTCACATCAACAAGACTGACGACCACTCCTTCGACCGCCGCATTGCTCAGGCAATTACTGATCGTGGCCTCAAACCACCGCCAATACCCTGCCTTGCTGCGCAGTCGGCAGCGTCCCTTTCGCGTGTCGTTCGGAATCTCTTCCAGCCCTCTAAAACGCTCGCGCATCTCGTCCACATCGTCCGGATGCACATAATCAGCGAGCACACTTCCTACGACTTCGTCCGGGCGGTAGCCGAGCAAACGTGTTGCTCCCGCGCTCGCGTGTAAAATGATTCCGTCTGTGCTGAGAATGGCTAGAAGTTCACGCGCGCAATCCAGTAGCGTCGCTATCTGCTCTGGACTCGGCCCTATTCTTTGATCAAAAGTGCGGCTAGGTGGCATAGGTCGCTGCAAAATAAAACGTTGTCGTACCCCAAGAAACCGCGGAGAAAAAATGACTCCGCTTCACGATTTACGTTCTGGAACGACCTTTATTGGGTAGAGACTATCGAAACACCCCAATTATAACTAGTTCTGAATCTCCGGGCATATTTCCAAGCGGCCATGTTGCCAAAACATACCTGTACGAAGATACAGGTTCGCCCCTCCGCCGCTTTCACCCGCGCCATGGGCATGCTACGCTCGCCTTCGATTCTCATGAATTCTGGTAGCGCCGGCATCCCCCATAAACCGCGACATAGGAGGCGTTGTGCCAACGCATGACATCTGGAAAGACATGTTCGTCATGGGACTTCCCCTGCTTGAAAAAATTCTCCGCCCGATTATCGTCTACTTGTTCCTGGTGATCAGTCTCCGACTCTCCGGCAAGCGCGAACTCGTCCAGCTCAATCCCTTCGACCTCGTTGTTCTCCTCACGCTCTCCAACACCGTCCAAAACGCCATCATCGGCGACGACAATAGCGTCTCCGGCGGCCTCATCGGCGCCACCTCCCTGCTCGTAATCAACTATTTGGTGGTCCGTTTTCTCTACGGTCACAACAAGCTGGAACAAATCGTCGAAGGCCAGGCCGATGTCCTCATCGAAAGCGGCAAAATCTACACCGACCGCTTGAAGAAAGAGCTCATCACGCAATCTCAGCTCGAAGCAGCCGCCAGAAAGCAGGGCTTCGATTCCCTGCAGGAAGTGGACAAATGCATCCTCGAACCCAGCGGCAATCTTTCCTTTGTCGGGAAGCGTCCCGACCCGGAATCCCTCCGCCACCAGGAACTCGTCACCCACCTGAAAAACCTGATGGAAGAAGTAGTGCGCCTGAGAGGCTCGCAACCCCCGGCTCGCGCGTAATCCTCGCACGCAGGAATCTTTGCTTAGTGAAGCAAAAACCCAGTCAGCGCAAACCCGAGGCCGGCCGCCGCAATCACCATGCCCCCAATCCAGAACAACCGCTTTTTCGTAAGCAGTGTCAGAGAACAAATGACCAGCCCAACTTCCAGCAGGGCCTCTCCGCCGTCAAAACGGTCCGCCTTGCGCCCCGCCAAATCGCGCTCTGCTTCCAGGTCTTTCGCCTCTTTCGTAATATCTCCCTTGTCTTCCTGGTAGTGCTCCAGCTCCGCCTCATTTTTCTTTTGGATCTCTTCGCCAATTTCCTTGTTGAGTGGCGCCACGATACGCACCACATCAACGGCCTTCTCCGTCGTGTGCTGCCGATCCGCCTTTGCCTGATACTGCGCCCACCGGTTGGCCGCCTGGCTCTGCCGGAGCAGCTCTTCGGTATGCGCCCGGTGGCTCATTAGCGTCACTCCCGCCACCAAAACAGCCAGCGTGGAGATGGTCAGGGAAACCGGAATGAGCCATGGACCTTCCTCGTGATGCACTTCTGGCAGTTCAATCCCCTCAGACATTCAGTTTCTCCTTTGAAGTTTTAAACAGAAGGCTCAGCCGCAATAGCTTTCAAGGAATCGCGCGCCGCATCAACCGTCCGCGTAACGTCTTCTGCAGTGTGCGCCGCCGAAACAAACGCAGCCTCAAACTGCGACGGCGCCATAAAAATCCCCCGCTCCAGCATTTCCCGAAAAAATCGCGCGTACCGTTTTGTGTCGGCGCCCTTCGCATCGGTATAATTGTTCACAGGATCAGCCGCAAAAAACAGAGTCGCCAGCGACCCCCTCGCATTCACCCGCCCGGCAACTCCCGTTTCAGCCAGCGCCTCGCGCAATCCCCGCACCAGCGTCTCCGCTTTTTCATGAATCCCGATGTAAAGTCCAGGCCGTGCAAGCTGCTTCAGAGTTGCAATCCCCGCCCGCATCGCAAGTGGATTCCCCGCCAGCGTCCCCGCCTGATACACCGGCCCCAAAGGCGCCACATGATTCATAATATCCGCGCGCCCGCCATACGCTGCAACCGGCAGCCCTCCGCCGATAATCTTTCCCAGCGTCGTCAAATCCGCTTCAATGCCAGCCAGTTGCTGCGCAGCTCCATAGTGCATCCGAAATCCGGTGATCACTTCATCCACAATCAGCAAGGCCCCGTTGCGCGTCGTAATTTCCCGCAACTCTGCAAGAAATCCCGCCTCCGGTAAGACCACGCCCATATTCGCCGCAATCGGCTCGAGGATGACAGCCGCGATCTTGTCCTTGTGCTCAGAAAACAACCGCTCCACCGCACTCAAATCGTTGTACGGCGCGTTCAAAGTCAGCTCCGCAAGCGCCTGCGGCACTCCCGGACACTCCGCAATCCCCAAAGTCGCCAGCCCCGACCCCGCCTGCGAAAGAAAACTGTCCGCATGCCCGTGGTAGCAGCCCTCGAATTTCAAAATAAAATCCCGCTTCGTCACCCCGCGCGCCAACCGCACCGCGCTCATGGTCGCTTCCGTCCCACTTGAAACAAACCGAATCTTCTCGATCCCCGGAATCGCCGCGGTAATCATCGTCGCCAACTCAACTTCCAACTCGGTCGTCGCCCCGAAACTTGTCCCGTCCCACGCCTGTTCCGCAATCGCTTCGCTCACCGCCGGATGCGCATGTCCCAAAAGCATTGCGCCCCACGAACAAACGTAGTCCAGCAACTTGTTCCCATCCGCGTCGTAAAGAAATTGCCGGCTACCACGCTCAATAATCAGCGGCTCGCCTCCAACCGACCGAAACGCCCGCACAGGGCTATTCACGCCTCCAACAAGAATCTTCTCCGCACGCGCAAAAATCTCCCGTGAGCGTCGTCGTTGCACTTTCGATTTCATAGGTGTAGCGCTCATATCCGCTTCTTTACTTCATCCACCCAGCCACATCCTTGGCATGATACGTCAAAATAATCCCCGCCCCAGCTCTCTGAATCCCCGTCAAAATCTCCATCACCACTCTCTTCTCATCCAACCAACCCTTCTGCGCCGCCGCCTTCACCATCGCGTACTCCCCGCTCACGTTATATGCCCCGACCGGCACATCAAACTCCTCCCGTACCCGCCGAATCACATCCAGATAAGGCAGCGCCGGCTTCACCATCACCATATCCGCACCTTCTTCAATGTCCAGCGCCACTTCCTTCAGCGCCTCGCGCACATTCCCCGGATCCATTTGATAACTCCTCCGGTCGCCAAACTGCGGCGCCGAATCCGCCGCCTCGCGAAACGGCCCATAAAATCCCGAACAATACTTCGCCGCGTATGCCAGAATCGCAATCTCGCCAAACTTGTGCTCGTCCAGCATCTCCCGAATCGCTCCAACGCGCCCATCCATCATGTCCGACGGCGCCACGATGTCTGCCCCGGCCCGCGCATGCGAAAGCGCCTGCACCGCCAAAACCTGCAAAGTCGCATCATTCGCCACTTCGCCGTTCTCAATCACCCCGCAATGCCCATGGTCCGTGTACTCACACAAACAAACGTCCGTAATCACCAGCAATTTCAGATTCGCTTTTCGAATCTCCTCAATGGCCCTTTGCACCACACCTTGCGCCGAGGTAGAAATCGTCCCGCGCGGATCCTTCGATTCCGGCAACCCAAAAAGAATCACGCCCGGAATCCCAAGTTCCTCCACTTCCCTGCACTCTTCCACAATCTGATCCACGGATTGCTGAAACACGCCAGGCATCGAACTAACTTCCTTCCGCACTTTTGTCCCAGGGCAAACGAACATCGGATAAATCAACCCAGCCGCGGAAAGCCGCGTCTCGCGCACCAACCCGCGCAAAGCCTCGCTTCGCCGCAATCGCCTTGGTCTCTGTGCTGGAAAACTCATTCCTGGTTCGCTCCCGCCGTAGTTCTTCTTCGCGTCCGCGATAAATGCCCCTCCAGCGCCTCAATCACAGCTTTTGGCGTCGTGTCCGCTGCCCACGCGACCCTCTGTACTCCCGCCGCACTCAAAGCTCCAGCCGTCGTCGGCCCAATCGCCACCATGACCGCTCTCCCCTGCAGCGCCTTCAACCTATCAGCGCCCAACAGTTCCAGAAAGTTCCGCACCGCGCTCGGACTGAAAAACAAAATCCCATCCGCTCCGTCCTTCAAACTCTCTTTCACTCGCGCCCGATCCGTCTCGCCGGGCGCTAACGTCTTGTAAGCGACCACATCCGTCACCATGGCACCACGTTTTCGCAGCGCCTGAGGCAAATCCGGATTCGCCTTATCACTACGCGGCAAAAAAACGCTCTTCCCCTTCAGGTCCTCTCCCAACTCCTTAACAATCCCAGCGCCACTGTGTTCTGTCGCCACAAAATCCACAGAATACCCGGTGCTCTCTGCCGCATCCGCAGTAGCAGGCCCAACGGCAGCCACGCGCGGCAATTTCACCGCCGCAAGTTCGCCCAGTCCAATCTCCTGGCGGCGCCCTTCGAGGGCCTGCACGGCATTTGCACTGGTAAAAATGATCCAGTCAAAATTTTCCAGTCGCCTCAGCGCCGCATCGAACTCCTCAAATTTCTCTGGCGGTGCAAACGAAATCAGCGGCAACAACTTCACGTTTGCTTGCCGCGCCGCCAACTCCTCAACAATTCTCGCGCTCTGCCCAGCATCCCGCGTCACCACCACAGTCTTTCCGGCCAGCGGTGAAGCCATCGTCTCAGCCACGCGCCCGCCCCACTTCTTCTAGAATGCTCTGCGCCCCAGCGTCCATCAGCAGTGTGGCCATGTGTCCGCCAAGTTCTGCCGCCTGTTCCGGCGTAGCCGTCGCCCTCTGCTTCACAAACTGCGTCCCGTCGAGCGAGCATACACACGCTTCCATCACCAACTCCCCGCGTTCCATCCGCGCCCAAGCCCCAAGCGGCACCTGGCACCCGCCATGCAGGGCCGAAAGCAGCGCCCTCTCAGCAATAATCGCCGTCCGCGTCTCCGCATCATCCAGCCCGCCAACCAATTCCCCCGCTTCCGTATCCCTCAACCGGCACTCTACCGCGATCGCTCCCTGCCCCACCGCCGGCAAAAAAACCTCCGGCGACATAATTTCCGTAATCCGCGCACTCCAACCCAGGCGATCCAGCCCTGCCTTCGCCAGCATCACGGCCTCATATTCCCCGCTCTCCACTTTTCGCAAGCGCGTGTCCACATTCCCGCGCAAATCCCGCACATCCAAGTCCGGCCGGATATGCCGCAGCAGCGCCTGCCGCCGCATACTCCCCGTCCCGACGCGCGCACCCTGCCGCAAACTCGCCAGCGTCGTCCCGCTCGGCCCCACCAGACAATCCCTCACATCCTCGCGCCTGCACACCGCCGGAAACATTAGCCGCGAAGGCGTATCGGTTGGAATATCCTTCACGCTGTGCACTGCCAGATCAATCGTCTCTTCCAGCAGCGCTTCTTCCAATTCCTTGATAAAAATTC